>DATLVR010000112.1:0-33351 GCA_035577265.1 Verrucomicrobiia bacterium | reverse complement strand
ACATTGGTGACCCCCGCTACGATATTGGTAACCACTTGGTCAACTAAATCAGGACCATAGGGATCCGCTCTTGAATTTAAAATCTTTACCAGCGCTGTGCCGAAGGTTGGATCAATGCGGGGGAGCGAGACGTCGCCGGATTCATAGATATCCGGATTGGCGCTGGTCAACTGCACTCCAAAAACCACGTTGCTTAGCGTATTGGCCACCTTGGAACGCGCCTGTTGTATCGCTTGCTGCAATCCTTGGGATGTCGTGCTAAAAATCAAATTTGTCGTGATGTTGGGATTGTTGAGATACCCGCCACCCGGATTGATGGGAATGAGAATGGTCTTGCTCATTTCATAATCGTCAAAAACCAGCTGATTAGTCACCGGTGTATAATCTCCAGGCACGACTTCAGTGATATTGGTATAAAAGACCCCAGCTGCGTTTGTAAAATAGAATATGTTTGTGTAGGTAACATAAGCTGGGGAATCCCCCAAGGGCAAAGCCGGCAAAGCCGCCCCTGCCACGGTCATATAGTTCACGACAGCGCGTCCTGTGGCTCCAGCAGTCCGGGTGACCGTGACCAAAGTGCCCTTGGCGTTAAAAGTATAATAGGACAAAGTGGCGGAATTTGCCGAGTTGTCATAGCCCTGCGGAAGCTGGCTCTCGGTTTGCGCGGTTTGGTAAAGCAGCAACCCTGTCGATGGGTCAACATCTTCAGTGGCAAAGCGGAAAACACCCGACGGCTGATAGGCCCAGTTTAAAAAGATGGAATCGGGGAACAGTGGCACTGTCTTGGTATCCACCGCGAAATAATAAGTCGTGCCGCCTTTGGCATTAAAGCGGAGATGGCTTGGCCCATAGAAAGGCTGGACATAGGGAACTTCCGGAGACCCAAAAAAATTAACATAGTCAGCGCTGCCACTCTCATTAATTTGCGGGTCGGTGCTGTTGATCGGAAACAAATCATCATTCGCCGCCACTTGGGTAAGTTTGGTGTAATCAGTGCCAATATAAACTCCCAACACCGTATCCAATTGCTGTCCAAAAAAATCTTCACTGCCAATCGTATCCAAAGTCACCTCACCATCCACGGGAGCCGTCCAAACATACCAGAGCGGCGCTTTCGGCGGGAAACCGGCATTGCTGGGCCCCCCCGGAACCAGCACCACGCCGCTGTTGTCATAACCCCCATTGGAACCCCAACTGCCAGACAGCGTTCCCGGTGAAGTGAAGCTGGTCTGGGCTTCAGCCGTGTTCACCATCAAACCAAGCAAAACCAGCAGCGCCAAAGTCAGGAAGCCAATTCTCCCCGTGAAGTTTTGAAACTCCGGGCTTGTGAACTTTTTCATAATTTCTTTTGCCATGTAAACTTGCAACGGCCGGGAGTTTTCCCGCACCGATAAACCGCATGTCCTTTAAATCCTAGGGCCCGTAAAGGCTGACGTTATTTGGATCCACCCGCACTTGATAAAACCGTTGGGTCAGAATCAAATCATAGAACATAGCTGTGATCGGCGCATAAGGCGGGGCGGGCGGTGTGACAAAGTTTGTCAACACCATATAAGGAGCCGTGGTACAGTTTGTCGTGTAGAAGACAATGTTGGTGGCGTTGGGAATTGTCGGCCAGGTGAGCAACACCTGCCCATTGGTCAACACCATGGTCACTACCATGTTTGTAGAACCAAAAAAGAACGGTGTCGGATCGAAGGCGTTCGGAATGCCGTCTCCATCCGAATCAATGTTCACGCTTTGCAGCAATGCCAGGTTTACGGAGTTGGTCACGCCGCCAGAGACGATGTTGGTCGAGCTGTAGTTGCCGGCATAGGCCGCCACCCAGCGCAGACGGTCGTTGTTCTTGTGGTTGATCTTCTCCGCCACGGAAACGCCGTCAATGACCGCCTGGGCATAGTAGATGACCATGTTCGTATTGATGGACAACACCGACATGTTGCCGCTGGGATCACGGTTGGTGGCCTGATTCTGGAATGCCAGGTAGTCCACATAGATGGCGTTGCTGACACCCGCGCCGTTGAAGGTAAACAAATTGTTCGGCGGCGGATTGGTCGCATCCAGGATCAACCGGCCGACCGCCACGTTGTTCGTGTAACCGTTGACGGAAACGCCGCGATCCTGACCGGCCCAGGTGTTAACGACCTTTTTATTGGCCAAGGCCGTATTGGTGATGGTGGTGGAGCGCAAATCACCGAACGGCGGTTTGATCGGCAGGTTGAGACCAACGCTCGAGGCGCCGAACACCGACCAGAAATTTCCGTTCGTGACATCGGAATCGGTCAGCAGATTGGTCACCTGCAGGACCAGGGAACGTCCCGCGCTGAAGGTCGCATTGCTCGTCACCAGGCTGTCCGCCGTGATCGACAGGTCGCCATTTGCCAGGATGGTGCCATTGGTCACCACCGCCGTTCGCGACTGCAGGATAAAGGAACCAGCCGCACCGTTGGTGATGTAACCACCGTTCTCAAAGTAGCCGGCATAGACAATCGATCCCAAATCAGAAATCAAACCGTGGTTGATGAATGTGTCGTAGGGGAACGCAATGATATTCGTGATGGCCGCCACGAAATCCACGCCGCCGGTGAGATGGGTCTGACCGTTCCAGGTCAGATGTGTCGAAGTGGTGGTCGTGGCAATCGCATTGGCCGCCGCTCCGGCGGTGCGCGCCGTCACCGTGAAAGCGTGACTGACGAGCGACCCCGCCTGCACTTGCGGGTTGGTCGTTGTTCCCGTGCTGTAGGCGGTGCCCGAGCCCGCCGTGTGATTGATCGCGGCAATCAGATTGTTCATGGAGTCATCGAACGCGAAGCCCCGTTTGACCTGATTTGTCTGCCCGCCCGTCAGCGAGGTGACAAACTTGTAATTCGACGTCCCGATGGTCACGGTGTCGTTGGCGGCCACATTTGCCGTGCCCGACTGGGAAAGCGTTCCCACCGCAGCCACCCCCGGCACGGCGGGCGTCACATTCACCGTCAGCGGATTGCCAAAGTTGGCTGAATTGCCCGTGCGGATCGCCCCGTTGTTGGTCAGGTTGCGCACATTCGGCAAAGAGCTCTGCCAAAGTATCGAACTCCCGGTCAAGTTGAGTTCGCCATCCAATGAAGTCGCCCCGACGCCAACTCCGTTGGTTGTAAGCGTCAGGTTTTGCGCATCAATGTTCAGGGTGCGCATGACGTTCAGCGTGTCGCTGACGACAACGCTGTTCGTGCCGTGCAAAATCAGATCCTGCACCTGGGCCCGGGTGGTCGGCGTCAACTGGCTGCTGACGATCAAAACACAGAAAGTGTTGGTCACCGCGACCCCGGTGTTAGTATCCGTATTCTGCCAGAGCGTGCTGTAAGCCTGAACGTTGCCGTTCCAGGTCGGAACTTGCGGTGCCGATAAATTGGAAATGGTCAGGAAACCGTTGGTCACTCCCAAATTGAAGTCGGAAAATGGCGATTGAATCAGGGCACCGGTACTGCCGTCAAATTGATTCGTGCATATCACCGACATGTAGTTGAGCCCGGTGATTTGTGCGAAGGCCAGATTCAAATCCCTGGCGGCGGAGATTTGAAGGCGACCCGGCAGATTAGTGATCGAGTGGTTGACAATAGTATTTGTGCTGACGGTCGTGGAGATCAAGTCCGCATTGGCGAAAGCGTATTGGTTTGAAATCGAACCATCTGGAAATATATTCTGAAAGCCCGCAGGAGCCGGCACGCCAACGAGTAGCGGCGCGCTGCTTTGAGCAAAGGTAAAATTATCCGGAAACCCGTTCACCAGAGTGAGATTGGTGGCAGCACCCCGATTATAATCATCAAAAAGATAAAGATAGCTGTTGAAGTTATTACCACTCGCCACGTCCAGATACGAACCCACCCATTCCACGACGGCATTGGTTGCGCTAGATGGACCGATAAGAGGTGGAAAATAAACATTAAACGTGACATTAGAACTGAAATCCTCAATAAACACGGCCCGAATCACAGTATTGTTCGGATCGACGCTGGTAGTATCAATGTATGCGGTCGAGTTGGGCAGAAACAAGGTCACTTTGAAACCGAACGGCGGAATCGGAAAAGGGCCCGACTGGGCGCTGTTTGCCTGCAATTGTTGGCCTGGATTCCAACCATTCGTGTTCAACCCAAATACTCCGGTTCCAGCCGCACCGCCGGACCCTTCCAGCAACAATGTGCCGTAGCTCAAGTCCACATTATGTCCGGTGAATTGCATCAAACCATCCACACCCACATCCACTGTTCCGGAATTCACAATGTTGGTTGCGCTGACGATGCACTGGGGCTGCGCACCGCCAAAAAAGAAAAAGAACAGCTGCCCGTTAAATATGTCGCCCAAGTTGTTGATGGAACCGCAGCTGATGGTGCCCGGATTGAAAAAGCTGCCCGCCATGGTCCGCATCCCGGTGGTGGTGGACTGGGTGTCGAACTTGAATCCGGTATTGACCGCCATCGAACCGATGTTGGTGTAATTAATGGTGTCCGACGTCTCGTAAAAGGATTGGTTCGGCGAGAATGTCGTGAAATTGATGGTGAAAGAGCCGTTATTGATGAAATTGGTGGCATCAACTACCGGCGGGAAGCTGACATTGGCAGGGTAATTAATGTCGGCATCGTTCTGGTAGACTGCGTCGGCCGCCGACGCCATGCGCGCCAGGGACAGGCTCAGCAGCACGCACCAAAGGGGCCATTTCATCAAAATATTCATCGGCTTCATCAGGTGATTCTTGGGGGCGTGGCCGTTCATTGGATGGTGATGGTATAATTAAACTGCACCGAACGCGACAAGGAATCGGTCAGCTGCAGGATAAAGTCAAACGTGCCGGATTGAGTGGGGGTGCCGGAAAGGGTTCCATTGGGGGACAGGCCCATGCCGGCCGGCATCCCTGAGCCAAACGCCAGCGACCAGGTGAACGGCGGGGAGAACGCCCCGCCCGTGGCCGTGAAGGTGGTTGCCGGATAAGCCACCCCTTTCGTGCCCACCGGCAGGCTGGTGGGTGATACTTGAACTAAAATCTGGTTTTGCAGATTGTCGATGCTGGTGCCATCGGGAAAGACCACCGGGGCGTTGGTGGTGCCGTCGTAAGAGGCCCAGACGAAATACGTGGCGTAAAACAAATCAGCGACATCACCGCCGGGCGACTCATTAAAGAAAGGCGTGCCGTCCAGCACGTCGCCAAAGCTGTTGAAATAAACCGGGCCGGATTTGTTGAAGGAAATCGTGGTGGACGAAGTGATGGTTCCCGGCCCAGCCAGACCGGGCGGCACATTGCCCTGATCAAAATTAAGGTTCCGTTCGTAAGCCGAGACGCCGTGAATAGAACTGCCGGGGCCGGTGGTTAAATCTTCAGCGGATATTACAAAGTCCGGCGTGGTCACGACGCGCTGAAAACGCTGCACCTTTGCCTGGCTGTCCAACACATTAACCATCGTATAATTATTGGTGACCGGCTGGAAGAACTGGCCGATGAGCGAGTCAAAGCTGCTCTTCACGAACTTCATGTTTTCAATGCCCTGATAAAGCGCCGGACCGTTGGTGGATTGCGTGCAGGTCACCGGATTCGCCTTGAAGGCATAGTTGGTGAAAGACATCACCAGGTTTTGAGAGAAGCCAAAGGCGGTGGTGTTGCTGGACGTCACGACATTGGTATTCACAGCGGTGAGCACGTTCGTTATCACCACCACATTGGTATAAAGCACTCCCAGCAGGTTGAGGGGACAGAGATCGGGTGACAGCGAGTAATAATCACCGGCGGTCGAATTCGTCAGGGTGACGGTCGTTGTACTGACATTGGTAATGGACGGGCTGCCCAGCGGAGCGCCATTTGCCGGACCCACCTTGATGGTCTGCAAGATGGCCGTGGGATTGATGCGAAAATGGTTGGTGACGATGTTGGCGAAGGTGGTCACGTAGTTCGTCTGACTCGAATAGGTATATCCGTTGGTCTCAATCACCAGCTTGGGTGCCGTGCCAATCGGAGCGCCAATCAACGGTTTTAAAGTCGCCGTCACGACCGGTGTGGCCACCACCGTCAAAAAATTCGAAGAGGTCGCCACGATCACCCCGGGGAACAGGAGTTGCAGCGTGGCCGGGTCATTGGTGCGGGAGGCGCTTTGCAACGAAAACAGGTCAAACGTGCCGAAACCCGACGGACTGTTGGTATTGGCGGGAAACACCGTCTGCGACAGGAGATTGGTGGTAATGACGGTTAACGTGGCGCCCGGTTCCGGAGATTCAAAATTGACATTTTTGGCTTTAAGCAAGTATCTCAACCCCGCCACATCATCTCGTGTCAACCCGGTGAAAAAATCGCCATAGCTAATGTTGAACGACTGAAATGAAGCCACCGGTGAAAAATTATCCGCCAACGGGTCCACCGTAAACGGTACCGCCAGAGCCAGTGTGTCAGGCGGACCCGTGCAAATTTCCGAAATATTATAGCTATACAGCGTGTCGTTGATGTAAGGCGAGTATTGGAGCTGGTTCAGGGGGCTGGAAACAAAATCATAATTTCTTTGCACCACCAGATACTCCATGCCCACCGGGCAGGCAATCTGGCCCACGTGAAAACGATCATGCAACGTCCACACGTAACGCACCGGATCGGCCAGCCCAATCTGCTCCGTCATGGCGCCCAAGGTCCATGACTTGAGATCATATAATCCCAATGCCTGCGCCTGATAGTTGACATGGCGGGAATCCAGCGGAAATTCCGACAGACTGTCGCTGTAGTTGGATACATTGGTCAGATTATTCAAGATGGTGAATGCACCATCAACCGCCACGATCCCGTTGGAGCCAAAAAAGTCCAGGAAATTTACGTCGAAGGCGTAATACATCACCGGGGTATTGCGGCGATATCCTTCACCCAAATTCTTGGGGGCATTCAGGTCACCACCCAAATCATAGCCAATGACCACTTGCTGCCACGAATCACCTCCCGGCTGAATGCCGAACGGATTGGGATTATTGCCAATCGGCCCGCCGAGTGAATACGCCTCAACCGAATGCCGCAGGCCAAACATCACCATGGCTACCAGCAAAAATGTCTTCATCACTTGTCGCATATAATTCTTCACTGGCGCAACAGCGTCACCCGGTAATAACCAGATGAACTGCCGCCGACATAAACTGAATCCGTCGTTCCCGCGGCAAACCGCGGGGTTCCCAGATTACTCCACGTTTTCAAATCCACCGTCCCCTGCACCTGATACGTCTGCCCCGGTAGCGTGCACCAATTCAGGAACATCCCCTGCCCGGTCTTGGCGAGTTGCACCTGCAAGACGCTGGCGGAGTTGGTGGGAATGGTGCCGGACGAAAATTCCTGCAAGGTGGTCATGCCATCACCATCGCTGTCGCCGCCCGCCGCCGGCCACTGGCTGATGTCAGAGCCGTAATACTGGGTCATCCATTCAAACGGGATGCCGCCCCAGTTCAAACCACCCCAAGTCGTGCCACTGGTGGATGGCGAAACCGGCGCTATACGCCCGTCCGTCACCACATAATCCACGGCAAACGAATGCGTGCTGCTGGCGGTCAAGCCATTGGCCACCGTCATCATCCACTGATTGTTGGTCACCACCGCCGTCGGCGTCGTGGCTCCGTCCACATAGACCTCGTAACGGGAAATGGAAATCCCCAACAACGGCGGCCAGGAAACCTGCAACTGCGGCTGATACACGCCATTGCTCACAGCGAATGGCGCCCACACGAACGGTGCAGACATGGGCTGCAGTAGGGACGACACGTTGGCGTAGCGCTGTGCAAAAAGGTCGAAACTGTTAGGCCCGCCGGTATAGCTGGCCCAAGCCACTATAAACTGGCCTATTCCGTCGGAGGCGACGACCGGCTGGATTTGCTGGCTAATGGTTGTGGTGTTCACGCGGAACTCGCCGCCCACGAATGAACCGTCATTGTGAACGAGTTGACCGTAGACACCTTCACGGGAGCCGTCCTGCCGCAAGCTGGTCCAAATCGCCAGATAATCCAAACCAATGGCGCTGACATGCGGCCCATATTGATTGGCAGCCAAATATGTATTTAAACGCACCATGGTGCCACCGATGCCCGTGCTGGAAAACGGCCGCGCATAGACATCCCATCCGTTGGTAATGACCGCCATGTCGCGTCCGCTCCACGCCACCATGAATCCGCCATCCGACGCAGCGGCGACACTGGGATTTGCACAGGGATTGAAACCCGTGTTGGCAAGCGATTCATTTCCCGCCGGCGCGCCACTGCTTTGGTAGAGGCGGGTATAAATGTCCACACTGGGAACGACCGTCGTGCTCGCGGTGGTATAGGTTGAATTCGTCCCCAGCACGGGGGCCACGATTCGCTGCTGTTCCGAAACCCAGGCCACGACAAATCCCCCGCCTTTCAACGCCGCGACCGCCGGGGTGCGCTGGTTGTAGTTGGTGAACTGATTGACTAAAAACTGGTTGCTGACGGTGACACCGGTGGGTGACAGAATTTTGGCATATACGTCCTGCAGGCTGTTGGGGCCGGCCCGATTGAAGCTGGACCAGACGACCACGACATTGCTGTTGTTGAGCACGGCCACAGCCGGATTGATGTTGAAGCTTGCGCCATTGAAGTTTGTTGTCGCTGTCGTGGTCAACGTTGTGGTGGTGTTGGTGACGTAACCGGTGATCGTCGTGTGACGGCGGTCCCAATTGGTGGTGATCGTCGTGACATTGTTGGTGGAGTAGTTATAGACCACCAGGGTTGAGTTGCTGGACTGGGCGTTGACCAGCACGTCGGTGGTCGTCAGCCAGGTGTTGCTCGGTGTCAGAAAACGCGCAAAAATATCCTGGTAGCTTTGCGGGCCGCCCTGCCAGACAAACGCCGCGCCGCCGTTTTTCAACATCGCCACCCGCGCATTTTCCTGGTCATTCGTGCCCTGCACATTCACACGGAAGGGGCTCAACGTGCCGGAAAGCGTGCCATCCACCCGCCGGGCACTCACGCCCCAGCCGTCACCATCGGTGGCGTTGTCCTGCCAGACCACAAAGCCGCCATCCGGCGTTACGGCCACATCGGGGAAAACTTGATCACCGAACAAGGAACCGACCACGGCGTATTCGGTTCCGTTTGCAGCATAATAATTGGTCTGGGCAAGGCCCGCGGCCGGAACGCCGAAGAGCGCACCTGAAATCAGACAGAGAGCCACCCGGCGGATGAAAATCAAAAACATAAAAGGTTTGGCGGACTCTAAACTCACCCGCACACTTTGTCCAAAAATTCCCGTGGCGAAGCAGACACGTCCCGCGCGTCTGCCCGTCAACACATTTTGCATCCAGCTTCGCAAATTCATCGTTTTCCAATTTTCTAAATCAAAACCGCCTGTCGCAGGCCGGAGCCCGCTTCCAGTTCTTCCAGCATTCCCTTGAATCCCCACCGCCGGAACAACCCGCCCAGCTGCGCGGCATCCACTGTATTCACCGTCAATCCATCCGGCGAAAATTCGCAGGGCAAATCATCCTGCAGCCGCACCAGATCCAAATTCCGCCGCACCGCCGACACCGAGGCGCGTAATGAGGCCTGCAGCTTTTCCTGCTTCACCTCATCCAGACGCCGCAGCAATCCGTCCACCGAACCGAACCGTTTGATCAGGTCGGCAGCCGTCTTCGGCCCGACCCCGGGCACGCCCGGAATGTTGTCCACGCTGTCGCCCATCAGCGCCAGCCAGTCCACAATCTGCGACGGCTCCACACCGGCCTTGGCCCGCACCTGCTCGTCGGTCCACACGGTCTCACTTTTGTCGTTCGGATTTAACAACCCGACTTGCGGCGAAACCAGCTGCATAAAATCTTTGTCCGAACTCGCGATGACCACGCTCATGCCGGCTCCGACTGCGTGCCGCGACAGGCAGGCGATGTAATCATCCGCCTCCACGCCTTCGCGCCGGAAGGAGGCGATCCGCGCCGCCTGCAAATAGCCAACGATCTCATCCAATTGCGGCCTCAGGTCCTCCGGCATTTCCGGCCGCTGCGCCTTGTATTCCGGCAGCGCTGTCATGCGTTCCGCGCTCAAGCCGCCGTCCCACACGACAATCAAATGCGTTGGCCTGAGGCTTGCCCGCATTTTGGTCAGCATCTTGACAAAGCCATAAATCGCATTCGTCGGCTGGCCGGCTGGCGAACGCAACTCGCGAATCGCAAAAAACGCGCGATAAGCGTATGCATGGCCGTCAACAATCAGCAACCGGTTCACAAAGTTTCCCATCTGGAAGTGCCACCGCCGGCGACAACCACGCTCAGGTTACTTGGCCGCCGGCACGGTCAGCGGCCCCGGACCGGGCTCGAACTTCTGTCCCGGCACCACCGGTTGCGTCGGTATGGCAGTTTGCGTGAACGGCAATTCATCATCCGAATGCACCCGGTTGCCAGCCGGATCCACAATGGTGGCCGTCACAAAAATCATCAGGTTCTTCTTCGTCACCGTTTTGGAGGAGCTTTGAAACAATTTTCCCACCACCGGCAAATTACCCAGCACGGGGACGCTGTCTTTGGTGCTCGCGGTTGTCGAGTTAATCAACCCGCCAATCACGATGGTTTGGTTGTCCCAGATGTTCACCGTGGTGACCACTTGCCGGACGTTAAATAATGGCAAACTGGTCGGCAACTGCACCACATTCAGTCCCCCCGTGACATTGGGAACGGGCGGGGGGGGCTGATAGCCGCCAAACTCGGTCAGTGACGGAATGAGCGTCAGGTTGATGGTATAACCGTCCGACAAAACATACGGAACCACATCCAGCACCGGGCCGGTCTCAACCTGCTGGGTGACGGGCGTGATGGCCGAGACTCCGGGAACGAAGGTGTTGTTTTGGGCCTGAACAATTCCGACGGCTCCAATGGCAGTAACAACCATCACCGCCAGCTTGCCAATCCGGTTTGCTTTATGTGTTTTCATTTTTCGACGTGGTAAGAATTATTGGGTGGTGCCGGTGGTGGTGGTGGCCGCCGTGCCTTGCTGGAAGTCGTAGCCGGTCACGACGAAGATGAGTTGCGTTGCCCGCATCTGGGTTTGTCGTCCGCTGGTGGTGACCACTTCCGGTTCCGCGAGAGTTTCTGCGCCGTCGCGCTGTTCCAAAGCATGAATGACCACCCGGAAATTGGGATCCGTCAAGATGCCCGTCACCGTCGTCAGCGCCGGCGCGTTGAGCGGGTTGCGCAAGCCCTGCGTAACCAGCTGATCATTTGCCGAGCCCGGAATCTGGCTGGCCGGGGTGTTACCCGGGAACGTGCCGAGCGGATTAGCCGGAGAGACCGGCGTAGTCAGGGAGGGAGCGCTGCCGCCGTTGGCGATGACTTTGCCATTCACATAATTTCCCAGATACCAGTCGAAGCCCAAGGCCGTGCTGTCATTCTGCAAAATTTCTATGAAGCGGGATTTGATATGAATTTGCGGCGCCACGCGGTTCAACACTTCGATGGCGTTTTCGATGGTGTCCAAATCCTGTGCCGTGGCACGGACAAATAATTCACCAAGCCGATCGTTGAAAAAAATACTTTTGCCCAATCCGCCGGGAGTGGAGGAATCCAGGTTGACTCCGAGCGTCGAGAAGAAAAGCCGGGCTTGCGTGCTGATGTCCACGGTCTGACCCACGGTCGTCACGTAGTTCAAACCGCCATCGCTATTGTTGTTCAGGCCACCTGCACCACCGGCACCGCCAGCGGTGCCGCCACCGCCGCGGTTTCCGCCACCGCCGCCACCACCACCGCCATTGGACTGTCGAAGATTGCCTGAATTGGGCGCGACGTTGACAATCGGCACAACCGCGCCATTGTTTTGGCCGTTCTGACCGCCGCCGCTGCTGCCACCACCACCGCCACCACCACCACCACCGCTGCTGCCACCACTGCTGCCGGAACTGGTGGCCGAACCAAAACTGAGTGCGCTGACCGCCTGCAATCCTTGGATGAATGTATTCGGATCAACTCTGAAATGCCGGCTGTAAAGCGTCGGGGTTTCGGCTCCCTTGGCTGAAAAAACCACCGCATAATCAACCACGCTATATTTGATCGGATGATCCGCCACCTGACAAACGGCTTCCAACACGTCGGCCAGGCGCACATCGCTCAAGCCCGGGTTGATTTTGATGATCACGGAATTCAAATCGACCGACTCGGCACCACCACCGCCAGCGGGCGCCACCGGCAAACCCGTGGCCGGATCCACCGTCGGCGCGCCGGGGGCACCAGCGCCGGGAAAACCGCCGCCGAAGCCGCCGCCGCCGGCCGTCGGAGAGAGGGTCGACACGGAATTGTCCGGATTGGGATTGATCAAAAAGTTGATGCCTTTTTTCTCGGGGTCGCGAATTTTGGCCTGCTCGCTCAGACTGCGAACGACTTCGCTTAAAGGCAACCCGTCATAAAATGCGTCCATGTGGATGCGATCCAGCTTGCTGACGATCGTCTGGCGTCCGGGACCGGTGTAGATCAGGTTGGTGGTCGCAAATGCGTTCGGGGTCGGCAGACTGGTGTTGGGTCCCACGTGTTCCCACGCCTGCTCCACCTGCACGAGCCGCTCGCCGCTCGCCGCATCATGCAACTTCTCTTCACGGGCGTAACGGGCTTGTTTGGTCAGGCTGTAATAATAATAGGCCCCGACATTGTTCGGATCCAGCTTCAAAGCCGCCTTGAATTTTTGATCCGCTTCTTCCAGTTTTCCCATCTCGTAAAGCAGCTTGCCATCCTGCACCAGCGTGGCCGCGTCGGTTTTTTCATTCATGATGCCGGGAATCTTTTCGAGGGTCTGGGCATCCGGAGTGGTGCCGCGCGCGGCAACCATCATCTGGTCGTTCTGTTTTTTGAAGGCGATGGCCGCGGGGTTTCTGGGGTCCACTTTCAACACCCGGTTGACTTCGGTATTGGCGGCGATCAAATCACCGTTGCCCTGATCCTGCCGGGCCAGCTGAAGCCGGGTTGAACTCAAGCCGGCAATCGTCTGCTGCGTTTCCGGATCAATGCCGGAACCGATTTGTTGAACCAACGTATAGCTGTCCTCGTAGTATTTTGCCGCCGCCGGCAGATCACCGCTAGCGGCGGCGTTGCGGGCTTCCGCCAGCTTCTGGCGCAGCACGAGGGTATTGGCCTGACGGACCACCCCTTCATTGACCGCCACATCCGTGGCACTGCTTTGCGCCGACAGGCTGGCACCGGATGCCAGCAGAAAAATGAACCCGAGCGAGAGGGAAACTGCTTTTGTCATGGTTGTTTCAAGTTGAACTTAAATCAGACGGTTCTCAGAAATTTCAAGCGGTCAGGGCGTGTATCGTAATGTTGTGCGTTTCTGGTTTGATTGGGCCGACAATATCACTTCGTCCGCATCAATTGCAACGACAATGTAATCCTGGCCGCCCACGGAAACCGCCGATCCGAGCCTCCGCGCGGAAAAAGTTTTCCGCTCCGGATCATATTTCAAATCCGCCGTGTAAGCGTCAACCCGCTGGTAGGCTTTCTCCTTGGAAATCGAAATGGTGTCGCCGCTGTCGGCCAGTTTCACCACGAGCTCGTCGGGACTTTCCGGCGCGCCCTTGACGTTCACCAGCGTGAGCAAATCTTTTTTCTTGTCATCCACTGAAACGAACCGCTGCACTTTTCTCCGCAAGGCCGGAGTCGCCGCGCCCTGCCGCTCGACCCCGATGGCATAACGCGCCCCGGTCTGGTTGGTGGTCACCTGATCCAGCGTCACCAGAAGATAGAGCGGGGTTATTTTCGTGACGACGACGGCCTCGACAATTTCGCTGCCGGTCTTGACTTTGATCAGATCGCCATTGGGCGCCTTTTTCCATTCCACCGGATTGAACACCTTGTTGGTGGAGGAAAAATCAAAATCCGCCGGCGTCGCCAGCCGTTCCGAGGCGCTCTTCCACCGCGACAAATTCAGCGGCGCAAGCGGTGCGACCTTCGGCTTGGTGATGGTGACGGCCATGGCCTTCTGCTCGGCCTGATCATGGGAAATCACGAATGGCAGAAACACGAGGAAACCCACCACGCCCAGCAGCACGGCGCACAGGATGACTTTCTCGTAATGTTTTTTGACAAATTCCATGAACTTATTTTTTCGGCAACGGTTTCACAATGACCACTTCCAGCGTGACGCGCAAAAGCTGTTCATTCAAGTAGGTGGAAAGCCCGCCTTTCCCGGTTGCGGCCGGTGTCGTCGGGTAAATGGGCGGGGGATAACCTTGGCCCATCGCGCCCGGCTCACCGCGTCCATAACCTTCACCGGAAGGCGTCTGACCAGCCGGCGAGACATTGACGCCCTTGACGATAAATCCATTCGGCGACGCGGCAAAACCAGCCAGCACCTTTGCCAGTTCGGGGGTGAAGGAACGAAATGTGACGGCATAGGGCGTCGTCACCACCAGCTCGTTGGTGATGGAAACCTCCGCAAGGTAATCCGACTGTGACCCGGCAGTGTCGTCGTCCGATACCCGGGCGCGCTGGATGCCATCGATCGAATTGACGCGGGCCGCGAAAAGAATTCCAGCGATGGCCCTCACTTCCCCCAGTTGCACCGCCAGCGGCGCCAGGCTCCCCGGCGCAAACTTGACGATATACCGCTGGGCTTCGAATGAAAAACTATACTTCGGGGGCAACTGGACACTGGCGGCGTCCGCTTCATGCTGCAACTGGTCGATCATCCGGCGCAGGGCGGCAGCATACGCCTCACTGGTCACTTCCGGCGAATCGGGGATGGGGGCAATGGGTTTGAAATATTTTCCGGCATGGTCGATCCACAGGCGGACTTCCTGTTCCTGCTCCTTCGCGGTCTGGGTGTTGTTGACCTTGGCGTCCCCGGGGGACGGCTTCTGGTCGTTCAACTGCTTGAGCGTGGAATAAATCTCGTTCAGCTTTTCGAAAGCCGCGGAGTTGTGACTGAATCCCTGGTAGTCATAAAAGGCCGCCGCCCCGAGCAGCAGCACGGCCACGGCGCCACCGATGGCAAACAATAGATTTCGTTTGATCCAAGCCATATTACAGTTTCAACGGATTTTGCAGCATGACCGTGATGCCGAAGGTGAAGGTGCCGGTGGCCGGGTCCGGCGTGATCTGACCGGTGAGCTGCGTTGTCTTCGGATCAAAACTCGGGCACGCCTGCAATTCCTTTTCCACCGCATACGCGACCTCGCTGTTCGCCGAGGGATCCAGGTTGGACAAGTCCAGGGCCCGGCAGATCAAATGAATGGGCGTGCCCTGACTGGCCGGCGTCCCATCCGGGTTGGCCACTTCCTGGCCGGGCTGGACGGTCACTGCACGATTATAAACGGGCTCCGCGCCGCCCTGCAGATCGGGCAGCGTGTTCAATTGCTCGATCCAGATGCCGGTTTCGACCCCGGATTTTTTTTCGGAAAGTTTTTTCTTGATGTCCTCTTCGGAGCGGATGAGCACGTTGCGCAATTGCCCCAGAACATCACCCCAATAATACCGTTGCTCCATCCAGGTGGCGATCTGGTCGGCTTCCTTTTGCGCCGCCTGCAATTTTGAATAGACCCGCTTGAAGGCATCATACTTGGCTTGAATGACCGCCACCTTCGGCTCCAGGTCCTTGATTTCCGCCTCCTTGGATTGCGCGAGCTTTTCAAACAAGAACCCGACCGCAAACGCCACCAGCACCAGACTGAACACCGTGAACATGAAATATGGTTTTTTCTCGTTGAACGCCTGCCAGCGCAGCGTGCTGTCGGGCATCAAGTTCATTTCCACCGGGCAATGCGCCAGATTCCGGAGACCGAGACCGACGACTTCGCCGAGCGAATGGGCCACGCGGGCGAGTTCCTCCAGGTTCACCGCCGGATCAATCTGGATGTTGCGGAGCGGATTGAAATATTCGACGGGGATGTTCAACTTTTCGGCGAAAAACTGCGCCGTGTAAGGCATGATGGACGCGCCGCCCGAAAGGAACAACCGCTGCGGCGCCGCTCCGCCCTGCTGCCCGCGATAGAACTGCAAGGTGGAGTTGACCTGGATGTGCAACCGGGTCATGAACTGCCGCGCGATTTTGGAGATGGCCGCCTGGTTGGGATTCTCCGGCTCCTCATACGCGCCACCCAGGCTGACGAAGCCTTCGGCGATCTTGATCTTTTCCGCCTCGTCGAATTTCAACTTCGCCTCGTTTGCAAAATCCTGGGTGATGGCGTTCGCCCCGAGATTGATGCTGCGCGAAAAAACTTTTCCCTTCTCGAAGAACAACAGGTTGCTCGTCTTGGCCCCGATGTCCAGCAACATGGCGCATTCTTCGAGGTCGCCATAATTATAACGGAACGCGTTGCACAAGGCGGCGGGCGAGGCGTCGCACAAATTCAGCTTCAGTTTCGCCTGGGACGCCACCCGGAAGAGTCCCTCGACCACGTCGGATTTTACCGCGACCAATAACACTTCCAGTTCACCGCTCGCCGCCGAGCCCATGATCTGGTAATCCCAGACGACTTCCGCGAGCGGGAAGGGCACGTTTTGCTGCGCCTCATATTGGATGATCTGGGTGACCTTGGTCGCGTCCACCGGTGGCAGCTTGACGAACTTGGAGAATACGTGGAAGCCCGGCGCGCAGACGTTGACGCTTTTGCCCTTGATGCTTTTTTCGGCGAGCGTGTCCTGCAGCGCCTTGAGAATGACCGCTTCGCGCGTGGCATCCGCCGAACCTTCCAGGCCGAGCGGCTTGATGACAAAACTTTTGAGGGACAATCCGCCGGCTTCGTTCGTCTCGAACTCCGCGAGCTTGAGACTGCCTGCCCCAAAATCAACCGTCAAAAATGACTTTATGTTCAGCATTGCTGTAACTGTTTTGTCCTACGGCCAACCAAGTGTGTCCAGTGATTAATTTTATCGGGACAGCCCGTGTTAACTATGGGAAATCTTCCACAGGGTCAAACAGAATTCTCAAAAAAAACAAAAAATGTTGGCCGCGCGGCAAAAAACATTGCGCCCCGCCGCCGAGTTTGGCTTCATCCTGCCGTGCGGAATCATCCACCAGCCGTCGCGCCTCAGGCAAACCGCTGCCGCCTGGAAATTTTTTACTCCGGCCGCGTGCAGGGCGTCGGCTTTCGTTATACCGTCAAAACCGTCGCCACCGGTTTTGAAATCAGCGGCACCGTTCGCAATCTGCCTGACGGCCGGGTCGAACTCGTCGCCGAGGGCGCGCGGGCGGAACTCGAGGCGTTCCGCGCCGCCATTCGCGATGAAGGTCTTGCTGGCTTTATCCGCGATGAGCGGGTAACTTGGGCCGACGCAAAAAATGAATTTCGTGGTTTTGAAATTGCCCGTTGACCGTTGACTGACATGAGATACGCCATCATCGCTGACATCCACGGAAATCTGGAAGCGTTCCAGACCGTTTTAGACGACATCAAGACGCAAAACGTCGAGCAGGTCGTCTGCCTCGGCGACGTGGTCGGCTACAACGCCAACCCCAAGGAATGTCTCCAGATCGTCCGCGCCATGAACATTCCCGTCGTCAAGGGCAACCACGATGAATACTGTTCCACCGACGATCACCTCGAAGGTTTCAACCCGCACGCCGCCGAAGCCGTCATCTGGACGCGCAACCAGCTCACCGCCGAGGAACGCACCTGGTTGCGCGAACTGAAATATTCCCGCATGGTCGGCAACTTCACCATCGTGCACGCCACGCTCGACGCGCCGCAACGCTGGGGCTATGTCTTCGACAAGCTCGCCGCCGCCGCCAGTTTTCCCTATCAGAACACGCAGGTCTGTTTCTTCGGCCACACCCATGTGCCGGTCGCCTTCATGCGCGACACCGCCGTGCGCGGCGGCACCTATTCCAAGTTCAAGGTGGATCCGTCCAAGAAATATTTTGTGAACGTCGGCGCCGTCGGCCAGCCGCGCGACAACAATCCGCGGGCCGGCTACGTCGTTTACGACTCGGACGCCGGCACGATTGAACTGCGCCGCCTCGATTACGACATCGCCACCACCCAGAAAAAAATCCGCGACGCCGGGCTGCCCGAACGCCTCGCCGAACGGCTTGAGTTCGGCCGGTAACATCAAAGTGACAGGTGACCTGTGACAAGATTTTCACTCGCGCGCGGTTCCTGTCACCTGTCACCCGACACCTGTCACCGCTTTGAAGATCCTCCTCCTCAAACCCAGTTCACTTGGCGACGTCATTCAGGCGCTGCCCGTGCTGCGTTTGTTGAAGCTCCATCATCCCGCGAGTGAGATTTTCTGGTGGATTGATTCCGCCCTTGCGCCCCTGATCGAAGGCGACCCGGATCTCGCCGGCGTCGTGCGCTTTGAACGGAAGCGCTGGGGCAAGCCGCAACACTGGCCGGAAATGCTCCGCAGCATCCGCTGGCTGCGGGCGCAAAACTTCGACCTCGTCATTGACCTCCAGTGCCTCCTGCGCAGCGCCACGTTTGCGTGGCTCGCCAATGGAAAGATGCTCGTTGGCCTCGACGAGACACGCGAAGGCGCGCGCGGCTTCTACGACCTGGCCGCCCAGCGTAAAACTTTCCACACGCACGCCGTGGACTGGTATCTGTCGGTGCTGCCCCTGCTGGGCGTGCCCGTTCACAAAAATTTCATCTGGCTGCCCGAACGCCCCGCCATCGCGGCTGCGGTAAAATCCAAATGGCCGGCCGAAGGAGCGCGCTGGATCGCCCTCCAGCCCGGCGCGCGCTGGGAGAACAAACGCTGGCCCGCCAGATATTTCGCCGACCTCGTCCGCTCCACCGCGGAACAATTTCCCGATGCGCGCTTCGCGATCCTCGGGAGCGGCGAAGACCGGCCGCTCGGTGAAATCATTTCCCGTGCGGCGCCGGAACGTTGTCTGAACCTTTGCGGTGTGACTTCGCTGCTGGAAATGATCGAATGGGTGCGGCTCTGCGATCTGATGGTCACCAACGACACCGGTCCGATGCACGCCGCCGCCGCGCTGGGCAAACCGTTGATCGCGCTCTTCGGCCCGACTGAGCCGCGCCGCACCGGTCCGTATGGCCAGCTCGAAAATGTTTTGCGGATTGATCTCCCCTGCTCGCCCTGCCTCTCCGCCGATTGCACGTTCTACGCCAAGCCGAACGAATGCCTGAACGCCCTTTCGCCCGCACTGGTCTTTGAGCGCGTGCAACAGCTCGTGGCACGGGCGTCCCGCCCGTGAGTTTCTGATTGCGCCAAAGCCCGCGGGAATTGACCCACACGGGCGGGACGCCCGTGCCACTACGCCGCCGGCCGGCAAAGTTGCCGCCAAAATTCTTTGTGCCTTTGCGCCTTTGCGTTTAATTTCCCCGCATGAAATTCATCGCGGGAATCCTTCTGCTGGCAGCCACCGTCGGCTTCGCCCAGGACGCTGCTTTGACCAACTCGCTGCCGCGTGCCCGCGAAACGTCCGTCGCGCTGTTCAATCAAAAGGATTTTTCCGGCTGGACGTTTTGCATGAAGGACAACGCCGACCCGCTGCAAACCTGGAGCGTGACCAACGGAGTCATTCATTGCACCGGCAAGCCCACCGGTTACCTCCGCACCACGCAGGTCTATAGCAATTATTTTCTCACCGTCGAGTGGCGTTTCGTCAAGATCGCCCCCAAGGCCGACAACACCGGCATTCTCGTCCACATCCAGGCGCCCGACAAAGTCTGGCCCCAGTGCGTTCAAGTTCAAGGCCGGCACGATCACCAGGGCGATATTTTTCTGATGGCCGGTGCGGAATCCAAGGAACACAAAGGCAAGGACGCCAACACGCCGATCCCCTTGAGCGGCGACTCAGTGGAAAAACCGGTCGGTGAATGGAACCGGGCGGAAACCATCTGCCAGAACGGCAAAGTGATTTCCTTCATCAACAACAAATTTGTCAACGAGACCTCCGAATGCACCATCAATTCCGGGTTCATCGGCATCCAAAGCGAAGGGAGCGAAATCGAGATCCGCTCGATGGCCTACTGCCCGCTGAAATACTGATCACAAGTTTTTCTGTGTGACCGAAAGCGGTGCTAAAGCAGCCGCAGTCCAGACGCTTCGCGACCAGCACCGCTTCCGGAATGCGCGAAGCGTCTGGACTGCGACGGTTCACCGCCGCTTTTCCCAGCGAGGCAAGGCTTAACCGATAATTTCCAACGCGAACGGCTAGTCTCAAGAAACCGCCAGTTTTTTCTGCACCCAAGCCCTGGCCTCATCCGGCGTTTTCAATTCATCCGCCAGTTGCAGCTCGCGGATTTCGTGCAGCAATTCACCGAGCGCTTTGCCCGGCGCAACGCCGAGCGCGATCAAATCATTTCCCGTCAGCAGCGGCGGACGGATGGCCGGCTGCTTGTCCAGCTCCGCCGCCTGCTCGACCAGATAATGGTAATGGCCCAAATCCCCGTTCGAGCCGAGGCAGTCCAGCCGGTGCAGTTCCAGTTCCAGCGGAAATGTTTCACGCAGCAACAGGCGGCGCAGTGTCGCCTTCCGCATCTGCATCACATCCTTGAACTGCATGTGATGCCGCACACACGCCACGATCTCTTCCGCCTGCTTGTTGGGAAAACGCAACCGTTGCAAAATGTTCCCGGCCATTTCCGCGCCGACTTTCTCGTGGCCGTAAAAATGAATCGCTCCGGTCTTGGCGTCGCGCTCCGCCGTCACCGGCTTGGCAATGTCATGCAGCAACGCCGCCCACGGCAGCGACTCGCTCGCCCCTGCCGGCATTTTTTCCAGCATCAGACAGATGTGATTGAACACGCTGCCTTCGGGATGAAAATCCGGCGACTGCTCGCAATCAATCGTCGCGGCGAGTTCCGGCAGGATGTGCTCCAGCAATCCGCTGTCGCGCAGCAAGACCAGGCCGCGCGCGGCAGGGCCGCTGGATTGGTGGATTGATGGATTATTGGATTGTTGGGTGGGATGCGCGTCGCCGCGCGCGTTTTCCCCACTGATCCATTCATCCACCAATCCATTCATCCGTTCCGCCTTGGGTGGCGCGAACAATTTCACCAGCTCATCCCGCACGCGCTCGGCACTGATCAATTTTATTTTTGGAGCAAGCGCTTTGATGGCCGCAAAGGTTTTTCCCTCGATCGCAAAATTCAACTGCGCGGCAAAACGCACGGCGCGCAGCAGCCGCAGATGATCCTCGCCAAAGCGTTCCTCCGGCACGCCGATGGTGCGGATGATTTTCGCGCGGAGATCTTTTTCGCCGCCGACCCAGTCATGGATTTTTTTCGTGAGCGGATCGTAAAAGAGCCCGTTCACCGTGAAATCGCGGCGCAACGCGTCGGCCTCGGCATTGGCGAAGACAACTTTCTCCGGACGACGGCCGTCCTGGTAATCCGCCTCGGCGCGAAAAGTGGCGACCTGGAATTGCTGCCCGGCTTCGACGACAATCATCACACCGAATTTTTTGCCGACGGGGATGGTCTTCTTGAAAAGTTTTTCAACCTGCTCCGGCCTGGCGTCCGCGGCGATGTCAAAATCCTGTGGCTCGCGGCCGAGCAAGAAATCGCGCACGCAGCCGCCGACCCAGAATGCGGCGAAACCTGACTGTTGCAGGTTTGCGACAATTTCGGCGGCAATTTCGCGTGGGGAATGCACGGGGGGAAATTAACGCAAAGACGCCAGGGAACAAAGACCCAAAGGATGATCTGAAATCTTCAGCCGCAAATCATTTCTTTGCGACTCTGCGCCTTTGCGTTGAAAATTTACTCCGCGCCCCAGATGTTTTTGATGTGGGTGATGCCGGCCTTGGCGGCCTCGACGGGCACCTTGTTGCTGAACTCGAAAACCTTGATGTGCTCCGGCTTCACGAACGGCTTGAGCGCGGCAAAATCAATCATGCCGGTGCCGGGCGCGCAATGGTCGCGCGTCGGAAACTGCACGTCGTGGATGTGAAACCCGGCCAGCCGGTCGGCCAGCGACGCGAGGTGATCGGCATGGCGGATGAAACCAAGATTTTCCTTCATCTGCGCGTGGCCGGTGTCGTGCCAGTAAACCACGTTCGGGCTGCCGAACTCGCGGAAAAACAACCGGAAATCGTGTTCCAGTGGAAGCTCCTCGATGCCCTCGCGGTTTTCGCAGCCGAGCTTCAGGCCGCGTTTCTGGGCTTCAGGCAGCAGCAGCCGGAGCGTTTCCTTGGTGCGCTCAAAAAAAACCTCCTTGCGGGCCTCGCGTTTGGCGGCCGCTTCGGCGACGAGCTTTTGAAATCTGGGCGTGTCCTTTTGACCGCGTTCCAGCATGTCCTCCAGTTTGCCGGTGTAATCCTTCAAATCCATGCTGCCGAGATGCAACACGACCAGCGGCGCCTTGACGCGTTCGGCAAAATCAAAGGTCTTGAGCGTGTGCCGGACGGCCAGTTCGCGGTCGCGCGGGCTTTCAGCGGAGAACTCGTAGAGGTTGGGCGAAGAATGCGTGACCCCGACGGGCAGCGGACAAAAATTATGGAGCGTCGAGATCTTCATTTCGCCCGCCGCCACGGCTTCGAGGATGCCGGGCATGAGGCTGATGCGGATGCCGTGGCTCAGTTCGGCGTAATCGAAGCCGAGATCTCGGATCTCGCGCAACATGGCGCGGCCGTCGGTGTGGCGGCTGGAATTCCAGCAGGTCGAAAATGAATACATGGTCTGGCGTCTGGGGTCTTGGCTCTGGCGTCCGGGGTTCTGGGTGAACAAAAAGGCCGGGCACATCCTAACGGGATGCGCCCGGCCTTGGAAATTGCAAAGTGCAAATCACAGGTCGGCGTAGCGGGCGGTCAGCATGGCGGAGAAACGGGCCACTTTTTCTTTGCGGCGGCGTTTTTCACTCGGCTTTTCAAACGTCCGGCGGCTGCGCACGATTTTCAACGTGCCCTCGCGGTCGACTTTTTTCTTCAGCCGGCGCAACGCGCGTTCTACCGGTTCGCCTTTTTTTAATTTAATTTCTGTCAAAGGAACTCACATCCTTTCGTGGTGCAAGACAGGTCCGCCCCCGCGGCTGCTTGCTGAATAAACGGACGCGGAGCATAGTTTTTCCCCGGCCAATGTCAATGCGCAAAAAGCGCGGATTGCATTTGCCTCGAACCCTGCTAGACTCACAAAACTTTAATACGAGAAAACAAGGAATAGAAATGAAAGCAGCCAACAAGACGGTCATTGACCCCAAACTCAAGCTCCAGATTGATGAACTCATCAAATTCAAAGGTGGCGGTTACAATGAAGGCGAAGTCGCCGACATCATTGAAAACGCGCTGAAACTCCTCACCGACGTGAAGGACACCGGCGACGTGCGCGTGATCCAGACGGCGATCCGCGAATTGCGCTATGCCTTCCGCCTCTTCGCACCCTACGCCGACGCGCGCAAGGTCACCATCTTCGGCTCGGCGCGGACCAAGCCCGACCGCGTGGAATATCAGCAGGCCGTGGACTTCGGCAAAAAAATCGTGGAGGCCGGCTTCATGGTCATCACCGGCGCCGGCCCGGGCATCATGCAAGCCGGACACGAAGGCGCCGGCCCGGAAAAAAGTTTTGGCGCGAACATCCGCCTGCCGTGGGAACAGGGCGCGAATCCCGTCATCGCCGAGGATAAAAAACTCGTCACGTTCAAATATTTTTTCACCCGCAAGCTCACCTTCCTCCGCCACTCGGACGCGATCGTGCTCTTCCCCGGCGGCTTCGGCACGCTCGACGAGGGTTACGAGGCCATCACGCTGATGCAGACCGGCAAGAGCCGGCTCATGCCGCTCGTGCTCGTGGATCGGCCCGGCGGTTCGTATTGGAAGACGTGGGATAAAAACATCCGCGAACAGCTGCTGCGTGATAAATTGATCTCGCCGGACGATCTCGACCTGTATCACATCACCGACAGCACCGATGACGCCGTGAAAACCATCACGAGGTTCTACCGGAATTTTCAATCCACGCGTTTCGTGAAGGACCTGTTCATCATCCGGCTGCGGCATCAGCCGTCGCCCTCCGCCCTCGCCGCGTTGAACGAAGATTTCGCCGACATCATCCTCGAAGGCAAGATTACCGCCATCCAGCCCATGCCGGACGAGATTGAAGACAAGGACAGCCTGGAACTGGCGCGCATCGCCTTCAACTTCAACCGCCGCGATTACGGCCGTCTCCGGCAGATGATTGACGTGTTGAACGGCTTATAAGTCGCCGGCAAACTTGAATAACGAAGCAACAAAGGCTGCGCGGGATTTGTTTCCCGCCAGCCTTTGTTGCTTGATTGCCTGGTGATTAAACGATTTGCCGCCACGAGAACGCTCGACAAATGGGGAAATGCAAAATAAGGTGCAATTGATGAAACGAAACCCGCTCCCTTCGATTGTCAAAATTTTCTGTCTGCTTCCAATGATTGCGTCGTTCGCTTTCGGATGTGCCTCGCAACTGCCGTCGGCCACCAGCCAGCCGGCGCCGAAAGCAACGGATAATTATCTGATGTATACGCTGGACACAAAAAGGGCGTATTCGAAGCTTTGGACCTTGGGCACCAATTCGGTCGTGACCACCGAGCCGTTGCAGGTGAAAACGAAAGTCACCATTGCCAGGGATGGCACAGTGGAATCCGCTGAAATCGTAAAATCTTCCGGGAACCCGGGGTTCGATCGGTCCGTGCAACAAACCCTGGACCGGGTGAAATCCGTTCAGCCGTTTGGAGCGGATGCCAGGGACGAGCAAAGGACTTTCGTGATCGATTTTGAACTGAAGCCAAAGCCATAGCCGCACGCCTGAGAATTTTCCTGCAAACTCGACACTTCATCCGTTGCCGTCTAACTTTCGCCCATGAATTTCCTGGTCACCGGCGGCGCCGGCTTCATCGGCTCGCACGTTTGCGAACGCCTCCTGCACGACGGCCATTCGGTCTGGGCCTTCGACGACCTGAATGCCTCCTACGATCCGCAACTCAAACGCCGCAACCTCCGCGAGATCCAGGCGCCCGCCCCGTGGAATAATCCGGTCCAGGAACTCGCAACGCCAGGCAGCCCGGACGATTCCACGGGGCGAGCCAGGCCGTTTGAATTCGTCCACGGCGATCTCAGCGACCGCGCCGCGCTGGGCGAGATCTTTTCCTCGGTCCAATTCGACCAGGTCATCCATCTGGCCGCCCGCGCCGGGGTGCGTGCGAGCCTCGCCGAACCGGCGCTGTACCAGCGCGTCAACGTCGAGGGCACGGTCAACGTCCTCGAAGCCGCCCGCACCAACGGCGTCAAAAAAATCACCATCGCCTCGTCATCGTCCGTCTATGGCGTGAATGCGAAGATTCCCTTCAGCGAGACCGACCCGATTTTCTCGGCCATCTCGCCCTACGCCGCCAGCAAGCTTGCGTGCGAGGCGCTCGGCCACGTCTGGCATCACATCCACGGCATGGACGTGGCGATGCTGCGTTTCTTCACCGTCTACGGCCCGCGCCAGCGGCCCGATCTGGCGATCTACAAATTTGCGACGCTCATCATGGCGGGAAAGCCGATCCCGGTGTTCGGCGACGGCAGCACGGCACGCGATTACACCTACGTCACCGACACGCTCGAGGGCATCATCGCCTGTACGAAGCGGGAATTCGGCTTTGAAATCTTCAACCTCGGCGAATCGGAGACGATTCAATTGAGCCGGCTGATCGAACTGCTTGAAGCCGCGCTTGGCAAAAAGGCCGTCATTGATCGCCAGCCGATGCAACCCGGCGATGTGCCCATCACGTTTGCGGACATCTCCAAAGCGCGCGCCCTGCTCGGCTACGAGCCCAAGGTGAAGATCGATCAAGGCATCAAATTGTTTGCGGATTGGTTCAAGAAAAGTCACAGTTAACCCGCATGAATCCACCCGCCGCGTTCAAACGTCCCACCCTCGACCAGGCGCTCGCCGCTTGGAAGACGATGCTGGCCGAGCGCCATTTCAAAACGGACATCACCTGGATTTTCGAGGAGAACCTCTGTTTTGAGCAATCCTCCAACGAGCCGAACGGCTTCCATTTCGGATTTCAAACAAAATTCACGCCGCCGTCGGAAGACGCCATGGAGATTGCCTTCGACCATTTTGCCGAGACCGGCGCACGCATGGTTTTTTACCGGCTCGGCGATGCGCCGGGCAAGTCCATCTGCATCCTGCTGTGCGATCCATGGTTTGAAAACAAAGGCCAAACCGAGGATTATCTCCGCCGCGACGACTGGAAAATGTCCTTCCACCCGGGCTCAGGTGACAAGATCGAAGAGGTCACCGACCTGACCCGCTGGTTGCGACGGATGAAACGCAACCGCGCCCTCCACGAATTTGATTTTTGCATGCCGCTGGCGACGGTGGAAGAAATCAAAATCTACGGCCGTCCGCTGGCGCCTTACGAACGCTTCGCCGAAACCATGCTCAACCGCCTGCGCCGGGTGATGGGGCAATAGGCTTGATTGAAGTTTGTCCGCCTTCGGCCCCTGCGAATTGATACGACCGCGAACTTCCGTTTACCCCCAATGCCCTGCTCGTTATCCGCGTGCATCGGTGTCCATCCGTGGTTAAAAAAATTTCCCTGCTCCAAACCTTTCGCCCTCTGGCATTGATTAACGGCGACGCTTGCTTAAAGTATGCGCTGTGAAATCCACAGTTTATCTTGTCGGGGCCGGGCCGGGTGACGCAGGTCTGCTTACGTTGCGCGGTGCGGAATTGCTCCGGCGCGCGGATGTGGTCATCTACGACGCGCTCGCCAATCCCGAACTGCTCCGGCTCGCGCCGCCTGCTGCTGAGTTTATTTCACGCGGTAAAAACATGGCGATGCCGCAGGCGGAAATCACGGCGCTCATCATCGCCAAGGCCAGGGAAGGCAAGACCGTCGTGCGGCTCAAGGGCGGCGATCCTTATGTCTTTGGACGCGGCGGCGAGGAAGCCGAGGCGCTCGCGGCGGAAAAAATTCCGTTTGAGATCGTGCCGGGCGTTTCGTCCATCACGGCGGTCCCGAATTACGCGGGCATTCCGCTGACCCATCGCGAGCATTGCTCCAGCTTCACGGTGTTCACCGGCCACAGCGATTCAGCGGACGCGGCCACGGCGCTGCACTACGAACAGATCGCCAAAATTCCCGGCACCAAGGTCGTGCTGATGGGCACGGAGCAATTGGACGACTGGACGAAATCGCTGGTCGCGAATGGCATGTCGCCACAGACGCCGATCGCGGTCATCCATCGCGGCACGACCGGCCGGCAGAAAACCGTGGCGGGCACGCTCGCCACCATCGCCGCGCTCGCGGCCAAAGAAAAAATCTCGCCCCCTGCCCTTACCATCATCGGCGATGTGGTGAAGTTGCGCGGCAAATTGAACTGGTTCGAGAACCGCCCGCTCTTCGGCCAGCGCATCGTCGTTACGCGTCGCACCGAACAGGCCGGCAGTTTTGCGCAAAAGCTCGCGGAACTCGGCGCGGATGTCCTCGAAGTCCCGACGATCAAAATTACCACGCCGGTCGAGAAAGACGCCATCGTGGACTGCCTGCTGGAATTGAATTCCTACGACTGGCTGGTGTTCACGAGCGCGAACGGCGTGACGTCGTTCTTCGATATTTTCTTCCGCCGCTTCCAGGACTTACGCGACATTGGCGGTGCGCGCATCGCGGCAGTCGGCCCGGCCACGGCGGCGAAATTGCGCGAACTGCATCTGCAGGTGGATCTGACGCCGGAAGAATTCACCGGCCGGAAAGTCGCCGAGGCGTTCAAGAAATATCAGGACATCGAAAACGTGAAGATGTGCCTGCTCCGCGCCGAAGTGGCGAATGCGGACCTGCCGGATGCGCTCGCGGAACTGGGCGCCATCGTGGACGACATCGCCATCTACAAAACCGTGCCCGAAACCGAAGACCCCGGCGGCGCGTGCGAACGTCTGCTGGAAGGCGGCGCAGACTGGGTGACGTTCACGAGCAGTTCGACGGTGGAACATTTTCATGCCCGCTTCGATCTGCCGAAGCTGGCGATGAAATTTCCCGCGTTAAAAATCGCGTCCATCGGGCCGGAGACGAGCAAGGCGATCGTCGCGCTGGGACTCAAGCCGGCGCTCGTGGCGAAAGAACACACGACGGAGGGTTTGATCGCGGCGCTGCTAAAAGTGAAGAAAGCGTAAGGCATCTTCAAAGCGACGGCCGGCGGCGCAGGCATTCGGTTGGTGGGTCCAGTCGCGCTGTGACTACGTCGTTTCCTCTCCTTGGGGGAGAGGATTAAAGGTGAGGGCGGGCGTTTTATTTTGTAGGAGACGAGGTAACGAGACTCATTTTAAGTCCGGTTTTAGTCAGAGCCTCCTCACGTCGTCTCCTACATCCTATTCGAGGCAAAACCCGCTTGCGTAAAACCATTCCCTGACTAACGTATCTGGTATGAGCACGGTTGAACTGGCAGTGAGAAAAGTGAAGAAGCTGTCGCCACGTCAGGCCAGGGAATTGTTGGGCTGGCTGGCTGCCCGGCCGCCGAATGGCACTGCTTCAACGGCTCGGAAAGCGCGGCGCAAAGTCTCGGCCCGTCGTTCCATGCAAAAGCTCAAAGCGTGGCAGGACTCCGTTCGTGGCACGACCGATTGGACGCCGCCGCGGATGCCGGATGACCTGGTCAAACCAATCCGGTTGTGAACTTCGTGCTGGACACAAACACCGTCAGCGAGACGCGAAAGCCCCGCCCCAATCCCAGATTGCTAGTTATACGCCCAGGACCCCACCCATCTTTTCATCACCACGATCACGCTGGGTCACGACCTCCCTCACCCAACCCTCTCCCCAAGGAGAGGGCTTTGAAGACTTGCACACGGTATGACACAGGGGAGATTACGGGATAAGACCGAAGAAGATGGCAGAAACCAAGCACTTACGCATGGAGACTGCACCCAAATCCGGTTTGATACACTTCTGAGCCAGGAAGCAGCCCTGAGAGGCAATTCGCAGCGGTTTGATACAGTTTGCAGGGTTCATGCAACGTTAGTTCAGAAACGCTGCCATGGCAGTCCGGCGCGCGCGGGTTTGGTCCTGCAGCCGGCGCGCTTGAAGACGACGGCGACGCAGAGTTTGTTTGCGTGACTGCGGCTGGCTAAAACGGAACGGAACGCCGCAGGCAAACAGCATTCTTTTAAAGGCACGTCGGCGACCCGCATAAGGGGTGAATTTGCACTGGCACCGGAAGTCAAAAGCAACCCGATTTGGAAACGTGGATTCGAGATCCAAAATGGGCATCTTTTCGATCTGCACATCACAGGCTTCGAACCACCGTTCTCCCCAGGATATTTTAGCCGCGTTCATGGTCTTCATATTGAGTTCAAGCGATCATCTGATGCAACCGTTTTTTGAGGGCCATGCCGTGACGGATTTCATCTTTGCCGCGGCTGATGAAATGCTCGGCGGATTCCAGCGCGAATGGGAGGTCGTCGCTGGTCAATTGCTCCGTCAGTTTGAAGCCCAATTGCCCCCGGATAATATCCGTGCCCAGCAGATCCGCCACGACTGAGATTTTGCGGATATGCCAGCCCGTGCCGGCCGCGATCTGCGCCCGCGTCTGCCAACCACGGACCGCCAGCCAGGCGCGCAACGTCGCCACATCCGCATCTGAGATGCCGCCGGTCAGAAATTCAAGCTGCGCAGTCATTCAAAAAGGGTTCTTATTTACGACCACCGGATCAGCCATTGGGGCAGCGGCATCAGGCTCCCGGCGGGCAGACGATAAACAGGCTTTGCACCAGCACGGTAATCCGGCGTTGGTAAGCATTTCGTGCATCGAATGCCCGGCCTTCGCCCGATAGCCGGTCTTCCCGTTCAACCGCGCGTTCACCGTCCAGAGCAATTGCTCCATCTGCGATGGCTTTTCGTCGAGCTGCCCGGTGCGTTCGTTGTGCACGAAGCGCGGCGACTCATCCACGTTATCCAGCGTCATCTTATCCACGCGACCGTGATTGAATTTGTGGTCAATGATCGTCTGCACGAAGGCTTGCGCTCCGGCGATGCCCATCGGCGCGGCGCCGGGATAGATCGCCAGGCATTTCATGTGATCCGCCAGCACGTCGCGCCAGCGCCGGGCGTGGCCGCGTTCAGGTTTGCCATGCTCTTCCGCTGCATTCAGATTATCGGCCAGCATCAGCAGCAAGATTTTCACACGGTCAACGTCCTCGCGATGGTTCAGATCACTGGCCGATGCGAGGTGGCGAAACCGGACGCCGCTCGGCGGATGCGCGCGGATCGCGTCGTAATTTTCCAGCGCCTCGCGAAACTCCAACACGCTGCCAAACTCGGCGAAGGTCACCGCCAGCGAAAATACTTTCAACCGCAGATCGCGATCGGACTTTTTCCAGCCCTGCACCGTCGCGGCCTGGGTGAACAAGGAAACGCTCGCCCGCCGGCCACCCTTCGCCGGCAGATCAATCATCAACATCACTTTTTGGGCGGGTGTCATATTTCATAATCTGGTTCGCAGACTGCCGGCTTAAAGAATGATTCCTCAACCGTCATTCCGGTGGTCGCGCGATGGATGAAGGCGAACAAAATTGCAATCGGCAAACCCCTGGGCATGGTCTTGCTTCGATCCCACTCGGCAACTTCAAGCTTCGCCGTTTTGATTAGATGTTTGTGCGTCATTTTGCCTGGTAGGGTTGCAGTTCGATGCTTTTGCCTTCGCGCCGCATGTTCTTGATCACTTCATCCGCGTGCATCCGGCAATAGCGCAGGCCACGACGGCCGAAGAACTCCGCCGTCACATCGCAACGACGCTGCCGGCCTTCATCCTTCATCCAAAACTCACATCCATTGGGCGATGCCTGATCGCTGATGCGATTGACTGGCCCGGCCACGTCATCCGGGTGCGGATGGTTCAGCTCGGCGCCGTATTTGCGCCACATGCGATCCGTGGCCGGCCGGCGCCCTTCAGTGAACCAGCGCGGCTGCGACTGCGCCCGGTTGAAGTTGTTCAGGAAATCCTGTTCCCAATCAGTGAGGATCAACCCGCTCTTCCCACGCACATTCGTCGCGAGTGCCTGCAGGAAGCCAAAGAGTTGGTGGTCGGTGATGCTGGCGCTCATGAAATCCTCCGTTTGATCGCGGCCAGGTGCGTGGCCAGCTGCAACGCCTGCGCCTGCATCATCGGCGACAGATAATTAAAAGCCTCCGCCAGGCTGGCCGCCAATGCATCGATCTCCGATCGCAATACACGCACATCATTCAACGCGTTTTTATATTTGGCGCGGATGCCACGGGTGTTCAGTGCATAAACCTTTTGCGCCTTCGCGCGCGCATGCCAGTTTTTCTTGTTTCGCGCCTTTTGCATCTGCTTGCGTTCCTCATCCGATTTGCAGTTCGGATGCCGCTTGAACGGCGTGCCCTTGCTGGTCTTGCCCTGCAACATGAAGTTAAACGCCTTCCGATGATGATGTCGCAACGAGGCGGAACGACTGTCTATGGGCACGCGCTGTTTCATTGGAGCAACCTTTCCTCCTGGACGATCGGCAACGCCTGCGTTTTGCCGGCGGCATCTTTGACGCCGGAATTGATCTCAGTCGCACGACCAGCCAGCCAGCCGCGCTGGCGGGCCTGTGCCGCATCGCCGTCAGGCTTCGCGCTCGAAGAATTCAGTTCACCGAAATGCTGGCTGATATATTCGTTGCGGCGGGCCAGCGATCGTTCGGTGCGAACAAGGCCGGGCTGCTGGTCGGTCACCGGCTGGCGCTCGTACAGCTTCTGGCAGAGGCCGAGATACATTCCCCACATGAATGCCTGGCGATTGCGACAACGGCCCCGGCGGCTCTTCCATTCGCGGCGGAAGTGGCCGCAGAGAAATCGGTAAACATAAGTCGCGATCTGGATGTCCCACTCCTCACCGACGAACCGCATGACGTATTTGGTGGACTCTGCGTTCACCGATTTGAAAACTCGAACCTTGAAAAACTGATCAATCACGAGAGCGGCATATTTGCTCTCCCAGGAGACCCGGGCGCCTATGACTTCATCTTCATGGGAAATTGGCTGCTCAGTATGGCGTTGCTCGTCGGGATTCACATCGCTCAGATCAATACCGTGTTTCTCGCCAAGCTCCTGGGCGAGCCGCAAGGCCGTAGCGATCTCGTCAGGCGTGCCGCCATGTTTCATGCGGAGCAACTTCTTGATCTTCTCGATGATTTTTTCGCGCTCGCTCATTTCTTAGGCGGGTTGCCGATCCAGATCGTCATGCAGGGAATCAGGTTCACGCACAGCCGACCATTCTCTGCCGACCAGTGCGCGCCGATCCAGAAACTGCCGAGACGAAATAAAAGACCACATTTCATGTGTCGTATTCAACGCCTAGCAACTCTTTTAACTCCGCTCGCGTCACCCATGCGATGAGCCGCATCTGTCGGGTGTGCATCCCATCCTTGATTTCGTGGAACGCACAGAAGGCTTCATAGTTCTCAAATCCGTCTAGCCGTGAAAACAATTCCAGATGGTCCGGCCGGACCAAATCCAGAAAGCCAGGGATTCCGATCCAGCAATACAGCAGCCGAATCGTCATCGCGAACCGGCATTGTTTCTCGGCGATCCGCTGGCATTGCTTGGTGCGCAGCCCGGTGAACATGTAAAGCGTCTGGCCCGCCTTCGCGTCGTGACCATCCTTGCGCAGCGCTCGGAGCGTGAAAGGTTTTTCGCCCGACAGCACCATCGGTGCGAACTGCTTTTTGAATCCGATTTGTGGCATAGATTTTAGAGTGTTTTGACAGGACACAGATGATCAGCCGTTGTTTCTCCATGCGGTCAAGGCAGTCCTCGACCTGGTGTTTACCTGGAATGAGCAACGGACAGCGGCGTGCCAGTGCGATGCGGATCTGCGTGCTGGAGAACCGGCCTCTCCAGCCATAGACAATCCGCCGGACCGCACCGGCAACGCCGCCGTGTTCGAACACGAGCGCGGCAATGGCCGCGTGGCGACTTTCCGACATGACGCGCTAAGGATCATTTTGAAACGGCAGCAGTCTCCGTTTTGGTGGCGAGCGCAGCGCGGGCCTTGATGTCGGCCAGAGCTTCGTCATTGCTGGCGGTGAAATTCGGAATCTTCATTCCTGGATAACACGTCGCGTAAATGAAAGCGCCCGCAACGGATGGTCCATAGATTGATTCCAAGGTCTTTCCAACTGCGCCGGAAAGGTGGATCGCCCAACCAGCGCGGCAATGGGTGGTTTCGCATGTGTGCCAATCTCTCATGTTGAGACTGCAACCATCGGTGTTAATGGCACTGAGGATTTTGCCATCGAGATCATCAATCTTTGGGATATAAGGCAGGACGGCACCGCTCAGGACGGCACCGCTCAGGTCGGCATCGCGCAGGACGGCACCGCTCAGGTCGGCATCGCTCAGGACGGCATCGCTCAGGTCGGCATCGCGCAGGACGGCACCGCTCAGGACGGCACCGCGCAGGTCGGCATCGCGCAGGACGGCACCGCTCAGGACGGCACCGCTCAGGTCGGCATCG
>DATLVR010000111.1:0-23961 GCA_035577265.1 Verrucomicrobiia bacterium | reverse complement strand
ACCGGAGAAAGGACCACTTCAGCGAACTTGGTAGCAGGCACCGATCGGTGAACTCATTTTCATTTCTGAAAACCGTTCCCAATCCGTGTTTATCTGTGTCCATCCGTGGTTAAAACTTTTTTCTACTGAATCGTTCCGACTTAGTCGGCCGAGCGGGTTGTATGGAGCAGACAGGCGGTTTTAGGAAGGGTCGCAGATCAATGTGCGACGTCGTGCCTCGCGCCCAAGGCCATGGCCAACGCCAGCAAAGCGAGCGCAACCGGGAGCGCGAAAGCTTTCAGGCCAACGGCAGCGAAGCAGGCGGCCCCGAGTGCAGCGCCGACGGTGAAACCTATAATCACCGGCCACGTGTGCTTTGCCCTCCAGCGGGCTTGGGCTGCGTCGCCGGACTCGCGCCCAAGCCAGGCCTCGCCAAGATCCATTATGAAACGGGTGATGTTGGTTGTCATCACCGCTGTCGAGGGGGCGCCTTTCAGTGCAAGCTGCACCAGCGCCGTCTGGACGGCCATCGCCGCGACTCCCAATTGGCAGCCAACCAGAGCACTGCCTGCGTCCGGATTCCCGGGGAGGGGGGCGGTGCCGCAAAGCGCAAAAAGTCCGGCCAGCAACAGGAACTGCAGCCAGAGCAGAGGGACAAGGGATCCCACCCGGAGCGCTTGCAGACCGGCGACCAGCAGCCTCATGAGACCGAGCACCAAAATGAAAATTGGCACCGAAAGCATGAGATTCACATCCGCCTTTCCCCGAGCCACGATGTGGGCCGCGAGAATGACGAGGTTGCCGGTAATATGGGCGTTGAAAAGCCCAAGGCCGAGAAAACTGATGACGTCGGCGCTGCCGGCGATCACGCTCAGGACGGTCGGGAGTATCGCCATGGAATAAAATCCGGGACCCTTCGATGCGGATCGCACCGGCTTCGAACGTTCAACAGTCGCGAATTCAGGGGTCAATGGATTGGTTTGCCGCAGCGCTGCATGTTGACACGCTGCCGCATCATTTTTTCAACGGATGCGTCGGCTCCTCCGGGCGCACCCAGTTCTAACTGCCCGGCGGTCACGAAATCCGGCTTCAGCGCGGCTTCTCTGCTCACCGCAGCAGGTTTGTTTTTGCGAGATCCAGAATTTTCGTGCCGCGGCCGTCAAGAATCGCTTTGATCATGTAAAGGCTGAACCCTTTCATTTGCTCAACGGTGATCGTCGGCGGCATCGAAAGTTCCTGGCGATTCACGACGACTTCCACCAGGGCCGGGCCGTCGTGCTGGAGCGCCTTCAGCAGCATCGGGCGCACTTGTTCCGGGGTTTCCGCCCTCAATCCCAGCACGCCGGCGGCCTCGGCCATCTTCGCAAAATCGGGATTTTCCAAATTCGTCGCAAACTCCAAAACGCCCACGGCCTTCATTTCCAGTTCAATGAAGCCCAGCGAACTGTTGTTGAACACGACGATTTTCACCGGCAACCGCAATTGCCGCAACGTCAGCAAATCGCCCAACAGCATCGCGATGCCGCCATCGCCGGACAGCGTGACCACCTGCCGGCCGGGATGCGACACTTGCGCGCCGATGGCCTGCGGCAGCGCGTTGGCCATCGAGCCGTGGCTGAAGGAGCCGAGTAAACGCCGTCGGCCGTTCATGGTCAGATAGCGCGCCGCCCAAATCGTGGGGGTGCCGACGTCGCAGGAAAAAATGGCATCGGTGGCCGCCACTTCATCGAGCACGCGGGCGAGGTATTGCGGATGAATCGGCTTGCGTCCAGGCTCGCCCGTCGCCAGGTCGTCGAGCCCTTTGCGCGCGGAGTGATAGTGTTTGACCGAAGTGTCCAAATGCGCGCTGTCCGTTTTCGGCGTGAGTTTTGGCAACAACGCCTGGAGGGTCGCCTTCACGTCGCCCACGAGACCGAGGTCCACGCGCGTGCGCCGGCCGATCTGTTCGCCGCGAAGATCCACCTGGATGATGGTCGCCTGATGGGGATAAAATTGCTGATACGGAAAATCCGTGCCGAGCATGAGCAGCGCGTCGCAATTCATCATCGCATGATAGCCGGAGGAAAATCCGAGCAGCCCGGTCATGCCCACGTCAAAGGGATTGTCGTATTCGATGAATTCCTTGCCGCGCAGGGCGTGAACGATGGGCGCTTTCAACGCGTTGGCCACGGCGATCAATTCGTCGTGCGCGCCCGCGCAGCCGGCGCCGCCCAGAATGGTCACGCGTTCCGCACCGTTCAAGATGCCGGCCAGCCGGCCGGTTTCTTCGTCCGACGGACGAATGGTGGGTTGGGGCGCCTCAAAATGAATTCGTGGCCGTCGGCCCGGCGATGCAGCGTGAAACGCAACGTTGCCGGGCAGCACGATGACCGCGACGCCTCGTTTCGAAATGGCGGTTTGGATGGCGATTTCCAAAACCCGCGGCATCTGCTCCGGCTGCGAAATCAGTTCGCAATAATGACTGCATTCGCGGAACAGACTCTCCGGTCGCGTCTCTTGAAAATAACTGCTGCCGATTTCCTGGCTGGGAATATGCGCCGCAATCGCCAGCACCGGCACGCGGCTGCGATGGCACTCGTAAAGGCCGTTGATCAAATGCAGATTGCCCGGCCCGCAGCTTCCGGCGCAGACGGCGAGTTGTCCCGTCAAATGCGCCTCCGCTCCCGCCGCAAAGGCAGCCGTTTCCTCGTGCCGCACGCCCGCCCATTTGATGTTGTCCCGCGTGCGGATGGAATCGGTGATGCCGTTGAGCGAATCTCCGGCCAGCCCATATACATTTTTCACGCCCGCTGCCACCAGCGTGTCAACGAGCACGTCAGCTACTGTTTGGTTGTTCATAATTGGAATTTCTTCAGTGGGTTGGTTTGCGATAAGGCTGATAACACGGCTCCCAGATGCACGCCTGAATCCGGTTGCGTAAAATGGATTCGTCGCAACGGTCAGCCACGCCGTCGGCTTGTGCTTGACGGGCGACCACGGTCGCAATCGTCTCCGCCACCGGGCGAAGCTGGCTGACCGGCGGCAACAGTCGCGCGGTTTTGTCCGTCAAGGTCGGCGACAAACCGGCCAGCGCTTTGGCGGCGACCATGAACATCCGGTCGGTGACCCGCCGCGCGCCGGAGGCGAGGATGCCCAGGCCCACGCCGGGGAAGATGTAGGAGTTGTTCGTCTGATTGATTTTCACCTCCCTGCCGTTCCATTGCACGGGCGGGAACGGACTGCCCGTGCCGATCAACGCGCGGCCCTCAGTCCAGGCCATGAGGTGTTCTGGCGTTGCCTCGCTGCGCGATGTGGGATTCGAGAGCGGAAAAATGACCGGGCGTTCGGCATGGCGCGCCATCTCGCGGACCACCGCTTCGGTAAATGCGCCCGTTTGACCCGACACGCCAATCAGCACGGTGGGTTTCGCATTGGCCACGACATCGAACAATGAAATCTTTCCCGGCGACTGGAGCTTCCACGTCGCGACGGCCTGGCGGGTCTGCACGAATGGTTGTTGCGCCAGCGTGATGTCGGCCATGCCTTCGACGAGCATTCCGTTGCGATCCACCGCGAAGAAACGGCGGCGGGCTTCGGCTTCGCCGGCGCCGGCGTCAATCATCGCCTGAAGCAGCAGCGACGCAATGCCGCAACCGGCGGAACCCGCGCCCACAAAGGCAATGCGTTGTTCGGTCAATTTCACTCCGGTCACATTGATGGCCGACAGCAGTGTGGCGGTGGCGACGGCGGCGGTGCCTTGAATGTCGTCGTTGAACGTGCATAACCGATCGCGGTAGCGCGCGAGCAAACGCCCGGCGTTGGTTCCCGCGAAATCCTCCCATTGCAGCAGCACATGCGGCCAGCGCCCGGCGACGGCGGAGACGAACGTTTCGATGAAGTCATCGTATTCCGCGCCGGTCACGCGTTCGTGACGCCAGCCGATGTAGAGTGGATCGGCCAGGCGCTCCTGGTTGTTCGTGCCGACGTCGAGGAGGATGGGCAGCGTTTGATCCGGATGAATTCCCGCGCACGCCGTGTAAAGCGAGAGCTTGCCGATGGGAATGCCCATGCCGCCGGCACCCTGGTCGCCGAGACCAAGGATGCGTTCGCCATCGCTGACGACGATGACGCGCACGTTCTCAAAACGCGGGTCATTGAGAATTTCCCGGATGCGATGTTTGTTGGGATAACTGAGAAACACGCCGCGCGGCTTGTGCCAGATTTCGCTGAAGCGCTGGCAGCCTTCGCCCACCGTCGGCGTGTAAACCAACGGCAGCATTTCCTCCAGATTGCGCGCGAGCAGGGCGTAGAACAGCGTTTCGTTCGTGTCCTGCAATTCCCGGAGAAACGCGTAGCGCTCGAAGTCCGTTTCGAAAGCGCGCAGGACTTTCAATCGCCGCGCCATCTGTTCCTCGAGCGTGCCCACATGAGGCGGCAGCAGTCCGTGCAAGTGAAAAAGACCGCGCTCAGCTTCGGTGAACGCCGTTCCCTTGTTTAGCATCGGCCGGTTGAGCAGGTCAACGCCGGTTAAATCGGTTTTAACGTATGATCCGTTGTCTGGAGTGGAAGTCTTCATGTTTTAATTTGTGTTGTTTGATTGCTTTGAAGCACCGGATCCAGGCAACACTGGAATCCGATCCCTCGCGAGTTTCTGGAAGCGCGTTGACCACAGGGTTGGGAATTACATTGCTCACGAGGCCGACTCGACTTTCTCATGACTATCTTCGTGGAATGGCTGTTGTTTGACTCCAGTGATGAGCAGTGGTTCCCGATGGCGGCGCGCCAACGCCCGCATCAAATCGCGGTTCATTCCGCCGATGAATTCGATGGGGATCTGTTTTGGGCACACCGCTCCACACTCGCCATGATTCGTGCAACTGCCGAAGTATTCGTCGGCCATGGCGTTCACCATGCCGAGCGTGCGCTGGTCGCGCTGGGGCTGGCCCTGCGGCAGCGAGTTCACGTGAGTCAGCTTTGCGGCGGTGAAAAGCATTGCGGCGGCATTCGGGCAGGCGGCAACGCAGGCGCCACAGCCGATGCAGGCCGCCGCGTCAAACGCAGTATCCGCCGCCTCCTTTGGGACCAGAATCGCGTTGGCACTCGGAGCGCTTCCCGTGGGCGCGGTGATGAAGCCTCCCGCTTGAATGATCCGGTCAAAGGCTGACCGATTCACCATCAAATCCCGGACGATCGGGAAGGCGCGTGCGCGCCACGGCTCGAGGGTCAGCGAGTCGCCATCCTTGAAAAAGCGCATGGAGAGCTGGCACACCGTGGTGCCCCGCTGGCCGCCATGGGCCACACCGTTGATGAGGAAACCGCACGAGCCGCAGATGCCTTCCCGGCAGTCATGCTCGAAGGCCACGGGAGGCTCCCCCCGGTTAAGCAGATCTTCATTGAGGGCGTCGAGCATTTCCAGAAATGACATGTCCGGGGTCGCATCCTTGACCTGATAGGTGACGAATTGGCCTGGTGCGCCCTCGTTTTGCTGGCGCCAAATCTTGAGTGTGATGTTCATGGTTATTTGTAACTCCTTTGAGAAAGTGGAACCCGTTCAAAAGTGAGCGGTTCCTTGTGAAGTGTCGGCGTTTGACCCGTCCCTTTCCATTCCCAGGCCGCCGTGTAGGAAAAGTTCGCGTCATCGCGCTTCGCCTCGCCGTCGGCCGTCTGGCTTTCCAACCTGAAATGTCCGCCGCAAGACTCCGTGCGTTGCAGCGCGTCGAGGCACATGAGTTCGGCAATTTCCAGAAAGTCGGAAATGCGATTCGCCTTCTCCAGAACCTGGTTCAATTCTTCGTCGCCGCCGACGATGTTGAGATTGTGCCAGAATTCGTCACGCAACCCGGGAATCCGGGCGAGCGCCTTTTTCAAGCCGGCCTCGGAGCGGGCCATGCCGCACTCATCCCACATGATCTTGCCGAGTTCCTTGTGGAACGAATCGGGTGTGCGTTTTCCCTTGATCGAAATCAGCGACTGGATCCGGCGCCGGACTTCGGCCTCGGCGGCCGCGAACGCCGGGTGCGAAACGTCCACCGGATCCAGTTTGGTGGACGCGATGTAGTCGGGCACGGTGCAGGGCAAAATGAAATAGCCGTCGGCCAAGCCCTGCATGAGCGCGCTCGCGCCGAGGCGGTTGGCGCCGTGGTCGGAGAAGTTCGCTTCACCACCCGCGAACAATCCCGGGATGGTCGTCATCAGGCGGTAGTCCACCCACAGCCCGCCCATCGTGTAGTGGGGGGCGGGATAAATCCGCATCGGCACGGTGTAGGCGTCCTCGCCCGTGATCCGCTGATAAATGTCAAACAGGTTGCCGTATTTCTCACGAACCACCTCCAGGCCAAGCCGCTGAATGGCATCCGCGAAATCCAGATAGACACCCTGTCCGCGCGGTCCGACGCCGCGCCCTTCATCGCACACCTCCTTGGCGTTTCTCGACGCGACGTCGCGCGGCACGAGGTTGCCAAAACTCGGGTAGCGGCTTTCGAGATAATAGTCGCGCTCGTTCTCCGGGATGTCTTTTGCGGCGCGCGTTTCACCTTTTTTCTTCGGCACCCAGACGCGCCCGTCATTTCGCAGCGACTCGGACATCAGCGTCAATTTGGATTGATGCTCGCTGCTCAAGGGGATGCAGGTCGGATGGATCTGCGTGAAGCACGGGTTTCCAAACAGGGCGCCGCGGCGGTGGGCGCGCCAGATGGCCGTGCAGTTGGAGGCTTTGGCATTGGTCGAGAGGTAGAAGACGTTTGAATACCCTCCCGTTGCCAGCACCACCACGTCGGCAACATGACGCTCGATGCGGCCGGTCGCCAGGTTCCGCGTCACAATCCCGCGCGCCCGGCCGTTGACGATCACCACGTCGAGCAGTTCGCTGCGGGTGTGCATGGTCACCCGGCCGGCACCCAACTGTTCTTGCAGGGCCTGATAAGCGCCGAGCAACAACTGCTGTCCCGTCTGGCCCCGGGCGTAAAATGTCCGTTCGACCTGCACGCCGCCAAATGACCGGTTGTCGAGCAGTCCGCCATACTCCCGCGCAAACGGCACGCCTTGGGCAACACATTGGTCAATGATGTTCAGGCTGACCTGGGCCAGACGATAAACGTTGGCCTCGCGCGCGCGAAAGTCGCCGCCTTTGACCGTATCCTTGAACAAGCGCAAAATGCTGTCCCCATCGTTGCGGTAGTTCTTCGCCGCATTGATCCCGCCCTGCGCGGCGATGGAGTGCGCGCGGCGCGGGGTGTCATGGTAGGAAAAACAGTGGACGTGGTAGCCTTGCTGGCCGAGTGTGGCGGCGGCGGCCGCCCCCGCCAGTCCTGCGCCCACGATGATGACGGAGTGTTTGCGGCGGTTGGCGGGATTCACCAGCTTCATCTCGAAGCGACAAGTGTCCCACTGCTGTTCAATTGGACCGGTTGGTATTCTTGCTTCCAGCATAAATGTCTCCTTTAGTTTAGCCACCCGGCCATCACCGCGACCGGGATGGAAGAAAACCCGGCAAACACCACGATCGCGATGATCCACGAAACCGTCTTCAGCATCGCTTCGTTGCGGGCCGTGCTCCAGCCGAGCGTTTGCAGCAGGCTCCAGATGCCGTGGCCGAGGTGAAGGCATAACGCCGCCATGGCCACGAGGTAAAAAATTGCCACCGGCCAGACGTGGAACGCCGCCATGACGTTTTGGTAAACGGCCAGATGCTTGAACTGCCCGGCCTCGAATCCGACGACGCCACCCGTCAAGTGCAGCAGGTGGAATATGACAAAGACCGCCAGCAACACGCCGCCCCAGCGCATGACCCGGGCGGCGAATGTCGTCTCGATATTCTTTTTGACGGTGTATCCGACGGGTCGCGCCGCCCGGCTCATGAGAGTAAGCTGGACTGCCGCGGTGATGTGAAGCGCCACGCAGACGAGCAGGACGATCCGCACAATCCAGAGCAATTGACCGTAGGCGAGTTCAGGCTGGCCAACTTCACGAAGGAATTTGGAGTAAGCATTAATCTCGTCCGGGCCGGAAAACATCTTAAGATTTCCCAGCATGTGGGCGATGATGAATCCGATCAGCACAACCCCGGTGACCGCCATGACAATCTTCTTGCCGATCAGGGTGCGCCATAAAGCCATGACGCGATTGCCGGCAACTTTGCTTCGCTTCGTCGCGTCCCCATCGAGACCGACCGCTGTCAAATGTTTTGCGTTCTGCATATTTTTAAGTGGTTCATTTTGTTTGCCCTGAGCCAGGCGGCGCCCAAGGCAAAATCAATTGTTTCATGTGTGGGACTGCAGCGGATGCGTCATCTCCTCCGGGCGCACCCACTGATCAAATTGCCCGGCCGTCACGAACCCCAGCTTCAACGCCGCTTCCCGCAGCGTGATGTCCTCGCGATAAGCTTTGAGAGAAATCCGGGCGGCCTTTTCGTAGCCGATGTGCGGGTTCAACGCCGTGACCAGCATCAGCGAGTTGTCCAAATGCTCCTTGATCCGCTTTTCGTCCGGCTCAATGCCGGCGGCGCAGCGATCATTGAACGAACGCGCGGCTTCCGCCAGGAGTTGGATGGATTGCAGCACGTTGTGCAGCATGACCGGCTTATACACGTTCAGTTGAAAGTTTCCCTGCGAACCGGCGAAGGCGATGGCATGGTCATTGCCAAAGACCTGCACCGCGACCATGGTCATGGCCTCGCATTGAGTGGGGTTGATCTTCCCGGGCATGATGGAAGAACCAGGCTCGTTTTCCGGAAGCTTGAGTTCTCCGAAGCCGGCCCGTGGACCGCACGCATACCAGCGCACATCGTTCGCGATCTTCATCAATGCGCCGGCGAGGGTCCGCAACGTGCCGCTCAGATTCACCATCCCATCATGGGCCGAGAGGGCGGCGAACTTGTTCGGCGCCGGGCGGAACGGTTTTCCGGTTTCCTCCGAAATTTTCCGGGAGGCGACTTCACCGAACCGGGGATCAGCATTTAACCCGGTGCCAACCGCCGTCCCGCCGATGGCGAGCAGATGGACGGGACCCAGGCTGACGTGAATGCTTTCGAGCGCCTCGTCAAGTTGTGCCACCCAGCCGGAAATCACCTGGCCAAGTGTCAGCGGTGTGGCGTCCTGGAGATGGGTCCGGCCCACCATCACCGTCTTGGTGAACTGGCGTGACTTGGCGTCCAACGTGTCGCGCAGCGTGCGGATGGCGGGAACGAGCAGGTTTTCCGTTTCCTCAACCGCCGCGATGTGCATCGCGGTCGGGAATGTGTCGTTGGATGACTGGCTGTGGTTGACGTCGTCATTCGGATGGATCGGTTTTTTTGAGCCGACGACCCCGCCGGCGAGTTGGATTGCCCGATTGGCGATCACCTCATTGGCGTTCATGTTTGTCTGGGTGCCCGAGCCGGTTTGGAAGACGACGAGCGGAAATTCGGCGTCCAGCCTGCCGTCGATGACTTCCTGCGCCGCACTCACGATCAGGTCCACCTTTTGGCGGGGCAACTGTCCCAATTCTTCATTGGCGAGGGCCGCGCATTTCTTGAGGATGCCAAGCGCCCGGATCACCGGACGGCCCCAGCGATAGCGCTCCACACCGATCGGAAAATTGTGGCGGGACCGCTCCGTTTGGGCTCCCCACAAATGCGCCAGCGGAACTTCGACGTCACCGAGCGCGTCCTCTTCGATGCGAACCACCCCATTGGCCCCTTTTTTAGTTTTCACGGAGCCCTCCGCGATTTGGTTTGGGTTTGACTTGAAAGCTGGCATGGCTGGAATCTTCCGGTTAAATCATATTTGGTCAGGTCATCTGCACGAGACCCAGGCGCACGGCCTCCCTGACCGCAGATGTTCGGCCTGCGACTCCGAGTTTTGTGAGCAGGCTCGCCACATGGGTTTTAACCGTGCCTTCCCCAATGAACAGCTGAACCCCGATTTCCTTGTTGCTCTTTCCCGAAGCGACGGATTTGAGAACCGTCAATTCCCTCGGACTGATTTGAGGCTTTTGGATTCGATCCACGAGTTTTTGCGCAATGTGGGGCAGGAGAAAAACCTCGCCGAGGTAAACCCGTCGAATGGCTTCGATCAACGTCTGCTGGGTGCAATCCTTGAGGAGATAGGCCCGCGCCCCCGCACGAACCGCCCGTTGAATATCCTCCTGGCTCTCGAAAGTTGTCATCACGATCGCCTTGGATGGGAGACGCAGTGCGCTGATTTCCGCAACCACAGCCAAGCCGTCCATGCGTGGCATGCGGAGGTCCAGCAGGACGATATCGGGCAGGTGCCGCTTGATGAGGGCCAAAGCCTCATCTCCGTCGCTCCCTTCGGCCACGACTTTCATGTCCCGGTGCTCCTTCAGGTTCGCAATGATGCCCTGCCGCACGATGGGGTGATCATCCGCAACCACTATCCGAATTTGCGCCTGCCTGGCCGGCTGTCGCTGGCTCGAGCGCAGATCCAGTTTTGAATTGAATAGCAAGCTCGTCATAACATTTCAACCTTACGCCTGGCCGAAAAATCTACAATCGCTCTTTGGGCAGATTTCCAGCTCTCCCAAGAATCCAATTTGGCTTAAATGCCGCGCCTGCTAAACTTCTGAAGGCTCGCGTTGAGAAATCTCAAATGAACAGGATTGGCGTCGAAGCGCATGCCAAAGCGCATCCGGGCGAACCATGAGAATAACCAGACCATGAGAAGGTTCTTTCGTTGTTATTTCAGCCATGGTGGCTTGATGCTGCCAGGTCTGCTGGCCGGCTGTTCCCGGTCGCCGTCCTTCGATATTGTCGGGTCGTTTTTTCCGGCGTGGCTGGTTTGCCTGTTTCTCGGCATTTTGCTGGCGGTCATTGCGCACTGGCTGCTGTTGCGCCAGAAAATCGCCGTCGTGTTTCCCGTCCTGGTTTATCCAAGTCTGGCGGCCTTGTTCACATTTTTGCTGTGGCTGATTTTCTTCAGCTAAGAAAGGGAGTTATGAGCGCTGAAACGGATGCGAATTCTCAAAAAAAGCTCGGGCGTTGGATCAGCATTGGCATTGTGGCGGCCGCCGCCGTGCTGGGTTTGATTGTGCACCATCAGACAACCCACCATCCCCGGACCGATGATGCAGCCGTGCTGGCGAATTACATCGGCATGGCGCCGCAGGTCGAGGGTCCGCTGATCCAACTGCCCGTTCACGACAACCAGTTCGTAAAAAAGGGCGGACTGCTCTTCGAAATTGACGACCGGCCTTATCAATACGCACTGGAAAGAGCCTTGTCGGAACAGGCCGCTTTGGAAGGACAGATTGCCGACGAACAGCGGAGAATTGCATCGCTCGAAAGCGCGGTTTCGGTGGCGGAGGCCAAAATCCACAGCGCCGAAGCCGACGTGACGGCGGCCGAACAAGGCGTCGAACGCGCGGAAGCGGAATGGGCCTACGCCAGCAACAATCTGGCGCGCCTGGCGCCGCTGCTGGCCAAACAGTTCGTCACCGTGGACGCCATTGACAAGGCGAAAACCTCGGAGATCGCACACCGGGAAGCGCTCCGGGAAGCGCAATCGCATCTGCAACTCGCGCGATCGGAGCGGACGTCAGCCCGGGCGCAGCATGAGCAGGCCGGCCACGCCGTGACCACGCTCGAGCCGCTGACCAGCCAGCGCGGGGCCAGGGCGGCCGCCGTCAAGCGCGCCCGCTACGATCTGGACAACTGCCGCGTTTACGCCCCCTTCGATGCGCGCGTGACGAACCTCAAGATTTCCGAAGGCGCCTACGCCCATGTCGGCGAGCAGGTGTTCGTGCTCATTGACGCACGCCGATGGTGGGCCGTGGCCAACTTCCGTGAAGGGCAGCTCGGGCACATCAAGCCGGGAATGAAGGCCGACGTGTATGTGATGTCCAAGCCGGACCGGTGTTTCACCGGCTATGTGGACAGCATCGGGTTTGGCGTCACGCCGGATGCCGATGTGATTGGAACGTTCGCGAACGGTCTTCCGGATGTCCAGCGAACGCTCAACTGGGTTCATCTGGCGTCGAGATACCCGGTGCGCGTGCGCGTTGAGAATCCCGACCCGGAACTGTTCCGCATCAGTGAATCCGCCGTGGTCATCATCCGCGGCAATTGAGCATGAATACTCTCGCCGAACGCGCGGAGGACTGGCCCCGGCCATTGGCCTGGTTGCGGGAATTTCTCAAGGAGGAACTCGCACCGTATCCGGGACGAGGCACGCTGGTCGCGCGGATGGTCATCGCGGCGACGCTGGTCATGCTCCTCACCATGACTTTTCGTCTGCCGCTTGGCGTCCAGGCGATCTACGCGCTGGTCATCTCGCGCGACACCCATTGGGCGACGGTCAAGGCCGTGAGGCTGGCCATCCTGACCCTGGCCGTGGGGGCTGGCTATGTCGTCATCGGAACGATGTTCGCCCTGGATGATCCCATGCTGCGCACGCTCTGGGTGATCGTATCATTGTTCATCTCATTTTTTTCCATCCGCATCATTGCGGATTACGGAGCGGCGGTTGGCTTTGGGATTGTGGTCGTCCTGTCTCTTCCGATTTTGGATCAGCACATTTCGACGGAACTGAAGGTGACGGAAACGCTCTGGGCCGCGGGCCAGACCATGCTCGCCGCCATCATCGCCGCGCTGGTCGCAATATTTTTTGCCGGGCTGAAGCCGGGGGATTTTCTGGTCGGTTTCATCGCCGAGCGTCTGGCCAGCGTTGAAGCGTTGCTGGATTGCCATGCCACCGGTCGTCCCGTGGAGCCGAAAACGGCGAAACAGATTACGCGCATGGCCATGCTGGGGACATCCGCGATGCGGCGCAATATCCAGCGATCCGGTTACTCGCCGCCTTACGCGGAGCAAATGGGCGCGGTCGTCGCGCTCGTGGGAAGACTGGTGGATGTCGCGGCCAGCCTGGTGTCGCTTGACGTCCGGGTTTCCGAGGCGGATCGGAATCGAATTCAAACCCTGGCGCAAAACATCGCCGGTCTTCGCGCCGATTTGCAGGGCGGACGAATCCCGCGTTTAAGTCAATTCCCCGGTGATGGTCAGGGCTCCCCGACCATGCCGCTCCTGCCGCAGATGGAGAAAACGGTTTCGCTGATTGCCGGAGTTTTTGAGGGCTCCACCTCACCCGGCGCCCATGTCCCGCCGCCAGCGAATGAGGGCGAACCGCCTCAAAGCTTTTTTGTCCGGGACGCACTCACCAACCCCGAATACATCCGATTTGCGCTCAAGGGCTGCCTGGCCGCCAGCCTTTGCTACCTCTTCTACACGGCCCTGAATTGGAATGGAATCAGCACCGCGGTGGTGACCTGCGTTTTAACGGCCCTGACCACGATCGGCTCGTCGCGTCAAAAACAGGTTTTGCGTTTTGCCGGCGCGGTCACCGGCGGGGTGATCAGCCTCGCCGCGCAGATTTTCCTGTTGCCCGCACTTGATTCCATCGGCGGGTTCACGGTCCTTTTCATCGTGGTGAGTGCTGTGGCCGCCTGGATCGCGACTTCCAGTCCGCGCCTGTCCTACTTTGGAATTCAATTCGCTCTGGCGTTCTATATCATCAATCTCCAGGAATTCGTCATTCAGACGTCCCTGGTGCCCGTGAGAGACCGTGTCGTCGGCATCATGCTGGGCTTGCTGATGATGTGGCTGGTGTTTGATCAGTTGTGGAGTGCTCCCACGGCGATTGAGATGAGAAAGACCTTCCGCTCCGTGTTTCGATTGCTGGCGCAATACGCCAGCGCATCGCTGGCAAACAACCGGAGGGCCGCCAGCGAGCGAGGCTATGCGCTTCGCGAAGCGATCAACAGCCGTTTCAGCCAGGTCAGGGCTCTCGCGGACGCGGTGTGGTTTGAATTCGGATCCTCCCGGCAGCGGGATCTGGCGTTGCGCCGTCGAATTCTCGACTGGCAGCTGCAACTTCGGATGTTGTTTATTAGTTGCGTGGCTTTGGTCAAATATCGGCTGCAGCTGCCCGGTTTCGAATTACCGGAGCCGGTCCGCCCCGCCCAGCAACAGTTCGAAGCCTGTCTGTCACGCACGCTGGACGGCATGGCCGACCACCTGGAGGGCAGGGCGCAGGAAGGGACGGAGAACTTGGAAACCGCATTTGCGCGGCTGAGGGAGTCCGTCCGGAATTTCGGTTCGACTGAAGTCCAGGGAGCGCTCACTGCGCATGTGGACACCTTTCTTGCTCTGGCCGAAAAAATCACGGGCCTGACGGTTTCCTTGGACAAGGAGATCCGAACCGACCCCGGTTAGAATTTATGCACGACACCATCAAAGTTTTTTTCCTGGTTTTCAGCGCGCTGTTCCCCATCGTGGATCCGCTGAGCGCCAGTCCCATCTTTCTGGCGCTAACGCGGAATGTATTGCCGGGACAGCGCAAAAAGCTGGCGTGGCGGGTTACTGTGAACAGCTTTATCCTGATGGCCGCCTCGTATTTTCTGGGCGCCCACGTCCTGAAATTTTTCGGCGTGTCGCTGCCGGCGGTCCAGGTCGGAGGGGGATTGGTTGTCTGTGCGTTGGGATGGGCACTGCTGATGCAAAAGGACGGGGACCGGAATGCCGCGTCCGATGCAGTCCAATCGCAAAATATTTTCCACCGGGCATTCTACCCGTTGACTCTGCCTCTGACCGTCGGGCCGGGATCCATCTCCGTGGCCATCACGGTCGGCGCAAACACCACGCACAATTATGGCGTCCACGTTTCGATCATGCTGGCAGCCCTGCTGGCCATGGCCCTGATCGCGGTCACGATCTTCCTCTGCTACGGCTTTGCGGACTGGCTCGCCCGGGTGCTGGGAGAAACCGGAACGATTATCTTCATCCGCCTTGCCGCCTTTCTGCTGCTCTGTATTGGAGTGCAGATCGTCTGGAACGGACTGGATGCGCTGCTTGAGTCCGTCCAGCTTCACGTGCGATGACCCGATTTTCAGAGGCAGGCCGCGGGCAAGGTGACGCCGTTCAATTCGGTTTCCACGAATGATTGCTGGCCTTAGCCGGAACGATGCAGTGAAACCACGGATGGACACGGATGGACACGGATAAAGACCGGAGAAAGGACCACTTCAGCGAACTTGGTAGAAGGCACCGATCGGTGAACTCATTTTCTTTTCAGAAAACCGTTCCCAATCCGTGTTTATCTGTGTCCATCCGTGGTTAAAACTTTTTTCCACTGAATCGTTCCGGCTTGGGTGTGCGTTTTCACGATTTGGGTTTTGACGGCACCCATCGGTCAAGGTCGTGTCAGTCTCATCACCAGCGGAACGGTTTCCCGATAAAGCGCAAGGCGGGCACGGATCTGGGCGGCTACGTTGGCATCGGTCACGGTGTTGATCTGCGCCGCGATGGTTTGTTCAAGTTCCGCCAGCGCGGACGGCAGGTCGCGCATGGGGCGTCCGGCTTGGCCTTCCACGCGGTCGGCAACGTTCAGCAGCACCTCGGCCAGCGTGGCCCGGAATTTGGCCGACGCGGCGCGCAGGGTTTCGGGCACAGCGGAAGGCCGCAGGTCGGGCCGGTGCTGGATGATGGCGAGCTGCTGCAGGAACAACGACTGCGCCGCGTCGCGAATGGCCTCCAGCCGCCCGCGCTGTTCAGCGCCGGACTCGAACTTCGAACTTTCCAGCAGTTCGCGGATCGTGCCAAAATCTTGATATACATTCAGGCGGAGGGCATGGGCCTCGGTTAGTCGCAATCCGTGATCTTTATCCGTGTCGGGCAAGCTGGCAAGTTTGGCAAGCGTGCGCAGGACGGACACCAGTTTCGCGCGCAGGGTGCCCAGTGCCGTCACCGGCCACAGCCGGTTGTTGATGATGCCAAACACCACAAGCCCCAGCGCGATGCCAATGAGCCGGTCGCGCACCACGCGCAGTTCAGTGTAAGTTCCGTAGGTTTGCAGGACGCATTTGCAAAAGGCCAGACAGATCTGGAAGCCGCAGTAGGAAATCCGTGGACTTCCACAGGTGACATAAGCCGCGAGCGCCATGCTTGCGCCGAACGGAAACCAGAAGCCGCCCAGCGAGTCGAGTTGCGGGAAGATATACATCAAGGATATAAATCCGAGCACGCCGCCAACGGCCGCGCCAGTGAAACGCAGAATGCCTTTCTGCAAACTCGCCCCCACTGTTGAGAGCGAGCAAACGACGCAGGTGATGACCGAGGTGTAAATTCCCGGATAAGCCGTCAGTGTAAAAATGAGATAGCAGATAAAGCCGGCCAGCGCCCCTTTGATGGCAAACTGAACGTATTCGGGATTGGTGAAGGCATCGGGAGCGAGAAGTCCGCCTTTCTCCTTGTTGGGTGCAGGCTTCAATTCTTCCGGCAATTCCCGGCCTGGAAAGGTGAATGGCATCAGTTCGGCGGCGCGTTCCATTTCGGCGAGCGAAGGCAAGGCATCCTGGTCCGAAATGGTTCCAGCATTTGCCATAGGTGTGCCGGAAATTTCCGGCGGCTTCTGGCTCTTAATCGCGGTGTGCCAGCGGGCGCAGGCGTCGGCCAGATTGAGCAGCCGTTGTTGGACCTGTTTGTTCGCGGACGAAACTCCCTGCGCCTCCAGCACGGTCGCCGCTGTCACCAGGCGGTCAACGACGATGAACTGCGCGCGCAGTTCGGCCGCGTGTTTTTTTAGCCGCGGCTCGACCGCGCCAGCCACTTTGAGCAGATGGAGCGGCTCCACCACGCCCGTCATTGCGAGGGGAGCCAGTGCTGAATGCTTTGGATCGGTTGGTTCGCCGGATGCCAGCCGGCGCAGCAACCTTTCGACCGCGTCGAGGCGGGTGGTCAATCCGCGCAGGAGGACTGACTGCGAGGTTTCCGGGTTCATCAGCAATTGCACCGCCAGATTGACCAGCAGTCCGAGCGTCCAGGCCCAGCAATAATAGAATGGAACGCGATTAAGAGTTTCGGTGTCGGAGATCGTGTCGGGAATCGTCAGGCCAAAGCCGAGAATGACGGCGAGGCCTAATCCGAAAACGGGAGGATTCACAGCCCGGATCATAAACAAGCCCAACGCGATGAACGCCGGAACACACAGCACGCGCAGCCACGTCAAGTCGAGTGCGCACATGAAGTAGAGCAGCAGCAATCCGCAAGCGACGCTTGCGCCAAGGATTGCTAGAATCGTTCCCAGCAACGTGGTCGAGATGTCCTCTTTGGTGACCATGAACATTCCAATGATCACCATGAGCGGCTCTTTCAAATGAAAGGCCATTATCGGAATCGTGCAGGCAAGACAGGCCAGCGTGATGCGCAGCGTGGCCTGCCAGCGGCCGGGCGTCGGAGCGAGTTCGCGGCGCAGGAATTCCGCGAATTGGGAAATCCACAAACTTGGAGCTGCCAGCGTCGCGGTCACAAGCGTTCTAGTTCTAAGGATTTGCCGCAGGGTTTGGTTTCGGAGCCGGCCCGGAGATGGTCACCACAGCCGACGCGCCGACCCGAAAACTGTCGTCGGGATTTTCCACTTGAATCCGAACCGGAAAGCGTTGCGCCAGCCGCACCCAGTCCAAGTTGCGCGGCACGTCTGGCAATCCGCCCGCACTCGTTCCGTCTTCAGGAACAACTGCCCAAGCCAGGCCGACGACCTTGCCCTTGAACCGTTTCCCGCCTTTGTATTGCAGATAAATCTCCGCTGGCGAACCTTCCTCGATATGCTTGAGCTGGGTTTCGCGGAAATTTGCGACGACATACCAGGTGCGTGTGTCCACGAGAGAAAACACATCTACGCCCACTCGGGCAAACTCACCAAGGGAGATGTTAAAATTCACCACCTTGCCGCTGAACGGCGCTTTCACACGACAGTATTCGAGATTCAACTCGGCTTCGTGGAGCTGCGCTTCGGCGGCGGCGATGCGCGCGTTCACATCGCCATCCTGGCCGATGTCGTTGTCAGCCTTGAGCCGTTCCACTTTCGCCTGCTCCACCGCCGCTGCCGCCGCCGCCAGAAATTTCTGCGCTTCACGGACGGCGGTGTCGGCCACGACCCGGCGCGTGCGCGCCACGTCAAGTTGATCGGCGGTGGCGAATTCTTTGGCCAGCAGCGGCTCCAGCCGTTTGACGTGGTCGTCCGCTTCTTTGTATTGCGCCTGGGCGCGTTCGACCGAGGCTTCGGCCGCCAGTTCCTGCGCCTCGGCGCGGACAATCGCGGCCTCGGCCGCTTGCAAGGCATTCTGCAACGCCGCCACCTGTTTGCGTGTCAGGCTCAAGCCGGCTTTCGCGCTGGCGACCGCGTGTTCGTAAGGACGCGGGTCAACCACAAACAACAGGTCGCCTTCCTTCACATATTGATTGTCCTTTACCTGCAACTCAACAATGTGGCCGCTGGCATGGGGCGCGACACCGATGAAATTCGCGCGGAGCGTCGCGTCGTCTGTCCACGGCCGGTAATCATGCATCCAAACCGCGATGATGACCACGATCACCGTGGCGATGACGATGACCAGAGCGACTCTTTGACCGAGGATTTTCGGATCCGGTTTCGAATCGGGTTTTGGATCCGGTTGGGCTGGCTCGTTAGGGATGGGATTTTCGTCGGGCATAATTTCAATTCCTGAAAAATAGCAGCCATGAGAGCAGGCTGATGAAAACCCAAAGACAAATATAGACGGGCACCCGCATCGGCAGATACGGCTCAATGTTTATCTTGATGAAAACCAGGCGAAGCAGAAGCGATCCCACCACACCGATGGCCATGCAGAACATCCACCCCGGAAAGAACGAACCCAGCACATTGATGGATGGCGCGCCCCGGCAGCCGGTGAGGAAAATCAAACTCGCAGCGGCGACGATATGGATTTTTTTTTGGTTGATCGAATTCATGGTTCTGTTCTCACGGTTCCAGATTGTCTTTTCAGCAATTGCGGACCGAGATCGCCGGAGGTGAACGCCAGCGCCGCCGTGGATTCGAGCAGCGTCGCCCGCGTGTCGAGCTGCGTGTAGCGCGCCTGGCTCAATTCCCGCCGCGCCGCCAATACTTCCACGAGACTGCTTAATCCGTTTTGGTAAGCCTCAAAGGTTTGCTGGTAGGATTTTTCGGAGGCGTCCACCAATGCCGTGGCCACGTCCAGTCGGCTGATCGCCAGCCGGGTGTCGGTGTAGGATTGCCACACCTGTGAGATGGCCTGGTCGCGGGAATTCTCCAGGGCGTGCTGTGCCGCCGCGTGCTCGGCCTTGGCCAGCTCCAGCTTGTGTTTGCGCGAACCGCCGTCAAACAGCGACCAGGACAACGTCAACCCAACGCCCCAGACCGGTTGCTGGGTGGACGACCACGGAAGCTCGTGATCCAGAAATTTCATCTGCGAATTGTCGAACGATCCGCCGGCCGAGCCTTCAAACGCCAGGGTCGGGTAGTAAGCCGTGCGGGCGTGGCGGATTTCAGCCTCCTTCTCGCGCAAAACGGCCACCTGCGCCAGGAGGTCGGGGCGCTGTTTCAACGTCCGGTCAATCACCTGTTCGACCGTGTCCGCCAGGTTGGTGGGCAAGGGCAGCTTGGAAAAATCCACCACCTGCAATGGGACGGTGGGAGTAATGCCGATGCTCTTGGCGAGGAGTACCTGCGCGTCGCGTTCTTTGGCCTGAACATCTTCAAGATCAAATGCCGCCGATGCCGCCTGTTGCCGCGCTTGCGACATATCGGGCGCGGTGGCCAGGCCATTTTTCAAACGCTCCTCCACCGCCTGCTGGACGTTCAGCGCCGAGGTGAGGGCGGATTGTGCCACGTCAATGCGCCCGCGTGCCTTGCAATATTCGTAAAAGGCGGTTTGCACGTTGAAAACAATCTCCTGGTGCCGCGAATTGAACCCGAGGTTGGCTGCCAGCAACTGATTTTTTGCGGCGAGCACGCCGGATTTGCGCCGTCCGAAATCGAGCAGCACCCATTCGAGCGTTGCGACCGGCTGCGCCTGTTCGGTCTTGAGATCCAAAAAGCCCGCCGTGGTGGCCGTTTCCGGCACCGGCACCGGCTGGCGCACATAATCGGCCGAGGCCCGCAAAGCCAGCAGGGGATAGTATTCGCTCTGCGCGATGCCCACTGCCGCCGCCGACTGTCTGGCCTGCTCCCAGGCAACTTTCGTTTCCGGATTGGCGCGTTCGGCAAGGTCAATGAGTTCGGCCAGATCGTAATTCTTTTGGGGATCGGCTTCCGGTTCCCCCTTGGCTTTGATCACCCCGGCGAATCCCGTCAGGTCCGGCGGCTGCCAGGGGCTTTCAGGCGAACGGGGCGCCTTGAGTCCCTTGAGCACATCAGACGAAGAATCGGACTGCGCAGATGTATGGGACGCGCAGACGGCGCAAATTGCCATGAGCCATGCAACCGCTTTGAAAGCGGCGTGTGCGCCATTAGTTTTCATCTGAAGGAACGTGTCCGGATTCAATCATGCGGTTAATTTTTCTGCGAGCGATGCCGACTCTTCCGGCGCTCCATTTTCGTCGATCAAGATAATCACACGGGCATCCGGCAACCATCAGGCGTCCGGCAGGTCTTGAACTGTTCAGGACGAGGGAGTGGCGGCTAAACCGGAAGGGAGGTTCCGGGCTCTCCCGTTGGAGAGACATTCGAAACGCATGGGATTGCATCAAACCGTTTCGTGTGAAAGAACCAGTTGGCGTGTGGCCCGGTAACGCGCCCGTAACTTTCGGTCGGTCACGACTTGAGAAATCGCTTCGCCCGTCACGGCGATCACCCCGAACAAGGGCAGGGCAAGCACCAGTCCGGTTGCTCCGGCAACCATCCCGCCCAGGAACAGCATGAGCACCGTCAGGACCGGATGAATGCTAAGTTTGCGACCGATGGTGAGCGGTAGAAAAATAAAATCGTCGAGCAGCCGGACCCCCAAAAACAGGGCCAGACACGCATAAGCCGTGCGGGCGCTTTCGGGATGATCGGTGGCGGCAACCAGGACAACCATGATGCACCCGATCAGGGAACCGAGATAGGGGATCCAAGCCAGCACGGCGGCGGCCAGTCCCAGCCAAAGGGCGTTGGCAATTCCCAGCACGCCGAGTCCCAGCCCCAGACAGGTGGCGTCCAAAAACGTGAGCAGGAGCAGTCCTTGAAAGTAGTTTTGCAGGCTGGTGTCCAGACGGGAAAACAACAGCAGCGACTTTTCAAAGAAGGGATTGGGCACGCTTCTGACGACGTATTTCTTGAGCCGCACGGAGTCGTTCAACATGAAGTAAATGATGTAAGGAACGAGCAGCAGGAACGGCAGCCACCTCAGGGACTGGAGCAAAACCGGCAACAATTTCTTTTCGGCGAACCCGTCGGTGAACTGCTTGAAATTCTGGTCAATCTGGGCGCCCAGACTCATGCTGTGAAACAGCGGCACCGCCCGCTCCAGCGCTCCGGCGGTTTCCCGCAGCAGGGTCTGTCCGCCGGCGACATATCGGAGCAGTTCATTTTGCCATGTCCCGGCCTTTGCCACCACCAGCAGTCCGCCCGCAAACACGACGGTCGCTGCCATCAGTTGCAGGACGAGCCAGACGAGTTTCGCGGCGGTTCCATGCCGCATTCCACGAACCACCAGCGCCCGCATGACCGGCCGGACACAATAATAAAGCATCAGCGAAAGCAGAAACGGCACCACGAGCCAGATGATTTTCTGGAACAAAAAAAGCACGAGGCAGGTGATTAAGATGACCACCAGCAACGTGACCGCTCCGGGCTGCGGGAATGGCTTCATAAACTGGGCAGATCTTGCTCCTGAAGCAGAAGCTGCCGGGTCCGGCGGCTCAAGATCCGTGCGACCTCAACGAGCACCTTCACGCCGATGTCCTTGTTTTTCGTCAGCAGTGAGGAAAATTCCGCCTGAAACAACGCGGCCGCCACCGTGCGTTCGGCGGCAACCACGGTGGCCGTTCGCGGACACTCGTCGAAGAGGCACAGTTCCCCCACCAGATCACCGGGGCCAAACTCCAGGTTCGTCTTCTTCAATATTTCGCGGCTGGGGTTCGCCCGGAGTCTGCCGCTGACGATGATGTAAATCCCGTGGCCGGGGTCTCCTTCTTCAAAAACAATCTCCCCGGTTTCGTAAACCCGTTCATGCAGGAGTTCGTCCACCTCCAGGATTTCCTTGCGGGTCAGCTCGCGAAAAATCGGGATGTTTTTCAACATCTCAATTTTCTGTGCATTCATGTCAGCGCCGAAAAATCTCATGGTGTCCAGTTTATCCAGCGCCATCGGCCGGATTGGTCGTGATAGGCTAGAACGTGCCGAAGCGGAACTCGACTAAACTTAATGCGGACTCTGTCCTACCCCGAAAGAGAGAGGAAAAGTCCGGCCAGGGAATTCAGGGCAGCTGAACCAGTCCGAGGTGAACCGCTTCGCGAACCGCGGCCGTCCGGCCGGGGGCTTGCAGTTTATTGAGCAGACTTTTGACATGCGTTTTCACGGTTCCCTCGGCGATCCCCAGTTGGTCCCCGATGTCCTTGTTGCGTTCTCCCTTGGAAACAAGGTTTAGCACATCCAGCTCGCGCTTGCTCAAGACGGGACGACTCAGGTTTTCCACCAGTTTTTGCCCAATGCGCGAGGGAATGCACGTCTTGCCGCCATGCACCTCCCGGATGGTTTCCAGCAGCATTTGCCGGCAAGTGTCTTTAAGCAAATAGCCCCGTGCTCCCGCCTTGAGTGACGAATACACATCCTGTTCACTCTCAAAGGTGGTCAGGACGACAACCTTGCCCGGCAAGTGAAGGGATTGAATTTGTGCATTGGCTTCCAGCCCGTCCATCCGGGGCATTCTCAAGTCCAATAATATGATGTCGGGAAGCAGTTTTTTTGCGAGCTCCACAGCCTCCACGCCGTCGGCTGCCTGCCCAACAACGCGCATGTCTTTTTGGACTTCAATGATGGAAACAATGCCATCACGAACCACCGGATGGTCATCGGCCACGAGAATTCTAATTTTTGGCGGTTTCATTGGGTTTGAGGTAGTTGGCATTTTCGCCCTTTTCGGCCAAGGGCATCTCAACGCGGATGATCGTGCCGCCGGTGGCTGGGCTTTCGATCTTAAGCCGTCCGTCAATGCGCCGTGCCCTTTCACGCATGGATGTCATTCCATAACCGCACTGGCTCCCTGGAGCTTTGGCGTTTGCAAAACCAATCCCGTCGTCTTGAATCGTCAGAATCACCTGATGAGCTTTGAACTCCAGGGTGATCCAAACCGACCTGGCCCGCGCATGTTTCTGGACATTGGTCATCGCCTCCTGCGCGATGCGGAACATTTCGTTCTGAACTGCTGCCGGCAGCGGCAAAGATTTGCCTCGTTGTTTGACATCGCAGACGAGCTGCGTCTCTGTGGACAAACGTTCCGCCTCCTGCATGAGCGCCTCGAACAGCGTGCAACCCTCCATCGCCTTAGGCCGCAGCGCCTGCACCGAGCGGCGGGCCTCGTCCAATCCAGACCGGGCCAAGTTTTGAATGGTCAAAAGCGCCTGATGGCATTGTGAGTTGTTCACGCCCAGGGAAGTTCCCAAAGCTTCCGTAAGCAAAACAATGCCGGCGAAAGATTGAACCAGCGTATCGTGAATTTCGCGGGCCAACCGGTTGCGCTCTTCGGTCACAGCCACCTCCCAGATGAGCCGAAGGTTTCCGCGCTGGCGGTCTGCCATCTCCAAATGTTGAAAAATGTTCTCCATTCATCCAGTAATGCGACACTCACCTTCAAAGTTTGCCAAAAAATTTTAAGAAAAGGCGCGGTGCTTGCGACGGATTATTGGGCCGGGGAATTTATCGGGCGGCCAGTAATCCTGTGCTTCACGCCGCAGGATGCGCGCGAAAACCCAGTCGAACCAATTCTGGCTGGACGCATCATCGTGGCGGCTCCGATGGTGATCGGCGGAGCCGTTGGAGCGGCCTCTACGGCGGCGATTGGCATACCGGGCGGCAGTTGACGCAGGACGAACTGGAAATCAGTCAGGCGCAATTCTTGGTCGGAACGATGCAGTGAAACCACGGATGGACACGGATGGACACGGATAAAGACCGGAGAAAGGACCACTTCAGCGAACTTGGTAGAAGGCACCGATCGGTGAACTCATTTTCATTTCAGAAAACCGTTCCCAATCCG
>DATLVR010000110.1:0-75582 GCA_035577265.1 Verrucomicrobiia bacterium | reverse complement strand
CGGAACGATGCAGTGAAACCACGGATGGACACGGATGGACACGGATAAAGACCGGAGAAAGGACCACTTCAGCGAACTTGGTAGAAGGCACCGATCGGTGAACTCATTTTCATTTCAGAAAACCGTTCCCAATCCGTGTTTATCTGTGTCCATCCGTGGTTAAAACCTTTTTCTACCGAATCGTTCCGGCTAAGTGCTGCGGGCGAGGGACCGCCCGCGCTCCGGGGCAGTGTCAAAATTCGCCACGCGCAATGCGCTGTTCGGTGGGAAACTGGGCGGCTTAGCCGGAACCCTGCAGTGGGAATTCAACACAAAGGCGCCAAGAGTCAAAGACGCAAAGTGGATACAGCAAAACCCGCAGACGGGCCTGCGGCAGTTTGCGCTCAGGAAATGGTGACTCCCATGACTGGCCGTTTCTGGATTCTAAACTCTTCCGCCTTCGCGCCTTTGCGTTGAAAGTTTTCCGCATAGATACGGCCAAGGGTTGGCTGCAATTGTTAACGAACCGCCAGAGCGTCCGCACTCGACCACGCCACGCCGCCCGGCAATGCAGCCACCACCTGTTTCTGCTGTGGATTAACCAGCAATGCCCGCTGCATCCTGCCAGCACTCACTTCCACCAGCAGCGCATCTGCCCGCATCAATTTCTTGCCCGCGGCATCGGTCACGTCGGAGACCTTCAGGTCGACCGGCGCGCCCCATGAACCGGACAGACGTAGTTGTGCGACCAGTTCCCGCCGCGCGGCGGCAGTTCGATGGGTTGCAAAAGGCTCTTGCCTGCGCTCGCTTTCAATTCTTCCCAGGCAGACTTCGCCCAAGGTCCACTGGCGATTCGTTCCCGGAGTTCGACGATGCCGTTTGAGTTCAGCAGCAGGCGCGGATGCGGCGGTAACACGATGTCCCCTGCGAATGCCGAACCCGCCACCGTCAACAGCAAAAGCGCCGCCAGGCAGAGCGCCTTTTGGGGAATGATTTTCATCGTGTCTTCATGGGAGATCACCGGATGTCGGGTGCACCCTTGATTTTCAAAACCAGGGTGGAACAAATGTTGTCCGGCGCGGTAGCGGGCACTTCCACGACAATTCCCGCCGGCGTCGCGGAGGTTTTAAGCTTCGTTCCATTGACGAGGCACGCCGCCGACCCGACCTCATTCTTCAACCCAGGCACGAGCAGCCGACCGTCCGAAGGCCAGTCGAACACATGCAGGTAAAGGGTCGCCCCGTCGTTGGTGATTTTCTTCGTCACGCGTCCCCACGCCGGCTGGGTTTTCAATGGACTCGCCGTCGTGCCGTAAATGGATTCACCGTTTACTTTCATCCAAGCGCCGACCGAATTCAGATCTTCGACCGCACCTTGCGGAATAATCCCCTGCCCCGTCGGACCGACGTTGAGCAGATAGTTTCCACCCTTGCTCGCGATGTCCACCAGATTGTGGATGACGGCCGCCGCGGGCTTCCATTTTTCGTCACCCAGAAAATATCCCCAATGCCCGTTGAGCGTCATGCAGGTTTCCCAAGGCTTGACGTCGCCCGCACCGGGAATCTTCTGCTCCGATACACCATAGTCGCCGAGGCCGTGACCGACGCGCGAATTGATGATGCAATCCGGTTCCAGCTTGTGGATGAGGTCCACCAGTTCCCGGCTTTCGGCGGTGGAAATTTTTTCCGGCGTGTCGAACCACAAGACCGCGATCGGGCCGTAGTGCGTCAGCAGCTCCGTGACTTGGGGTTTCACTTTCCGCGCAAAATATTTTGCAAACACCTTGCTGGTCTCGTTCGTGTAATCCCAGGTGTTGCTACGGTAACCGTCGCGCGTCGGCACATCCGGATCCTCCCAGTCGCGGCCGAGCGAATAATAGACACCGAACTTCAATCCCTGTTTCCGGCTGGCGGCGGCCAGTTCCGCGACCGGATCACGGTGCCACGGCGTGCGTTTGACGATATTAAAATCGCTGCTCGCACTGTCAAACATCGCAAAGCCATCGTGATGTTTTGAGGTGATGACCATGTATTTCATCCCGGCGTTTTTGGCGATGGCCACCCATTCGTCAGCGTTGAAGTTCGTCGGATTGAAGTCGTCGGCGATTTTGGCGTAATCGGTGAGCGGGATTTTTAGATGCTGCATCATGTGCTCGCTGCCACCGTTGGTGCCTTTGTAAAAGCAGCCGTCCTGCGCATACAATCCCCAGTGGATGAACATCCCGAACCGCGCGTCGCTCCACCACGCCAGCCGTTTGGCTGCGTCGGCGTCCGTTAAAACTTTCAACGGCGTATCCACCGGCGCATCGGGAATCGGGATGTCCGCCGACAGCGCATGGCCGACAGTGAAGGCGGCCAGCAACGCGGCAACGGTGAAGGTTTGGGCAGGCGCGGGAAAATGGATTGTCTTCATGTAGTCGAGTCGCAGACGCAGCTGATGGCTGACGGGTTTCATTCGTGGAATGATTTCGTTCATTTAAAAACCGCCGGACGGTTTCGCGCCGTCCGGCGGTGGTGTTTTAACTTAATCAGGCAACGGCCGGTGGCGGTCATGGCGACAGCTGGATCAGGTAAAATTCCTGCGGCTTGGCCGGGCTGATCGCATTCGTCCAGAGCGAATTTCCGTTGACGTCAAATACGTTGGTCGCCAGCGGCGTCCACTGGTTCAAGGGCTTCACCAAATTCGTCGTGGCCATCACAATGTTGGTCCCGCCACTTACGCCGTTCGTGATGTTCAGCACCAGGCTTGAGCCGGTCAGCGTGACGCTGCCGATCACCGGCGCCGCCGCCGGTTGCACGATCACTTTCAACGTGCCGTCAACCGTCAGTCCGGAAGTGTCCCACGCCAGCCCGGTTCCCGGCGAAGAGGGATTGATGGAACTGAACGAGCCGCTCGCGCTGCCGAAGCTGAAGAGCTTGAACGTGTCGCCCGCCACCAGGGCGTCGCCGGTGAGGTTCAACTGCAAGGTACCGCCCAGCGTCAGCGTGGTGAGGTTGGTGACCGTGCTGCTGGAGAAAACCCCGGAAGTTTTGTCCACGTTGTTCGAGCACGTTCCGCCGAGGCTCAATGAATTACTGATGATCAAGACGCCGAATGCAGTATTGGCATCGCCGGGCGCGAGCCTGCCGCCGGAAGCCACGGTGACCGGCCCGCGGATGACGCCAATGCCGGCAAGCACGCCGCCGTTGACCGTGGTCGCGTTCGTGCCGATGACGCCTTCAATGAACAAGGTCCCGGCACCGACGGTGGTGGTGCCGGTGTAGGTGTTGGTCGCGGCGAGGATGTAGGCGCCCTGTGGGTCCGCCGCGGATTTGATGAATGAACCGCCGCCGCTGAGCGGGCCGCTCAGCGTGATGGACACCGGCAGGCCGCGGCCGACGGGCGCGCCGCCGAACACGCAACTGCCGTTCAGCGTCATCGCGCCGGCGATGGTGTGCGTGCCGTTGTAGTTCCAGATGTTCGGCGTCACACCGTCGCCGTTGAGGATGAATTTTTTGTCCCACACCGTCGCGGTGTCATAGAATGAGATCGTGGCTCCGGCGCTGACGGTGAGGTTGCTGCCGGGATCGCCCATCGAAGTGGTGGAGCCTTGGAAGTTCAACATGCCCTGCTGGACGTTGAGGTTGCCCAGCGCGGGATCCACCGTGGCGTTGAACAGGGAAATCTGGTTGGCTCCAGTCTTGGTCAGATTGTAATTGGTTCCGCTGGTGCTCAAGTTTGCCGTGACGACGAAGTAACCCAGGTTCTGGATCGGATCGGTGTTCCACGGCCCGGAACCGCCGAAGGTGGCGCTGTTCGTCAACGTCACGTTGTTGACGGCTGAAGCCGTCGTGGTGAGGCTTGTGTTCTGTGGCGAGCCGGTGTTGACGAGCGCGCCCCCGCCGGCCGGGCCGGCGCCGGACACCACGACGGGCACCGCTCCGATGTTTTTGCCGTTCAGATCCAGTGCGCCGGTGTTGGTGACGGTGATGCCGCCCGTGCCGAGCGCGGAAGCGGTGCTGCCCGCCACAACCGTTCCGCCGGTGATCACGACCGTCCCGTTGAAACCGCTGTTGTTGCCGCTCATGATGAGCTTGCCGGAACCGGATTTGGTCACGCTGCCGGCGTTGATCATCAGGGCATCAAACGTCGCGTCCACCGGCTGATTGAACGCGAGCGTGCCGTCAACTTGAACTTGAACGGCATTGAAAGTGTTGGCGTTTGAATTCAACACGGACAGCGTCGTGCCGGTGCCGATGGTGATGACCGGCGTGCCGGTGTTGGGATCCACAAAAATGTTCGTGCTGTTCCCGGAGAGGGCAAACGAACCGCCGACCAGGTTCAGGCCGCCGGCGAAGGTATTTTGTCCGTTGTTCGCCAAATTCACGGTGCCGTTGGAAACCGTCGTGAGGCTGCTGAAGCTGTTGTCGCTGCGGTTGCTGAAGACCAGGCCGCCGGTGCCAGACTTGCTCAACGCCCCGGCCACCGCCAACGTCCCCGTTCCGCCGAACGCATAGCTCTTGGTGGAATTGCTCACGGTCATTGAGCCGGTCACGAGAGCGCCTGACACGCTGATCGGCGGCGAAACCGATCCCGTGTCATTGAAGGTGACATTGTCCAGATTGAAGAACTGGCTGGAACTGCCATTGGTCCAATTGAACGCGCCTTGCGCATCCCAGACGTTGGCGGAACCGTCCCCCACCCAAATTTGGCTGGCCGGACCGGTGCCACCAACCACGAGCCGAACCGTATTCGGCACGGTGGCGGTGTCAAAGCTGAACGTATAACGGCCGGTGGTCAACGGCCCCACCACTTTGAATTGTGTTTGATCACCAACCAGCGTTGCCGAGGTGATCAAGGTGTAAGGCGTCGTGGTGTCCAGCGAACCACCAAGAGATTTGAGGAACACATTGTTGGTGCCGTTCAACGTGACGGTTCCGGACGCGGCGATCACGTCGTTGGCTCCACCGCTGGTGGTGGACAGGTCAACGTTGAGCGTGCCGCTGTGGTTCAAGGTCAGGTTTCCGCTCGTGCCGCCGATATTCAGTGTGCCGGCCTTGCTGACGCCGCCGGGACTGAGGATCGCTCCCGGAGCCTGGATCACATTGCCGTTGATGGTTCCCGCCCCTTGCAGGGCATTGCTCACGGTCAGGCTGCCGTTGGTGATGGCTTGCACGTCCCACGTCGCCGGGGTGACGCTGCTGCCGAGGTCGAGGATCGGCGTGCCGGCGATGGAACCGTTGTTGAAGATGTTGAGCGCGTTCGTCGCCTTGAGATTCGCCACATTGGCCAGCGAGCCGCCGTCAAGCTGGATATTTCTGGCCGTGATGGCGGCGCCGGTGGGCATCGTGAGCGTCGCGTTGGTGACCGAGATGTTCACGGTGCCCTGATTGATGTAAGTGCCGTTGACCGTCATGGAGCCGCCGTTGACGTTCAAATTTGCCACGCGCGGAAACGCCGCCCCGGCGGAAAGCCCCAACTGCAAGAGGGTGTTCACCGTCACGATGGTGTTGCTGAAGCTGGCCGTGCCCGTGACGGTTCCGCCGTAACTGCTGTTGGCCTGCGCCCCCAAGGTGAGCGAGTTGGCGTTGAACGTGCCTGAACCGACCAGCAGGTTGCCCGTGGCTGCCGACGTGTTGTTTCCGTTCTGGCTTTTGCCCACGATGACCGTGTCCACCAGAATGTCGGATGTTCCAGCCAGGAGATTCAATATGCCCGTCGTCGGGCTGCCGGTCGCCCCGGAATCGGATTCGTCTCCAAGCCGGATTGCTGACACGCGGCTCACGCCGTCACTGCCGCGCATGACGAGCGATGGAGAGGTAAAGCTGGCATTAAATAGAACTGTGCCTGGTGTCTTCTGGCCGCCGACCAGCATTTTATCCACATTCAATCTGTTCGTCAGACCCAAATATAGAAACGCCGCCGTGTTGTTGCCGTTGTTGTTGCCTGAATTGTCACCCACCACCAACTGCACATTGTCCGCAGAATTCGTCCCGGTAAGTGTGATCGTATTGGTCTTGGCCAACAACAATCTGCCCATGGCGCGCACGGTGTTTCCAGCCTGTCCATAACCAACCCCGATGCGCCCCAAGGTGGCGTTGAAATGATTCAAGCCGGACATGTCCAACACGGAATAGTGGTTTTGGTTGTTGCTGTCGGTATACCGCACCTGAAGTTCGTTGTTGGTATTATTGACGACCAGCGCGCCCGGACCGGATATCGTATTGGTTAAATTTACCGCCACCGCCAGCGTGCTTGGCCCTGGCCAGGGACCTGAAAAAACCGTTGACAGGCCATTCGATATTGAAGAAGCGGTTGGGTCTATTCCCAGCGGACCATAACCATTGCTGTTGGTTCCCGCCACGGTCAGGGTCACCCCCGAATTAATGAATAAATTATGGATTTCAGCGGCATTGGTTTGCCCAAACCGGAGTGCGCGTATCGTCTGATTGGCGGAAATAATACTGCTGGTCGAAATAATATCGTTTGATGCGCCCGCATCAAAAAAAAGCGCGTCATTGGTCGTGGCGGGAACCCCGCTGGGCGACCAGTTTCCCGCCGTGCTCCAGAAGAGATCCGTGCCGCTGGCGCCGGACCAGGTGGAATTTGCGCCTTGAACCACCTGCGCGGCCAGCAGACCGGCAGCCAGAACGATTTTCGTCGCGAGTTGGGGGGAATTTTTTTTCATGGGATCAGAATCAAGTTGTGATCAGTTGCCAGCTTGCCAGCTGTCCACCACGCCCGCGAGCAACCGGAACCGCCGGTTTTCACCCAAGGCAACACGCTGAGTCAATGCACTCTGGCGATCGGGGCTGGTGGATGGCTCACCTTCTCATATATCGTGCCGCGCTCCCATCGAACGTTCGTTCTAATTTGTAAAATTAGGAACCTTGACCATGAAGCCGTCAACGGCTGGATCCAGCGTGGACACGGGGGGACGCAACCATTGAAGAATGAAACAAAAAATGCCGCAGACCGCCCGAGGCAGCCCACGGCATCTTCACCCCCAACCCAAATCAAAATGCGCCATCAGTCTTCAAAACGATTGTCGAAGAAATTTTATCCGGCGCCGTGGCGGGAACTGAAATCGTGACGCCGTCCGCATCGTTTGAGGTCTTCAGGGTTTCGCCGGTGGCCATCAGCGTCGCCGACGCGATCTGGTTCTTCAAACCGGGGACGACAATTTTCCCGTCGGCGGGCCAGTCGAACACATGCAGGTAAAGCGTGTTCCGCTTTTGCGTGACCCGACCCCACGACGGCGGCGACTTCAGCGGGCTTTTCGTCGTGCCATAAATCGCCTCGCCGTTCACCTTCATCCAGTCGCCCATTTCCTTGAGCCGTTCCACGGACGGAGCCGGAATCAAGCCCTCGCTCGTCGGCCCGACATTCAGCAGAAAGTTTCCGCCCTTGCTCGCGATGTCCACGAGGTTGCGCACGAGCGTCGCGGTGGATTTCCACTCGTGATCATAAAAGCGAAAGCCCCAGGTGTGATTCATCGTCATGCAGGTTTCCCAATCACTGGCGAGCGCGTTGGTCGGAATTTTATTTTCCGGCGTGCCGTAGTCACCGGTGATTTTTTTGGCGTCCAGCCGGTTGTTGCTGATGATGCCCGGCTGCATTTTCAGCAGCGGCAGCAGTTTTTCCGCGCGCTCCGGCGTCATGCCCACCGGCGTGTCCCACCAGATGACGGCAACCTTGCCATAATTGGAAAGCAACTCCTTGACCTGCGGGATGTCCACCGTCTCGATGAACTTGTCCATGTCGCCATCCTGCGCCGGATCCCAGTGGCCGCCCGAGGCCGCGCCGCCGGGATGATTCCAGTCCTGCGCCTGCGAATAATAAAATCCCAGCTTGATGCCGGCCTTGGCACAGGCATCGGCGAGTTCCTTCAGCGGGTCGCGCTTGAACGGTGTCGCGTCGTAGATGTTGAACGCGCTGGCCTTGGAATGAAACATGGCAAAGCCGTCGTGATGTTTCGCGGTGATCACAATATATTTCATGCCGGCGTCCTTGGCGATTTTGACCCACTCGTCGGCGTTGAATTTTTCCGGGTCGAACTGCGCCGGAAATTTTCCGTAGTCAGCCATCGAGATCCGGCCGCGATTCATGATCCATTCCGCGCCGCTGCGCGTCACATTGGTGCCGTCCCAGACCCCGGCGGGCACGGAATACACGCCCCAATGGATGAACATGCCGAACCGCGCATCGCGCCACCATTTCATCCGTTGATCATGCGACGCGCCAAATTCCTTCTGCCACGCGACCAGCGCCGGGTTGTTCGTGTCGTCCGGCGCCGAATAGGAAAACGACGGCGCGGGATCATTCGTGCTGGCGGCGAAAGCGCCCGTGGTCAAAAGAAAAAATAGAGGCAGGGCCAGTGCGAAACGGAAGCAACTCCCTCTCCCCGCGCAAGCGGGGAGAGGGTTGGGGAGAGGGGATTTGAGCTTGAAAATAATTGGCCGCCTCTCCCCGGCCCACTCCTCCTTTGAGGGAGGAGAGGGAGAAAAATTGGCGTGTGCGCCAAAGGCTGCCAGCGACAATTGAACCAAGGATGTGAGGTGGTTTTTCATAGAGGTGTTTGCTGAATTCCATGGTGAAGACGCCGCGCCCAGGGTCAAGGTTTCCCGACCTGAACGTTTGTTCAATACTCCGCGCAACTTTCGGCCATGACGTAACCGCTGTGAAGTTGAATGAAAACAACTCTGCGTGCTGCCAGACGCCACCGTGCGCCGACGGTATTCGCTGCGCTCCAGCCCCGCCTAATCCACGCAAAAAATCACCGTGCAAATGGAGAGGTAGAACGTCCTCTATTTTCAAATTTTATTCTGCCCATTCCACACAGAGCAACTTGGCCTGCTCCAGAACCGTCTGAGTCGCCTTGTCTTGCTTGTCTGGAGGTTATCCGACCAGAAACAGGTCATGCCGTCGGGCCGCTACCTGAACATTCGTTTGATTGCGTTGAACCGGCTCCCTCCCCTAATGTAACGCGATCAACCCATGAAAAAAATCCGCGCCGTCATCTCGCTGCTTCTCGCTTCGGCCGGTTTTCTGGCGGCCGCGCCGGCAGTTGATGTCGCCATCACGCAGCCGGTGCGGTGGCTGAAGCCATGACAGGAGGAAACCGAGAAAACGGAGACGAAAAATGCGGGACAAATTGCTTTGAAATTCATTCCCTCCGTTGACTCTGTTCGCTCCTGTTCAAAAATTATGAAATCAAAACAACGCACACGAACTGCTTTTCAGGTTTTGACATTGAGTTTGCTGGCCTTGGTCGCCGGTTGCGCGACGACGAGCACAAGGAAAATTTCTTCCACGCCGTGCATGGAGGCGCTGGGGAAATTTACTTCTGCTGAGGTTCCGGCGCTGGGTCCCGCCGAAACCGAAGTCACGCCGGGGAAATGGGTGACCAACGCGACACCTCCCGGATTGCCCGGCAACGGCCTGGCACAGCATCCGATGCTCTACATCGGCGAGGGCTACAACAAGATGTTCCTCGTCAATGACGGCAAAATCATCTGGACGTATTCCACCGGGCGCGGCAACGAATACGACGACGTGTGGATGCTTTCCAACGGCAACATCCTGTTCACGCGGATGCAGTATCTCGCCGAGATCACACCGGACAAACAAGTCGTCTGGCGCTATGACTGTCCGACGAACACGGAGGTCCATTGCTGCCAGCCCATCGGCCTCGACAAGGTTTTGTTCATCCAAAACGGCCTGCCGCCGAAGTTGAAGGTCGTCAACCTCAAGACCGGCGCCACCGAAGTGGAACACGATCTACCCGCGAAAAGTTTGACGGACCAGAAGACCGTGCATCCGCAGTTCCGCCGCGTTCGTTACACGGCACAGGGAACGTATCTCGTGCCGATGCTCGGCCTGGGCACCAACGGCGCGGTGGTGGAATACGACAAAAACTTCAACGAAGTCTGGCGTTATCCAATTCGGTCGCCGTGGGCCGCCATCCGTTTGAAGAATGGCAACACACTCATCACCGACGAGGCCGAGAAGCTCACGCGCGAGGTAAATCCGCAGGGCGAGACGGTCTGGGAACTCAAGCCGGACGATTTGCCGGAGGCGTATCGCTTCATCAACACCCAGACCTGCACACGCCTTGCCAACGGCAACACCATCATCTGTTCGCGCGGCGGCGGCGGCAAGGGCCCGCAACTCGTCGAGGTCACGCCGGACAAAAAGGTCGTCTGGGTGTTGCAGGACTGGGCGAACCTCGGCCCGGCGACGGCAGTGCAGATTCTCGACGACCCCGGCATCCCGGAAAATCCGGGTGAATCGGAACATTGACGTCACGAAAATAATAACAATCTCAACCATGAACGAAGCTCCAACATCCAAGCGCCAAGCTCCAGAGAATCCCCAAGCATCAAGCTCCAAACGGACGCGCATGATGTTGTTTGGTTATTGAAGTTTCTCTGGAGCTTGGATGTTGGTGCTTGGAATTTCCGAAACAAAAAATGAATAATATGATTGCAAAAAAAATCCTGACCACATTCGTCGCGGCCGCAATGCTCATTTCCGCGAGCGCCGCCGACACGCCCGAAATCCGCACCCCGCCCGCCCCACCCACACCGCGGATCAACGGCCCGGAAATCTTTGGGGTGCGTCCGGATCATCCGTTTCTGTATCACATCCCCGCGACCGGCGACCGACCGATGACGTTTTCCGCCGACAAGCTGCCCGCGGGTCTGACCTTGGATGCCGCCACCGGCAACATCACTGGCACGCTGCACAAAAAAGGCGAATACAAAGTTGTGTTTCACGCGAAAAACTCCCTCGGCAGCAGCGACAAGAAATTCAAGATCGTCATCGGCGAAACCATCTCGCTCACGCCCGCAATGGGCTGGAACAGCTGGAATCATTACGCCGGACGCATCACGCAGGACATCGTGCTGCAAAACGCGAAGGCGATGGCGGAGTCCGGACTCATCAACCACGGCTGGAGCTACGTGAACATCGACGATACCTGGCAGGGTGAGCGCGGCGGACAGTTCCACGGACTGCAGGGCAACGAAAAATTTCCCGACATTAAGGCGCTGTGCGACCAGATCCACGCGATGGGTTTGAAGTTCGGCATCTATTCGACGCCGTGGGTCACTTCCTACGCCACTCATCCCGGCGGCAGCTCGGAGAATCCCGAAGGCAAATGGAGCAAGCCGACCATCGAGAAAAAAGGCAACGTGAACAAGAAAGTCCTGCCCTGGGCGATCGGCCAATATCATTTCTACACAAACGACGCGAACCAGTGGGGCGCGTGGGGCGTGGACTATCTGAAATACGACTGGAACCCGATTGAAGCGCCCGAGACGAAGGACATGGCCGACGCCCTGCGCCACAGCGGACGCGACATCATCTACAGTCTGTCGAACAATCTGAATCCGACGAACGCGCCTTCCGTGACGCCGCTCGCAAACAGCTGGCGCACGACCGGCGACATCAAGGCGAACTGGGTTTCGATGAGCACCAAAGGGTTCGGCCAGGACAAGTGGCGCAAGTATTCTTCACCCGGTCATTGGAATGATCCCGACATGCTGGAGATCGCCACCAAGGAGAAAGGCCAGCCCGGACTCACACCCGACGAGGAATACACCCACATGACGCTCTGGTGCCTGGTCTGCTCGCCGCTGCTGCTCGCGAACGACATGAGCGAGATGGACGCGTTCACGAAAAATCTGCTGGAGAACGACGAGGTCATCGCCGTCAGCCAGGATTCGCGCGGCGACCAGGCGGTGGAGGTCGCCCACGACGGCGATGCGCGCGTCTATGCCAAGAAAATGGCGGACGGCTCGCGAGCGGTCGGCCTGTTCAACACCGGCACGAATGGCACCATCAATGTCACGGTGAAATGGAGCGACCTGAAAATCTCCGGTTCGCAAAACGTCCGCGATCTCTGGCGGCAGAAGGATCTGGGCAAGTTCAAAGGTGAATTCTCCCTGCCCGTCGCGTCGCACGGCGCGGAGATGGTGAAGATCAGCAAATGATACCAATTCCCTGTAAAAAACGGTGAAATGAGAACAGCGGACCCCTCACCCGACCTTCGGCCACCCTCTCCCCTCGGAGGGGAGAGGGCCGGGGTGAGGGGTGTTCGACGTGTTAACCGGTTATCCTTCGGCATTGGTATGAGAACGGGCCGGCGTGCATTTTTGCGACAGTTGTTGATCGGCGCGTCGGCCGTTGCCGCCGGGGCGCACTTTTCGGTTCCCGCGCTGGCGCAATCCTTGTCCGCCCCGCGCAAAAAGATGGGCGTGGCCCTGCTGGGACTGGGGCGTTACTCCACCAACCAACTGGCGCCGGCATTGACGCTGACAAACCGTTGCCGGCTCGCGGGCGTGGTCAGCGGCCATCCGGAAAAGATCACGAAGTGGGCGCAGGATTATTTGTTGCCGGAAAAGAATTGCTATAACTACGAAAACTTCGACCGCATCGCGGACAATCCGGACATCGACATCGTGTATGTTGTCACGCCCCCTGCCCTGCATCCCGAGTTTGTCATCCGCGCGGCCAAGGCGGGCAAGCACGTCATCTCCGAAAAACCGATGGCAACGAGCGTGGCGGATTGCGACGCGATGATCACCGCGTGCCGGGCAGCGAAGGTAAAATTATCCATCGGCTACCGGCTGCACTCCGATCCGTATCTCAAGGAACTGATGCGGTTGCAGCGCGAAAAGGATTTCGGCGACTTCACGAAGATGACCGGCGACCGGGGCTTCGTCTTCGGCAACCACGCGTGGCGTGTGGAGAAGAAACTCGCAGGCGGCGGGCCGTTGATGGATTTGGGGATTTACATCATCCAGGCCGCGTGCATGGCGACGGGCGCAACGCCGGTGGCGGTCACGGCGCACGAAGAACCGAAGCAGCGCCCGGAATTTTTTACGGAAGTCGAGGAGACGATCCGCTTCAAACTGGAATTCCCGTATGGCGCGATTTGCGACGCCGTCACGAGTTACAATCACAGCAACGACACATTCCGCGCGGAGGGTGCGAAGGGGTTCTACGAGTTTTCGGCGCACGCGTTCAGCTACAAGGTCGGCACGGTGGTGTCGAGCAAGGGCCCGGTAAAATTTCCCGCACCGGCGAGCCAGCAGGCGCTGCACCTGGATGATTTCGCGGACTGCATCCGGACCGGTCGCGAGTCCGAGGTGAACGGCGAGATGGGGCGGCGCGATCTTAAAATCATCACGGCCATTTACGAATCGGCGCGCACCGGCAGGCGCGTGGCGGTGTAAGCTTTTAGAACGAACGTCCGACACGAATAATATGGCCGGCGCGAGAAAAATTTCGTCTCTGGCAAACCAGTCACCAGTCGCATCCATGAAAACCAAACTCAACTCTCCTTCCGTTTTGTTCGCCGCCTTGTCGCTGGTCGCGGCGCTGGGTTACGGCTGTTCCACCAAGAATTCCTGCTGCGGCAGTGGCGCGATGCGCGCCGTGCCAGCCCCGGCATTGACGAAACTTCCGCCGCCGCTACCCGCGCCCGCGTCGCAGGCGGAGAAGATGGCGTGGTTCCGCGAGGCGAAATACGGGTTGTTCATCCATTGGGGACTTTACTGCCAGCCCGCGGGAGAATGGAAAGGCAAGCCGGTGGCCGGCATCGGCGAATGGATCATGAACCGCGCTCAGATTCCCGTGACGGAATACGCCGGGCTGGCGAAGACGTTCAATCCCGAGCAGTTCGATGCCGAGGCGTGGGTGCAGATGGCCAGGGACGCCGGGATGAAATACATCGTCATCACGTCGAAACATCACGACGGCTTTGCCATGTATCATTCGCTCGTCAGTCCCTACAACATCACCGACGCGACGCCGTTTCAGCGCGACCCGATCCGCGAACTGGCGCAGGCGTGCGCGAAACATGACATCAAATTCGGATTTTATTATTCGCAGTCGCAGGACTGGCACGAGCCGGGCGGGATGGGCAACACCTGGGATTTCGGTCCGGACGATGTGAAGGATAAGAATGGCGCTTACGACCAATATCTGCGCGAAAAAGCCGAGCCGCAGGTGGCCGAGTTGTTGCAAAACTACGGACCGATCTGCTTGATCTGGTTCGACACGGCGCGCGTGATGAATGTCAACAACCGCGGCCCGCGGTTCATTGACCTCGTTCACAAATACCAGCCGGCGTGTCTGATTGACGGCCGGCTCGGCGTGGCGGGCGATTATGTTTCCACCGGCGACAACGTGATTCCCAACGCGGAACAGGCGGGCGATTGGGAAGTGCCCGCGACGGTGAACCACACGTGGGGCTTCAAGCAGGACGACACGGACTGGAAGGCGCCGGGCGACATCTTGTTCAAGCTCGTGGACATCGCGAGCAAGGGCGGAAATTATCTGCTCAACGTCGGGCCGACGTCGGCGGGCGTGATTCCGTCGGAGTGCCAGAGCAACCTGCTCACGACCGGCCGCTGGCTCAAGGTGAACGGCGAGGCCGTCTATGGCGCGGGCCGTTCGCCGTTCGGCGAGGAGTTCGGTGATTACAGCACGAAGCTGAAGGATGCGAACGGCAAGCCGGTCTATCTCGCGTTCACCGACTGGCGCTGCACCACGCGGCCGGGGAAACTTTATTTCACCATCTTCAAAATGCCGCGCGGCGGATTCCCGCTGCCTGCCTTCAAAAACGAAATCAAGAAAACCTATCTCTTGAGCGACGCGAGCCAGGCGGACATTCCCATCACCACCACGAACAGCGTCCGCCTCGTGACCGTGCCGCGGGACAAGCAGAACGCAATGGCAAACGTGGTGGTGGTGGATATCAGCGGCGACCAGGTGGAGCGATGAAATTTCATGAGACTGTTGAAAAACCCTCAGCTCCCCGTAGCGGCGTCTCGGCAGAGCGCCGCATATTCAAAGTCCGGCTTTCTGCCGAAAGCCGCTACGCAAATTTTTCTGGCGCTGGCACTGGGCTTGTCAGCGACGGCCCAAACCCTGACGCGTGAACAGTGGGGCGCGCCACTCGTGGACGTTTCGCACACAGCCAACAAGTGGATTATCGCCGGCAAAAAGCAAACGGTCACGCTGGATGAAAAGACGCTGGCGTTGGAGGTGACCGCACAATCGGTCGTCTGGAAAATGCCGGCGTCCGGCTCGAACGACATGATTGTGAAAATCGGCGGCAAGGAATATCCGCAGCATCTGGCCGAAGCGGGGAAAATATCCATCGAGCCTTACGACACTGGATTCAAGACCGGTGTAAAAATCACTTTGAGCGACTGGCGGAACTCAGACTTGAAATTGTATCTGACGGTTTGTCTTCAAGGCGACAATGAGGAACTGATTTTCGACACGGCGGCCAAGGAGGGCGAAACGGTTTTGCGCCAGCTGGACTGGCCGCCCGCGCTCGACGCGCGCGAGGTGGACGACACGGTGTTAAGCAACAACAAGGGCAATCTCCTGCCGCGCCACTGGCCGAAGCCTTATTATCCGATCCGCTCGACCGACCCCAACATGGGCACGGCCAAAACCAATGACCACAGCGTCATCCAAAGCCACGTCATCGAAGACTGGTCCATGTCGTGGTGGGGTTTTGAAAAAGGCAAATCGGCGATGATGGTCATCATTGAAACACCGGACGACGCGGCGTATCAATTCGATCATCCCGCCGGCGGCCCGACGGTCATCGGCCCGCGCTGGCTGCCGACACTGGGCAAATTCGGTTATGTGCGGACGGCACGGATGTGTTTCTTCCAGGAAGGCAATTACGTCACGCTGGCCAAACGCTACCGCGAATACGTGATGGACACGGGCCTGTTCGTTTCACTGAAGCAAAAAATCGCGCGCACTCCCCTCGTCGCGGACATGATTGGCATTCCGCAGACGCGCGTCGGCATTTTGCACAACCAGTCCACGAATAGCGACCGCTACAGTCTCACGAACCATTACCAGCTGTTCACGTTCGACCAGCGCGCGCAGCAGCTTCGCGATCTGAAAGCCGCGGGCTTTGACAAGGCGCTGGTTTACATTTCTGGCTGGCCGCATCTCGGCTACGACCGTCAGCATCCCGATTCGCTGCCACCGCCGGAAGCCGCGGGCGGCTGGGACGGCATGAAGCGTCTCGCCGACACCTGCCACGAACTCAGCTACCCGTATCTTTTCCACGATCAATATCGCGATTACTACACGGACGCGCCGTCCTACAATCCCGATTTTGCGATTCATGAGGAGGACGATTCGCTGCCGCCGACCGCCTTTGCCGGCTCGCGGTTCGGCGACTGGAAGGAAGGACAGATTCCGTTCATGCGCCACTGGGACGGCGGGCCGCAAAGTTATCTGAACTCGCGTTTCCAACTCGGGCATCTGGAAAAAAATTATCAATTGATGTTTGCGCACGGCATTCATCCCGACGGCATTTACATTGACGTGATTGGTTACGTTCCGCCGGACGAGGATTTCAATCCCGAACATCCCACCACGCGCAGTGAGGCGATGCGGGGCCAGGCCGATCTGATGAACTGGGCCGCCCACCATCTCGGCTTCACCGCGACGGAAGCCGGCTCGGACTGGGTCATCCCGTTCACCGATTGCGTGAATCAATCCGGCGGCCTGGGCCGGACGATTCCGCTGCCGCTCTATCAATTGGTCTATCACGACGCCGTGCTGATTTCCTACGGCGAAGGCCGTCGCGGCGGCCACAATAATCTGCTGCTGGGAATTTTGTGCGGCGGCATGCCGGAATTGCCCGTCAACCTGAAGGAAGTCAGTGCCAATTCATTGACCTTGATCAAGCAGATGGCCGCGCTGAACCAACGCGTCGCCTTGCTCGAAATGACAAATCATGAATTCCTCGACGCGAACCGCAGCCGGGAGCGCACGACCTTCGCGGACGGGACGACGGTGACGGTGGATTGGGACAAAAACACGGCGCAAATCGAGCCGCCGTTGAATTGATCCCGAATTCCGAAGTGGCCGAGCCGACGTGGCGGATCGTGCGCCGTTGGAGTGCGCCCGTCCCCGGGCGCTGCATTATTCGAGCACACGTTGGCGGGAAATTTTAAACGGCTTGGCAAATATCATGTTGCAGCGCCCGGGACGGGCGCACTCCGACGGTTTGGAAATGCGACTTCGGGATTCGGGTTGAGTGAAACTTGATCGTCCAAGCTGGGCGATGCCAGAATAATTTTATGAAAGTACAACGACTCCTTTTCACGCTATTGACCGGTGTCAGCCTGACGATCGGGACGGTCCATGCCGCCACCGCCGCCGGGGTGCCCGTGACCATCTCGGTGGACCTGAACCATCCCGGTGCCGGCATCGCGGCGGATTTTACCGGATTGAGCTTTGAAACCTCACTGTTGCTCCCGAACGAAAACGGCACCCGCTATTTCCGCCCGGACAATCGGCCGCTCATCCAGTTATTCCACACGCTCGGCATCAAAAGTCTCCGCATCGGCGGCAACACCGGTGATCGCGACGTCAAAAAAATCCCCGGCGAAGCGGACATCGACAGTTTGTTCGCGTTTGCCAGGGCCGCTGATGTGAAAGTCATTTACTGTTTGCGCCTGCACAACGGTGATCCGCAAATCGCCGCGCAAACTGCGAAATATATCATGGATCGCTACGCGTCCCTCGTGGAGGCTTTTTCCATCGGGCAGGAGCCGAGCGCTTATCCGGTTGAAAAAAAGGACACCCGCGCGCAAGCCGAACGCATGGGCGCGGCCAACGAAAAATATCAGTATTCAGATTATGCCGCTGGCTGGAAAAAATTTGCGGATGCCATCATCGCCGCCGTGCCGGACGTGAAATTGTGCGGACCGGGCGTCCACAACAACGGCGTGTGGGCGCAAAAATTCATGGCGGATTTTGCGCGGTCGAATCACGTCACGCTCATCACGGAACATCTTTATCCCGGCGGTGCGGGCGGCAAGGTGCCGACGCCGGAGACCGGCATTAATCGGATGCTCGCCGGAGAAAATTCCGAAATGACGAACAGCTTTCCCAAGGCGTATCAAAAACTTCACGACAGCTTTGTGCCGATGGCCGCGGCGAACGCCCTGCCCTATCGGCTGGAGGAAGTGAACAATTATTTCAACGGCGGAGCGACGAATGTGAGCAACACCTTCGCCTCCGCGTTGTGGGGGCTGGATTTCATGTATTGGTGGGCGACGCACGGCGCGGCGGGATTGAACTTTCACACGGGCGACAAAGTCGCTGCCGGCTCTACCTTGCAGCCTTCGAAATACACCGCGTTTTTTTCCACAACCAACGGCTTTCTGGTCCGTCCGCTCGGCTATGGCATCAAGGCGTTTGAGCTGGGCAGCCACGGGAAAATGGTTCCGATTGCCATGGCAAATCCGGAGCACCTCAACTTGAGCGCTTACGCCGTTCTGGGCGACGACAAAAATCTTTATCTCACCGTCATCAACAAGGAGCACGGTGAAAACGCCAGAGCCGCCAGGATTGTTCCCGACAAAGTGAACATCCATGGCGCACAAGTATTGTCTTTGACCGCACCAGACGGCGACATCGCGGCAACTTCAGGTGAAACCCTGGGCGGCGGCGAAATCAAAACCGATGGAAGCTGGAATGGAAAATGGACGACTGCGAATGAACCCGGCATTTTAACCGTTCCCGCCGCCAGCGCCGTCATCATCAAGCTGACGGGCAATTGATATTGGACGGAGTGCGGCTTGGCGAGCCGCAGCATTTTCGGATTTGCCACGACGCTACGCGCACGCCTCGGATGACCATTTGAGGCAGGACACCGTAAACCGCCGGAATGGGCTGTCGGCCGGTGTTTGAGGCGGCTGATAATCTTCCCGGCACATGAAGGCTCGTGTTGAATTCATGCTCGCACTTTGCTCCGACCACTTAGGCAACGGCTGTCCACGGCAAAATTTTGACGTGTTGCCACTCATTTTCGAGACCTTGCTGACCTGACCCCGCAAAACTGATTTCGCTGGAAATCATTGCCGTCGTCAGATTTTTCGTTGCCCGCGCCCAGTTTTGAAATACTCTGCCCGCACCTTGATTTAATGAATTCATTCCGCAATCACCGTCTCACCGACTTGGAACGCACCTGTCCCGGTGTCAGTCGCGACATGATCCGGCTCCGGTTGCGCGATTTGAAAGCCGCCGGACGCATCGAATGTCTTGGCCGCGGCCCGGGCGCAAAATGGCGAAAGAGGGTAATATCCTCGAAAGAGGGTAATAAAAGGGGCAGTAAGTAAACGTCATGGCAAAGGGCAACCATCAACAACGCGCTAGCACTTCAGAGCCGGCCGCTCCTTTAACGACGCCAGCCACCATGCCCACGTCCTCTGACAGCAAATACCCAGACCTGGCTTCCCAAGCACTCGTGCTGAAAGAGCAAGGCATTGAGGAGTGCTTCATCGAAAAACTGCAAAGTCTCAAATACACCTATCGTTCGGACATCCGCGACCGCGCCTCTTTGGAGAACAACTTCCGCGAAAAATTCGAGACTCTGAACCGCGTCCGGCTTACCGAGGGTGAGTTCAAGCGGCTGCTCGAAGAGTTAATCACACCCGATGTTTTCACCGCTGCCCGCGTCATCCGCGAAAAAAATGATTTTACCCGCGACGATGGCACTCCGCTGGCCTACACCTTGGTGAATATCAAGGACTGGTGCAAAAACGACTTCGAGGTCATCCATCAGCTCCGCATCAACACCGACTACAGCCATCATCGCTACGACGTCATCCTCCTCATCAATGGCGTTCCGGTCGCGCAAGTCGAACTCAAGACCCTCGGCGTCAATCCGCGCCGGGCTATGGAGCAAATCGTCGATTACAAGAACGATCCCGGCAACGGTTACACCCGCACGTTGCTTTGTTTCATCCAGCTTTTCATCGTCAGCAACCGCACCGATACGATTTATTTCGCCAACAACAATACGCGGCATTTTGCCTTCAATGCCGACGAACGGTTCCTGCCGGTTTACCGTTACGCCGACCGGGATAGCAAGCTCATCAACCACCTCGACGATTTTGCCGCCACCTTCCTGCAAAAATGTGAGTTGGGCCGGATGATCAGCCGCTACATGGTGCTTATCCAGAGCGAGCAAAAGCTCCTCATGATGCGGCCCTATCAGATTTACGCGGTGCAGGCCATCGTGGACTGCATCGAGAAAAACTGCGGCAACGGCTACATCTGGCACACCACGGGCAGCGGCAAAACGCTCACCTCGTTCAAAGCCTCCACGCTGCTCAAGGAAAATGAGCAGATTGAAAAATGCCTTTTTGTTGTGGACCGCAAAGACCTTGACCGGCAGACGCGCGAGGAGTTCAACCGCTTCCAGGAAGGCTGCGTCGAGCAAAACACCAACACCGGCGCGCTGGTGAACCGGCTCCTGTCCGACGAAAAATCTGACAAGGTCATCGTCACCACCATCCAGAAACTTGGCCTCGCTCTTGACGAAAGCAGCAAACGCAATCGGGAAAGGCAGAAGGAGGGCAAGGAGACTTACAAGCAACGCCTCGAACCGCTCCGCAATAAACGCATGGTGTTCATCTTTGATGAATGCCACCGCTCGCAGTTCGGCGAGAATCACAAGGCCATCAAAGAGTTTTTCCCGAACTCGCAGCTTTTCGGTTTCACCGGCACGCCAATCTTTGAGCAAAACGCCAGCCGTGTTCAAGTTGAAGGCCAGCAAGCTTCGCAACTCACCACCGAGGATATTTTTGAGCGCGAACTGCATCGCTACACCATCACGCACGCGATTGAGGACAAGAACGTCCTCAAATTTCACGTGGATTTTTTCCGGCCCGAAGGACAGAAGCCGCTCAAGCCCGGGCAATCCATTGCCAAGCGCGCCGTGCTGGAAGCCATGCTCGCCAAGCACGATGCCGCCACACACGCGCGCCGGTTCAATGCCCTGTTTGCGACCGGCTCCATCAACGACGCCATCGAGTATTTCGAACTGTTCAAATCCGTTCAGGACGAGCAGCGCAAGTCCAACCCCGATTTCGTCCCGCTGAATGTCGCCTGTGTTTTCTCGCCGCCAGCGGAAGGCAACAAGGATGTGTTGCAGCTTCAAGAAGACTTGGAGCAGGAAAAGAAGGACAACGAACAGGAGCCGGATAAAAAGAAGGTCGCGCTCAAGGCCATCATCGCCGATTACAATGAGCGTTTCGGCACCAATCATTCCGTCGGCGAGTTCGATCTCTACTATCAGGACGTTCAGAAGCGCATCAAGGACCAGCAATATCCTAACGCCGACATGCCGCTCAAAGGTGCTGAGAAGATTGACATCACCATCGTCGTGGACATGCTGCTCACCGGCTTTGACTCGAAATATCTGAACACGCTCTACGTGGACAAGACGCTGAAGCACCACGGCCTCATTCAGGCGTTCTCGCGCACCAACCGCATTCTCAACGCCACCAAACCGCACGGCCAGATTCTCGAATTTCGCCAGCAGCAGGACGCCGTGGATACCGCCATCACGTTGTTCTCCGGCATCAACAACGGAACCAAGGGCCGCGAAATCTGGCTCGTCGATCCCGCACCCAAGGTGGTGGAGAAATTGAAGACAGCGCTCACCAAGCTGGATGAGTTCATGGAATCGCAGGGCTTGGAAGCCAAACCCGAGGCCGTGCCCGCGTTGAAGGGCGATGCCGCCCGCGCCGCGTTCATCGAAAAATTCCGCGAAGTCCAGCGCCTCAAGACACAGCTCGACCAATACACCGACCTCACGCCCGAAACCGAAGCGGAGGTGGAACACCTACTGCCCAAGGACGAACTCAACGCCTTCCGTGGCGTCTATCTCCAGACCGCGCAGGAACTCAAGGAACGACAGAGCAAAGGCGGCGACACCCAGCCGGATTCCGTGGTGGAGGAGCTCGATTTTGAATTTGTCCTCTTCGCCTCCGCCGATATTGATTACGACTACATCATGGCGCTTCTCGCGCGCTTCTCGCAGGTGACGCCCAGCAAGCAGAGCATGAACCGCGACCAGCTCATCGGGCTGATCCAGGCCGATGCGAAGTTTCTGGACGAACGCGACACCATCACCGATTACGTCCGCACCTTGCAGGCCGGACAGGGCTTGGAGGAAAAAGAAATCCGCGCCGGCTACCAGCGGTTCAAGGCCGGGCGCCAGGCCGCCGAACTCGCCTCCGTGGCACAGAAACACGGCCTGACCACCGAACGTCTCCAGCCTTTTGTAGACACCATTCTCCAGCGCATGGTGTTTGACGGCGAACAGCTCACCGCGCTGCTGGAACCGCTGGACTTGGGCTGGCGCGAACGCCGCGTGAAGGAACTGGCCTTGATGGATGACCTGGTGCCCGTGCTCAAGAAACGCGCCGCTGGCCGCAACATTTCCGGGCTGAGCGCCTACGAACAATGACCCCAGCCATGCCGAGCGACGCCAAACCACAATTCACGCCCAAGCTTCGCTTTCCAGAGTTTCGGAAGGCGAAGGGGTGGACGGAAAAGGAACTGCGTCTCATTGCCGATCCAGTCACCGAGCGGGCGGACAACGAGGATGAAAACAACATTCTGACACTTTCCGGCGAGCACGGGCTTGTGCTCCAAAGCGAGTATTTCGGAAAGCAGATTGCCGGGACCAACTCGGACCGATACATCAAAATCCAGCGTGACGATTTCGTTTACAACGACCGAGTCACAAAGGCTTCGGCTTACGGGACGATCAAGCGTTTGACGAAACAGCCGCATGGAATTGTCTCTCCGATTTACAAATGTTTCCGTTTCAAAGATGGTGAACAGCCCATCTTTTGGGAATGGTATTTTGAAGCCGGAGCGCACGAACTAGAACTCCACGGCCTCGCAAACGAAGGCGCTCGGGCCGGTCGTTTCAATGTTTCAATTGAAAGATTTCTTTCAACCCGCGTCCGAGTGCCGGTTCGCGATGAGCAACAAAAAATTGCCGAGTGCCTGGGCACGCTGGACGAGTTGATGGGAGCCGAGAGCCAGAAACTCGACGCGCTCAAGGCGCACAAAAAAGGGCTGATGCAGCAGCTCTTCCCCCGCGCCGGCGAAACCCGCCCCCGCCTCCGCTTCCCCGAATTCCAAAACGCGCCGGAGTGGGGAATCGTGTCAATGGGCGAACTGCTTTCCAGAAAACCCGAATACGGAGTAAACGCTCCTTCGGTGCCGTTTTCGGAAAGTCTTCCGACCTATTTACGGATTACCGATATTGACGATGATGGCCGATTTCTGAGCGAATCCAAAGCGTCGGTCGATATTATCGCCACGGAAGAGAACCATTTAAGCGAAGGCGACATCGTCCTCGCTCGAACTGGCGCAAGCGTCGGAAAATCATATCGGTATCAAGAATCAGATGGGCGGCTAGTTTTCGCTGGCTTTCTCATTCGTATTCGTCCAAATGCCGAGAAGGTAGATTCCATGTTCTTGTTCAATTTCCTCAGGTCGGATCAGTATTGGGATTGGGTTCGAATTACATCTACCCGCAGCGGCCAGCCTGGATTAAACGGCTCAGAGTTTTCATCGCTGCGAGTTCCCATACCTCCGGCGGACCAATCTGGTATGGCCGAACAACAATGCATTGCCGCCTGCCTTTCCGCGCTCGACGAGTTGATTGCCGCCCAAAGCGCCAAGCTCGCCGTGCTCCAGACGCACAAGCAAGGCCTGATGCAGCAGCTTTTTCCATCCCCAGCGGAGGCTGAAACATGAGTGGGCAACCGACAATTCATAAGTTTCCGTCCATTGACCGTTTGGTCACGCGCCTGCGAGATGACTTTCACAGTGGCGGGCACGATTTTGTATTGCTTTACGCCTACAACGGCACGGGCAAGACGCGGCTCTCCATGGAGTTCAAGGACACGGGAAAGCGCAAAAACGGCGGGACACCTGACACGCTTTATTTCAACGCCTACACCGAAGACCTGTTTCCTTGGGATAACGATCTCCAGGGCGACAGCAAGCGGGTGCTCAAGCTCAACTCCGCTTCCCGCTTCTTCGGAGGCATCAAGGAACTGGCTTTGGAAGAGAGTATTCAGTCTTACCTTGGTCGCTACACCGACATCGACTTCGACATTGATTACACAAATTGGACCATCTCTTTCAGCAAAGATGACAAGGAGCACATCAAAGTTTCGCGCGGCGAGGAAAACATTTTTGTCTGGTGTCTCTTCATGGCGCTATGCGAGCGCGTGATTGACGGCCACCCGTCCTACGATTGGGTGAAGCATTTCTATATTGATGACCCGATCTCATCGCTCGACGACAACAACGCCATCGCAGTCGCCAGCGACCTCGCGAAGCTGCTTCGCAAGGCAAAAAGCCGCACCAAAACTGTAGCTGTCGCCAATGCAGGTGCGGAGCCGAAGTCGGAACAGAAAGTCGCCGATCCAATCAGGGTGGTTCTGTCCTCGCACCACGCACTATTTTTTAATGTCGTTTGCAACGAGCTAAAAAAGGAAAAGTGCAAACGCTATTTTTTACTCCGACCAAACAAGAGCACGGAGTTCACGTTGCGGGCGACAGATTCCACGCCATTCTTTCACCACGTCGCCATGTTGAGCGAGCTTCGAAAGGCCGCAGATTCAGGCGTTCTTTACACCTATCACTTCAACATACTCCGCAGCATCCTTGAAAAGACGGCTACATTTTTCGGCAAGAAAGATTTCTCCGAGTGCCTTTATGGGGTGAAGGATGAAGGGTTGTATTCTCGGGCGCTGAATCTTTTGAGCCACGGCAAATATTCACTTTACGAGCCGGTCGAGATGCTGGAAGACAACAAGCAGCTTTTCCGCGATATTCTCGCGGCCTTCTTGGATAAACATCAATTTGATCTACCCGCACTGCTGAACGAAACTTCGGCAGCAACCGCTGCGCCCGCCGCTGCCGCCGGGCCAGCAACCACCAATCCCAAATCATGACCGACCAAAACAAAACCCAATTGGGCAAGACGCTGTGGAATGTCGCTGACCGACTTCGTGGGGCGATGGGCGCGGACGATTTCCGCGACTACATGCTGGCGTTCCTGTTCCTGCGCTACCTGTCGGACAATTACGAGATCGCCGCCAAGCGGGAGTTGGGCCGGGATTATCCTGCCTTGCCCGCCGAGGACAACCGCGTGCCGCTGGCGCTTTGGTATGCCAACAACCCGACGGACGTGGTGGATTTCGAGAAGCAGATGCGGCGCAAGGTGCATTACGTCATCAAGCCGGATCATCTCTGGGCCAGCATCGCCAATCTGGCGAAGTCCCAGAGCGCTGAACTGCTTGAAACCTTGCGGGACGGTTTCAAATACATTGAAAACGAATCCTTCGAGAGCACGTTCCAAGGGCTCTTTTCAGAAATCAATCTCGGCTCGGAAAAGCTCGGCAAGACCCACAAGGACAAAAACGAGAAGCTGTGCGACATCATCAAGGAAATCGCCAAGGGGCTGAATGAATTTTCCAGCGACATTGACGCGCTCGGTGATGCCTACGAATATCTGATCGGCCAGTTCGCCGCCGGTTCCGGCAAGAAGGCGGGCGAGTTTTACACGCCGCAGCAGATTTCCACGATTCTTTCGCGCATCGTCACGCTGGACAGCCAGGAGCCCAAGACCGGCACGGTGAAGCAGCTTGGCAGCGTGCTGGACTTCGCCTGCGGCTCCGGCTCGTTGCTGCTGAACATCCGCAAGCAACTGAAAGCATCAGGCGGCAACATCGGCAAAATCTACGGTCAGGAAAAGAACATCACTACTTACAACCTCGCGCGGATGAACATGCTGCTGCATGGCGTGAAGGACACGGAGTTTGAGATTTACCACGGCGACACGCTCACGAACGATTGGGATTTTCTGCGCGAGACCAATCCCGCCAAGATGCCGAAATTTGACGCCGTGGTCGCCAATCCGCCGTTCAGCTATCGCTGGGAGCCCAAGGACGACATGAGCGACGATGTCCGTTTTAAAAACTACGGTCTGGCGCCCAAATCCGCCGCTGACTTCGCTTTTTTGCTGCACGGCTTCCACTTTCTGAAAGATCAAGGCGTCATGGCTATCATCCTGCCGCACGGCGTGCTGTTTCGCGGTGGTGCCGAGGAAAAGATTCGCAGGAAACTGCTAGAGGATGGCCACATTGACACCGTCATCGGTTTGCCGCCGAATCTTTTTTATTCCACGGGAATTCCGGTGTGCATCTTGGTATTAAAGCGGTGTAAAAAGTATGACGACGTGCTCTTCATAAACGCAAGCGGCCCGGAAAACTTCGAGAAAGGCAAACGCCAGAACTTCCTTCTTGAAGATCACATCGAAAAGATTATTGAGACCTACAAGGAACGCCCGAAGAAACCAATTGAGCGCTATGCCCGCCGAGTCGGGATGGATGAAATTGAGAAGGAGGGCTACAACCTCAATATTTCCCGCTATATCAGCACCGCGGAGGCCGAGGAGGAAATCATCCTTGCCGACACGCACGGCAAGCTGGTTGAAATCGAGAAAACAATTTCCGGCGCGAAGGCCAAGCACAATGGCTTCCTGAAAGAGCTAAAATTGCCACCGTTGCCATAAATCCTCGCCCGCGCCTTCAAAGGAAAATTCTAATCATGCGAGAAATTAACCTGCCCATCACGCAGACAGTTTCGATCACATTTAATCCGGGCACTTTTGATTTGAGCAAGGCCGTTGATATGGGCGACGGTCGGCGGCAGGTTCCTCTTGGAACTGTCTTCGATAGCCAGATAAATGCAGTGATGGAGACCGCACGGCGGAATGGCGGCAAAATTCTTTACGCAACCACATCAATTGAACAATCGTTGGAAAGTATAATGCTCGAATACTTCATGGGGCCTTTTGTCGGCCATGAAGAGAGAAGGGCCATGTTTGAGCATGAGGTTCTTCAGTCCTCGGCCCTGTCCTACAGGACAAAAAAAGAATTGGTGACAAAGATCATCAACAGCGAAGGTCTGCTCGAAGGTAAACAAAAGAGCGCGGTGCAGAAGCATCTACATACAATCATGGAATGGCGCAACGCGTTTGCTCACGGCAAGGTTCAGCACGATACTAAAACAGGCTGCTTTGTTCGGTATTATTCAGGCGGAACTAAAACGCTATCGCTTAGTGACACGTATTGGGACGAAGTTGAAAAAACCTTCCAGGAATGCGTTAATTTTCTAAAGGAAGCGAAGCAGCAACTCATGAACAAGCAACAAACAGGATGAAGCCGCCGAGGCTGGCCGTCTTGGTCCCCCGCCATTCTCGACAAAGCGTTTAACGAGGAACTGTGATAGCCCAGCGCATAATAGAGCCTGCCTCCGTCCGGTTCCGACCGCGGCCCTTCACTTCGCTACGCGTGAGCAGTCGACCTGCGCCCGCCTGTTCGCGCTCCGTTTAACAACGGCAACCAGTTTTGTGCTTGATCCACCTATCCCGCCTGCAAAGGCAGGCTCAAATTCGCCAACGAATAACCAAGGCATAACAATGCCCCAACTCGCATGAGTTAATTAATGTGTATTGAGATTTATTTTGTAAAATTTGCTTGATTTAAATTAGATACAGGGTTTCTAATGGTAATGTTTATGGAACTTAAACTAAGTGGGGCTGTTAAAATAAACAATGGTAACACCGTTAGTTTTGGCGACGGCGATGCATTGCCGGTAAAAACAGATCGCTTTAGGATTCAGCCCCTATATAACGGCGAATACGCAATTGAACCATCCCATTTCGATTTGTCTTATCTTGGTCCAGAATTTTTAAACATCAATATTCTCATACAGTTTCTACCGATTGGTATCGCTGGTGGAATCTTGACATTTACCTCCTCAGTGGATGGACCGGGTTGGGGAGCCCCACTGTCGTCCTCACCGGTAAATCAAAATCCGCTTTCGTATTCTATTCATAGCTTATCTGGAAAAAGCAAACTGGAGCGCACCCCTGCGGATTTAAATGCGTTCCGATGTATTTTATACTTAGAACCAGCCTAATTATTCTTTAAAGCAGTAAGAAATCAAGGTGGCGGACAATCATTTAAAATTAAAACTGACGACTTAATACATGGACACCATAAAAAGGGAAAAATGAAAACAACATCGATTATCATTAAAGCTGGGTGTGAGGATATCCCGTTCCATTCTGATGCCAACGACGACCGACCAGATTTGCGCGGATCATCCGTCAATACATTGGAACAATCTCAAATTAATCGATTTTTAAAAACGTTCCGCCTCCCTGTTTATTTTTCTCTAATAGTATTTTTTCAATTCAACTCTAGGGGTCTAGAGACAATTTCATCACCACCAGAGATTAATAGTGCAGACTCACAAGTTTCGCAGCTCTATTTTGCCAAAGAACTGTCAACTGCTAATAATTCATTTGAGATTGATCCTCAATCGCCCGCGACACTTGGTCAAGGTTATGATACCTTCAGTAGCAAATTGATGGGTAAAGCAGTCGAGGTCGGCCCGCTATCAAGCGGTATTTTAAATAAGGCTGAATTTACCCTTGAACTTATTAGCAGCTTCAGCGATCTCAAAAAATCATTAAATATTTCCGCCCAAGCTTCGTTTTCTGGTCTTTGGGGTGGATTCGATACTTCAATGCAATATGCCAATCAGTCGCAATCAACGAGTTATAGAACTTACTTAATGGTAAAAGCAAAGGTTTACACAAAATTTGAGCAACTAAAGGTTTTCGAAATGGCCGATGCGCCCAACAGATTACTTCGCAGGAACAAATTAGCTGACTTTTATAAAGCATATGGCGACGAATTTATTGCTTCAATTACCTACGGCGGTGAGTTGTATGGTTTAATTGAATTTTCTTCAAATTCGGAAAGTCAGCAAAGTGATTTAAGGGCAAGCTTATCTTTATCGATAGCTAAATTTAATGCCAGCGGAAATCTTCAGAACGCGTTTTCAGAAATTAATCAACAAACCAGTCTGAGTGTCAAAATCTTGCGTCGAGGCGTTGACGGTGGCGCTTTTGTGGTGACACCAGATGAATTGCAAAAAATGGCTGTAAACTTTCCGAATGCCATAACAAACGCCCCACCCACACCGATCCTTGCAACGACCTACAACTATGCGACAACAGAACGGTCGCACCCGGGACCGGTTCCAGACGTAAACTTTGCCCGCCTTGCGTTGCAAACCTTAGCACAAGGCCGGGACGAGGTGGATACGTTGAAACGGGACACAGAATATGTATCTGCTAATCAAGCTCAATTTGATATTCCAGATATCCAAGCCGTAAATGATCTAAATAAATGGTCAAGGGATAGCCTTCTAACAATTGACAATACTGCATTAATAATTAATAAGGACCCATTCATTGATCCTGTGGAAAAGGTTAAGCAAATTCTTAAGGATATTGATATCGATGGCCATAAGCGGGGGCTTCCCAAATGGGAAAAAAAGCTCGTTGTTAAAACCGGAAACGTGCGAACCAATTTAGTCTTTTATGGAGGGTGGACTAAATTAAAAGGTGATAACGACATCTACAGCAAAGGTGGTCGCAATACTTATTATGCGGTCAGTCGTTCAATTTTACAATCTGACGATACTATTGTTGTAACCGTTTCATTTAGGGATCGCGAAGAGCAAGGTGACCTAACCGAATTTTACGGAACAAAACAGTGGAAATTTGTGCACCCGGGCATTGGCAAGATTTCCCGAGTATTGACAACGATGGATTCGGATAAAAATGCTGCCACCATAGGCGGGCAAATACGTAGTAAAGTTTTTCCTTCTGGTTGCCATTGGGCTGGGGACAATACAGTTGTTTTAGATAGTGGTGGCGACGATCAAGACGATGTTGGCATGAGTTTTGACGTGTCTATCGATTATGAATATAAATATTAAATTCGAGCGGCGGGTTTGCCTGTCTTAGAGCCGAAAATTGGTCAGACCTTACTATTGCACAAAAGCCTGAATTCTCCTGAACGCCGCGTTTGCCGCGGTTTTCCACCTTGCGGCCAAGCCATAATCAATCTCTTGTCGCATGCCATCACCGATTTTCAGCGTCCATTCGTCATACCAGACACGGAGACCAATCCGAACCAGTTCGGCCGCGAAAGGACAGACAAAATCGTCTTTAATCGGCCAGCGCATATTGTTCCGCACCTCAAAGTGAGGCGCTAGCTGCGTTCCGCAATCTGAATCCTGCAGAGACAGGGCTAGACGTGAGCGCAAATTTAGCCTGACATTCTGTGTTTTGTAATTCGCTGCGCTGCTCCCAAACCGCCGGATGTCAGAGCGTCCGGATTGGTGCCGTCGGCGACTCTGCGAGGCTAGAGATTTTTGGATGGTGTTTTTGGCATGGCGCGTTTTGTTTGAAGGGGGCCCCATCCTTCTCTCTCCGTAGTCCGCTTGCTGCTTCGCCATCTTTTTCAAAACTTCTGATTCCCGTTTCACGGGGTGCTTTATTTCCGGTGATGAAGCGCATAAAGGTATCTCTGCTATTGGAACATTATTTTCGCCCTTGGGTCGTCGCTGCAAGTCTTCCTCCGTTCACCCCGCTTTGTCCAGTTCCGACTGCACGATCCGTTCCGCCGGGGCGCATCACCACACTACCCTCGGCCTTGCGGGCATTACGGAGCGCCGATCTCCGATCCGGCGAGTTTCCGGGCCAAATTCAATGCCGGCCGGGTCGGAGACCGGCGCTCCGGGGGCGGTTCCGCTGACGCCACTCCGATGCTTCCGAAGTGCGCCCGTCCCCGGGCGCAGCAACTCGCTTCATCCAATCCGTGGAAAAAATTTCCAACTAACCGCGCCTTTCACGCCGCAGCGGCCGGGACGGCCGCACTCCGCCAACACGGGATTTCAGGCTTGAGCCGGGAAGGTGCCCGGCGCTCCAAACCATATCACGCCCGTCTGCCGTTCCATTTGCTGCAAGCCACATGCCGGCGGGACGCCGGCGCTCCCGGCAAATCATATCTGCCAGCGCCGGGGCGCTGGGCTGCCCCTCGGTCAACTCCCGTTGAATGGGATCGCGACCGGAACGCGACCGGTTTTTCCGGGCGGCAGGATGCCGCCCTCCACGGCAGGCGGGACGCCCGCCGCCACGTTTCCGACCTTACCCGCGCAGCTTCACTGACGTTTCATCCGCTCCGTTCGCGAATGCCAGCGGCTTAGCCGCTTTGGAAATGTCGCCGCCGTCAATGGTGATGCCTGCGTTCGCCGCGCCTTCGATTTGCAGAAAAACTGGTGCGGGCTTCAACAGCCTGGTCGCGCTCATCAAAACATCTTGTGAATCTATCAAGCGCAAAACGGATTCCGCGCCGTTGTCGCCCTGCACGCTGAAGCCGTTGATCGTCGCATCCGTGACGTGGTCGAACACGACCGCCGGGCGCAAATCGGACGCAGCGATCTCAAAGCGCACATTGTTGAGCGTCAGCCCGCGCACCTGGCGGGCGTAGAGCGCGTAAGCGGGAAAAACCCCGGCGGCGTAATATTCACCGATGGCTTTCGGCACATCGCGGACCGCCCCCTGCCCCGCCGTGCCGCCGCCGGGAAAGGTGACGTGAACATCGTCGAAGGAAATATTTTCGAGCCAGCAGGCGCCGACAGCGTTGAGTCCGATGCACGAAAAGACTTCGCCCGGATTGTAATTGCTCGTCCATTCGGATTCGGGCAGCGGGAACGGCTTGACCACGGTGGCGCGGATGCCGCGGAACGAAATGTTCCGGATGATGCCCGTCGTCTGCGCCAGTTCCTCCGGCGTCGGCTCCGGCGCGAATCCACCCGGCAGATTGTTCGTGGACGTGTTTGCCGGCGCGTTGGTGTTCGCGCTGGAAGCCGCACCGGCCACTGCGTTGGTTTGTCCGCTGGCGGAATTTTCCGAACGCCGACGGCGCACGCCGAGGCCGATTGAAATCGGCCCGGTCACATGGTTCATGATCAGGTTCGAGAACGACATGTTTTCAAAATGCGAATTCGGGCCGCCGTGCAGCTTGATCGGACAGCCGAAGACGACATCCATGATGCAATTGGAAACGGCGATGTTTTCCGCCGTGCCGCCGCCGAAACGGAACACCGACCAGCGTGTGCTGAACGTGCAATCCGTCACTGTCACGAACTTGCAACTGCCGAACAGCGCACATGCGTCGTCCTGGCATTGGATGTCGCAGTTGGCCACATGCATGTATTCGCAGCTGATGAAATGAAATCCATCGTTGTTGCTGATCACGCGGCTGCGCAGATGGATGCCCGTGAACCACGCGTAACTGCACTGGACGATCCGCATGGAATGAAACGCGCAGTCCTTCAGAAAAATATCCCGGATCCGCAGATGCCTGCACCGGCAAAACATCAGATGATACGGGCGATGGCTGCCGCTGATGCCGGCGGGCGACGGATCGCCGCGCTTGGGACCGTGGAATTGCGAGCCGCGCCCGTCAATCATTCCCGGCCCCTCAACGGTGATGTTCTCGGCGTTAACGGCAAACAGCAGTCCGGTGTTTCCATCCTCCAGTGTGGAATCGCCATGCAGCGGAATCGCCTCGGCGGCGAAATAATCTTTGCCATGGCCGCTGCCGAGCAAAACCCCCTGCGCTGCGATGTGCAGGGTGACATTGCTTTTCAACTCCGTGGTGCCGATGACAAACACGCCGGCGGGAACCAGCACCGTTCCACCCTGGTCCCGGTTGCATGCATCAATCGCCGCCTGCAAGGCCGGCGTGTCCAGCGTCATCCCGTCGCCTTTCGCGCCGTAATCGCGGATGTCGTAAACGCGGGCGCCCGGGCTGCCGGATGAAATAACTTTTCCCGGCTCCGCCGCTTTGGCATTCGCCGCCAGAAAACCTGCGCCGGCGGAAGCGGCCACCGTGGAGGCGGCCGCGAGCCATTTGCGACGGGAAAGAGGATTTTGTTCGGTGGTATTCATGATTGAGATTTACCGATTCTGAATCAATCCGGGTGCAACGGGCAGTGAACGTTTGTTCAGGTCCTTTTCCGAACCCAAAACCGCATCATCTACATCATCTCCTATGTGAAATCTCTGCTATGCCTCGCGTCCTCGCTTGCCGTTTCCCTCGCGGCAAAAGGCTATGGCCGTCGCAGCAACGAACGCGGTGGCGAAAACCGAAACGAGAAGTCTGAAAGATTGAGATCTCTGCAAATGGTGTAGCGTCGCGGCTGTGCCTCGACTTGTGTCCCACGGAACCATCTGTTTCCGGCCACAGGCCGGACACTACAATGGGTCTAACACCTGCACTGCCGCCGTGTTTCCTGAAGCCATGTTTACTTCGTCCTGGTTTTAAATCTTCATGGACAAGCGGGAAAGTCTGAAATAGGGTCGGTTGCATGAAAACTGACAGGCTCCGAAAGTGGGAGCCGATTTACTGTTAGCCTGCTTATAGGTCACGCGACTCATCCAGAAATTTGGTTTTCAGTTGCATCATTGAATTTATTTGTGCTGGCTGCATTGGGTCAGGCGACGTTATGGTTCCACTTCCTCTTGCTCCCTATGCCGCCTATGAATATCAAAAGCACAAGGAACGAGAGATAGTGCGTTTGGGAGGCCCGCTGGAAGATTGCAAAGAGGCCTATCGCTTTGAAGTGTCTGACCGTTTTTCTACTAACGACCTTCGGAATTTGCATGACGCTCTAAATTCGGTTGCATTTCAAGCTTCGCTCACCAATTACAATTGCGGCGGCCCTGTTCAGAAGTTTATCTTTGAGGCTACTCTTTTATCCCGCGATTCGGGGCGATAACGAGCGTAGCGGCGACGGGGCGTGGATGGTTCTGTAACTCACACCGCACGCGGCGCAGAATTTCGGCATGAGCTTCACGCCACGTCAGGTGCAGTGGTTGTGACGGCGGCCAATCGCGCATCGCCGCGCTGTCGAGCCTATGCTGGCTCGAGTGCATGACAAAATCCGTGAGGCCATTTCGTCCGAGCCACAGCAGATAACACTCCAAATCTTCGGGCGACGCGCCCCACCATGCCCCGCCGAACGCCTCGACCATGCAGCGACCATTGCCGAACTGCCGCGCGGCGGACGAACCCTGCGCGAAAACGTTCGTGCGTGAGCCGGATGAAATGCCGCGCCAAATCAGCATTAAAATAATCCACGCCCGAGCCGATGCGTTCCGCGACGAACCATTTCTTTCCGTCACGCTCGAACTCGAAGAGGCAGCGATCCGGTTTCTCGGTGACAAGATCGGCCCAGCGCTGAGTGTCGTTCGGATACTTTTTCAATAGTTGCCGTCCCACCGTGCCACTCGGTCAACCGTCTTCATCATAGAGCCAGAATATGAGACCAAGAGACTTAGCGTGGAGAATCACGTCCGACAACTCCGCGAGATAACAGTCTCCCAGATAGGATGGCTCGCTCGGATAAAAACGGGGATGCCATACCACGCCATCGAAACCAGCCACTTTGAGGAAGAGTGCCGTGGAGACGGCACAAAGACGCGATGGATCAACTCAACGTGAGTTTGCAACATTCCATCATGACTTTGGCGGCTTTTGCGGATACCAAACGAGTTAAAAACGGTATAGTTGGACAGAATCGGATTTGCTTGATTCCCCAATGTAATCAACTACATTTGACCTGCAAACGCTAGGATGAACGGCCAATCCCGGCCATTGGCTCCACTTTTTCACCGCTGAGGGGCGATTGGTCGGGTGCTACAGACCGGTTGCAGCAATTCTGACAACAGCTTGGACGGCCATGACCAACGATTGTTCTTACGCCGGATCAGTCCAGAGGCGTCGCTGATAAACCAAATGGTCGGGACAGATTGAAAACCCAGGTTGCGAAATTGTTTGGCCAAAATTGAGTTGCCCTTCTAAAGTGCAGCCATTCGCGCGAATCCCTGGCGGACTCGCCGGCTTTTATGACACTGACTCTGGCAATCGTCGGACATCTGGTAGGCGACTACCTGCTGCAAAATGACTGGATGGCCCTCAACAAAAAGAAGCGCACGCTGCCCTGCGCCGTCCACTGCACGCTCTGGACACTTTCGGTCTGTCTCTTTGCCGGTTGGGTAGCCATACCCGCCATTGCCGTTCTGTGGATCACACATTTTATTCAAGACCGGACTAATATCATCGAGTTCTGGATGACCAAGATTAATCACCAGCCGGAGTTTGTGAAACCGCCGTTCGCCCCATGGAGCCTCATCGTGGTGGACAACATCTGGCACATCGTGGCGGTATGGGCGGTATGGCGCTTCATCATGCACCAGATTTGAGGCGACGCACACTCTGCTGGATGGATCAAGGATTGGCGGCGATGGCGGCGGAAAACTTTTGCAGCGCGTCGGCAAACTGCTTCGCATCGAAGTCGGGAACGGATTGCGCGAGCTTGAACAATTGATTCAGCGCGGATTGAATCGGCTCCTTGTCTTTCAACTCCGGCAGCGCGGCCACGAGGCGGTCGAGCGCGAGCACGAGGCGCTCGGCGCGGCGCGCGCTAACGGGTTGCAAAATGGAACGGTCACGAAAAGAGTCCCCCGTTGCTGCCAACCCTGACAATATTGCTCGTGTGTCGCTCGTTTCTGGAGCTTCGTTGGCTGCTTCACGAGCATCTTTGTCCATCTCTGGCTGAATTTGTCGGGCTATTTTTACAACTTCTGCGGGTGTGGTAGGCGGAATGGATTTATTTGCATTCTTCGGAGCGGCTGTTTCAACCAGCCAAACGAGCGCAGCCCACCGGTTGATTTCGTTTTCTGTCGGTGATTTTTCATGCGCGATCTGCCAGCTCATTTCTCGCAGCGCCACCGCCTGCCCAACGAGCCACGCCTGTGCACCGTTACCGTTCTTCTCCGCGCTCCAGTGCTTTGGCTCGGCGACGCTCTGGCCGTCGAGTTCAAAAATCAATTCCGGATGGCCGGCCTTGAGAATGTCGGCGTCCACCTTCTGGTGGCACGCGACACAGGTGTTGGCGCGGACATAGAGATTTTCCAGGTCGCGCATCCCGGCGGCGGTGCGGTCGGCGCGCGTGTAGTCTTTGCGCGTGTGCGCGCGCAGCCAGTTTTCCGCCGGGCCGTGGCAGCTTTCACACGAGACGCCTTCGCTCACCTTGAAATTTTCGCCGCGCAAATTTTCCGGCACTTGTCGCAGCGGCGCGTGGCAGGAAGTGCAGCGTGCGTCGGTGGCCGGGTCCTTGATTTCGAGCGCGTCGGCGATCTGTTTTGAACGCGCGGTGGTGAGCGTGGCGGCGGGACGGTGTGAATGAAAATCCTTCAGCGACCAGACGAGGAATTGATTTTGGCCGCCGCCGCCGTGGCAGCTGGAATTCGCGCAGGAATTCGCGCCGAGAAACCTGGGTGGCGTCTCCGCGCCGCGGACTGTGCTGACCGCGAAAAAAACTCCGGTGACAAAACCGGCGGTTTGGCGACAAAGTGTTTTACTCACGGCGTCAAATTGGTTAATGGAGTGACAGCGTGAATGCAACCCTAATTGAATCCCTGCGCCATGCCAGTGGAGGAAGTTTGAGCCTTGCCGTCGGGTTGGCACTGCTGGCCGGATTGTTGATCTGGCTCCTGTTGGAAATTTTCCGCGCCCTGCTGCGCCTGAACACCGAGCGTCTTCAAAATCGTGTCGCACTGGAAACTTCGCGCGCGCAATTGCATGAAACCAGGCTTCGCTGCCGTGAAGCCGGGCAGGCGCAGCTGGGCTGGAACGGCCTGCGCAAATTCTCCGTCACCAGAAAAATCACCGAGTGCGACGACGTGTGCGCATTTTATCTCAAGCCGCACGACGGCCGCACGCTGCCGGCATTCAAGCCGGGGCAATATCTCACGTTCCAGCTCGACCTGCCCGGCCGCGACAAGCCGCTCATCCGCTGCTACTCGCTTTCCGACGCACCGCACCAGAAGGATTATTACCGCGTCACGATCAAACGGGAAAAAGCGCCGCCGGACAAACCCGAGGTGCCGCCCGGTGCCGGGTCCAGTTTCTTTCACGACGGTGTGAAGGAGGGCGACATCCTCAACGTGAAGGCGCCGACCGGCCATTTCTCTCTGGACATGACGAAGACGAATCCGGTTGTGCTCATCGCCGGCGGCGTCGGCATCACGCCGATGTTGTGCATGGCCAATGCGATCGCCGCCAGCGGTTCGAAGCGCGAGGCGTGGTTTTTCTTCGGCGTCCGCAACCGGCGCGAACACATCCACAAGGCGGAACTGGAAAAGCTCGCGGCGGAAAATGACAACATTCATCTGCACGTCTGTTACAGCAAGCCCGGCGAGAAGGACGCGAAGGGTAAAGATTATCATCACGAAGGCCGCGTAGGCATTGAACTTTTGAAGGAGCTGCTGCCGTCGAACAATTTTGAATATTACCTCTGCGGCAGCGGCGCGTTCATGAAAAGCCTCACCGACGGTCTCGAGGCGTGGGGCGTGCCGGACAAGGATGTCTTCTTCGAAGCGTTCGGCCCGGCGACCGTGAAGAAAAAAACCGCCGCACCCACGCCGGAAGAAACCGCGCATCTGGCGAAGATCAATGTCACCTTCAGCCGGTCCAGCCGGACCATCCGCTGGGAGCCAGCGGCGGGAAATATTCTGGAATTTGCCCGGGCGCAGGGAGTAAAGATTGATTCCGGCTGCTGCGCGGGCAGTTGCGGCTCGTGCGTGGTTGCCATCAAATCGGGCGAGGTGCATTATCTGAAGAAGCCCGACGCCGAACCGGAGGCGGGCACCTGCCTCACCTGCGTCTGCCGGCCGAAAAATGACCTGGTTTTGGATGCGTGAACATTAAAAATTTGAAAACATTCAACATTCAACATTCAACTCCGAACACCCAAGTTAAAGGGGCTGGATGGTCTGTTGAATGTTGGGCGTTGAATGTTGAATGTTCAGTGTTTCCCCCCTTTATTTAAATGCCCGCCGCCCCGACCATCCTCGAACGCCCGCAACGCTGGGACGCCGCGTTCGACGCGGACATGACCGACGCGGCGGTGGAGCGCCTGCTGACCACCGCGCCCTTCAACGAGATGGATGCGGAAAAATTTCCCAAACGCACGCCGCTCCGCGACATCCTCCGCAATGACACGCGTCTCCTCAAATTCCGCAAGGGCGAAATCATCGTGCGGCAGGGCGACTACGGTACATCGGCGTTCTTGATTCTGAAAGGGGTGACGCGCGTCGTGTTGAAACCCGATCTGGAGCCCACGCTCCTTGGCCGGCAGGCGCCGGGCAAAAAGGGCATTTTCCGGACACTCGCCCAGCTTTGGAACGGCCGGCGTCCGCCGGAAATTTTTTCGCGTTCACAACTCCGCCAGGCCGCCGGCCTCGGCGCGCGCCAGACGCAAAACGACGTGCGCGTTTTTCTCCAGGACCTGCCTCGCGTGCTCAACGAACACCGCACCGAGCAGATGACTGCGGGCGATCTGTTCGGCGAAATCGCCGCGTTGAGCCGGATGCCGCGCACGTCCACGATTTTCGCCGACAGCGACGATGCCGAGCTGCTCGAGATCCGCTGGCAGGGCCTGCGCGATCTGATGAAGTATGGCGACGCCCTGCGCGCACACATCAATCGCATTTACCGCGAACGCGCGCTGGCCTCGTATCTCCGCGCCACGCCGCTGTTCCAACACCTGAGCAAGGAGCAGCTCGACCGCGTCGCCGCACAGATTGAGTTTGCCACTTACGGCGACTACGACTGGTCCGGCGAATACAAGCGCCTCGCCCAATCCGGCAGCGTGCGTCCGGAAAAGGAGCCAGTCATCGTGCAGGAAGGTGATTATCCAAACGGCATCGTTTTGCTGCGTGCCGGGTTCGCGCGTGTCAGCCAGAAATTCGGCGGCGGCGAACGCACGCTCAATTACATCGGCGCGGGACAGATTTTCGGGCTGGACGAAATCGCCCACAACTGGCGGGACAAAAATGTGCCGGTGAATTTTCAATTCTCACTGCGCGCCATCGGCTACACGCATCTGCTGATCGTGCCGACGCGCGTTATGGAGGAAATTGTCCTGCCGTCGCTGCCGAAAAACGAATTGCCGCTGCCCCGCTTCGTCCCCAAAGCCGGGACCCTGGACCCTGAATCCCAGGTGCCAGACCCCAAACCCGAAACCGTCGGCGCGGAAGTTCTGGAATTTCTCACCGAGAACCGTTTTTTCAACGGCACCGCTTCGATGGTCATTGATCTCGATCGCTGCACGCGCTGCGACGATTGCGTCCGCGCCTGCGCCTCGACGCACGACAACAACCCGCGTTTTCTCCGTCACGGCCCGACCGCCGGCAGCCTCATGGTCGCCAATGCCTGCATGCATTGCGCCGATCCGGTCTGCATGATCGGCTGCCCCACGGGCGCGATCCACCGCGAATCCTTCGCCGGCCAGGTCGTCATCAATCCCGACACCTGCATCGGCTGCAAGGCGTGCTTCAACAACTGTCCCTACGACGCCATCCGCATGGTCGAAGTCCGCGATGAGCGCGGAGAATTTCTGGTGGACCAGGAAATGAAACCCATCGCGAAGGCGACGAAGTGCGACCTGTGTGTCGAGAGCCACGGCGGCCCCGCCTGTGAACGCGCGTGCCCGCACGGCGCGCTCTCGCGGTTGAACTTGAACAACCTCGATGCGCTCTCGAAATGGCTGAAGTTATGACGTGCAGCGTTGAACATACTTGTGTTTCGGCGATGCCTGCCCTCACCTCACCCCGGCCCTCTCCCCTCCCTCCGAGGGAGCGGAGAGGGAGAATTGTTTCCCGCCGCTTGATGAAGTCACACGCAGCTTCTGCTCAACAAACATCCGAATTTCTGAAAACGGACAACGGCTGTTCCCTCTCCCTGAGGGAGAGCGTCAGGGTGAGGGCGGGCGTAAATCCAACTTCTCTTTGTTTGCCAAGCGCGCCATGAACCGCTTCCGCCGCCAATTTTTTTTCGGCATGTTCGCGCTGCTCGCCGCGACGGTGACGGCGTTGTGGGCGCACCGGCGTCTGCATCACGCGCTGCCGGATTACGCCTATCTCACCGGCTGGGTTTTGTTTGCCGCGATGCTGGTACTGACGTTTTTCAATGCGCGGAAAAAATTACCGTTCCTGCCGCTCGGCAAGGCCGAGACGTGGTTGCAGATTCACATCTACCTCGGCTTTTTCACCGTCGTGCTATTTCTAATCCACCTGAATTTCCGCGCGCCGCACGGCTGGTTTGAGATCACGCTCGCCTGGCTGTTTGCGCTGGTCAGCGCCAGCGGCGTGGTGGGATTGTTTTTCAGCCGCACGCTGCCGCGCCGACTGGCGACGCGCGGCGGGGAAGTCATCTTTGAAAAAATCCCCGGTTTGCGCCACGCGCTCAAAGCCGAGGTGGAAAGGCTCGCCCTCGGCGCGGACGCGAAATCACCGGTCATCGCGGAATTTTACACAAAGCGGCTGGCCTGGTTTTTTGCCGGCCCGAACAATTTCTGGCTGCATCTCGTGGAATCACGCCGCCTGCTCAACGCGCTGAATGTCGAACTCGAAGATCTGCGCCGTTTCGTCGGCGAAACGGAGCACGCCACGCTTGAGCGCCTCGCCGCGCTGCTCCACCAGAAGGACGGGCTGGATTATCACCGAGCCCTGCAGCTCGCGCTGCGGCTGTGGTTATTCGTCCATATTCCGCTGACCTACGGCCTGCTGATTTTCACGGCACTGCACATCGTTCTGGTGTTCGGATTTTCCGGAGGTGCGCGATGAGGGCGTTCTTAAATCCGACGTTGGGACTCATTGCTGGCAAGCTTGACCGTAGCGCAGGTTGGCAACCTGCTGTATCGCCGACTGGCAGTCGGCCGGCTGCTGGTTGCTCAAATGGTTGCGGATTGCCAATCCGCGACACGGCAAACTGCCAGTCTGCGCTACGATGGCTCGCATTTCGGTTCGGAGACAGCGTCCACGTTGGATTCAAGGATGGCTTCAATCGGCAGCCCTTTTCCGGAGGTGCGCGATGAGCGAGCAACTGCCAGCGCCGGAATTTGACGCGCAAAATTACGCGCGGCCGAACCAGAACTGGATTTGCGGCCATGCCTGCGAAGGCAACGCCTGCCGCCAGGGTCCCGATGCCAAGGGCCGCTGCTGCGCGACCGCCGAGTGCAAACCCATTCTCGAAATCAAGCCGGGCGAAACGAAAGGCCGCTGGCGTTGCACGCGTCCCGGCGGCGCGTGCGAATCCGGCCCGCTGCCCGATGGCAGCTGCTGTCGTCCGATCGCCAGATGTTCGCCCGTGCCGACATTGCGCGTCTGGCGTGGTCGCGTAACACTCGCCGTGGTCGCCGTTTCGTGCGCGGTGCTGCTGGTGCTGCTGGGCCGTCCGCCGTGGCGCAATGACTTCATCAATCCCGGCGTTGTTTCCAATCCTCATTCCGGCGCGCTGTTCGCCGCGCTGGCAGCGACGAATCAACTGAACCAAAACTGTGGCGCGTGCCATGTCGCGGGAAACACCGGACCGAACGGCATGGTTCATGCCGCGCTCCACGCGGAGCCGGGAATGTTCGATTTGAAGAAACTCGCGGCCGCCAAGCTGGCGGCGACGACCGCGATTGACGAGTCCTGTGTGAAATGTCACGCCGACAGAAATTTTCACCAGCCGTCCGCGCCGCCGGTTTCCTGCTCGTTCTGCCACGCGGAACATCAGGGCCTGATGATGGCGGCGACGACGGACGCGAACTGCAGCTTCTGCCACGGCGACGCGGCAAAGATGGCCCGCAGTTCCGTAGCAGCCGAGGTGACGAGGCTCAATTCAAAGGTGGAAAGCGGAAATAGTCAGAGCCTCCTCACGTCGGCTGCTACGAGATCAGTGATCCATCATTTTTCGGACGATCATCCGCAGTTCCGGTTCATCACGGAAAAATTGCGCGACCCGGACACGTTAAAATTCAATCACGCGTTGCATCTGACCGGCGCGACGATTCCGAAACTGCCGGGCGGAGAAAAACTGGATTGCGCGTTTTGTCATCAGCCGGATGCGGCGGGCGCATTCATGCGGCCGGTGGCCTTTGAGAAGAATTGCCGCGTCTGCCACTCACTGCAATTTGACCCCGAGACGCCGCAGCTGACCCTGCCGCACGGCAGCGCGGAGTTTGTCACGGCGTTTTTGCGGAGTTTGCCGAAGCAGTATTTGAACCTGGCCCATAATCCTGCGTCCGCGAACAACTTTGTTGAGCAAAAACTCATGGGATTGCGGACGCAGTTCGGCAGCGGCGAGGATTTGGAGCGCCGCGTTTTCTTCAGCACGGCGACGTTCGGGTCGGAGACGCAGATCGGCACTTTGAGCGGCAGCACGCGGGCGTTATTTCCGGGCTGCGCGTATTGCCACGAAGTGAAAGCGGCCGGGTCGGGTTCGCCAAAAATCACGCCACCGATGATGATGGAACGCTGGCTGGCGCAGGCGAAGTTCAATCACGCGAAGCACGCGAACATTTCCTGTGCGCAATGCCATGACGCGGCCCGCAGCAAGGATACGGCGGACATTTTGTTGCCGGCAAAGGAAACCTGCCTGACCTGCCATAGTCCGCACGGTGGCGTCGTGGACACCTGCGCGACCTGCCATACGTTCCACCATGGTGGGCTTGTTGCGCGGTGAAGTTTTTCGAGGACGAGGACGAGGAGGATTTTAAAAACTCACGGTGAGGTTCAGCCCGGCTCCGGCATCGAGCTTCGAGAAATTCTGTACGTAAAAGCCGTCGGTGTTCATGATGTCGTAAGTCACAAAGGTGCGGAGAGAAATGCATTTCGTGATCGGGCAATAAAGCGTCAGGCCGAAGGAATTCAACCAGTCGTCGCGGTCAATCTGCGTGAAATGCGAATACTGCAACCGATAGAAGGGTTGCAGGATGGCGCGGGGGCACATCTGCCAGTTGCCGACCAGCACGAGGCTTTGGTCGGTGCGGTCGTTGAACGTGTCCGGGTAGTTCGGCGAGGTGGGCGTCACCACGGCGGGCGGGATGGTGTAGGTGAAGCGATAGTCGCCTTCGTAGCCGAGGGACAGGCTGACGGATTCGCTCAACGGCACATCGCGGCGGACGCCCCAGCGCGGGACAAATTCGTGGTAGAATTCGCTGTAATCGTCAGAGGTCAGCAGCCGGCGGTAATCGCCTCCGATGGTGAAGGTCCAGTTCTGCCAGCGCCACCCGATGTCGCTGAAGACGGTCGCGGCATTGAAGTCGAACTGGTTGAGGTCGACTTTTTTCAACGAAGGATAGACCCGCACGGTTTCCGAGTCGGCGAGGCCGTAGGTGAACCATTGCTGCTGATAGCCGAGGCGCGGCGACAGGAATCCGTCGGCGACTTCAAATGGCGATGGCGCGAGCGCGGCCTGCACGGTGCTGATGAGCACGCTGGCTCCCTGCGCGTGATGGTTGGCGAGGAACACATTGTCCGTGTAAAAGAACTGTTCGTCGGCGAATGCCTGAAACCAGGTGCGGTGGCGCCGGACCTGCAAAACGGATTGCGGGCCGACATCGCTGGTCTCGCCTTCATAAAATTCCGGCACGGCGTTGGTGCCGGCGGGGAAAGTGGATTGCACCTGGCGAAGTCGCGCGGCGCTATCCACCTGCTGGCCGGCGGCGGGATTTTGCGCGCGGGCAATCCCCAACGCCATTGCGAGGCATGCGCCGCAAACCACAATACATTTCGTGTGCATCATGTTAATGAGTTGATGAAGGTTTCACTGCGGCTTGGGAGCGGAACCGATCGGTGTGAATCCGCGGCCACCGGGGTTGCCGAACACCGGTTTGGCGGGATCCTGGTTGTTGACCAGCTGGGATAATTGCTTTTGCGTCAGCGGCTGCGGCACGGCCACCTCGTAGGTGCCCAGATCCATCGTGTCCAATCCGTTGCCGTGCGCCGGAGGATTCACAAAATGATCCGCCGCGATGCCGGTGTCCACAGTCTTGCCGGACGCAATCTCCGAATGTTGCGCGGCCATCGCCTGCCGGATCAGCGGCAACGACGGGAGTTCATGACTGAAGCCATTGATCAAAAGCGAACCGGCCACGAGCTTGTCGAGGTTGATGTCCAGCACGGCGCTGAAAGTTTTTCCGCCCGGCTGGACATACACCAGTTGCCCGGCCTTGAGCGTCACGGATTGCCCGTTGGGCAATGCCACCCGGCCCTTGCCTTCGAGCAAAATCACCTTGAAGCCGCCGTCCGCCGTGGCCGACACGATCAGGGTCGTCCCCAAAACCGCCGCCGCCACGCCGCCGGACTTGATCGTGCCGCCGCCCCTGCCTTTCGGCGAATGAAATAAAACGCTTCCTTGCTCCAGGTTCAGATTGCGCCCCACGGGTTCAAAAGAAAAAACCGTGCTCGCCCCGACACGCGTGATGGTGTGATCCGGCGCGGTCAATTCTGCGCGCGAATCGGTTCCGGTGCGCACGAGGTCGGGCGCCTTGAAGAGCTCATCCGCCCTGGCCGGCGTCGCGGACTTGCCCGCGTTGGCGACAACCTCCACGCTGTGGATGACTTCGGTGAATGTGCTTTCGGTCAGCGGCGCGGCGCGCAGCGGCAGGGCGAGACCGGCGGCCGCGACGGCCCACAGCAATTGAGTTTTCATATTCACGCAGGTTTTAGAATTTGGAGTTAACAGTTCATTCGTTGTTTAGAACAACCACCCCTGGTCGTCAGCGCCGCGCGGCACGCGGTCAGTTTTGCACCGGTGAAATCCGCACGGTCGTCTGATCGAATGAGTTCAAAAATCCAGACAGGTCGTCCGCATTCCGATTAATGACGTCCAGTCCGAAGAACGCCATCTGCAAGGAAACCAAGTCGGTTAGTTTGCCATCGGCGATTTCCTGGTTTTGCTCCTGGATGGCCGCATCAATAAGCGGCAAGGAGGACAATGGTTCCGAGAACCCCACGACGAGCAGCAAATGCGGCACGAGCTTTCCCAGATTAAAGGCCATTAACGGACTGAACGTGTTCCCATCCGGAGAGACGATGATCATCTGCCCGGCCTTCAAGTCAATGGACAGACCATTCTTCAGCGTCACGCGGACCTTGCCTTCGAGATCGAGGATTTTGAAACTGCCGTCCGGCAGAATGGCCCCGATCTCCGTGGTGCCCAGCACCGCTGCCGCCGTGCCGTGGTTTTTAATCGCGCCGCCGCCGGCCCCGGCGGGCGAATGGAACAAAACACTCCCGCGCTCCAGCAGAATATCCCGGCCGCCCGGCGCAAACGTGAAGACCGTGTCCGCCCCGACCCGGGTGATGGTTTTATCCGGGGCCGTCATTTCGATGCGGGAAGCCGTGCCGGTGCGCACCAGATCCGGTGCTTTGAAAACTTCGTTCTTGCGCGCGGGCGCCACGGCCTTGTCGGCGGCGGTCACGACATTCGCCACCCGGATGATTTCCGTGAAGGTGCTTTCCGTGAGTGAGATTGAGGAAAATGCCGGCACGCCCATGCAAACGACGATTCCGGCCAGAAGAAATCTTTTAATCATGGTTGTTGTGCAGCAGGGTTGATGCCACGAGCTTAACATCTGTATTAAATTGTCAAGGCGACGGACGGGCAATAACCTGACGTCCGCATGTCCCATGCCTCAACCATCCTTCGATGAAACCAGCCAATCGACGTCCGCTCATCGTCCTCGCCATTTGCGCGGTCTGCACGTTGGTGTTTCTGGTGCTGTGGGCGCGCGGCTTTGTGCCGTTGCAGGAGATGGAATTTTTCGCCCAGGACTGGCAGACACGGCTCGGCCGTAAAACGCCGGTGGACGACCGGCTCGTGCTCATCGGCATCGACAAGCCGGTTTATGCTTCGGATTTCAGCGACGCGGAACTCCAACGCGAGCCGGTGTTGCGCGACCTGCAAAATAATTTCCCGTGGTCGCGCGCGGTCTGGGCGCGGCTGATCGCAAAACTTTCCGATGCCGGCGCGAAAGTCATCGTGTTCGACCTCGTGTTCGCCGCGCCGGGCGGAGGCGACGATGAACTCCATCAGGCGCTGGAGAAGTATAAGGACCACGTCGTCATCGGCTACAACATCAGCGTCGGCAATACGCAACGCGGGGATTTCAAGGAATTGCTGCTGCCCAATCCATCGGTGCTTGCCCCCGACGCGACAAATTCTGCGGTCGAAGACGGGCGGCTCGGCTACGTCAACCTCTGGCCGGATTTTGACGACACCTTGCGTCGGGTCAGTTTTCGCCAGACCGGCGAGCAGGTGGGTCATCTGGTTCCGGACGAGGTCGTGCTTGAATCGCTCACGGCCCGAGCGTTGCGAAAATTTGGCCGGGCTGATCTCATTCCAACCGGTTCGGATTCCCAGCTGTTCCGCTACACGGCTCCGCCGGGTTACGCTTACAAACCATGCCCGGTCGGCGATGTGCTCTCGCCGATATTCTGGGAAAAGAATTTGAACGGCGGACAGTTCTTCAAGGACAAGATTGTCCTGGTCGGCCCCACCGCCGAAATTTTTCACGACGTTCACAACACGCCATTCACCGATCCGAAACCGATGGGCGGCCCGGAAATCCATCTGCAAATTCTTAACGCCGCGCTGCGCGGCGAATTTCCGCGCGAACCATCCCTTGTGGCCAGCCTGTTCATTCTTGCCTTGTCCGGCATTATTGCCTGGGCGCTGTGTTTTCTGGTGCGCCAGCCCGGCCGGCGGTTGTCAAGCGTCGCGGGCTTGACCGTCGGCTACGCGGTTTTTGCGCAATGGCTGTTTGATCATGCCGGAGCCGTCGTCCCACTCGCGGTGCCACTGTTGGTTTTGGTGGTGAGCAGCCTGGTTGTCCTCGCCTATGATTTTGTTCTGGAACGGCTGGAGCGTGTGAAACTGCGGCATACGATGGGCCTGTATTTTTCGCCGCGCGTCATGGAAGCCGTGCTGTCGGATCCCGGTTCCATGAAACCGCGCCGGGCCAGTGTCGTTTTGTTGCTGACCGATCTGCGCAATTCCACGCCGCTGGCCGAGGCGCTCGGCCCGCAGGGAATGTTCGAGCTGCTCAACCGCGTGTTCGAGGCGCAGACCACGGCCATCATGGGCGAGGAAGGCAATCTGGAACATTTCCTCGGCGACCAGTTTTTGAGCTACTGGGGTGCGCCGCAAAAACAGCCGGACGCCGCCGACCGCGCCGAACGGGCCGCCATGAAGCTCATCACCGCCATGGAAAAACTGCGCACCACGCTGACGCCGGAGGTGCAGAAATTGTTCGGTTACGGCGTCGCGCTACACAGCGGCAGCGTGCTGGTGGGCAACAAAGGTTCCGCGCTCCGCCTGGATTACGGCCTTGTCGGCGACACGGTGAACGAGGCCGCGCGCGTCGAGGCGCTCACGAAGTATTACGGCGCGCGGATGATCGTGACGCGGGACACCTTCGCGCTGTTCCAGACCCAGGGCACCCGGCGGCTGCTCGACCGCGTCATCGTCAAGGGCAAGAGCGAGCCGGTGGAATTATACGAGTGCGAAAATCCCTGCACGCCGCCGAACTACGCGGACCTCTGCCGTCGCTACAAAGCCGCCTACGACGAATACCATTTCGGCCGGTTCGCCGAAGCCCAAAAGCAATTTGAAAAATTGGCACAGGAATTTTCGGACGGCCCCGGCAAAACCCTCGCCGCGCGCTGTGCCGAACTCATCGCGCATCCGCCCGCGGACTGGCATGGTGTCTGGAAGATGGATGCGAAGTGATTTGTTTGAGACTTGGTTGCCAGATGAAACGCAGAGGCACGGAGACCGCAAAGAGCCGCAAAGATTGGGAAAAACTGGAATTATGCCTTTGACAAACTAAGAGGGTGGCTTGGGCGGTTGGCCAGAGGCATCATCCCAGAAGAAAACCTGCGCCCGGCAGAGAATTCATTAGCGGTTCAACTTCATTGCGTGTCTCTGCAGTGCTATCTCCCAACTTCGTCGCGCGCTGCGAAGATTTTTCCCGGACGGCGGACGGTCTCCGTCCGCAGCGGGTGGAGGGCAATGTGGACGCCCGGATTATCCTTTGATTCTCTGTCTGGCGGAGCGCTGCGACCGGGGACCGGTCGCGCTCCGTTTCGGTTGCGGCTATGCCGCGCTACGCTATGCCTCTGCGTTTGTTCCGCCTTTATTGTCGCACCTTTACGGCGTGACCATTATCCGGTAAACGCGCTGCTGGCCCGGCGCATTGTCCGTGGCGCTCAAACTTAAACTCGCCGCCGTCACGGACGGGCCAAGATTCGTCCAATCCGCTGTCAGATCGTTTTTGAATTGCACCTGATAGATTTTGCCGATGATCGCGTCCCAGGAAATCGTCGCGGCATGGGTCGCGCCTGACATTTGCAGCGACAGCGTGAACGGCACCAGGACCGCGCGCACGAGTTCGTTGTAAGTGTCCGTCAGGAACAGCGTGCCGTCCGCACCCACCGCGAGGCCGTAGGGATTGAAGAATTTGCCCGCGCCATTCACGCCATCATTGGCTCCCGCCAACCCCGCCGTGCCGCTCACCGTGCTGACGATTCCGTCTGTGGAAATTTTCCGCACGGTCTGGTTGAATGAATCCGCGACGAATAAATTTCCCCGCTGGTCGAACGCCAGCTCCGCCGGGCTGCGGAACCGCGCCACCGTCAAGTCGCCATCCGTGGAACCATCCACGCCCGCCGTGCCCGCGAAGGTCGTGACCGTCCGGTTGGGCGCAATCTTGCGGATGGTGTCGTTGTTGGCGTCGGCCACAAACAGATTCGTGCGGGTGTCAAACGCGAGCCCGACCGGGCCGTTGAACATCGCGTTGGTTCCGCTGCCATTCGCGCCGCCCCAATTTTGCGGGCTGCCCGCGAACGTGCTGACGCTGCCCGCGGCGATCGCGCGGATGCAATGGTTGCCGCTGTCGGCCACGTAAACCGTGCCGTTGGGCGCCACGGCGATCCCGAGCGGCGCGTTGAACTGCGCACTGCTCGTCGCGCCGTCGAGAAATCCGCTGGAACCGGCGACGCCCGCGTAGGTGGAAACCACGCGCGACGTTGTGATTTTGCGGATCGTGCTGTTGCCGGTGTCGCTGACATAAAGATTGCCGTTCTTGTCGAACGCGAGCCCGCTCGGCGAATCAAATTGCGCGCCGGTGCCGGTGCCATTGGCCGTTCCCGCCACGCCGAGTTGTCCTGCGAACGTTGTCACCACGCCGTTGGTCGTAACCTTGCGGATGGCGTGGTTGCGTGAGTCGGCCACGAAAAGATTCCCGTTCGCGTCAACGACCATCGCGGCCGGGTCGCTGAAGAGCGCGTTCGTGCCCGAGCCATTCACCGCCCCGCTGAGGAGCGCTTGTCCAGCCAAGGTTGTTACAGAGTCCTGCGCGTGCAGCGACATGGCAAGCAAGAACAGCAAAGCCGAAGCCAGAGAACAAGCGTTCGGCAAAGCGGAAAATATAGACGCTCGGCCTTCGGGTCTTTTCTTTGCCGATATCTCGGCAAGGGGTTGCGGCCAATCCCAAAGGGATTGTGTCCTCCAGCCCAGGGTTGCGAGGTACGAGCTACCCTGGGTCAGCCGCAGCAGATTGCGCCAACCCCAACGGGGTTGCGGCCGGGTTGACCGCAGAGAAGTCGCAACCCCGTTGGGGTTGGAAAAATCCCGGCCGACGTTCACCCAAGGTCGCTCGTGCCTCGCAACCTTGGGCTTTGGGCCAGAATCCCTTTGGGATTCATCTTCTGACGCCATCTCTGTGATGTGGGTCATGACAGGAGCTAGAGCCCGCGCTCCGTCGCGCGATTTCGCAGGCAGCAAAAATATGGCTGACAGTTTTTTCATTGGCCTCGGCGCATCAGGCGTTCGTTGCTCGGCGGCGGAGAGATGGCCTCGGTATCCACCGATTGAAATTCCGCCGTGGGTTTCATTTCCCCGCCGGACTTCGTGACCAGTTGGCCATCGCGCGTGAAAACATTTTGGACGGTGTAGAGCGAGCCGTCGCGCTCGTAGAATTTTTGCACCTCGGCGAGGTTGAATGGACGCGAGCCGCGCCGTCCGAACACGACGGTTTCGTTTCCGCTCTCATCCACCACGCGGTCACGGTCCAGGCCGCGGCCAACGGCCACGGCGGGCGATTTGGTCGGATAAGTGGCAATGAGCTTCGGATTTGGTTTCGGGCTGAAGCCCATGTGTTCGGGAACATTTTCGGGCGAGATGAGCTGAATGACGCGAAGCCCGTTTTTTCCGTCGGCAACCAGCGCGAATTCCGACGCGTTGACCGAGCCGATTTGCACCGAGCGCGTGTCGTTCAACTTTCCATCCGCGTTGTAAAGCCGTTCGAGTTTCGGCTTTTCGGGATTGGAGATGTCGATGAATGCCAATCCGTCTGCGCCGTCGGCGACGTAGGCGTAGGTGCGCGCGAGATAAAAGCGCTGAGCGTTCTTCAGCGGCACGAACGCGCCGGGGATCAGCTTCGGCTTCGTCGGCTCGGTGAGGTCGAGAACCTTGAAGCCTTCCTCGTCAGTCACGAAGCCGTAGCGGAATTGCACACCGACAGCGCGCGGGTTTTTGAGTAGCAGCCGACGTGAGTCGGCTCCATCTGAGTTTTCGGCGGCATTCACGGTTCCGCTTGATTTGAGCCGACTCACGTCGGCTGCCACCCCGGACAGGAGTTCGCCCGCCAGAATCGGGGCTTCGAGCGCGTCATTGCGAAGACCGACGACGAACAATCCGTTTTTGCCGACGACGTAAAGATTGGTTCCCGCCATGAACGAGTGCATCGCCCCGGTGAGCTTGCCGTCCGGATTGAAGCGGATGATTTTTTCCTTGTCGAAAAAGTTATTATTGGGATCGCCGTCGAGCAACGTGCCGACGGTGGCCATGACCAGACCTTCTTCGCGGTCGGTGATGAAAACCCACGCATAAATCGGGCTGACGGGCTGCTCCTCGTTTTCCGGCTGATGCGACCGCAGCGGATCCACGCCAAGCGTGCTGGGCAGCGTGACGCTGGTGGCGTATTTGGTGCGGACGTAGGTGCGCTGGCCGAGCGGCGAAACCGGCGCGGTGGCGATGCGTTCGGAGAAACCTTTCTGGTCAATGTTCGCGATGTCAAAAACCTCGAAGCCGTCCGGACCATTCGCGGTGTAGAGATATTCGCCACGCTGCACGAGGTCGAGAACATCGGTCGCCGCCTTGTGCTCGCCATGTTCCAAGACGCCGTGATTTTCCCCGACGTGCTTTTGGTAATTGTCGGGATACGCGAGCTTGTGCAAATGACTGCCGATGGCGGCCTGCGGTTCCTCCTGCTCGGTCCAGATCACAGCATCGAGTCCGCCCCTGCCCTCGCCGACGTAGGCGTAACGCCCGAAAAAATTTACCGTGCCGGTGCCGAAGCCGAGCAGCGACGCGAGCCATGCGTTATTATCGTTTGATTTGGAAATGTGGCAGTCCTCGCAGTTTTTGGTCGTGCCCACGCCGCTCGTCGTGTGCGGGAGATGCGGATTGTAAGCCTGACCACTGTAGCCGTCGGCGCTGATGGTCTGCTGCTGTGAATAGACCCACTCACGGTTCGCGTTCTGCGAACTGACGATGACCGCGCTCGACGACCGCAACACAGCGAGACGATTGCCCTTGTAAGTCGCGTCCACGCCGAGCTGGAATGCATCGTCGCGGATGACCTGCGGATTGTAGCTCGTGAAATTGCGCGAGGTGGTGCCTTCGAATTTGTTGAGCGGCACGCGCTGATTGGCGCGCATCGGCAGATGGCAACCGAAGCACGCCGTCGCCCACGACGAGTGGCAGATCTGGCAGCCGACGTTTGAGTTATCATGCGCGAGGTCGCGTTTGCAATTGGAGCTTGGAGCACCGGTCTCCGACCCGGCGTGTTGCGGTGAGCCGCTGAAACTTGCCGGGTCGGAGACCGGCGCTCCGTTCGTCGGCACATTGCCCCAGACTTTCCCATCGCGCCGCAGCGTTTTGGCGTAGGCGGACTTCGCGTTGTAATGCGATGACTTGGGATCAATGGTGTCAATCGTCTGCGGCACTTCCCAGACCAGATCCGGCGACATCATCGAGCGTTGAAACAGTTTTTCGCCCGACCAGTAAAAGCGTGGGCCGGACGGTGTGTTGCCCGCGCGCAGGTCCATCTTGCCGCCGTTGCCGCTGGTCGTGAGGGTCGGGCGCGCGTTGATGGTGCCGTGGCAGTCAATGCACTCGATGGTCGTCGCCGCGCGCGGTTCACCATAGAGCAGGCCGGTGCCGTGCGCATCGGCGTCGAAATGGCAGTCCACGCACTGCATGCCGTGCGCGAGATGTTCGTCCTTGAGATGAACGGCCTTGGCGAATTTCTGCGGGTCATCGTGGGGAATGATGTTTTCCTCGCGGTCGCGCAAATTGCCTTCGCGGTCGTGCTTGAACACCGCGCGGAAAATCCAGCCGTGTCCGTGGTAATCGGCGAACTGCGTGTTCGTCAGCTTCGGATTCAGCTCGGAAACCTTTTCCAGAAAATCCAGGTCGCCCCAGAGGCCGCGTGCGGCGGCGGCTTCGGGATTGTCGCGGATGCTGCGAACGAGTTCCTCCGGCGTGGGATTCGTTTGTTTGGCAGGATACATGAATTCGCCGTCGCTTTCCTGATCCCACCAGGTGTAGCCAAGATAGGGATTCACAAACAGATTGCCCTGATGCATGTGGCAGCTCATGCACTGCGCGGTCGGAATGGCGCGGGTGAACTGGTGTGTGATCGGATGGCCGCGCTCGTCTTTGCGGATGGCCTTGTCGGCGCTGAAACTCAAACCTTGGTTGCCGTATTTCGCATACCAGCCGGAGTGCGACGGCGAACGGTCGTTCGCATAAACGACGTGGCACGCCGTGCAGCCGCTGCTGCGATAATCGCCCGGATGATTGTTCGAGCCCATGAAGTCGAGCAGCGGATCGTTCAGCCGCGTCTTCTGCAGATTCAAAAATACCGGGTCGATCCGGTTCAGCGTGCCAAAGCCACGCTCCGACAGGCGCCGCGCCGGCTTGCCCGGCGACTCGAAGGGGTTGGGGTTGCCCAGCTGCAACGGTTTCTCGCCGCCGCGCTCGAAGATGCGCAGGATGTTTCCCGGCTGGCTGACATCGAAGCGCGGCAACGGGTCCAGGAACGGGAGGATGCCGTGCAGGCGCGCCATCTCCGGCGTGACGGGCACGGGGCTTTCCAAACGCAACGGCACGCCGTCCGCACCGTAGGCCTGGCCGAAGTGATAATTTTTCGCCGCATACGAACCGTTGTTGTAGAGCGCCGCGCCCCAGAGCATCGCGCCGTGGCGCATCATGCTGTGGCCGACGTTGTGGACGATGTCCGCGTGACAGGGTGCGCAGGTTTTTTCCGCAACGCGCAGATCGCCGGGATTCACGAACTGGATGAACTCCGCCGACTCGCGGTTCAACAGCACGGACGAATCGTTCGGGTTCGCGGAGCTTTCCCAGAAGACCGGATTACGCGGCGCGATGTGCGCCTGGGTCTGCTTCAGGCCGGTTGCGGCGTTGCCGCCGTGGCAATCCGTGCAGCCGAGCACGACGTTTTTCGATGCGTGCATCGGCTCGACGCCGATGTGGCATTCAAGGCAGCCGCGCGATTTTTTGTCGGCGTCCAACTGCGACTGGTCGATCCAGTTCGGTTTCGGCAACGCATGCGCGGTGTTGGGCGGCAAAGATTTTGGCACGGAAATCTCCGGACCGGAGCCGTCCGTTTCCGAAGCACCAAGCTCCAACATCCAACATCCAGAGAAGCACCAAGCACCAAGCACCAACATCCAGAAGCGTGTTGCACCCCGTGGCTTTGAAGCTTGGAGCTTTGAACTTCTCTGGTGCTTGGAGCTTGGAATTTGGTGCTTTGGCTTTTTCATACTTCAATACGTCAGGGTCACGGCAATCAATGCGCTGTAGGGAAATTCGTCCGCCGAGCCGGTGCGGTTCGCACGGTCGAAGCCCGGCACCGGTTTCATGTTCGTGCCATAAATATCATTGTAACCGCTGCCCGGAATCAAGACCCCAAAGCCGGCGGACACGATGATGTTGTCCGTGTGCAGCGGCCGGTATTGGCAGCCGAGGCTCAAGTCCCAACCGACTTCATTGCTCACATTCGGGGTCAGGAGCGCGGTCTCGATCGGATCGGTTTGCGCAAAGAGAATGTAATTCGCGTTCAGAAAAGTCCGCAGCTTGGGCGTCAGTTCAAATTCCGCGCCGAGGCCGAAAATGAAGACTCCGGGATTCACAAAGTTCGCCTGGCCTTCGGTTTTACTGCTGCGCAAATCCGGGACGAGGCTGCTGGCATTTTTCAGATTGATCATCGTGCCGCCGAGATTAAAGCCCTGCCGCGTCCAGAAACTGAACGGCCCGCCGGTGAAGTTCGGATTGTCCAGAATCGTATCAAAGCCGGTGCCTTTGCCGTCGGTCGCGTCGGCGTCGCCCGAAGCGTAGAAGAACGACGCTTTGTAGCGCGCCCAGTCGTGGTCGAAGGAAATCTCCAACGCGCCCATCTGCGCATTGATGTCCACGGGCCGCCCGGCGAGTCCATTGTAGCCGTCGCGACCCACCACCTCGTAAAATTGGTGCGTGATGTTGAGCGGGCCGATGTGCCCGTCGCCGCCCCAGCCGAAATAATAGGCGTTCACCTCATGCGGCTTCAAGGTGCCAATCGGCGCGGGCCGCACCAGGAAGCCGTTGTCATTGTAGTGCGTGCCGGCCTGGTCGAAGTTTGCGAGGAAACTCCACTCCGCCGTGTAGCCCGGCCAGACGAAATCCTGCCGGTATAAATTTGCGATGACGACTTCCTGGTCGCGGCGGTTGAACGTGTTCAGCTCCGAGTTCGAATCTTTCTCGAGCATGTAAAACCCGGCAAGGTTGTATTGGAAGAGATTGTTGTCGTAGCTGCCGAACAGCCGCGCGCCGAGGTTCGCATCGTTGAAGACGAAGCCGCGAAAATCCGCGTTGAACGGCTGTGTGCCCACGCGCAGCGAGATAAAATCATAATTGTCCGACACGTCGGCGAGATGGACTTCCATGAACCCCTGCTGGAGCGCGAAAAACGTCCGTGTCCGGTCCGTGCTTTTGGAGTTGCGATAGCTGTTCGCCGGGCCGGTCTGGCCGTCCAACAGGTCGCCGACGTCGCCGGGATTTTCCACGCCGCCATTGTTGGGCGGCGGCGTGTTGTTGCCGCCGGTCACGCCGGTGGGGCTGGGCGACACGATGCCGGTCTCCTGCGTGTGCAGATAATTCACGTTGAACACCGGCTGGAGCACCACCGCCCAGTCCACCGGGCGGAAGGCGGTCTCGCCCTGGAACAGATTGATGTTCATCGCGAGATTATTCTGGATGCTGATCTGGTTGCCCTCGCCGTAAAATTCATACTCGCCCGGCACCGCGCCGCTCACGCCGCTGGCGACCGGCACGCGCTTGAATTCCGTCACCGTTTCCGACGACGCCGTGAGGTCGAGAAACACATCCTGGCCGATGATAGGCAGATCGCCCTTGAGCAGGCTCTGCCCGTAAGGACTCCAGAAACCCGGCTCCGGCGTTTCATAAGGCTGCTCGGTCACGCCGCTGGTGTAGCGTTTCCACGGCACGAAGCCGATGCGCCAGCGATCCGGCACCGGCACGGAATTTGACGGATAATCAAAGTCGCGCAGTGAATATTTCGGCTGGCTGAAGTCCTGGTAAATTTTCAGTTCGCGCCGCGGGTTTTCGCGTGGCAAGGCCAGCCCATTCGTCAGCGGTTCGGAACCGTAACTCCGCGGCGGCGGATTCGTGGGCGGCACCATCTCGCCTGTCCGCAGATTCGCACGCGGCAACTCCTGTCCCGCCGAAATCATCGGCGGAGTGAATAATGGCGGCGCGCTGGGTTCGTTGAACAGCGCGGCGGGCGCGTTCGTCGCCGGACGCAAGCTTGCTCCGGGATCGGGATTGAACGGTGCGGCCGACGCGGCATTCGTGCTGACGACCACGCGCCGCGTCCAGCGCGCCTCCGATGGCGGCGGTTCCGGCAAGGTCAGCGCGTTCGGATCGGGATTAAAAAATTCCGGCGACGCGGGCGGCCGGTTGGAATTGACCACCTGATGCGGTTTCAAGCGATTCACATCGTTTGTCTCCACCAGTTCGGCGGTGAAAATTTTCATGGGCAAGCACCACGCGACGACGCAGCCGGGCAAAAACAGTTTTGCAAAGCATTTCGCCTGGCGGAGCGGCGGTGACATCCCCGCCATAAGAAGTTGTTTATTTTCAGAAATCAAGCGCTTATCTTCGCGGGGTGCTGAAACAGTTCCTGAACTTCCTGCTGTTGGCCGGGTTTGCCGCCGGCAAAGCACACGCGCAACTCACGCTGGCCGACGTGCAGACCGTGGTGGCCCAGGCCGTCACCCGGGCGACCGCGCTCGCCAGTTCGCCGCTCCGCACCAACGCCGTCATCGCCCTCACCGACCGCGAAGGCTGGGTGCTCGGTGTCTGGGCGCTCAACACCAACGCCACCCTCGCCGACCCGCTCGTCGGCGAGGCCATCGCCAAGGCCGGCACCGCCGCGTTTTTGAGCAGCGGACAGAATGCGTTCAGCACGCGCACTGCCGGGTTCATCGTGCAGCAGCACTTTCCGCCGGGCATCGACAACAAGCCGCCCGGCCCGCTCGTGGGCGTGAATTTTTCGCAGCTCGGCTTTTCCGACATCAACAAGTTCAAGGCCCCCGGCAGCGTCATCACCTACGGCAGTTCGCCCGGCACCAACCTCGTCGCGACCCCACTGCCCGTCACCGGCGGCCTGGAAGGAACGCCCGGTGGTTTGCCACTTTACAAAAACGGCCAGCTGGTGGGCGGCCTCGGCATCGCCGGCAACGGCGTTTCGCCGCTGTCCGTCACGCCGTCAGTCATCGCCAAACCGGACAGCGATGAAGACGTCGCGCTCGCGGGACAAACCGGATTTGCGCCGGTGAACCAAATTGTCGGCTCGCAGGTTTTGATTGATGGGATCCGGCTGGCCTACCTTGAAAGCACCACCAGCCTCGGCGCGGTGCTTCCGTTCGGCAGCCTGCCGGGGAAAAATATATCGCCGTTCACGCTCATCGCTTCACCCGCGCCGTTTGCGTATCCGGTATTGACGCTGGGCGGAGCCACCGGCGAGTTGCGCCAGCCCATCATCGCCGATCCGTCGGCGGTGCCGTTGCCCTATGGCGCCGCGCGCCTCACTGCGACCGAAGTTTCCAACATCCTGGCCGCCGCCGCGAACCGCTGCCGCACCACGCGCGCCGGCATCCGCCTGCCGCGCGGCGTCGCGGCCCAGGTGTTCATCAGCGTCGTGAACAATCCGAATGTCGCCGGATTGCCGCCCGTGGTGCTGGGAACCTTTTGCACGTCGCCGGACACGACGCGGTTCAGTTGGGATGTGGCGGTGCAGAAGGCGCGCACCGCGGTTTTCTTTTCCGCGACGAACCGCGCCTACTCCGCCCGCACCGTCGGATTTCTGGCGCAGGAGTTTTATCCCCCCGGCATCAATGGCACGCAGCCGGGAATCTTTCTCGGCTTGCAGGAAAAATTCTCCGCTTTTCCGGCGAACGTCACCAATCCGCTCAACGGCGCCATCGTCACGAACACCCCTTCGGTGAATCCCAACCTGCCGAACGGCATCACAATTTTTCCCGGCGGCTTTCCGCTCTATCGCCACGGCGCGCTCATCGGCGCGGTGGGCGTGAGTGGCGACGGCATTGACCAGGACGATTTGATTTCCGCCAGCGGAGCATCGTTGTTTCTCGCGCCTGTGCCGGTTCGCGCCGACCAGACGCAATATCGCGGTGCGCGCCTGCCCTTCGCCAAGTTCCCGCGCAACCCGGCGATGTAAGGCCGCGCCAGCGACCGCTGACCAGGCCGGAGGCTTGAGATGGCGTGAACCAGCACGGCCTGTTCGGAATCATTGTGACAAAGGTTGTTGAACCGTGATGGATATAAGGCTGATGCGGATCGCCGGTTTCCAAAACGGCCCATTCCTGCTACTTTGGCCGTGTTGTTTGATTGCATAAACACCCATTGAAAGAGCCGAACAAAATTTCCAGCGGCGAGATCACCGATCCGAAGGTTTACTTCAATCGGCGGGCGTTCATTCAGACGGGCATTCTGGCCGCGAGCGCCGTGGCCACCGGTTTGGTCTATCGGCAGCTCAATCATCCGGCAGCGGGCAAAGTCAGCACCGCCAAGATCGAGGGGCTCACCATTGCACCGACCAATCACAGCGACGGCTTCCGCGTCGCCGAGGCTCAGACCTCGTTGGAGAACATCTCGCACTACAATAATTTCTACGAGTTCTCGACCGACAAGGAAGGGGTGGCAGCGGCGGCGGCAAAATTTGAAACGAAAGGCTGGCAGGTATCGGTTGAGGGGTTGGTGAGAAAGCCCAAGGTTTTCAACCTCGATGAAGTGTTGAAAATCAGCCCGCCGGAGGAGCGCATTTACCGGATGCGCTGCGTTGAGGGCTGGTCCATGGTCATCCCGTGGGCGGGGTTTTCGTTGTCCAAACTTCTGGAGGTGGTCGAGCCGACCGGCGACGCGAAGTTTGTTGCGTTTGAAACCTTGCTCGATCCCAAACGAATGCCGGGGCAACGGAGCGATGTGCTCGACTGGCCGTATGTCGAAGGCCTGCGCATGGATGAGGCGATGCATCCGCTGACGCTGCTAGCCAGCGGGATTTATGGCCGTGAGCTGCCGCCCCAGGATGGCGCGCCGATCCGTCTGGTGGTCCCGTGGAAATACGGTTTCAAAGGCATCAAGTCCATTGTTAAAATCAAGCTGGTCGCCACGCAGCCGCCGACCACCTGGAACCTGGCCGCGCCGAACGAATATGGTTTCTATGCGAACGTGAATCCGCAGGTGGATCATCCGCGCTGGAGTCAGGCCACCGAACAACGCATCGGCGAATCGGGGCGACGCCCCACCCTGATGTTTAACGGTTATGAAGAACAAGTCGGGCATTTGTACGCCGGGCTCGATCTGCATGCGAACTTCTAGCTGCGTCATGAAAGAAAACGATCTTCGCTTTGCCAGGCTGCTGGTGCTGGTCAATGCCGCCGTGCCGGCGACCTTGCTCGGTTGGGACGCGTGGCATCATAAGCTGGGAGCCAACCCGGTCAATTTCGCGATCCTTACGACCGGGATGCTGTCGTTGATTTTTTTATTGCTGACCTTGCTGGTGACGCCATTGCGGAAGGTTAGCGGCTGGAACTGGATCATTTTCTCCCGGCGCACGCTCGGACTTTACGCCTTCTTCTATGCCTGCCTGCACTTCCTGATTTTCTTCAGTCTTGACCGGTCATTCAGCGTTACCGGCACCTTGTCGGAGATGGTTAAGCGAAAGTATCTGCTCGTGGGGATCACCGGGCTTTTGGTGATGGTGCCGCTGGCCGTCACCTCTACCAACGCCATGATCAAACGCCTGGGTGGCAAACGCTGGCGTGCGCTGCACCGGCTGGCATATGTGGCCGCCATCGCGGGCGTGATCCATTATTATATGCAGGTGAAAAAAGACGTGCGCCAACCGCTCGCATTTGGGACGGTGCTGGCCGTTCTGTTGGGATACCGTCTTTGGGATTACTGGCGTCGTCCCAAGGCAATGCCGAAATCCAGCGCTGTGCCACCAGTCACAAAACCCTGAAATTTTCAAGGTGAACATCGGAGATAGCCATTGAATTGATATGAATCCAGATGAAATGATGGCCCAACAACAAGCTCTCCTAAACCAAGCCATGCAAGGCCAGCGACATTGGCTGTGGGGGCATGGCATCATCCTGCCCGGCCGCAGTCGCCGGCAGATGCCCAATCAACGCAGATCGGCTGGCCAAGATCCACAGCCCGACGCGCGCAAGTCGCCACCACCTCACCTCCAACTTGCTTTCAGGGCGATTTTTTCAGCGGTATTTCACCCCTTCGGGTCTTTTGCCGTGATTCAAATGTCGCTGGTTCCCGTTATTGTTTTAAGGAGCACCGCTCGGCAGCCAATCTCAAATTAACGCGGAGATTCTCATGGTTAGCCCATGGTCTTCGCGTCGAGCAGCCGGTCGCCCCACATCAACATCTTCAATTTGTGCTGCCACGCCAGGCTTCTGATGACGTTCTTGAACCGGGAATACAACACCCGGCCAGGAAAACCGTAAAGCCGACCAAGAAAAATCGGGCCAACAAAATAAAGCTTCGCATGTCGGGGTGCCTGAATTTCATGTGATGCTCGTCTGCTATTTTCCAGATCGCCTATCGTTCCATGACCACGGCAGCCGAACGGGCGGGAATTTTCAGCGTGCCGTCGGTGACTTTTGCCCCCGGATGTTCTGGCGTCGCCACCACGAGCTTGCCCGGATTGGGCAAATCCACCCTGGCAGTGATGGCTTTGGAATATTCCATGTTAACGACCACCACCGCGCGCTTGCCTCCGGTCGTGTTAAACACCGAATACCGCGATGAACCGTTGGCAGTCACACTGGCTCCCAGCGTGTCGCGGAACTCGGCGTTCCAGAGATAGGTTTTATACTTTCGGCGCAAGGCGTCTATTTTCCTGCCATAAGCCAACGTCAGCGGATAGTCGGTCAAGAACCCTTTAAAGTTATAGGGTTCGTAGCTGATGATATACCTGTCCATCAAAATGAGGTTCAACATTTCGCGGTCGTCAAAACCGGTGACCGTCACCATCAACGGTGCTTGCGAGTCTATGTAACGGTCCACCGGCGTCGAATCGGCGTTAATGCGGAAATACGAGCACGGGAATTCCTGCAACAGCCAGTCCTGCGGGCCTTCGCCGGAGAATAGGAAATCGGGATCGACCTTGTCAGCAGCGTCGCGCAACTGCTTGCCCAGCGGCAGGTCGCCACCGTAGATGTATCCCGGCGGAGTATAGCCGTGATTGGGAGCCCAACTGTAAAGGACATTGGCGTGATGACAGACTTCATCCCACAGCCAGCCGGCCGAGCCGAGCGCAAGGATTTTTTCAAACTCGTGAGTGGCGACGGCGCGGTAGGCCGGATCCTGAAAATCCATTACCGCGCGACGATGAACGCCGATGCCTGCCAGTTGCGTCGGCGTAAAATAGGCATAACCGCCCTGTTCAGATCGTTTGCCGTCTGCTTCCATGCATTCGTATTTGCAAAGCTCATTGGTATACCAAGCCGTGGTCAGGTCGGCCCAGTTGAGCTTGGCAAACAAAATGATTTTCACGCCCATTCCCTGGCTTTGGGCGATGAAGTCGTGCAGTTGCTGCCAGGTGCCCAGGCCTGGATCGGTGTCCTGCGCCGGATCGCCGCCATCCTGACCGCCATTATTCCAGCCGACCAGTTGGATGGCACTCACGCCGTTGTCGGCGCATTCCCTGGCGTAGGAAATCAGGTTCGTATAAGGCACGCGCCAATCCTGTTCCGGCGAGCCAATCTGCAATTGCTGCCAGGAATTCACGTCCTTGATCCACGCCGGAACATGCGGCGGTTTGAACCACGTTGCGCGCCACTCCTTGTAAAGATCCACGCCCGCGTGCCAATCGCCGCTGTAAAAGTGCATGACCACCGGCGCAAGCTTCATGGTGGAATGCGGCTGCACATAAGCGAGGTGCGTCGTGTGGAACTCGATGTGAGCCGGATTGTTGGTTGATTTGGCCGAGCCGCGCGGCTCAAAGATAAAGTTTAACAGATACGGCTGTGTCGGATCGTGCATTTCCACGTAAAGGCCTGCTTTGGGCGATTGAATCAGGCAAATGAGACTTTGCCGGGACATAACGGCGACGCGGCTCGAAATTTCCCGGGACTGCAGATTGCCATACCACATGTGTCGCGCCGCCAACTGCCCGCCATCCGGCGCTTTGTTCAAATCACCCAGATAAGGATAGTCAACCGACCTCACCATCAACGATGAATTGTTTTCCAGCGCCGCGTCAAACATCAGCCCGCCATTGGTCAACGTCACGTCGGCGGTCAATGTGATCGGCAATACGTTGCCCCGCTCGCTGGCCAAATCCTTCCATTGCAGGCGCACTTCATGGTCGGAAATTTTTTTAACTTCGGCGGCGTGCTGCTTTGAACCAAGAACAGAAATGTCCTTATGATCCGGCCAAAGCGCGTTCAACTGAAATGACACGCCCAGCTCCGGACGCTGTTCAACAACCCAATGGGTGGATTTGTTTTCCAATCGCGTTAACGCGCCAGAATCGCTGTCAAATGCCGCCAGCAACTGGTCGTCGTGCAATATCACTTCATCCGCGCAAGCCGACGACGACAAAATCGCAACGGCACCAACGGAAACCACAGCAAGCATCCGCATGGGAGAAAGAAAATGAATTTGCATGGAATTGTCTGGAAGATTGATCGGTTAGCGTTGAGCGGAGTGCTTGTAAAGGTTCGCGCCGACATGCCAGTCGCCCTGGTAATAGCGCAGAACAACCGGCGTCAGTTTGGTGGTGGAATGCGGCGGAGCAAAAACGAAATGACAGGTGCGAAACTCCAAATGCACCGTCTTGCCGCCGATTTCATCCTGCTTCGGCACCAATTGAGTGACCGCCGAAATCACGCCCGGATGCTGCTCAAAAGCATATTGCAAACGGTAAGGAGCTTTACCGCCGCCCAACTGCACATAAAGTCCCTCGTCCGGGGCTTGAATCAAACAAAATGGACTTGGTCCCGAGTCCAGCATCTTGGTCGGCCAAAAATCGCCCCAGTAACCTTTTTCGTTGCCAAAGTGCGGATAGATTTCATCCCAAATAAGATCGTCCGGCTTGCCGTGCCGCATTATTCGCGCCGCCATGTTTGTCGTGTCGCGTGATGGGGGATTGAAATCACCAAAGTAAGGATAATCAATTGTCTCAACCGTCAATGATGAATCGTTTTCCAACACTGCATTGAACGTCAGCACACCATTCGTCAGCGTTACATTGGCGGTAAACGTCATTGGCAGCACTCCATCGCTTTCGCTGACCAGATTCTTCCATTTGAGAACCATCTCATGGTTTGAAAGCTTTTTTACTTCCACCGCACGCTGCTTTTGTCCCAGAACCGGGTTCCAGCGCCGTTCCGGCAGCGGCGCGAACAGCCGGAAGGAAACGCCCAATTCCGGTCGCCGCTCGATTATCCAGTGGGCAGCCCTGTTTTCCAAACGGGTAAGCGCACCCGAATCGCTGTCAAATGCCACAAACATCGAACCGTCCTTTAAAGTCACTTCGCCAGCCAGCGACGCTTTCCCCGAAACCAGAATGGTCCATAAGACGACCAATAGCTGCACATGTAATTTGCACTTGATATTCATCATACTATTCCTGTTTGTCCATTACTTCTCCAACCATTCCAATCAGGTTAAATGAACCCTGATCCGCAAAATCGCCAATGTTTGCCTGGTTTCCAAACCGGACAGCCGTGATTGCAGATCTGTGCGGATCTCAATGAACCTGCAGTGAGACAAGCCTGGTTTGTGGGTCATATTGGACGGCAACCTGGCTGCCGTTCCATTGAATGCTCCGCGGAGGACGCTCAGCGGCAATCTGAATGGAATTGGATGCGCCGTCGGAGAAAATCTCCAGCGCATCGCCCGGAGACCAGCAGGCGGTCAGTTTTGAAAGGGATTCAATCATGCTCCGACCTTTGTGGCGAAGATAGCTGCCGCCGCCCACAAAGAAACGCTGCATCGACCGGTCTCCCGAGGTCGCGCGTTTGAGATGCAGCAAATATGCATCGGTGGTCCAATCCTCGATTTGAATGTTGATGGTGCCCGGAGTATTGATGGCACGAAGGTTCAAGTAGCATTCCTCCACAACATCTGGCGTCCGCATCCGGACTCCGACATAGCCCTCCTCTTGCAGAACTTCAAATTTTGGCACGGCATTTGGATTCAAGCAGATGGCAGTGATGAATTGCAACGATTGCGCAGGAGCATCGGGAGAGAAAACCAGATAAGGCACCTCTTTGTCCGGATTATGATTGGCCAGGCCCGTGTCCTCGTGAATGTGAGCCGGCGGGTAAAGCATTTTGACTACGACCTCGGCGGAGCCGTTTTTAATTCTCACGCCGCCGCCGGGTTCCGTCGTGGATTTTCCGTCATGATGCAGCAGCCAGTCCATCTGCCCCGAGGTATGCGCGCGCACATCGTCGAAAATCAGGATGACATCGCCGCTCCAAAGCCAATGACGATAATTGCGCAGAAACCAGCGGGCCATGGGGCCGGTGGCGTCAGCATGGATATATTTTAATCCCAGTCCGTCAATCAAACTATGAAGATGACCTGGGAACTTGCAGCCGAGAAAGAGGTCTTCCTCCGGTTGGCCGGCGCCATTGAAGAGAATGACATTGTGCGCCCGGCTTCGCCGATAGTAGGCGGTGTATTCCGGTCGAAAGTAGGCGCAGGTTCCGGAGTCAATGATCAAAGGCGCTCCGTTTTTGAAGAGCATGAACGAGCCGGCATCGGCATGGGCGTGGTTCCAAGTGTAACCGGACTTCACAGCCAAAAGGGTGGCGTCGTCTTCCCACGAGGAACGCAGCATAGCCCAGCCCATGTCGGGATAAGCGCAGGAATCCGGCATATCCGCAGCAGCTGAGGGCTTGGGATATTGCCGCAGCAGCGAGAACATCGTCGATTGCGGATGGGTATGCACCAGTTCGAGGTAACGACTGGCCTCCGGCGTGCCCAGTCCGCAGGCGATCAGCAACAGCACGGTCGTGGTCGAATCGGCCTCCAGCGAACTGTCATCAAAGTTCACGGTATAAAAACCCGACGAAGTTGGATACAGTGTGTGGAGAAGATAGCGGGAGAGGTGCTCCAGCGGCTCCAGGTGCGTCGCCTTTCGACCGGGATAGGTATTCTGCCAAGCCAGCCGGTAATAGAGATACTCATGCACACCATAGTCGGTGTAGCCCACCCCCTCATAAGACGGGCCGGAACGCTGGAAGGTGGCCACCCGGTTTTGCAGCACGTTTCCCTGATAATCGAACCATTGTTTGAAACCCGCGTCCATCACGTCAATCCATCCCTGGGCACGCGGGTCGTCCCCCAGCAATGCCAGTGCGCAAAGCCCGGCACCGCTGACGCAAACACCCCACCAGTTATGTCCCATTGAATCCAACGAATGAATCCGGGTGTCAGGCAGCACCCAATCATCAAGGATGGGCAAAACGGCCATGCTGACCATGACTTCCGCGATCCTTTTGCGGTCGGCAACCGAAAGCACGTCGTGCAGGGCGTCGTAGCCGGTGGCGTAACCAAAACCGAATTTTGCCGTGTCCAGTTCCGAATACCAAGGGGGGGATCGGCGAGGAAAACTCGGCGCGGTCCAGCGGGCGTAATTGGCATAGTAAAGCATCGCTTCCCGGAGTTTGTCGGCATAACGTTGGTCGCCAGTGAGATGATAGAGCAGGCCAAGCGTCAAACCCATCTCTGACATCTGGTCTCCCGGGGCGGCGAAATTCTGCTGCTGCCCCGGGCCGCTCATGGCGACGGTCTCTGGAATAAAGTCGGCAGCAAGTAAATCCTCGCCACGCTTTTTCAATGCACCATTGGCCGCCGCATCGGAGGCAAACCATTGGCGCAGCCGATCCAGCGAAACCGAATTATAAAATAGCCGTGGATGTTGCTGCACCTGATCATTCCCGGCGTCGCGGCGGGTGGTGGATGGGCTGGAGACCACGTCAGCCAGCAAGGAAACCGGCCGGCACAGGATTGGGCCGGTCAGAACCATCAGTTTGATTAGACTTCGCCGGCTGAACTTTTCAACAGACTTCATAGTTGGTATTGGGCATTTTCGTATTCATAATTTGTGGTTGTGACGTTGCGGCATCCCATGACTTGCACAGCAATGCAAATAACGAGTCCTGGTGAGGAACTGCCCTGTCCCAGGTTTGCAGCCTGCGAAAGCACCTCGTTAATCTGGCTCGAATTCAAAGCGTGTTATTTTCCTTCATCATAAGCGGCGGTGCGTCGGCCAGATTATAGCCCTGATTTGTATTTACGGTCGTGCCCAAATTATCAATCAGTGCGCCGTCGCGGAAATGTCCGAGCCCAAACCCGCGGCTTGCCCCACAAAAGACAAGCAAGCAGCAGATTTACTAAGATATCTTTGCGCATAATTTGATTAAAACTCTTCCACGCAGGATTTGCCCTCATACCAGGCAATCATATTCAAAACGAGAAGGTTCCAATCTTGAAACCCTCGGTTCATGACAGGTTCGCCATTGTCGGGCAGATAGAATTCGTGCAACACACCGTTCTTTTCATAATCCATGCCGATCAGCTTGACGGTTTTTTCAACCAACATGCGCGCCTCGTCTTTATAGCCATATTTGACGAGGCCGCGGAAAACCATGTAGTTGGCATTGACCCAGATGGGGCCGAGCCAGTTCGACGGATTGCCGGTGGCGCGCACGTCATACATTTTTTCCATTTTGGAAAGAGTGCGGATGCCATACGGCGCGTCAAAAGTATTGGTGTCCGTGAGATTTTTCTCGACCATTTGCTTCGCCTGCTCGAGAGTGGCCACGCCCGACCACATGGCCAAAAAGCCCGACCAGACGCCCAGCCGTTGAATCAGGCAATCCCAATTTCTCGGTTGTCCCATGTGAAATTGCCACGCTTTGTCCAGCGGTTGCGTCACCGGACGGAGATTCAGGTCAACGCTGTAATAAAAACCATCCTTGGGATCCCAGCAATGATCGCGAATGGATTGGAGCAGTGCCTCCGCTTCCTTTTGATAACTGTTTCCGATTTCGGTCTGCTTCAAGCGTCCAGCCAGATAGACCATTGCTTCCAATTCCTTATACATGAAACAATTCAACAGGATGGAAGCAGAGCTGCCGTAAGGGCGAAAAAATGTGCTGGGATCGTTATCCACGCCGATACATTCGTCCGTTTCCCAAAAATACAATCCCGTGTCTTTGTTGCGATAGTGATTGTAATAACAATTTACGAAAGCCTGCAGTTTGGGAAATTCGTCGCGCAGCCATCCGGCATCACCGCCATTTAATTTAACCAGAAAGGCGGCGTGTTGAGCGAGACACGGCTTGTGCATATTGTGCTGCCATTGGATAAAATTCGTCCCGCCGTTTGTCCCGCCGGTATCCATGATGTTCTTATTGTTGGGACTGATCACCACCGGGATGTAACCGCCGTTGACGGCATCGAGAAAATTCAGAATACATCCCTGTTCAAATCGAAACGCCTGTTGTTTGTCTTCGTCGGAGCCGTTTTCCAGTAGAATTTGTCGCAAGGCGATGTCCGTCAGCCACGAATCCCAGTCCCAAAGCTGGTCTTGATAGGCGCTGTTGCCCGGCGTGATAAAAGGATGTTTCAAATTCCCCTTGGCCGGTTTGAACATTCCCTTGTAGTCCTTGAAGATGTTTTGCCGGATGACGCCAATGTAGTGTTGGGTTTCGGCTGGCGTGTCGGCACCTTTCGCAGTAAACGCCAAGCACATGAGTAGAATGATAACCTTATTTATATATTTATTCATAGATTACAAACATTGCATTTATTCAGCTTACGGAAGAGACAGACGGTAAAACACATTGTTTTGGCCGGGCGGAATGGTGATCTGCACGCGGTTCGTATTACCCGATCCGGGCACCGGAAACCAGTTTGTGCCCGCCAGGCCTGTCGAGTTCGACTCCAGCAGCCAGCCGATATAATTTATCGGCCAGTTCAAGGTTAACTGGCTGCTGCTCACGCTGACCGCGATTTCGGAGGGTGCCAATACCGGGTTCAATAAAAAGGCGCTGATCGGAGGCACACTCACCGTCAATTGCCCGTTCGTCGCCGGCAGCACAGCTTGCACGCCACCGCTCCACGAACCATCCGGATTGATTGTCGCGCCGCCCAGCATGTAGCCGTTGGTGCTGAAGAGCGACGGCCCGGTCAATTTGATCAGTTGTGCGCCGCTGACATTCGGGCCCAGATTGACGCTCACCGTCACCGAGTTACTTGTCTCCTTGTTGTTCAGCAGGGCGCTGATCCCGCCGCCAGCCGTCCGCACGCCGTATGCCGTGAAATTGACGTTCCAATCCAGCGTAAGGTTCGCCGGAACAACGTTGCCATGTGGAAGCAGTGAAAACATCTTCAGTCCATAAAATTCCGGGCGCACCTGCAAGACCTTCCCTGTGTTGTTGTCGTAAAGGGGCGTATAGGGGCTTCGACCGCCGCCATGAAGATTAACGCCTTGGGCACCGTTCAATGCCAGCGTGAACATGTAATCCAGCGTCCAGAGCGCAGCACCGTAGGCGTCGCTCACGCCAGCAAGGCCGCCATTGACCATTGAAGCGCTTTCATCCATGCGAAGTCCGAGCGGCAGATTCGCCGCATTCACCGCCGACACCAGTGTGGATATTTTGCCCGGCAGTGCTGTGTCCGGTGTCATGAGCAGTTGCATGGCGATGGGACTCCCGTTGGTGTAAGCCTTGGCGTTACCCCGGTAGTAATGTTGGGTTGCCATCAAAATAATGCCCGACTCATCGTGCGCAAAATTAGTCGTCCATTGCCAATGGCCTTCCGTAAACGATGCCGTCGCCGGACCGATCAGCGGCCCATATTGCTCGGCGGCAAGTTTCAGCGGATTCCATTGCGCAATATAATCGGAATAGGTGAAACCAGGTGGGCGCAAGGTATTACTCCCAACCCCATACTCATCCGGTTCGTTCCCAATTTCGAAGCCGAGCAGTTGGGATCCCAGCGCGTTCGCCGCGTATTGCGCCTCAGCGCTGCAATTCGCCGCATTGTTCGAGGCAAAGTTGAGGCCGTAAATCACCTTCCACTGTGGCACCGCTTTGATAAACCCGGCGAGTTGATCCACTTCGTTCGCGGTAATTGGCGGGCAGTTTGATATCCCGCCCCAATTATAGATATCCACCTGGCCGGCACCGATGCGCACCACACCGGTGCCAAGCAGGTTGAACAGATTTATTAGCCCAGTGTTAGTGGGGCTGAAATAACCAATATTGGCCATCCACTTTTTCTCGTAGCTCAACCCGCCGAACGCAGGGTTTAACGGCAGCCCGATGTTCGCCGGCGAGAAGCTCACCGTGGCATTGACCGTGTTGGTATTGGGACCGGCCTCGTCGGTTTGAAGCAGGAAATAATTCCATTGGACAGCACCGGGAGTGGTCAGGGTGGTTTGGGTAATTCCAACGGCACCGATTGTCGGGTTGGTTTCATAGGTGTAATCTGTCGCCACTTGGACACCATCAAGATACGAAGCCATAGCCCATTGTGTGCCGGTCGTATCCAGTATCACCTTCACGGTATGAGTTCCTGGGCCGGGTGTAAAAAAGCCATTCTGACTGATAAGCTGCGTCCCGTTGTTCGGCCCCGCAAAATACTGCACGTTGCCATTTGCCTCAGTCAGGATGATCCAATCATACCCATTGGGCCCACCATTGCTGGAATCCGAGAACCGCCCGTAGCCAACCGGCACATTATGCGAGTGGCGTTGCGCAAAACCCAGCCCAACCCAGTTACCCGGATTGCCGCTGAAAGTCAGCGAAGCGGTCAAGGTGTAAACATAACCAGGTTTCGGCGTGAATGGCAAAGTCCAGCTATCCGGCTGTCCGGTGCCAACGTCACCGTTGGCATAAACAGCATTGGTGTCATTGACTCCCAGCGCATCATGCCACGTTGCAGAACTGGTGCCGCCCGCAAAATCATTAGCCATGTTGGGTGCCGTTCCGTCAATGTTCACCGCTGCCCCATTAAAGGCGTTGGAATAGATGATTTGCGCGTTTCCAATCGAACAGCCGAACAAAAGTATCATTCCCGCCAAAAGCAGGCTTCCCATCGTTTTCAATTTTTCGACCTGGATTTTCAAAGAGATAAAATGTTTATTCTCCATCTGATTCTTTAAAGGAAATTGGCAGCGACAAAATCGTCCTGTTGCCATCCACGATATGGTTGACCACGCCCGCAACGTTGCTGGCACCCCGGTCAACAAAACAGACTGGCTCGCGTAATTTTGGCTTTGAATTGCCACGAGCCAGTCAAAGTTTGATTGGGTGATTTAAATTGACAATCCGTTCATTGGTCAAACAAAGCACCGGGAGACACTCCAGCCACTATTCCCGCCTGCTGAATTCGTGGTGCCCAATACGAATCAAGGTCTTCCTGATAAAAAAATAGAGCGCGGCTTATGCCGCCCCATGAGTGATAAAAAACAAAATTCCCATTTTTGGTTGTGATCCACCGGGCTGAACCGTCAATGAATACTTCGTTGGCGCCTGCAGGATGATTTAGATGTCCATCCGTATGTGCGGGCAGGGCACCCCAGTCACCTTCAGGGGCCATACCCGGATAATACCAGGTATTATTCAGCCCACCAGGCTCCGCCACCAAATCGGCACACAACATCCAACCAGGTCTTGAAGCGGTAGTCTTAACTGGACTATCGGAAGCATGACCGTTCGCCCCAGAAAGGTTGTTTATCCAGTTTGTTATTCCGCCATAATACTGATAGCCGATTATATACTGACCGCCGTTAAAATATGGCTTCGCCGGACGATTGGGACAAGTCCACACGCTCGGCCCAGCACCATTCGTAAGGGAAAGCCCCACCCCCTTCCAAATGTCAAGGCCAACATCACCGGGGTTTATTTGGACCGAAAATAAGTTGTTGCCAGCTGGCGGCACAAAGTCTCCCATTTCAGTGGCATAAACCAAGGCACCAATGCCGATTTGCCTTAGGTTATTCACGCAGCTAACACGCTTGGCGCGTTCCTTCGCCTTGGACAGAGCCGGCAACAACATCGCCGCCAAAATGGCAATGATTGCAATCACCACCAACAACTCAATCAGCGTAAAACCGCCGTGTCTTAAATAATTTGTCTTGCTCATAATAGATTTCCGTTCACTCATGGAAGAATTAATCGGTAGAACACACTGCCGTTGGTTGCGTTCACGGGAACTTGCACTTGGTTGGTCGTGCTCGAATTGGCCACGTTCACCCAGTTGGTGCCGATGCCCACCGACAGACTGTTGGTCTGGGCTTGCAACGTCCAACCAAGGTTTGTTGGCCAACTTAGGGTCAACTGATTACCCGCCAACGAATATTGAATGATTCCCGGATTGGGATTGATGGGACTGACCAACGTAATGACGGTGATGTTTGTGCCATAAGCGTTGGTCAAAACCAATTGCAATTGACCGGCGCTCAAGCTGCTGCTCGAAACGCTGAGGCTGGCCGGAAGCGGTGCCATGTTATTGGTCAAACCCGACGCGACAACGGTAGAGTTGTTGGTCCAGTAATAACCGAAAGGTGCCGAGCCAAATGCCGTTGCTGGAATCGTGATTGTCCCGTTTGCCAACAGAATGCTGGTCGGCGGCTGCGGATCAAGTAGATATGGTGGAACGCCGCCAGGTGCCGTTTGAGTCAGCACGAAGCTATTCCATTGAACAAAACCGGGAGTGCGGGGGCCGGTTTGGCTAATTCCAACGGCGCCGATTGGCGGGAGGTTGGTGGCGGCATAGGTATTTGTGCCCTTTGAAAGACCATCCACCCAAGCATACGCTTTCCATTGAGCACCGGTCGTATCTAATACGATCTGTATCGCGTGGGTTCCGACGCCGGCGGTGAAACCTGCACTGGAAATTTGCCCGCCTCCGCCTGGTCCGGCAAAATATTGCAATGCTCCGGAGGATTCAGTCATGATGAGCCAATCATAACCATTAGGTCCTTGCTGTGGCGCGTTAGTCCCACCATCGGAGAACCGTCCGAAGCCAAGCGCCGCATTAGTCGGGACGTTTTGCGCAAAACCAAGCCCAACCCAGTTGGCCGGATTGCCGCTGAACGTCAGCGAAGCTGATATGGTGTAAATATAACCAGCGTGCGGTTTAAATGGCAATTCCCAGCTATCCAGCGACGGGCTTGCATCAACGCCGTTGGCCAGTATGCCGCCAGCGGCATTGGTTCCCAACGCATCAACCCACGTGGCATTGGTGCCGCCAACCAAAGTGTTGGCCGCCGTCAACGGCATTCCCGTGATTGCCCATGTCCCTCCGTTAAAATTGTTGGAATAGAGAATCGGGTTGGAATAATCCAGCGTTAACGGCGCCGCCGGGCAGAATAAAGTGACAAACAAATTGGTGGAACTGCCGGCGTTGGTGACAACCAATTCCAACTGATCACCATCCAAGCCGCGAGGAGCGTTCGGAATTGTCAAGGTTGCGGCCAGACTTCCAGAGACGCCGGTTTGCCCCGAAGAGATCACAGCACCGCCAGTGGTTACGTTGGTCCAGTAATAACCGAAAGGACCCGAACCGGCAACTGTCATGGGAATCGTCAGTGTCCGGTTCTCCAAATATGCAAAAGTGGCCGGCGAGACCGGCGGCAGTGGAGAAGTGAAATAAACCGGAACAAAGTTTCCGGGCACACTCGCGTAGTGATTGATGATCTGTCCAACGGAGAGGGCATTTTTATAAGTCGCCACATCGGCAATATAGCCAACAAACTCAAGTGTCGAGGAAGTGCCGTAGTCTGTTTGACCGGATGCAATTCCCGCTCCCATGGTCAACAAAGGCGCGGCAGCCTGTTTAATTCCGGATCCGGCCGGAATGCTTGTCTTGGCAGCCACAAGGCCGTCAATGTAGAGCGTCAAATTAGTGTTGGCTTGATCACAGACTCCCACCAGATGGTGCCAGGCAAAGTCATTTACAGGTATGGAAGAGACAGCCTTGAAGACAGTGCCGTTGGCGGCACGAACATAAAATTGATACAATGTTGTTCCGTTCGTGGACGATCCCAGGCCAAATTCTTCGTCCACGTTATACGTGCCTTCGGTGACAACCGGGGAACCGGCATTATCCGCAAAGCCTTTGGCCCAGGCCTCCACCGTAAATTCCGCGTTTGAACCACTAGCCGTCGCAAAATCCGCGCCCCGAATACGTCCAGCATAACTATACTGTGCAGAATACGTCCCAAACTCGGCCGAAGTCTCCGCTGGCTCCGAAGGGTTATATCCCGTCTGGCCAAGAAGCATATTGGTATAAACACCATTGTTACCGCTCTGATAATCATGGCAGAGGGCTCCTTTATTGCCAAGGGTGTCATCCGACTCATTGAGCCGCCAGAAATCAAACGGTATGTCGCTTAGGACTGCTTGCGGATAAGCTGCGGTCGGCGTTGCTATGTATGTCGCATACCATGTGTTGGTCACCTCGCCAAAGCCGTTGGACACAATACAAGTACAGGTGGTTAGACCAGTGGTCTGCAAGTTTGCAAAGGAGACGCTGGAGGAGTTGGCGTTGATTGTAGTTGCCCCACCCACCTCCACGCCATTGGTATACCACCGATAGTCCAAAGACGGCGCGCCACTTGCTGAAATCGAGAATGTCGGGCTTGAACCGACATTACCACCCGATCCGCTGAACAGGGTGACTGAATTGGAAGAAGCCACTGGAACCGTGACCACCGGATTCGTTAAAACCGTCACGCTAGACAGAGCGCTCGTAGCCGAACCGTAATTATTGGTGACCATAACATAATAATTGGTTAATTGATTCACGGTCAAAATCGGATTAATTACCAAAACATTGGTGTTGGCTCCGCTAACATTACCCACACCGTTGACGAGGGGAGCGCCGTTGGCATACCATTGATAGGAGAGCGTCCCGCCATTCGTGTCAGCCAGCACCGTCACCTGGTTGGTCCAAGGGCGACCTCCGGACGCAATTGCGCTCGGAGTCGGCTGCTGGACAATAAATGGCTTCAGCGTGGTCTCAAGCACAAATGACTGATACTGGATGGCAGAGGGGAGAGTCGCCGTGCCGTTTTGGGAAATCCCAACTGACGTGAGGTTCGTGACTTGAACATATAAGTTGGGGGGATAGGTAAAAGTGCCATTCACTCCAACACCATTAATACAACCGGCAGCAACCCAATTGGTGCCGCCTCTCGTATCCAATAAAATCTGAAATGTATTCGTGCTCGGTGTGCCAGCGGGAAAAATATTGCTTGCATTTGCGAGCGCATTTGCCGCTTTATTCCCTGCAAAAAACTGCGGGTTTCCAGCTGAATAAAGCGGACCCATCCAATCATAACCATTTGCGCCACCATTAAACCGCCCGTCGCCACTGTAATTGGTTAACGTGGTGTTTATAGAAAAACCAAATTCCGCCGCGACGCCTGGATTATTGGTGAAGCCCAAGACAACCGTCAGCAGATAAACATGATTGGTCTGCGGCTTAAATGGCAAAGCCCAATAATTTGGATAAATGGAGTTATTATTATTAATGCCGTTGTCCAGCAATGGGCCGTGCGTATTAGCGCTTCCGTTCACATCAAGCCAGCGCGCACTACTGATGCCGCCCGCGTAGGTGGCGGCATACGTCGGCGGCGTGTTGGAAATGTTCACCCCCGTTCCCAAGGCGAAATTGTTGGAGTAAATGATTTGCGCGTTTCCAATGGAGCAGCAGAACGCGGTGAACATGATCATTATTATCGCCCGTTGCAGGTTTGCAGTGGTTTTCATTTTGGTTGTTTTTTGATTAGAATTTGAACTGACTTCATCAAAAGCCAGCTATTCAGATAATGGATGGCCTATAAATTTAGTTTGCGAGTTGATGCTTTACTCTAACTGCGCAAATGCATGCAGTAAATACCCTCATTCGAGGGTATTTGGCAGATGGCCCGCCCCCCTCCCCGTCAAAGTCCGTTTGAAAGAGAAAACAGGGTATTTTTGTAAAATTTGGACGCAAAATAATCGCATAAAACGCTTGGTTTAACGGGCTATTTTTGCGACTTTCCTTCGTCGTCATCGCCACAGAGAGGCGATGAAACTGGCTACTTACGGCACCGACCTCATCGATGCTCAATGGCCCCTGCTCCGCCGCTTCCTGTCCGCCGCCAAAAATGCGGACGCCCACGCACCGGCTGCTCCACCGGCCCCGCGCCAAGGGTGCGGCTGGCGGCTGGCAAGCACCCGCAACCCACCGCCTCCAGCCTCGACAGTCAGACCGCGCGCGCCAGTGCCGTGAGGCTTCTTCGATTTTGTGGACACAGGTGAACGAAGTGGTAGAACGCGACGAAAGGGCGATTCATTGCTGGCAGCGGACGGACTGACCGGCATTAAAAAAAGGCTCGGCAGCAAAGGCGAATCATCGTCTTTATCGTTGAGAGCTGGTACGCACCTGGCTCCCACGCGGGCAAACCACAGTGCTGCACGAGACCTTCAACTGGAAAAACCCTTTACTCATTGGCGGCTTGGCGCTCTGGCGGTTTATTTACAGATCCATGCCGGCAGCATCAAAAGCCTCCAAGTCATCAGGTTTCTGCGACAGCTCCAGCGACATATTCCCGGAAAAATGCTGGCTATCCGCGATGTCACACCGATCCAGTGAAGTGTGCTGGTCAAAAACCACGTGGCCGCCACGCAAGGTCGCCTCGTGGTCAAACGGCTGCCAGTTTATGCGCCCGAACTCAATCCGCTCGAATACATGTGGAGGCATCTCAAAACTCATGAGATTGCCAACCTGATCGCCACCAAAGCTTGGGAACTGAGTTTTGAAGCGACTACCGCACTCCGTCGATGCGCCGCCGTTGGTTGATTATTGCCGCCTGCTACACCCATGCTGAATCGTGGCCTTGATGTTACTGCATTATGCGATTCTCAATAGTTTCGGTTGGCATGTTGTTCATGCGTGTCCTTTCCACCTCACACGCTCACGCTTTGGCAGCCCACAAACCTGGACCAGACCAGCCTGGAAAACCCAAGTGGAAGACACGGCGCGCACCTTGGATGAGTAGAGTCACGTGGTCAGCCTGTGCCACGCACAGCTAAACCCAACTTCCGTTCCGTATCCTGATGAACTCTTCCTCGACCCAAGGCCAAATTGGCAGCGCAGACAGTCAAGCCAGGCACTAAAACGAAAAGTTCTGCAACCAGGCAACCCAATTTACTGAAGTTGTAAACGATAAAACTCCTGCCGCGCTTCGGGTGCCACCGTATTCGTAATG
>DATLVR010000109.1:0-23959 GCA_035577265.1 Verrucomicrobiia bacterium | reverse complement strand
CGATGCCCGGAAACGACGTGCTCTGCTCGTCCAGGCCACTGGCACCGGCAAGACCCGCGTGGCAGTTGCTCTGTGTGAATTGCTGATCCGCGCCAAGTGGGTGAAGCGCGTGCTCTTTCTCTGCGACCGACGCGAACTCCGCAAGCAGGCGCATGACGTCTTCCAGGAATTCCTGCCTGGTGCGCCTGCGGTTTATGTTTCCCGCTCCACGAACCAAGATCAGACCAAACGCATTTATCTGGCCACGTATCCGGCCATGATGAAGTGTTTTGAGAATTTCGACGCCGGGTTCTTCGATCTCATCATCGCCGACGAATCGCATCGGAGCATTTACAATCGGTTCCGCGACCTTTTCACTTATTTCGACGCCTTCCAGGTCGGTCTCACCGCCACGCCGGTGCAGTTCATTTTCCGCAATACGTTCAAACTATTCGAGTGTGAGGATAAGGACCCGACCGCGAATTTCTCATACGAGGATGCCATCCGCCACGACCCGCCGTATCTTGTGCGTCCAAGTTAATTGTGAGACCAACATTTTGGTAAAGTGATTGACACATTTGTTTTCTGGTTTTGACGGATGGTAATCAGGCCCTGGCAGCGGAGCCAGGCTTCCACAGTGACCCGCCACGCGGTGGCGGGTTTGAGGTGACGGCCATTCGTCGTGTCTCCGATCATCGCCCCGAACTGTTGGAGCAGCAACCGGAAAATGGTTTGGCGCTGGCGCTTGGTCCAGCGCAGGCGTTGGGCGTTGTCATTAAAGACGGCGCAGGCGGTGCGGCCCTTGAGGGCGGCGCATGAAAGATTGGTCGAGCAATGGCATGCGCACGGCATCCTCGTGTTTGAGGGGGCTGCCAAAAATCAATCGGCTATCGTGGCCAAGGTGAATGAACTTCCCCAATCGCTTAGGTCATTTTGGAAAACAGCTCTAAAAGCAGGACGGTTGACTGCAGGCCCTGCAGGATGGGCGGGATTGCACAATATGGAACGAATTGAAGATTTGAATCCGCTGTTAGGCTCGGTTCGCTTGGCCTATTTGGAAACCGTAAGATTCTGCTCTATTCTTGAATTGGAGGAGACGAGTGAGGAAACCGGACGGGTTATGACTAAGCCAGCCATTGAACTTATCCGGTTTGATTGCGCTGACCGTGCTCAGGCGTTCAGTGATTTGAAGCAACTGGCGAGCTTGAATATCGATCAAGGCACGTCAATAAACCAGGTTTGGAGTCAACGATTTGCACCACTGGCAGCAAGCTGTCAGCATGTGTCAGTGGTGGATGCTTATTCTCTCCAATCAAGCGGTGGCATCCAAGGATTGGAATGGTTTGCTGGCAAATTGAACCTTTTGTCACGTGGCGTATCACTCAAAATTTATGCTTCATGTGATTTGGAAGAACCACCAAATGGCCTGATCCCATCCCCTGAGAATTTAAGCCAAAGAGTCGAAAATATTGCCAAGGCTCTGCCACCAGGAGGGATTCGTGCTTTGGATCTCCATCTGGTGCCCAATGGATTTTTTCGAAAAGATTCTCACGGCCGATACATTCGATTTAACTCAGATGTTGTTGAAATGGATTTAGGCCTCTCCCTATTCAATGCGGATGCAAATGGTTACACAAGGCGCCGCTGCCAGTTTGGGTATAAGCACGAGGCGGCTTTTCACCAAGGAGTGGAAAGTGATCTACGCGGCCATTCGGAGCGCGGCAGTCCCTGGATCATGATATAGCCCAATCATTTTTTCGCTTGTCAGCTATTTCATGATTTAAACTCTCATTTAATTATTCTTCATTTCAATTTAATAATCCGCCCTCTCGCTTTTTATCTGGAACTCATAATTGCCAGCATTTGCTGACTTATTAGATGGTTTCTGCCCCTGGCACGCCGGTTGCAACAAGGGCTGGCATGAGTGAAGAAAACTTCAAACCGGAAGAAAGCGGCCGCAGCCGCCAGTGCTTCGCCGGGTTCTTCGACAGCAAGCAGTGGTCCTACACGCCGGCCGCCGACCGCCCGGTGATCCATCTCAACTTTACCGGCGATAACGCACGCTGGCAGTGCGTGGCCATTGCGGACCCAAAGGCTGCCCACCTGATTTTCCTATCGCAGCTGCCCTGCCGCGTCCCGGTCAACCGCCGCGCCCAGGTCGCCGAACTGTTCACCCGCATTAACTGGGGTCTGACGCACGGCTGCTTTGAACTGGATGTCGATAGCAGCGAGGTTCGCTGCCGCACTAGTCAGCCGTTGCCGTCGCCGGAGATTCATCCCGATTTCGTCGCGGAACTGGTGTTCTCCAACCTTTGGGCCGTAGACCATTTCTTCGGCACTATCATGACAGTGGTTTACACGCGGGTCACCCCGCGCGCCGCATTGGCCGCATTGGAGGCCGCCCCCAGACCCGCGCTGCCAAAAAAATCTCCCGCCAGTCCAAAACCTCGGTTCGAGCTAAACTGAATAATGACATGAAATTATGCAGCCGCCAACGCAGTTTAAGATTTGCCGAGTCGAATTCTTCCATGCACAATTTATGGCGCTCATCCGACAAAGTGCCAAGGGTCAACATGGCTGGAAGCAAAATGAACTTGTCTGATTACAACATTGCGTGGAAGGCTTTCCTCGAATCGGACAAGTGCCCGCCGGTTCTAGGCCTCGCCCCGTTGTCCAAGGAAGAAGCTGATGAGATTCATGCTTTGGTTCGGGTACAGTTGCCTGCCGAACTCCGCCAACGCTTCAACAGGCTGCTCGCGTTGCTCAAGCTCTACCCGGCCATAATGACCGTCTGGTTGGCGCGGGTCGCTGGCGAGGCTTACGATGACGGTAACTTTTGGGAGAATTTTGAGCGACTGGTCGGAGTTGAGATTCCCACCCCCGGACGCCCCGAGTTTGTTAAGACATTTCGCCAATGCTGTTTCCTTGTTGGAATTACCACGCTAGACCCACCCCAACTCGGGGCGCACATCCACAAGGAGCGGATTCTTTTCCAAGCCGGACTGCCTCTCTGTCTTGTGAAGCACTTTGCCAATTCCATGCGTTGGGTAGAGCGACAGTTCTCGCTGCCAGACCCGGATTCAGTTGATGCTGGATTGGATTTGCGTGCCTTAATGATTCGTAGTCCCTACCTGGCCAACATCCCAATTCTTCGCAAAGCGCTGGCTGGTTCAGCAGGGCCACTGATTTGCGAAGTTGCCCTTCGAGTTGCTCTTGATGCCGAGCCACTGGAAATCAATCCGGCGATTGCCGAAGCGGTTAAAGAGGCATTCGATGATCTTGGGAGCGAGATGGCAGAACGCCCACGTGCTCCATTCCTTCGACTTGCAGCGGACTTCAGTTCTCTCGAAATTGTTTGTCCGAAGCAGCCCGCATCACTTGTCGGACCCACGGGGCTGTTGTGGGTTGTCGGTGGAACACCCCAGCGGGTGGGCGCAAATGACGAAACGGTTTTCCCCGTCTCAAGCCAAGGGCACTTCACAGTGGAACTCCGCGGCCTTGCTGGCGGGCACAATTTGCGGCGCGAATTCGATTTGCGCTGGTCGGAATTGAAGCAACCCTTTTTGGCCTTCGATTCCGCGTCTCGTTGTTGGCATCGAGTTGAGGAAGGCGAAGTTATCGCAATGCGCAGCGGCCAGTATTGGGTTCTACACTCGGTCGAGTCGCAATTCGACGCTGCGACGAGGCGGTGGGACTGGCCTGACGGACAATCATCGCTGTCTGAAATCATACTTCGCCCAGGTCACGAACTCCGGTTTGCGGCGAATGAGAAGAGTTTCGTTTTCAAGGCAGCCCAAGTTCCATTCTTCGCACCGAATGGCAAGACCGTCTGCACTGACGAATTGGAACGCCTTCATTACGGCTGGAACAATCTGCCCGAGGTCTGGTGTCCGGTTGAAGATGATGCGGGCACTTCTTCTGACTGGAAATTGCATATCCATTCCGGCGATCACGAACGCGTTGTTCCGCTGACCAACGGCGAACGCAGCGGAAACATGGTGCGCTACCAACCAGATTCCAACGAGCTTCTCACGATGCTTACGCCTGGGCTTCATTTCATTCAACTTTCCGTTTCCAGAGGCAGTCGCCGTCCACAATGCAACGAGACGTTCAAGTTATGGGTCGGGTTGCGCGAACACCGTGAGGGCGTGGGCTTCGACTGCGATGCCTTGCCGTTGAATATCCGGTGGGGAGATTGCCTCGGTTTGCCGTGGGATGGCAGAACGCTGAAACACTCGAATGACAATCGCAGGCAACACGTTTTGGCCTTTGAAGTTGGTGAAGAGATCGTGACGTTCCGCTTTTCGCGCAGCGGAACTTTTCTGGAGTCGTTTGAAAAGCGCGTCGGCCATGCAATTCACCCCGAGGCTTGTCGTCTCGGAGACAGTTTTAGCGCCTCGATTCAATCGACACGCCTCCTCCGCATCTGGCACATCCCGGCGGATGACTACAAGATTCTCGTGAACGGAATTGCAGTTCAAGAGGTCAGTCGCGCAAGCGGACGCCTCTTTTGTGACCTGAGCCTTGCCGATCTCTCGACACGTTTCCCCAATGGAAGTGAAATCGCGATTGTTCTGCATGGTAATTCAATCAGGATCGCGAAGTTCACGCAGCCGCTAGTGCCGCGCTTCGCAGACACGCAATCGGATGAAAACTACGAGAGCCTTGTCTTCAAATTTGCCGACGAAGTGTCATGGGTTCGCCCGAAAATCCGGGAACTTGTGAGTGGCAGGGTTGTCGAATTTGATGGAAAGCGTTTCTCATCTTCAGGCCATTCCACCTTCACCTGTGAAGGATTGCCCAAGCTGGAATGTGCAAATGTTTCAGCAGATGTTGATGCTGCAAGCGCGCTGTATCGCGTGTCCCTGGATGTGCCAAAGGAAGGCTGGCCGGAAGGCAGCATTTGGCTGATGGAACTGGAAATTCGTCGCGATGAGAGCAGTGCTTGGCAGCTTCTCAGCGATGAGCTCGGGGGAGGATTTCCAATCGTTCTTGCTATCCCATCAACCACGGCCCCTGTCGGTCTCAAAGCAATGGCATACTGGTGGGCTTTCAGTCACGGTTTGAATGGCGGCTTAATTCCGAACACAGTCTCGCTAACACCGGAAATCGAAAGCTCTCTCTGCGAACTATTGAGCGAGGTGTCGAACCTGTTAAGTCGGGGTTACAATGACAAAGCCTGGCAGCGCTTGAAGGGCCTCGAACGTTTGTTCTTCGAGCTTGGGCGCACGAGTGCTCGTCGTCTTGAATATTCTCCGGTCATAGCCCGCGACCTGATTCAAGCAGCAGGCAGGGAGTCCATTTCAAACCCTGCGCGATCCCTGTTTGTTGTAATTCCAGAATTACTCACGTTGTCCGGCGAAGCCTATGCAGGTATGCCGGATACGGACGGTCTTCGAGATTCGTTGCGTTGGTGTGCTCGCACCCGCAGCCATTCGCGGGTCGCAGAGGGTTTCATGGACGCAATGGAACAGGTGATTGCCAATCCCACGGGGGCTTTACCCGGCATCTTTGGCGTCCTTCGGAATTTTGCTAATTCTGCAATTGTCATGCAGCCAGCGACCAACACGCAACAACCTGTGGACTTGAAGAAATTCGATTTCAAGCGATACCGATCTGAAGTCGTTGGCACAATCAGGGAGAATGACATCGAGCAAGCCGGATGGAATGAGCCGTCACCTTACGACCGCCTTTGTCGAAACCATGCGCTTGGTGCATTACATGCCCTTCGCCAACGCCGTCAGTCAGAAGCTGGACACAATGGCAACCAAGCGAACGCCGTTTTTGCAAACGCATTTGAATTACGAAGTTGGTTGCAGACTCGACTTGGCCGGCGGGCGCCTTTTGTCTCGCAAGGCACTTGGATGCTGCCTTGGCTGGATGTGGATTTTGCGGACGATGCTTTGGCGGCAAATCTGAACTGCTACGCTTCAATGGCGGCTCTCGCTGCGCGAGCTTCGGCGGCAGGATGGATGCGCCATACGGAATTTCTTGCCTGGCAAACGAATCGCTTTGGCCTCGAAACCTCGATAAAAGCCACAACAACGCTGGTCGCCATGTCGCCTGAACTATTCGGCTTTTATCTACTGCTCTGGGAACTCCTCATACGCACAGAACCACATGATTGAACAAAACCCCATCGCTCTGGGCCGGACTCTCGAAGGAACAATCCGGCGTTACATGCAGGCGTCTCTGCCGGTGAGCCTCAAGTATCCGCGCCTGCGCGAACAAATCACGGTCGCGCTCGGCGAAAAGGACCGTCTCGTGAAAGGTCCATTTGTCGAGGCCCTAAGCGACTTTGTGAAGGCCGCATCTCTGAAAGATTTGGTGACTGGCAATCCAGCATTGCTTCACAGCGATTTTGCGAGGCTTCCAGCGAATGAATATGAACGCTCATTGCATCAGCACCAAGCGAGTGCGTTGCAGGCCATCATCGGCGAACAACAAAACGCCATCGTTGCGACGGGCACGGGAAGCGGCAAGACTGAGTGCTTCCTGTATCCCATCCTCGATTCACTTCTCAAAGAGCCTGACCTGAGCCAGCCCGGCGTGCGAGCATTGCTCATCTATCCGCTCAACGCTCTCGCCAACGATCAACTCTACAAACGCATCGTGCCGTCGTTTGTGGAGAAATTCCGCAACAAGGGCATCAAGGTTGGACGTTACACCGGCTTAACTCGTCGAGGCGGGACTAGGCAAAATGCTGAAGCGGAGGTTCTTGCTTCTGACCCATTCTTCAGAGACCAGCCGCCGCATGGCCTCGGTTGGCAATCAGTGCCGCCAAACTGGTTGCTCACACGCGATGAAATGTTGGCCCAGCCGCCGCACATCCTCATTACCAACTATGCCATGTTGGAACACCTGCTTCTGTTCCCGAAGAACGCCGCCTTGTTCCGTCACAGCACCCTCCGGTTTCTTGTGCTCGATGAGGTTCACACTTATGCAGGATCGCAAGCGACTGAAGTCGCATTTCTGCTCCGAAAGCTTCGTCGCCGGCTGAATCTTTCACCGGAATCAATTCGCTGCATTGGCACTAGCGCGAGTTTTGCATCGGGAGAAAAAGTTGACGCGGACGTTTTACAATTCGCCTCAAATTTGTTCGGTGCACCTTTCGCCAAGGTAATTCGTGGAAAACGGCAAGAACATCGTTTGCTTCGCGATACGACTCCGAAGACTTTCAAACTACAACCGGCAACCTGGGCCAAGCTTGGACGTCTCGCTTCGCAAATCTTGGACGATGACACCCAAGCCGTGGCGCACTGGAATCAAGGGTTAGCCGAACACGGACTTGCCGATGATGATCAACAGGGATTGACGATTCCGGCTGGCAGGGAACTCGGCGCGGGGCTTGTGTTGATATTCAGCGCATCCAGCGATTTTCGAAATGCCTCGTCCGATTTGTCCGCAGGTCAAACCCTACGTTTCAGCGACCTCGCCAAAACCTTGTTCGGTAATGGCGAAGAATCGGAAGCTGCTTTGGCGGGATTGGTTTCAATCGGCATCCGGGCGCGTGTGTTGCCTCACGAATTCTCGCTCCTGCCAGCGCGGTATCATTTCTTCACCAACGGCATTGATAACGTCACCCTACGATTGAGCACGGAAAAACCGGACGGTTTTTCCGAGGCACGGATTGGGAGTGTATTCGAGGACAACGGCAAAAAGCTTTATCGCCTGCTGACGTGCCGCAAATGTGGTCAACCTTATGTGGAAGGCTTCGTGGCGGGAGAAACACTGCTTTCTCGCAAACCAGAAACGGGCAGAGCTGAGCGACAAGTATTCCTGCTCGGAGAGCGAGTTGATGCCGTGGAAGACGAAGATGATGGCGCGGATGCCGATGCGCCTGTCTCAGAACCTCCGTGGGAAATCAACCCCGACTCCGGGCAAATCAGTCCAGCAAACGGTCCGACACTTCGCTTGGTGCGTGTGCCGATCAAGCCGGATGATGACGGAAACCGCTATGTTCGAAAGTGTCTTTGCTGTGGCGGCACTGCGGGCACAGACGCGGAGATCGTGACGGGTTTCCATCCCGGCGACTTCATGCTTTCCGCTGTTGTGACCGACACTCTTTATCAAAACCTCCTTCCCCGCCCAACGCGTGATCCATCTCCGGGAGACGGACGCCGCCTGCTTGTTTTTTCAGACAACCGACAGGACGCCGGACAATTTGCCCATTCCTTACAGCGCACCAGCCAAGAAATTCTGTTGCGCTGGGCGATCATGCGCGTTTTTCAAGACGAGGGTGGTCAGCAAAACATCCAAACGCTGAGAGACAATCTCGTGACTCGATTGAATGCGAACTCATTCTTTGACGAAGCCGGGGATATATATGAGGCGGGTGTAAGTTTTGAAGCGTTTCTTTGCGGAAAAGTTGCCGCTGAATTTTGCCTGCCAACTGGTCGCCGCAATTCGCTGGAGGCATTAGGCTTGGTGCGTGTCGGCTACGATTCAGCCAAACTGCAACAGGCAGTAAATCTATTCTCCGCTGTGTTGCCCACTGAACTACGCCCACAGGCAGGAGCGATTTTGGAAGTGCTGCTTGAGTCTGTTCGACGCGCACGCTGTATTTCATCACCGCCGAATGTGAGCCTCGCCAATGCACATATTTGGGGCCAAGACTTCATTTTCAGCAATCTGCGGTTTCAGTTGCAAGGGACAGCCCCAAACGTCCGCTACGGTTGGCTTGCTCACGTCAGCGATGCCGGAGGCGTTCGGCACAATCGCCGTAGCTATTTCCTGGCCGAGCAATTGAAGCTGAACGAATGGGATTCCCTCCTCCGCAATGCGTTTGAGGTGTTGCAAACCAGTTCGTTGATTGTGCCAGCGCAAGGCGGTGGGTTTGTTGTGGATGTTCGGCGACTTGTGCTTACTGATGGACGCAAGGCGAAGCTGCACCGCTGCAAGGCATGTGGCTGGCGACAGTTCCCAAGCGCGGAAAACAAGTGTGCGGCATTTCGTTGTCACGGTGAACTGGAAATCATTTCTGATGATGACCGCCGGAAGGAGGAACAGCAAAGCCACTACTTCCGCCTCTACCTTGGTGCGGATGGTGATTATGTGGGCAAAGTTGTGCGAGAACACACCGCCGCAATCAATAACCGCATCCGCGAGGAATTGGAGCGGCAATTCAAAGCCGGGAAAGTCACCGTGTTGAGTTGCTCAACGACAATGGAACTCGGAGTGGACATCGGTGAGTTGGAAGCCGTGGTTTGCCGCAACGTCCCTCCGGGTATTCAGAATTACCAGCAACGCACCGGACGCGCCGGGCGACGCGCGCAGGCCGCACCTGTGTCTGTCACTGTTGCCCAGAACCGTAATTACGATCAGACGGAATATCGCCACGCAGACAAATACCTCGCGCAACAACCAAGGACTCCGTTTGTTCATCTCGCGAACGAGCGACTCTTTCGGCGGCATCAATTCTCTGTGCTCTTGGGTGGACTTTTGCGACATCGCGGCATTGACGATCCCGAAGGCGGATCGCCAGCACTCAACGCATTCTTCGGTGACAATTTCACGCCGGAAGACGAAGCCGCGTTCTGTGCGGATGCAGAGGCATATTTCCGAACTGAAGAAGGCGGTCGCAAAGTGCAGGAAGCCCTCGACCTCGCAACGGGATTGCCCCCCGCGCTCGCTTGCACCAGCAGCGAGTTGGTGACTGAATTCATGAGCCATCTCAGCGAGTGCGCCAAGTGGTATGGGGAGCGCTGGAAATACTACCACGACAAATTCATGGCGACTGCTGGAGTAGTGGCCCAAGCAAGAGAGAACCGATTTTAGGCTTATCAGCTTGAGAAGTGGCAGGAACAGCTTGTCATCAACCAATTTCCGCGCCTCGGATTCCTTCCCACTTACAGTTTCCCAGTCAACAGCGTGCAACTGGAAGTGCTGACTGAAGATCGCCCAGGCCACACGAATCCTTGGGACAAGGATATTCAACTTGTCCGTGACGCGCGTCTCGGCATCAGCGAATACGCGCCTGGCTCGCAGGTCATCGCAAATGGTCGCGTCTGGGAATCCTACGGCATCGGACAATATCCGAAACACTTCATGCCGACGCGGCATTATCGTGAGTGTCCGCAGTGCCGACATGTTCAAATCGAAATGGCTCGCGAGGATTTTGATGCCGCTTGCCCGGTTTGCAGCCACCCAATCCTCCCGACGCAAATCCGCTCATTTATCGAACCCAAGAGTTTTGTCACATCAAGTGCCGAACCGAACGGCAAAGACCCCGGCTTAACTCGCTTACGGCCGCCGCCTACACAGGAAGCGCGCCTTTTGAGCGCCGCAGCCGACACGGCGTTTGCAGTTTCACCAGCAAATGTTGCCAACACGAGTTGGGCTTGGCAGGACGCAAAGCAGGGACGGATGTTTGTGGTCAACAAAGGGCGCAACTTTGGTTTTCTCCGGTGCGCGTGTGGTTTTGCTGAAATGCTGCGGAATCCGGTTGCGCATATTGCGGAGATTCAAGCTCGTGGCCATCGCTCGCCCTACAATCAATCATGCACATTGAACTCATGGCATACCGAAGACCTCGCCCATGAGTTCCACACGGATGTTCTCCAAATCCGCATTGACCAGCCGATTCCACTTCCGGCCAATCTGCGTCCGGAAGAAATTGACGGCTGGCGTGAAGGCTTCGTTCGCACGTTGGTGGAGGCTGCCCGATTGGGCGCTGTGAATCTGCTCGGCATTGATCAACGCGAACTCTGCGGCACAGCGCGCAGCCGTATCTTTGGCTACCCCGAAGTAGTGCTCTACGACAGTGTGGCTGGCGGAGCGGGCTACTGCCAAATGCTGACTGACCGCTTTGCCATGCGCGATTTGCTGAAGAAAGCTTTGGAAGTGTTGCACTGTAAAGCCGAGTGCAGCCACTCTTGCCGCACCTGTCTGCAAGGCTACGAAAACCAAATTCATTGGGACAAGTTGAACCGGAAGCCCGTGCTCGCTTGGCTGGAAAGGGCGCTGAACATCAATCAAGCGGAGAACCCTTTCGACAGGTTTAACGCCGCTCCCCTAAACGTCACAAACGGCTCTGCCATCCTTCAGGCAGAACTTGAAAGCGCAAATCATCTGCTCGTTGTTGCGCCACGCCTTTTCAATCTGCAAAAGGATGCAACGGACGAAAATCATTTTGGGACACCAGAGACAGTTGCATTTGCGATGAAACTGGTGAGTTGGATGACCGCAGGAAACACTCTGGAAATTGCACTTCCTGAACCGCCGTTGATTCATGCCGATTTCCCAAACAGCATTTGGGTCGCTAAACGGCTGAAAACCTGCATGGAGGACGGTTCATTGACGCTTAGCCGGTTGCCTGCGAGCTTCGATCCGAGGCAGTGGCCGCGCGCCATTGTCAACCCGGACAAGAATGGAGGTCGGGCATTCTTCAGCACCAGCCTGGTCACAGATGGTTTCCTTGATTTGCCGTTGCCCACCCCGCTCTGGAAAGGTCCGTCACCCGACACGGCAGCATTGCAGGCAATGCGCTTAGGATGGGTTAGTCTTGATTCAAAGGCGCTTCGCATACCCAAAGACACTACACTTCTCGAATATTCTGCCGGGCAGAGCCTTGATTACACTAGAGACTTTTCATTTTGTAAGGGCAAGAACTTCGCTCTTATTCGTATCGAAGATCCCTTCATTTTGAAAACAGATTGGAATTACAAGCAACTGAAGCGATTCTTGGACATACTTTTTCCGCTTATGGCGTCGTGTCCTGCAAAAATTGAATTGCGAACTCGTGTCAGCGAAGAACCAGACCAAAAGCTCATGATTCAGGACTTTGAGAAGTGGCTTAAAGGGAAAGGCGCAACTTTTTCCTTCCAGCTTGTTCCAGTTTTTGGGTTTGGAAAAAAAGACTTTCATGACCGGAGGCTTGCGTTTCAACCTGAGCAGTCCAACGGGAAAAAGCGGGTTGCAGTTCTAATGACGGGCGGCATTGATCGCTACCTGGACTCCAAATTCGAGTGTAGCCTTGTCATTCAAACTTAAACTCAATTTCATGGACTCAAAAGCGCTAGACGCAGTTGCAAAACCGAGCGTGCCTCGCGCTTCAATTATATGGCTCACTCGCGCCGTCAAGGTTGTGCGCCCAGGATTATGCCTCCCGGTGCGCCTCCACCTTGACTGCGTTCGCTTCGCCAAGGAATGGCACTTAGGAATCACGCTCGGAGTCTACATGTCTGGCTTTGAGAAATGGATGGTGCAAGGCTGCACCGGCAATTGCGGAAGTAGAAAGTCGGTCAAATTTATTCAGGTGGCTTTCGACGATGAAAATAACCACGCCCCGCTATTTTCACAAAAGCTTAAAAACGATAATAGCGCAATTTGCCATTTGCGCGGCTGAAATGTGCATCAAACCGCAAATTGAACTGCGGCACGCCCGCGCGGCGCAGCCGGTTGTCTTTGGATTGCCAGCGCGGAAATGATCTACATCTATGCAATCCGAAAACCTCTTATCAGGTTCGATTACCCGATTCTGTGTATTTTGCGAATTTAGGAAGACTTGAACGAAAAGTCCGGAAAACATTAATTTGCAAACTTTGCAAACTTGATTCTCCTGCACTTTTCCTGCACAATCGCGTAAGCAATTGATACTTAATGGAGCGGGTGAAGGGAATCGAACCCTCGTCTCAGCCTTGGGAAGGCCACATTCTACCATTGAACCACACCCGCGTCCGGCGCCGCATTGTCTCGGCCCAATCAACCAGACAGCTTTTATCAAATGGCCGGGCCGCTGGCAACTGGTTTGCAGCCGGCCTCAGCCTTTGGCGGCAAACCGGCGAATCGCTTCGCGCAGGTTCTCCGTGATCAACCGCTGGCGTTCGGGCGACGTGATTTTTTCGCCGTCCAGTTCGCGCACATAAAAACTGTCGATCGCCGCGCCGCGTTCGGTCACGATGCGGGCGCCGACAATGTCCACCGCCAGTTCAAAAAAGGTCTGGGAGATCGCATAGAGCAGGCCGAGCTGGTCTTCGGTTTCGATCTCGATGAGCGTGCGCGCCTCGGAGGCCTCGTTGTCGAAATGAATCTCCGTCGCCATCTGCTCGCCGACATAGGCGTGATAGACCGGACGGTTCGTGATCTGACGGGCGATGAGGGCGGACAGATCCACGGCCTCCCCGTTCAGGACTTTTTCCAGCAGTCCGGCAAATTTGTCGTGTTGTTCGCGCGTCCCCAGATTGCCGGTGCGGGCGTCGTTGACGAAAAAGTTGTCGAGCGCGATGCCGTCGGTGCGCGTGAAAATCTGCGCGCTCAGGATGTTCAACCCGGCGGCGCTCAACGAGCCGGCGATCTTGCCGAACAGTCCGGCCCGGTCCCAGGTGCAGATTTTGACGACGTTGTAACCCCGGTCCGGTTCGTCCAGCCACGCCGTCACGGGCGACAAGGCGCGGTCGCCCTGCTGGATGAGCCGGTGCATGAACCGGTGGGTGAGTTCGAGGTCGTCGAGAATCTCCCGGGCGGTGTGGATTTGAAAATAGCGGGGCGGTAGCGAGGAAAAATGCGCGTCCAGCTCCTCGTCGCTGATCGGGGCCGAAGCCAGTTCGCGGACTTCCTGCTTGAGCAGTTCCACCTGCTTTTCCGAGGCGCGGCGGAATTCCGTGCCGCCGGTGAGCAGGGTCATCGCGCGCCCGTGCAGCTGCCAGAGCAAGGAATCCTTGAAGCCGTTCCACAGCTTGTCGCTCGTGCCTTGCGAATCGGCGAAGGTGAGCAGCGTGAGCAGGTTCAAATTCTCCCCGGTCTGGATCTGCCGTGCAAAGTTTTTGATGACCGCGGCGTCGTCGAGGTCGCGCCGTTGCGACAGGCTGGCCATGAGCAGGTGGTTTTCGATGAGGAGCCGCAACGTGTGCGAGGCCGAGCCATCCAGCCGCAGCCGTTTCGCCGAGCGCAGCGCCATCTCCGCGCTGACTTCCGCATGGCCGCCTTTTTTGTGGCCTTCCGCCTTGCCGACATCGTGCAGCAGCAGCGCCAGGTAAAGCAGGCCGGGCCGGTTCAACCCCTGGAAGAGCGGCGCATAATTTTTATACGGCGCCTCCGCCGCCTCCCAGATTTTGTCGAGCTGTTCCAGGCAGACCAGCGTGTGCTCGTCGGCCGCGTATTGATGATAGAATTCATGCTGCACCAGGCAGGTGAGCTTGCCGAACTCGGGGATGTATTTGCCGAGCAGGTTCACCTCGTGCATCGTCCGCAGAATCGGGGCGACTTCCCCGCGCCGTTCCAAGATGGTCAGGAACGTTTCGCGGATGTGTTCGTCGTTCAGAAAGTCACGGTCCACGAGGGAAAGCTGGTTGCGGATGAGCTGCGCAAGGTCGGGATGCAAGGCCATCCGCCGCTGCTGTGCGTGAAGGAAAACGCGCATGAGCCGGCGCGGCGAGTCGCGAAAAATCCGGTTGGAGACGGCATGAATCTCGCCCTTGATGAATTTGAAACCGTCCACCACCTCCGGCGTCAGGTTGCGTTTGGGCAGCCAGGCGCGCAGGGACAACCGGCCCGGCGCCGACGCGGTCAACGCCATGCGCTGTTCCAGCGTGCGCGTGATGAGGTAAATGTTCCGCATGTGCGTATAAAGGTCGCGCATGAATTCCTCAATGCGCAAACTCGGCGAACGTTCGGTGTAACCCAGCGCATGCGCCACGGCGGGCTGGATGTTCTTTCCCAGAACGTCGAACGGACGGCCGACCTCGTAATGCAGTTCCGTCCGCACGCCCAGCAGAAAACCGTAGGCGGCTTCGAGCTGTTTGCGTTCCGCCTCGGTCACGAATTCGCGCGCCTGCAGGTCCTGGAGGGTGCGGGTGCGGTATTTGAAGAACGCCATCCAGAGCAGGTTTTGAAAATCGCGCAGGCCCCCGCAACCGTTCTTGATGTTCGGCTCCTGCATGCACGCCGAGTTGCCATACTTGTTGCGCCGCGTCGCCTGGTCCTCGATGCGGGCCGCGATATACTTGTCCTCGTAGCCGGCGACGCATTTGGCAACGACCAGCTTTTGAAATTTGTTGAACAACGCCTCGTTGCCAACGATGAGGCGCGCCTCGATGAGGGAGGTCTTGGACTGCATGTCGGAGTTCGCCACCTTCACGCAGTCATCCAGGCTGCGGACCGAATGCCCGACTTTCAGGCCGAGATCCCACAGGGGATACAGCACCCCATCAATCAGCTTGGACAGATGCGGCAACGGCCGGTTGACCGCGATCTGGCCGAAGTGCAGAAACATGAAATCAATGTCGCTGTGCGGATTCAATTCTGCGCGGCCGTAGCCACCGATGGCCACCAGCGCGATGGGCGGAAACTCTTTTTGCGCCTGCGGAGAAAGGCTGGCACGCGCGTCGTTCCAAAGGTGCCTCAGCAGTTCGTCGAGGATGGCCGCGCGGGCCTGGCAGACTTCCAGACCGCCGGCCCCGCCGTGATGCTGCAGCTTCAACCGGTGGGTCTCGACCTTGAGAAAACCCTTGTAACGCGCGAGCTTCTCCGCCGGGTCGCTCCCCGTCGGGGCGGGCAGGCGTTCCTTGGCGTCGGCTTGGATTTTTTTCAGCAGGTCTTGCACGGGCGCATAAGTTGCGGGGAAAACGATTTGAAGGCAAGCGCGGCCACAGTCGGGTAGTGTCCTGATTTGAAATTCGGAGCGCGGATTGTCCCCAATCCGCAGCGCGTGAATAACCGGAGGAGCCCCTGAACAAAGTCCATCCTCATGTCCGTCACCGCCGCTGCGAGTTGGGACATCTCGCGCTCCGATCAAATTAGGACACTGCCCACAGTCGTTGGTCGCCGCCGCTTTACTCGCCAGCCATTGGCAATGCTTCCAACGCGGCGCGCATTTCGGCGGCGGAAGCGTAGCGCTCTTCCGGCCGTGGCGCACAGGCTTTGAGGATGACGCTGTTCAACGGGAGAAATTCCGGCGGCTCCCCGGTGCTCACCAGCGTCGTGGCCACCTCGGGGAACAGCGCCGCCGCGCGTCCGGTGCAAACCACATAGAGCACCATGCCGAGGGAATAGATATCCGCCGCCACCGTGCCGGGCCGCTCCGGCGAGGGTGGCATGAAACCAGGCGTGCCCACCAGCGTGCCCCGATGGCCGAGCGGACGGATGCCGGTGACGAGTCCCAAATCCGCCAGCTTGGGCTGGCCGTTCACGAATATAATATTCTGTGGCTTGATGTCGCGGTGCGTCATGCCCTGGCGATGGAGAAAATCCAGCGCCTCGCTCAAGAGGATTCCGAGGCGCACACATTCCTTCACCGGCAATCGCCGGCCCCGTAATCGGGCGCGTTCGCTGACCAGATCGCGCGGTTTGTAAAGCGCGGGCTGGTTTTCCCAACCCGGCTCGACTGAATCGCCGAGTTCCATCACGTAATAAAAAAAGTCCGCTTTTTTCTCGCTGACAAAATCCACGCGCAACAGCCCGGGATGCCGGTCGGAGATGGGCTGGTATTTCTGGACACCGGCGAACTCGCGTTCATACGGATCGGGATCGCCCTCAAATTTTGCGAGGTAGATCACCTTCAACGCGCGCCATTGGCCGGCGGCGTTGCGCGCCAGCCAGACTTTGCCGTAAGCGCCCCCGGCAAAGGGCGGATGAAACAGTTCATAGCCGGGCGTTTCCGGCATCGGTTCCGATGACGCCGTTCCCGCTGGAACCGGCGCACGGCGAAGGCCCGTGACCAGCGTCCACGCCAATGCGCAGGGCACCTGCCCTCCGGCGATGATCAGCCACGGAAACCAGCAGTTGGAATAGTAACTCAACCAAACGGCGGACACTGCGACTCCCAGAAAAATTCCCGCCGCGATCATCAGCGCGTTCCGCACGCGCAACCGCCACAAGCCGCCGCCCAGAAAAATTCCCGTGACCGTCAGCAGAATCAATTCAACCCACGCGGGCGGTCTTTGCAATGAATCGTCGTTCAACAGATTCAGAAACTCAGCCAGCAGGATTTCCACGCCGCCGGAGGCTTCGCCGGTCCAGCGCGTGTAGGGCGTGGGGAATTTGTCCGGCTCACCATCTGGCAACGAGGTTTTGGGCTCAGTGCCGATGAAGACGATTCGATCGCGAAAATAGTTTGTGGGCTGTGTCAGCGCATACTGATAACTCATGCGCGTGCAGCCACCATCCTGACCGTAATACCGCAGCCAGCGTTCCTGCGGCGCTTCATTCAGCTTCGCGCCCGCCAAACGCGCCGCCGTCCAGGGCAGGCTCGGATACGGGCCGGGTGAAGGAAACGGCCATTGCCGGCGCACGATCGTGTCCAGATCGGGATTGAGCCAGGCGACGCCCCAGCTGGTTTTGGCCGCGTGTAAAAAAAGTTCCGCCGGCAAGGTTGGTTGCGCGCCGGCCAGACCGGGATGCGTGACCTGCGCTTGTTCGGCCATCAAGACGATTTGCCGCTGCCGGCGCATCGCGGCGGCGAGCGCGGCGTCGTATTCCAGATTATTCGTGCCGCGAAAAAATGAATCCATCACCACGAGCGCACAACCGTCGTCTGCCAGCCGGTCCAGCAATTGGGCGTGCAGTGCGCGATCCCACGGCTCGCCGCGCGTCTGGTGGAACTGGTCGAACGCCGCGTTGTCCATCAGGATGAGCGTGACGGCGTTGGTGACGGGGCGGGCACCGAAGCGGAACCCATAATCGTAGCTGGTGTTCGTCCAGAGATCGCCGAGCGACGTGCCCCATAAAATCAAGCCACAAAACACCGTCAGCGCCGCCCCCAGCGCGGAAACCAGGACCGATTTTTTTCTAGTGAATGGGCCGATCACAACTGACTGCCATCAGTGTAGCGGGACGGAAGGAAAAGGACAATTTCCGCTTTACAGGCAGATGTGTGTGTGCGAATTACTTCCCTAGTCTGGAGGTTTGTTGGGAAACAACATTATCCTCATTTTGGACGACCTGTTAAAAAAGATCATGAAAATAATATTCAAACTGACCGGCTTTCAAATCATCACTCTCTCCACCCTGGCGGCGCTGGCCATGTTGGTATTCACCGGTTGTAAGACCAGGGTGGGAGTTTCAAGCACCACCACCCAATGCATTCCCTTCACCGTGCAGACCGTTAGTGGAAGCGGTTGCCCCGGCGCTTACAACGGCCTGGCCAGGATGACCAACAGCGATGGCACGCTTTGGATCCCGGGAACGAACGCGAGCGGCAGCACCGGCACTTTCACGGATGTATCCAGTTTTGCCGCACCTTACGCTTCGGTCGTGCAGGTGGTTCGTAAAAGCGACAACACGAAATGGTGTGCCACCGGCAGCGTGACCTTCCCCGTAGCCAGCACCGCAAAATATTCATTCACGGTTTACGTCAAAAGTCCCGTGCCGCCGCCCACGAACAGCCAGCCGATCACCTTGCAGTTGGTCTGGTAAACGATCCCGTTCAGAAGCTGATACGCAGCCGGGCAAGGAAAGTCCGGCTGCGCGCCGTTTCATTGTAGAGATTCAACGGCTCCAGCTGATAATTCTGGTCGAAAATATTCAGCAGGCCGACCGTGAATTCCACCCGGCGCTGCCACATCCGGTAACCGGCGTAGGCATTGACCTGCCAGAAATCGTCGCCCGGTTCGGGAGTTGAAAAGCCCGAATTGTTCTGGTTGATCCAGTCGGCGGTCAGAATCCCAAACAGGCCACAGGGATGATTCCAGTTGGCATGCAGGTTCACGGTGTTCAGCACGCTGTTGAAGTTCTGATGTAATGGCAATCCGGGATAATTGTTGACCATGTAAGGCGTATTGAGGTCCGGATATTTCAAGTTCAAGCTGGCAGAGGAAAGCTGGTAACGTGTCCCCACGGACCATTCCTTGCCCAGCAATTGATCCGCCGTGAACAGCAGGGAATATTCGTGAAAGTCCAGGTCCTGCTTCAAACCCGTGGTGTAGGTCGGATAAGCATTGGTGTCGCCCTGGTCTGAATTATAGACATACGCCCCCAAAACCTTGTCCGTCTTGTCATACAAGAATTGTCCGCCCACACTCAGATAGGTGCCGGTGTCAAATTTTTGCTCCAAGGAAACATCAAAGGTATCGAATTGCGAACCGCTGGTGTCGCCCGCCACGGCTTCCGGAATGAGGCTGCGATAAGCCTGATTAAATCCCGCCACCTCGGTCGGCTCAATCCGGACGCTCTGACCATTAACAAACCCGGAGAGTGATCGGGTATAAGCCCCGCGGAAGGTCGTCTGGTCAGCGGGCTGCCAGATGAATCCGGCTTTGGGTGAAAAGAGGACCGTGGTCTTTTCCTCCGGGGAAAAAGGCGCCGAACTGACATTCTGCGGCGCAGATAGCCAGTCATAATCCAACCCCGCCGTCACCGAAAAAGAATCCACGATTTGCCAGGTGTGATAGACGTAGGCGTTCCAATGGTAAAAATCCACCGTGCCGTCCTGGGTCGGATAAGCCGTGTAATCGGGAAACAGAATAGCTTCCACACCGGTCAGGGTCTGCGAAAGGCTCTCCGCATTCTGATAATGAACGTTACCCCATTGATAACGGGTGCCCACAATCGTGGTATGATCGGGGGACTCCAAAATTTGCTGGAGCTCGGTGGAATACAATTCCAGTTTCAACTGGGCGTTCACATTATTGCCCATCCAGTCAAGCGAGGTGTAGTGGCCATCACCGATCCATCCGACATATTGCAACGCGTTGGTTGTGCTGGCGGATTCGTAGCCGACGATCCGCGCCGCAAAAAACAACGTGTCGGAACCCGGTCCCCATTCGTGGTGATAGCCCAAATTAAAATTGGGCTGCTGCGTTTCCTGGAAACGAAAATTGTCCGAGGCATTGGCTTGATTGTAATACTGGTTCACGTCGCCCCGGTTGAGCGTAACCTGTTGCACCGTGGCAAACACGCTGTCCTTGGGTGTGAGCTGATCTTTGAGAGTCAGCGTCAGCGAACGGCTTTCGTTGTCGTTGTTCACCCGCTGGCCGTTGTCGGAAATATAATCCGCTTGGAAGCTGTAGCTGAAATCGTCGTAGGTGCCGAACTGCGCGCCCGATTCCGCCCAGCTGCCCCGGCTCAAATACGTGGTGTCGGAAACCACGCCCACGCGGTTCTGGTCGAACAATTTCAGGTAAGGTTGCTGTGACGTGAGCGGGGATAAAACTCCCGCGCTGGCGGGGGCCAGCAGATTGGCGATCCAATATTCGCTGACCGCCGGCGTCTCATAACGCAAATTGGTCCAGTTCGGGTCGCGCAGCTGGTCGTAGCTGTTGCCCAGAAAGAGGTGTGCCGAGTAATTCGCGTAGTCGTAGCTCACGGCGCGACCGGCCTCGCGCACGCTCACATCGGTCATGCCCGCGTCGCCGTAAATGCTGGCCAGGTCCGCCGCCCGCACGGCCTGATCCTGATCCAGCAACAGTTGCGAGCGATACACGCTGCGGTTGTTGTTCAACTGTTCGGATTTTTCCAGGTCACGGATCGCGTCGTTAATCTGGTTGCCCTGCTGCTTCTGCAACGCCGAATACAGCCACGCGGTCGGGTCTTTCGGATCCAGTTTTTTGGCCAAGTCCAGTTCCTTCGTCGCGTGGGCGTCGTCCCCGGCAGCGATGTAAGCCTTCCCGAGATAGCTGCGGAGTTCCGCGCGCTGCGGTTCCAACGCGGCGGCCACCAGCAAATCCTCGCGTCCGCCCTTGCGGTCGCCGGTGCGGATGCGGCTGAGACCGCGACCCAGCCAGGCGTTGGCCAGCGCCGAATCGGCGGCGAGCGCGGCATCAAAACTGACGATCGCCGCGCGCGGGCTGTTTTGCGCGGCAAGAATGAATCCCTTCAAGGCCAGCGCCTGCGCGTTGCGCGGGGCCAGCGCGAGGCTCTTATCCAGCGCAGTTGAGGCATCCTTCATGCGACCGAAGCTAAACTCCAGTTCCGCCACGCGCTCCCACGCGAAGCCGACGTTCGGCGCAGCGATGGTGGCTCGTTTCGCCAAACTCAGCGCGTTCGCCAGCGACGTTTCACGGACGCCGCGCGATTGTTCGAAATAGGATTGGGACAGCAGTTCCGAGGCGAGCTGCGGCGGGCCGGTCAGCACCGAGGGCTGACGTTTCACGGCGGCGATGAGCTGGCGCAGGGCGGTGGCGAGACGTTGTGATTGGGCGGTGGCGAGACGTTGTGATTGGGCGGTGGAATTGGTCTCGGACAAATTTGCCAGCACGTCTTCACACGGAGTCACCTGTCCGACCGACAGCAGCAGCGCCGCGCGATAGACGCGCTCACCATCGGACGTCAGCGTCAGGTTGGTCGGATATTCCGATAACGCCGCCAGCAGATCACCGGAACGATACGCGGCGAGCGAGTCGGCGAGCCGATTGGTTTCTTCCGTCGTGAGCGGCAGTTCGTCCGGGTCCAGCACCGCCGGATAATAGAAGCACCATTGCAAAAGATTGTTGGCAATGAAGCCGGCGGTGCGCACGGGCGCCTGTCCCAGTTCCGCAATGGCCTGCTGGCCGTTGGTCAGCGCGAGCGTCGCCTGCTCATTGCCGAATTTCACCTTCCCATCCACCACGGACAATGTGGTGGTGTCAGCGTCGTTCACGGCGAGGACGAATTCCGTGCCTTCCACGCCGGCCACCGCACCGCGCGTGATGATGCGGATGCGGCCCGGCTGGTCGCGATGGAAAAAGGAAAGGACACCCCGGATCAAATGCAGGCCGGATTGCGCCCCGGCCGAATCCGGCGGCAGAATCTCCAGCTCGGTCGAAGCGCCGAAGGGCACGATGCTCTGGTCGGACCAGCGCAGCGCGACGCGGCTGTTGGCGGCGGTGTGAATCCGGTCAAACGGATGCAAGTCCTGATGATGCTGCGCGGACGTCCAAGCGGTGGCGCCAGCGGGAAGCACTTCCACCGTGCCTTGCAATTCCACAATCTGGATGGCGTTGGTGGCGGGCGAAGATTGAGCCAGACCGTTCACCGTCCAAGCCGTGAACAGAACGCAGGCAGTAGTTTGCAAAGTCCGGCACCACTTTTTAAAAATGGCCCCCCAAACCGTTTTCGATGCCAAGATTTTTTTCTCCTCCAAGATTTTGTTTCTCCACCACGCCATAATTCTCGTGGGGGGCGGGCAGTAGAAAACAGATTTGCACCTGCGATTCAATGTTTATCGTTCAAAACCGGCACTATTTTATTTGCCAAAACATCCGCCAGTCTTCATTACTTTTGCATGACAGATGCGGCAGATGAGTTGATCCCCACACGCGCGACGCTGATTCATCGGCTGAAAGACTGGCAAGATCAGACGAGCTGGCAGGATTTTTTTGACACTTACTGGCAGCTCATCTACGACGTGGCGGTCAAAGGCGGACTGACCAAGCCCGAGGCCGAGGACGTGGTGCAACTCACCATGATTTCCGTGGCCAAGCACATGCCCGGCTTCAAATATGATCCGGCCACCGGCTCCTTCAAAACGTGGCTCCTGAACATGACCCGGTGGCGGATCACCGACCAGCTCCGCAAGCGGCAGCCGCTGGCTTCCCATCCGGAGGAAATTCTTGAAATCCTTGATGGCAAACAGTCATCCAACGAGCCGGGCTATCACACCCTCCCGGAATTGGAAAAGCTGTGGGACGCAGAATGGGAAAAAAATCTGCTCCAGGCCGCCATCGCCAAGGCCCGCCGGCGGGTGGACCCGAGGCAATACCAAATCTTTGACTGCTATGTGAACAAGGAATGGACGCCGGAGCGGATCGCCAAAGCTTTTGGCATCTCGACCAATCAGGTTTACCTGGCCAAGCACCGCATGACGGCGTTGATCAAAGAAGAGGCTGAACGGATCCAAAAAGAAATCGTCTGACTTTGCCGGTCATTTTGCAGAATCCAACGGCGGTCGCACCCGCTTTTTGCGCCGGATCACCCGTTCGCCCGCGCTGCCGGTCTCCTGCACCGGGCCCGCTGATTCATCCGCCCACCGCTCCCCGCCCTCCCGCTTTATACCAATTCCCAATAAGAAACGGTGGAATATCCAAACGCCCCCTCACCCTGCTCCCCCGGTGGGGGAGAGGGTGGCCGACCAATCCACCAGTTGTCATTGAGCAATGGTATCAGGACTCAAGACCGGCATTCACCGCGTCGCATTTCAAGGGCCTGGCAAACTATTTGAAAATATTTTGAAAGATTTGCCGGCAGCCAACGTATTGAAGAGCGGGCACGAGAAGCGTGTCGCGTTAAAAACCTGATCCGGTTCCAGAACCAAGATTGTCTTTGGTTGCAATTTTTTTTGGCGGGAAATTCCGGAACCTGGCCGGATCCGTCCGGCCCGTCCCTGAAGTCAGCCGTTGCCGATTTGAATGAAACATTACAACCCAAGATTATCACGATGAATCACCTGATCCTGGCCATCAACCTGGGTTTGGGGATTTTGATCATAATCCAAGTGTTGAAGAACAATTCCAAAAAGTGATGGCGCGAGACCGCCTGGCATTTGAACGACCGATAACACTTATAATGAAACGCAATTTGTCCGCTCATCAAAAACAGATGCGCTTTATGACGGTGATGTTTGTAACGCTGGCCCTGGTCTTGTTCGTCGGGTTGCTATATTTATTCAATCGTTAGTTCAACTTCGCGCCTCAAACGCGGCTTGCTGCCCACGAAAAATCCCCGGGCAGAAAATAACGGCCGCCATTTTATTTGCCGCGACGATGGATCATCCCTCACCACCCGAACCCAAAAGCGATATTCACCGCGTCGGATTTCAAGCGCCTGCGATATTTTTGCAAATAGTTTGAAAGATCGGGAAAGATTCAACGTATTGAAGGCGAGCGGCAAGATGGGCGACGGATTACCGCCTGGTTTCACATCCGCCTTGAGGCCGGGCCCATACGGGTGAACAAAAGAGATCCGCTGATTCTTTGGCAGGATCGCAACACTAAGCCGGGTAGAGAACACTATGAGCAAAAAAGCCAGATACGATTGCCGGCAATGCGGCAAAGCATTGCCTCTGTCCGTCATGATGGATGGAAAGAAATTGAATTGCCCGGAATGCGGGCAGGAAACCAATTTGCTGGAG
>DATLVR010000108.1:0-84592 GCA_035577265.1 Verrucomicrobiia bacterium | reverse complement strand
CCGGCAGGCGGAATCTCATGAAGCCAAAGCTTCGCATAAAACGGTATTATTACCGGAACGGTCGCATCCACACGGAGAGTCGCGAGCGGGCGGGAATTTTGCACGGCCCCCACCGCGTCTGGCATCGCAACGGCCAGCTTGCCGAAGAGTTGCGCTATCGGGCTGGTCTCATGCACGGCGTCAGCCGGCAGTGGGATGAAAACGGACGGTTGCTCGGCTCGTTCACCATGGTCAATGGTTCCGGTCTCCAACGCTACTGGCACGAGAACGGCCGGTTGAAAATGGAGATCACTTCGCTCAACGGCAAGTTTCATGGACGAGGCCGAAGCTGGCTCCGGGATGGCACTTTGTTCCGGGAGGATTTTTCCATCAACAACCGGGATGTCACCCGTGCTGCTTATCTGAAGGCGGCTCGCAATAATCCCGGCTGGCCGCAATATGCGAGGGAACCGGCCGGTCGGGTTGCCCGCCCCGGTCGGGGGTTGGAACGGAAAGACCATGATTTGTTCATCCAATCCGTTTTGGAGAAACCGCACCACGCCGAGGCGCGGGCCTGGCTGAATCTTCAATCAAAATCCCGGTCGCTCGCCAAATTTGCCACCACCAAGGCCGCGCTCAAATTTGTGGAGTCATTATATGCTGCGGGAGCGGTTGCCGTCCTTGTTGCCGCGATATATGCCGGGCAGCGGAAAAAATTGTTTGCCGACTGGCTGCTGGTGGAGTTGCCATCGGTGAAGTTGAAACGGAATTCCCTGCGTAAAATCTGTGAGACGTTTTGCCGGAAACATGGCGGAGCGGTGCTGCCGGAATTTGATCTTGGTGAAAGTCATTTGTTCCTCATGCTGCACGGCTGACACTGGCGCGAATTGGCGTTCGATGGTATGGCCCGACTGCGCTTGTCAAGGTCGTGCCGTCTCTATGCGTTCCGGCCTCCACCTGTGACAAGCGCGGTCGGGCCTGAAAAGGGGACGGCGGTTAGGAATTCGCGCCGGGAGTTCTGACCAGTGGGGAATTCGGGGATTCAATCTTCAAGCAGTCATTGGTTTCGTCCGCCGTGAGGCAGCCGTCCGCGCACCCGTTCAGGAGCAACGCCAGCGCCACTGCGTCACCCACCAATTTCTCCGCCGCATCCCTCATCGGACGCGCTCCCAGTTTGGGGTGGAATCCCTTGCGGACCACGAACGACAGCACCGATTCGGACACCCGGAGATCGCAGCCCCGTTTGGTCAGGAAGCCAATTTCCTTTTCCAGGAACTTCGCTGCGATTTCCAACTGGTGGTCGTAGCTCAGCCGGTGGAACACCAGCTTCTCCGTGATGCGCGCGAAGATTTCCGGGCGCAGGGATTGTTGCGCGCGGGATAAAACATGCCGTTCGAGAGTCGCCTCCGCCGAGTGTTGCAGGCTCATCAGTTCGGCGGAGCCGATGTTCGAGGTCATCACGATGTAAAATCCGCTCAAGTCGAGCGTTTCGCCCGTCGCGATCGTCACCCGCGCCGCATCCAGCATTTGCAGGAAGACATCCATGATCCGTGGATGCGCCTTCTCCACCTCGTCAAATAGAAGTGTTCCCGTCTGCGTCCGGTCGTAGGCCGCGCCCAGAAATCCCTTTTCACCCGGCCGCGATCCCAGCAGCAGGCCGAGCGATTCCTGCGTCTGAAATTCCGACATGTCGTAACGGATGAGCTTTTCCAGCCCAAAAAGTTTGCTGGTGAACACCTGCGTCAGTTCCGTCTTGCCCACGCCCGTCGGGCCGAGGAATAAAAAGCTGCCGCGCGGGCGGCCCGCCTTGCTCAGGCCAAGTTCGCCGCGCTGCAACACCGACACCACGCGAGGGATGATATGGCGCTGCCCGCGGATTTCGGCCTGCAAGGCGTCGGCCAGGCGGCGCAGGCATTCCGTTTTTTCCGGGTCAATCTTCGTTTCATTCACGCCGCCAGCCTGACGGAAACATGGTTTGATTTTGTGTAAAGATTACACAAAACAGGTTTGGGGACTTGCTAAAACTTTACGCGTAATTGGCGGCGTGTGCCGCTAGCCGCAAGTAACAAATACATAAAGCACAAACCTGATCATGAAAAATATAATCGCTCCCAAACTCCGTTCGCGGTTGCGCCCGCTCCTCGCCGTCGCCGCCCTCCTCGCCCTCAACACCGTCTCCGCGTTCGCCCAAAGCACGACGTTCAGTTCCACCGACCTCAAGACCGGCATCAGCAACAGCCTTGCCGTGATCATGATGTTCGGCTTCGTCCTCGGCATTGCCGCCGTCATCTACGGCGGCTTCGCCATCCGGCGCGGTGATGTTGACCAGGGCAAGATGTCCATCATCGGCGGTGCCATCATCGCAGCCGCCCCGGCGGTCGTCTATGCCTTCTACACCATCTTCGGCCTCAACTCCAACAGCGCGGTCGGCGTCGGCACCTTTTAGCCCGACCAATCCACACCGCCCAATCCGACCATGAGCGCCAAAAGTGAACTGCGCCTGACCGACACCAACGCCGCGTCCGATTCCAAGGGCAAAACGTGGGGTTTGGATGGCGGTCTCTTTTGGTGGCTTATCGGCGGCATCGGGGCGGGCATCACCCTGTTTTTCGTCCTCCTCGTCTTGCTCGGTGAATCGTTCCTCACATCGTTCCTCATTGCCCTCGTGCCGGTCGTCCTTTGCCTCGCCTACATCTTCGGGTTGCGGCAGGGCAAACCACCCGGCTACGACCGCGACATTTTTGAATATGTCACCAACGGTCGCGGCTTCAGTCCCGAAGCCCAGCGTTCCTGCATCCACCCGCTTTTATGACCACCGAAATCAAGGCCGTTGAAGCCAGAAGGCAGGAGCTGCTCGGCCGGCTGAATGCCGCGGAGTCAGCCCTCCGCGCCGGCCTCCACACGCACGGCCTCGGCCAGATCGCCCGCGCGCATCTGGAACGGGCGATGGCCCATCTCGCCGAGGCTTACATCGCCATCAACGAAATCAACCACGCCCGCACCGTGCAGCGGCTAGTGGACGACCTCGTCCGCGTCGACCAGGTGGTTGAAGACGTCCGACGCCGAAAATTCATCCACATCTGAGTTATGCCTGAACGTCCTCCCAACGGTTTCTTTGTCCGCGATTTGATCCTGTTCAACCATCTGCGGCGCGGCGGTTACGTCGCCAAGGGCTTCGTCTTTGAGGCGCCCGACCTCACCAACAGCCCCATCGCCGACTTGAACGATTTTCAGGATCAGTTGAGCCGGTTGCTGGCCTCGCTCCACGAAAATCAGCGGCTCCAGGTCCAATACTTTTCCGATTCGGATTACAAGGCCGAGCTGCTCCGGTTCCAGTCGGAGACGGAACGCTTTGACAATGTCTGGACCAAACGGTCGCGCAATGAACGGTTCGCCCGTTACTGGCAGGCGATGGTGGAACGCAAGCTGCGGCGGCAGCGCGTCGTCTTTTACATCTCGCGCTCGCTCGAAAATGTTCCGCCCACCCTCACCACCAACGCCGCCTTGCGCGATTATTATGTCAAACTGCTCGACCAGCTGGAAATGGAGTTCGGCCACGTCCATCAACTGCTCACCGGCATTTTCGCCAGCGCCGGCTCCCGCGTGCTGCCCATGTCCGACCTCGACCATTTCAAGCACTACAAAACCTTTCTCAATCCGTCGCTGGCCGAGCGGTTTGATTTTGATCCGTCCGCCGATTTTCAACCGGAACTGTCGCTTCAGGAAAATTGCTGGCATAGCGAAGGCAACGGCCAGTCCGATTTTGGGTTCTATCTCGACGGCCATTATCATTCCGTCATCGCCCTCACCCGTTGGCCGCGCACCACCTATCCCGGCATCATCCAGCGCCTCACCAATCTCCGGCTCCTGGATTATTCCATCACCGTCAATGTTGATCCGCTCCCGATCTCTCAGGAGATCAACAAGGAGGAAAAGGAACACGACCGCGTGGCCGGCGATTACGCCAGCGAAAAGAAAATCTCGCTGCTCACGGTGATGGAAAAGAAGCAGAAGAAAATCCATGCGCTCATGCAGGGCCAGACCATTCCGTTCCGGGCGCTCTTTGTCATCCGCGCCTGGGACAAGTCCAAGGACGGGCTGAACGCCAAGACCGGGGCCATCAAGAACGCCATCAACTCGATGAACTCCGCGCAGTATTTCGAGAGCAATCTGCCTACCACGTCGAAAAATCTGTTCTTCCAGACGTGGCCGGGCTGGACGTGGGGCCGTTATGAACATCGCAAGCTGTATTCCGAACATTGTTATCTGGCCGACATGCTGCCGGTCACCAGCACGTTCACCGGCCATCTCAAAACCGCCGAGGCGATTTATGACGGCCCCAACAACAACTTGATCGGCGTCGAAACGTTCTCCGGCTCGAAAGACAACCAATCCCCGCAGCACGCCGTGCTTTTGGGAATGTCGGGTGCGGGCAAATCCGTCACCGTTTGTGATTTGCTGTCGCAGACCGAAGGTTACTTCGCCTACACCGTCATCATCGAAGAAGGCTTGTCCTACGGCATCTACACGCAGACCGTCGAGCACGGCGCGCGACCCATCATCATCCACCCGGACGGTGACCTTACCATCAATTATCTGGACACGAAGGGTCTGCCGCTCACGCCCGACCATCTGTCGGCGGCCACCGCGCTCGTCGCCCGTATGATTGGCAACTCGGCTCAGGAGGACAAGCAGATGCTTCGGCAGGCGCAGATCGCCAAGTATCTCAATTTACTTTACGAGGATGCGTTTCAGGATTGGCAGAAGAAACGCCACGATCAGTTGCTCGACATCGCCCGGCACGCACTCGCCTTGCAGCAGTTCCGCGCCGAACGGATGCCGCCCGGCGCGACCGGCCTCGAAACTTTTGCGGACTTCCGCGACCAAGCGAAGCTTGGAACCAATGGGGAAAACCCAGGACAGACGTCGTCCAATACAGCGACAGACTTCAACGAATGGGGCCGCGATTACCTTGCCCAATTCGACGAAGCCGCCGTTCTGAAATTCCTGAAAGAACCCAAAACTTCGCGCGAGGTCCGCAATCTTGCCTTTGCCTACTTCACACCGGAGGAATTTCCCACGCACCGGATGTTGCAGGAATTGATGATGCTCGACCCGGTCGGCTCCGAGCGTGACCAGATCATCGAGATCGCCACGCTGATTCTGCCGTGGTGCCGGGATGGCAATTACGGCTGCCTGTTCGACGGCACCAGCAATCTTTCTTTGACTGGAAAAATTGCCCACTTCGAGCTGGGTTACATCCCGGAATCCGCCAAGGAATTGAAAGCCGCCGCCGGTTTCCTCATTACCAACCACGCGCGTAAGCACATCATCACGCTCCCGCGCGCGCTGCGGAAACTGAACGTCTATGAGGAGGTCGCCCGCTTCCTCGACATTCCCGGCGGCCAGGAAATCGTCCAGGAGAGTTACGCGCAGCTTCGGAAATTCAACTGTTGGAACATTTCCATCGTCCAGCAATACGCGCGCTTCAAACAGTCGCGCATCCGATCTGCCGTGTTCGGGAACAGCCGCCAGTTTTTCATCATGCGCCAGAACGACCGCGCCGACCTCGATGACATGGGGAAGGATATCGCACTGCCGGAAGTGACACAGCACGCCATCATGAACTATCCGCTGCCCGACCATCAGTCCGGCCAGAAGTATTCGCCGTTCACTTATTTTCACACCGACTCCGGCCGGAATCTCTGCGGCACGGTCCACAACATCTCCTCCCCCGAGATGCTCTATTGCAGTTCGTCCAGCGGCGAGCATTTCGACAAGCGCGCCCGCGAACTGCGCCAGAGTCCCAACATCGTCGAGGGCATCATCGCCCACGCCTATTCCATCAAATAATCCAAACCAAAATGTTTATGAAACGAATCCTGATTCAAGTCCTGCCCCTGGCCGGTGCCGTGTGCCTGTTCACGGGGTGCGCCGCCGTGACCCGCACGACCACCGATGTCGGTCTGGGCGCGGGCGGCGCGGCCATCGGTGCGGAACTGTCCCACAACAATCCCTACGCCATCGTCGGCGGCGCGGCGGGCGGCGCGCTGATCGGGGAAGGGCTTCAGCTTGCCAACAGCAAGCTGGTGGCCCAGTCCTACCAGACTGGTTACGACAAGGGCCGGAGCGATGCCGTCAAACAGCAATACTGGCTCTTCGTCGCTATGCAGCAGGCCAGGGGCGGCGATGAAGGCCGCGTCCGGCTCTACGAGGTGCATCTGCCGGAGCAGACCATTGACGGCGTGATTTTCAAACCAACCACGCAGTTTCTCCGCATCGAAGGAGGCGGAGCTTCCACCCAATAGCAGGACAGGCGGTGCCTGTACCCAATTATTTCCCTCGTAAACAAACAACCAAAGCAAGGACAACAAACATGAAAAAGTTAATCGCAATAATCGCAGTCGCCCTGCCGCTGGCGTTCTCCGCCCGTGCGCAGTGGATTGTCTATGACCCGGCCATGCACACGCAGCAGGTCATTGCTCAAGCCCAGAACATCGCCAAATACATCCAGATGATCAATAACCAGGTGCAGCAGATTCAAACCCTCACCAGCCAGTTGACCGAGTTCAAAAAATACGAGGCCGTGTTTGGTGATCCGGCCAAGGTGGTCCTGTCCACGGTTGCGCCGTTGAAGGCCGATTTGCTGAGTCTTGAGCCGGGGTTGAACCTCGAAAATCTCGTTGCCAATGCCAACGGGAATATCGCGCTCAACTTTAATGATGCCGGCATCTACGCCATGGTGGGCGCCAGTTTCCAGACGCCCCGCGGCCAGACCGTCCAGCGGCCCGCCAATCAATACGAACCGTTCTCGGCCATCATCAATACCGCCAGCAATTATGTCGCGGTTGCCAACAACGCCGCCCAACGGCGCGCAGCCATCAAGGATCAGATCGCGCAGACCGCCCAGCAACTCCAGAACGCCACCACCGATGCCGAGGTGCAGAAGTTGCATGGTGTTCTCACCGGCCTGAACAGCGACCTCGCCAGCACCGATGACGAGGTAAACCAGGCCGCGTCCGCCGCCATGGTGCAGGACATCCAGAACCGCAACGATCAGCAGAAACAAATTCAGGCGTTGACCGAACAACAGAACGCCGAGTTCGCCGAGTCCATCAGCAACTACACGGCTAAGTTTCAATTGCTCAACGCACCGGTCCAATTCCCGACACCGTAACCCGAAACTGTAAACCGTAACTCCGCGTCAATCATGGCCACGTTCGACAGCATCTTTCCCACGTTCCTCGCCAAATGTGGTGAACTCCACACCCTGCTGTTGAGCGTGGCCTTCGCCCTGTTCATTGTCGGCGTCATCGTCACCGTGCAGCACCGGTCCTCGCACAAATCCATTCTGAATCTGCTCCTGCGCTTGTTGCTGCTCACGTCCTTGCTCGTATTCCTGCCGGTCTGGGGTAACACGCTCCAAAAACTGTTGCAGGATTCCATCTTGTCCGGCCTCGGCGTTGACCCGGCGAATGTCTATCAGCAGTTCAACCAGCTCCTCATCATCAAACGCGACCCCTCCACCGAAACGTCATGGTGGAATGTCATGTCGCAACTTCACAATTTCACGACCGACCTGATCATCTCCGCCGTCCTCTGGCTCGTCGGCGAGTTCGCTTCTTTGATGATGTTTTGGGCTTACATCTTCCAGACCATCATCCTGAATCTCGGCTACGCCCTCTCGCCGTTGCTCATCGGTTTCCTGGCCATCCCCGCCTTGAAACACACCGGCAACCGCTATCTCTTAAACCTGGTCGGCGTTCTATTGTGGCCGCTCGGTTGGGCGCTCGCCGCCCTGGTCACGCAGGGCATCCTCGATTTCATGACCGACCCGGCCTTTGAATACATTGATCCCACTTCCACGCTGCCCGATTTGCAAAAGACCGTCGGCGTCGCCCTCGTCGGCTTCTGGATCATCTTCAGCACCGTTGCCGCGCCCGTCATCATTCAAAGCGTCCTCGCCCACGGCCTTCAGCCCGGCGGCGCGTTGCTCGCGGGCGGCGTCAGCAGCGCCATCCAAACTGCCGCGACAACTGCGGGCGCGGCGGCTGCGGCTTCCGGCGCCGGCCTGCCCGTTGTTACCGCCGGCGCGGCGGGTCTTGCCGCCCTGATGAGCACCATGTCCTCCGCCGCCAACATGGGAAGCGCCGGGGCCATCATCATCGCCGGGTCCGGCCTGCCGCCGCGTTCCGCGCGCGGTCGGCCCGGGGACGACATCACCGGGGACAAATCCGTCCGCGAACTCATCGCCAAATCCAAACCCAATTACTACTGACCTATGGAAAAATCTGATTTGAAAACAACGCCAACGAACCCTGGTTCGCCCGCAAAGGTGGCCGTCCGCAAGGACTTGACCAGGCTGCTGGTGCTGCGCGACCGGCTGCCGTGGTTCTGGTTTTTATTCACCGTCACCGTGTTGCTGCTCTCGGCGGTTGACCGTTACCACATTGTCTCCCAATTCAAACAGCGCGAGCGCGTCGTCATCATTGATCCTGTCGGGACCTATTACTTGAGTCCGCTCCTGCAATTTTCGGAGGCGAAGGAGTTGCACGTCGAGCAGGCTGAACTGGCGACGATGGCGTTCCTCGAACGCAACCCCCGGGATTTTGATAACCCCGATCTGCTCAAATTGTTGTTCCTCAAATCCGCGCTCGGCAAGGCGCAGGATGAGAAAATCAAGGAGTCCGTCGAGTTTCGCGCCAAGCAGTTGCACCAAAAAGCCGAAATCGGCCAGATCGATATTCTCGCCACGCGCGACAACGAGGTGCTCGCCGCCGTCACCGGCCAGATCATCCGCAGCGGCATCTTCCAGGACAAGGCGTTCACCGAGGCGTTTCCGTTCACGCTCCGGCTCCGCCTCCTGCGCAACCCCAACATGGCCTTGAACGGACGTTTCCCCACCGCCGTGGGCGACTTCAAATATGAAATCAACCGCCAATAAATTATCGCACACCGTCTCGGTGCTGTTCACCGTCACGATGTTCAATGTTGTCATTGTCCGCGCGCAACCATCGCCGGCCATCCAGCAGGTCTGGCTGGATGATCACGTCGCCGTCTCCGTGCCGGTCGCCACCAACCGCGCCACCACCATCAGCTTTCCGGGTCCCATCGAGGCCATTGACGGTGCCGGGGTCACCGTGGACGGCAAGACGCCGGGCTCGTTTCAACTTGCCCACACCAAAGGTTCGGCGTTTGTTTCCGTCCGCGCCCTGGTTCCAAAAGCGTCCGCCAATCTCAACATCCGCTGGAACAACCGGACGTATGTTTTTGAACTGACCGAGAGCGACCAACCGGTGTTGTCGTTAAACATGGCGGCCATGCCGGCACCAGTGGAGGCAGGCGACGGCCATGCGCCCGAAGTCAGTCCGCTAACATTGCTGGCGCTGCTCGACAAGGCGAAGGCGTTTCCGCTTCTGAAATTGCAGCAGCCGGAAAGCGTCGCCGATGTTGGCTTCACCACTTACGACGGCAAGGCATTGGTCAGCGATTTCGACGACTACGAAATCCAGATTGAACAGGCGTTTCGCTTCAACGCCGCGGACACCTTGGTCTTCCGGGTGTGCATCACCAACCACACCGATGCTCCGCTGATTTATCAGCCCGACAGTTTCGCGTTGCGCGCGGGCAACCGGCTGTATCCCCAATCCATCAGCGATGCCAGCGGCACCGTGCCGGCCAAAGGTCAATCCACCGTTTATTTCGCCGTCACCGGCACGCCGGATGGCGGACGCAATGAATTGTCACTGAAAAATAATTTCACCGTGCTGGTGAAGCGGCTTTCACCGCCATCGTCACCGCGGGCCTACCTTCTCACCAACTGGCCTGCCATGCATCCCGATCTTCCACTGAAAGGGCAGCCATGAAACCGCGCGATTTTCTCAATTTTTTCAAAACCAAAAGCGGCAGGCTCTTTGCCTTTGGCGCGCTCTTCGCCGCCGCGCTCATCATTTTCAGCGTCGTGCGCAAACACCACACGTCCGCCGAGGACGCGGTCGGTGTCACGGTGCTCGCCACCAACGCCACCGACCGGCCCCAGGTGGTGCAGTCCGTCAAACGCCCCATGCAGGTTTTTTATCCGCCGGCGGCCAAAGCAGATCCGGCTCCGGCCACGGCCAAAACGAATGTGACCTCATCCTCCACCAATTCGCAAACCGCGTTGGCGGTTGCTCCGTTGCCGGTGGTTCAGCCGCGCCCGGCCGAAGTCCTGACGCCCATCAGTTTGTTTGCAGACAGCGCGGCGGGGATGGCTCCGGCCAAAAAGTTGAGTCCGGTGTTTGCTCCGTTCGGCCGCCTGATTCCCTGTGAGACCGTCATCACGGTGGATTCATCGTCCATCCAGACGCCCATCGTCGGCCTCGTCACCGAGAACATCTATTATGGCGGCAAGTTGGTGATCCCCGCAGGCACGGAGGTCCATGGAACTGCCCAGACCGACCATCAACGCGAACGCATCGCCAGCGGCAACAACTGGACGTTCATTTGGCAGAACGGGATGGAAATGCAGATCAAGGCCATCGTCCTGGATCGTGAGTTCGACAACGAAACCAACCAGTCCGGCTGGGCCATCACCGACGGCAGCGCCGGGCTGCGCGGCGAAGTCATCAAGTCCGACAATTTCGCCGACATCAAATTGTTTGCCGCCACGTTCCTCTCCGGCGCGGCCAGCGCCTTGACGGAAAAGCAACAAACTGTTTTTGGCCCCGTCAACAGTCCTACGCTCAACAACGCGCCATTCGCTGGCGCACAGGCCGTCCTGCAAACCTACGCGCAGCAGATTTTTGATGCGATTCAAAAGGACGGCTTTTACGTCCGTGTGCCGAGCGGTAAACAGTTTTATCTCTACGTCCTGCAAACCATTGACGCCGCCGATGCCTCGCCCGGCGGCACCGCCATTCCCGTCAACCTGAATACCGATGAACCATCAAAACCATGAAAGCGTATTATTTCATCCCCCTGTTGTTTCTTTCCGCGTGTTCGTCCACCCCGCCCAAGCTGACGTTGAGTTCAAAGCCGCCTTCGGCAATGAACGCGGACGGCATCCGCTATCCCGAACTGCTCCACACTTATCACGTCGGGCGCTATGCCGATCCGAACGACGATTTGATCATGCACGAACAGCACCTCGTCTATCGCGTCGAGGAAAACACCCGCTGGGATTTGCATCCCGGCCCCGCTGAAAATAATCCGCCCGCGCCCCCGCTGCGCGACGCGGCTTTTGCCCCGGCCCCGGTCAACGACGTCATTCTCGCCGAAGTCAATTCGCAGCGTCTCGCCACCGCCCAAATCATGACGCAGGCCCGAACCCTGTCGTCGTCGCTGGCGCAGTTTCAAGCTGCCTTGCAGCAGACCAAAACCAATTTTCAGGAAACCGCCTTGCTGCGCGTGACCGTGAACGAAATGCAGAAACGGCTCGACGCGCTCGCCGCCGCGCAATCGCGACCGCCGGCCCCGCCCGTTTCCACGACCAATGAACCGCCCGGTTCGTTGGGTCCGTGAATCCCTTTGCCGGCACTTCCGCCGGCAATTCAAAACCAACAAACCAAAATGGAATACTCATTATGAGCACAACAAAATCAAAAACGCCGGCCAATGGCGCATCCACTGCCACGGCGTCTCCCGACCCATCCACCTACCGGACCAATCCCGAAGTGGAGGCCAAAATTGACGCCTACATCAAGGATAACCCCAAGCATTGGGCTTACCTGCAAGGGATGCCGCGTGACCGGCTCGAACGCACCGTCGTCCTGAACGAAGTCCGCCAGCTCGACCGGCAGCAGCGGATGCGTGAGGGCATCATGAACCGCATCAACACCAATCCCGAATTGAAACAGGCCTACGAAGTTCTCGTGAAAAACGTTCCCGAAGAACAACGCGAGGAAGTCATGAGCCAGATCGCGCGCCAGACCCAGCGCGCCGTCTCCCGCTCCCGAACTCAAACCCAAACCAGAGGACAGGCGGTGGGGGTTTGAAACGCCGGTTGCCGGTCTGGCCCTGGCAACCGGGCCAGACCGCTCCTGTGTGTGTTCAGCCGAGGGAGTCGCCAACTTGAAGTAGTTGATATGCAGGGACTGGATTTGCTGACAGTCATAAACGAGGGGCTGCATTATGGGCAACCTGAATATCATCGGTCCGGTGGTGATTAAGTTGCGCTTCGAGCGGGGGTGGTCACAGGAGATTCTCGCCGCACGGTTGCAATGCCAGGCGGAGGATATTTCACGGGACGTGCTGGCCAATATCGAGACCGGCCGCACCCAGGTGACCGACAAGCATATCCAGGCCCTGCAAAAGGTGTTCGGCGTTCAAATCGCCCGGCTTTTTCCCCCGACGGTTCAGGAACTCGACGAGAAACTGGCCGGTCGCAATGGCAACGGTCTCCATCACCCGAAAAAACCAAACCCGCGCCGGCACTACTTCCGACGTTGAAACCAACTCCGCTTGCCCATGCGGGGCGGCACTGGCAAATTTTCCATGGCAGTCCGACGATCCATATCCGATGACCAGCTTGACCTTTTGTCCAACCAAAGGCCGACCTATGACAGCATTGACACAATACGGCCGGATGGCCGAGAAACACTGGCGCGAACATTGTCCGAACCTGGTGCGCGACCTCGAAGCGAAGAGACAGTTGCAGGCGATGTTGCTGGAGGCCGAGGAGAAGACGCCAGTCGGAAATTGAGGAGCAACTTGACCTCACCAAGAATCAGGCACCGAGCCAGGTTGACGCCGCTGGCGGCGAAGAGCGTGAGGAAAATTCCGAGAAGCAAACCCCCAAAAAATCGGTGCGCCACGCGCAGCGGGCGGCGGTTCGCTTATGAAACATTTCAAGGCCGCCAATGGCACAAGACAAACAATTATCCGGCATCAAACTAGAAGTTGTTCTTCAAAAGCAACGGCTCGGCCAAGCGCTTAACGCAAAAGAATTCGCCGTGCTTGCGGGGATTTCTTATTCAACTTCGAGAGAATGGTTTCACATACACAATTTTCCCACTTTTAACGGGGTGGTGTTCTGGGAAGATTTTGTCATGTGGCGTCAGCAACGAACAGGTGTTGCGAATTTGTGTGACTCGAACGAATCTGTAAAAAATATATCTGCGCAAAAAAACCATGAATTGAATTTGCCAGTGAAGGCGCGAAATCTTCTTTCGCAAGCATAGTTGCCAAACCACTTTCAAACGAATTCTTCGAGTGTCACGTCTTCTCCCTGTTTTGAAGCATCTAAATCCGCAGTCCAACAACAAAATCGAAAATTAATTTTTCGACGCCGTTTTTCCTGCACTTTTCCTGCATTGCTTCGTAAGTGCCTGATAATAAATGGAGCGGGTGAAGGGAATCGAACCCTCGTATGGAGTTTGGAAAACTCCCGTTCTACCATTGAACTACACCCGCCTGCGCGCCTGGCGCTGCGGCACGGCGAGTCGGCAAGACTCAACCACGCGCCCGCAATCATATCGGCCGCGCTTGCCTTGTCAACCGCCTCGCGCTAACCTGACGGCGTGAATTCGCTGCTGCTCACCGGCGGACGGGTGATTGACCCCGCCAATAATTTCGACGCCATCGCGGATGTATTGATTCTTAACGGGAAAATTTCCGCCGTCGGCCAGAACCTTTCCGCTCCCCACGACATTGAGCGTTACGCTGCGCAGGGAAAAGTGGTTTGTCCCGGGCTGATCGATTTGCACGTCCATTTCCGCGAACCCGGCCAGACGGCCAAGGAAACCATCGCCAGCGGCACGGCGGCGGCGGCGCGGGGTGGCTTTACTTCCGTCGTCTGCATGCCGAACACGTCGCCGGCGATTGACAATGCCGGAACCGTGGCGCTGATCCACGAACGCGCGGCGGAGGCGGATGGCGTGAATGTTTTCGTCACCGGGGCCATCACGAAAAATATCGCGGGGGAAGAGCTTTCCCCGATCGGTTCGCTGAAAAAGGCGGGCGTGGTCGCCATCACGGACGACGGCCATTGCATCCAGAACAACGAACTCATGCGCCGCGCTTGTGAATACGCGAAGATGTTCGGCCTGCCGGTGATGGATCATTGTCAGGATTATTCGCTCGTGACCGACGGCGTGATGCACGAGGGCTATTGGAGCACTGCGCTGGGTTTGCGCGGCTGGCCGGCGGCCGGCGAGGAGATGATCGTGGCACGGAACATTTTGCTCGCGGAACTCACCGGCACCAAAATCCACTGTCAGCATCTGAGCGCGGCCGGCAGCGTGGCGCTTCTGCGCGAAGCCAAAAAACGCGGCGTGCCGGTTTCCGGCGAAGCCTGTCCGCATCATTTCACATTGACCGATGCGGCCGTCGCGGGCAGTGAAAAATTCTGGGCCGAGGACGGGAAACAAATCTTCCCAGACGCCAGACGCCAGACGCCAGACGCTTTGCCGTCGTGGCCTTCCTACGACACCAATTTCAAAATGAACCCGCCGCTGCGTTCCGCGCGCGATCGTGAGGCGATTCTCGAAGGGCTGGCGGACGGCACAATCGAGATCTTGTGCAGCGACCACGCGCCGCATTGCGATTACGAAAAGGAAGTCGAGTTTGACTATGCGCCATTCGGGATCACCGGGCTGGAAACGGAGCTGGCGCTCTCGCTGATGCAACTCGTCCATACGAAACGGATTTCGCTCTCGGACATGATCGCGAAGTTCACGATGAACCCGGCGCGATTATTGAATTTGAACAAAGGCACGCTGGCCGTTGGTGCCGATGCGGACGTGACGGTGTTTGATCCCGATGGCGAATGGGTTTTTCAAGCCGCAGATTCCACCAGCAAATCCAAGAACAGCCCGTTTTTCGGCTGGAAACTCAGGGGCCGGGCGGTGGCCACCCTGGTTGCCGGAAAAATGATTTGGTCTGAACAGATGGAAGTGGTTGCGGTCTAATTTCCCGATGAAGCGCTATATTCTTTCTCTGATTTTGATTTCGGTGACGGTCTGGGTCTGGTGCAATTTCAGTTCGGCGGGTGAGACGAACCAGGTTGTTGCGACTGCCGCCAGCACGGTGCCGGTGAACTTGGCCGCGGAAATCGCGCGGGCGAAAGCCGAAAACAAGTTGATGTTGCTGGAGTTCGGCAGTTCAGATACCTGTCCGCCCTGCATTCTTTTCGAACGGGAAGTTGCCTCAAAGCCGGAATTTCAGGCATATGAAAAGTCCAATCTGGTTTTTGTGCATATAGATTTTCCATTTTACAAGCCATTGCCGCCAGAGAATACAGCTACAAACAATTTATTGGCGCGGCAATTTGACGTTAATCCATTGCCCACCTTTATCTCGCTGGGGCGCGATGGAAAAGAGTTTTGGCGCCAAGAAGGAATAAAGCAACAACAGCTGGCCCCGAAAGAATTCATCGCGCTATTGGAGTCAGTGAAGGCGAAACAAAAGTGAAGGCGATTTCCTTGCCGCAGACGTCTGTTTGTCCGAAGCGAAACCTCTCGCCGCGGTTTGCCGGTTCTTCTTCAGCGCGAATTTTTCACGTTTGAAGGTGGGCATCCGTTAAATTCAAATTGCTTTCTGTGCCCGGCATTTTAGCATCGTGGGCCAATTTGTGATGAAAGCCATTTTAGCCCTCGAAGACGGTTCGGTGTTCCACGGTCAAGGTTTTGGCGCGCGCGCCTCCGCCAGCGGCGAAGTCTGCTTCAACACTTCCATGACCGGCTACCAGGAAATCCTGACCGACCCGTCCTACAAAGGCCAGATCGTCACGATGACTTATCCGCTCATCGGCAACTACGGCGTCAATTCCGTGGACGTGGAATCCTGGCGTCCGCACGCCGCCGGTTTTGTCATCCGCGAACTCTCGCCCGTCGTCAGCAACTGGCGCGCGGATTATTCCCTGGCGGATTACCTGGAGAAGAATGGCATTCCCGGGATCCAGGGCATCGACACCCGCGCCCTGACCAAGAAACTCCGTGTCCGCGGCGCGTTGAACGGATTCATTTCCACCGAGGAAATCTCCGAGGCCGAGGCCATCCAGCGCGCGAAGGCATTTGTGTTTGAAGGCGTGGACTACGTCAAGGAAGTCACGCATAAGAGCGCGTTTCGCTGGGACGAAAAGGACGAGCAGAGCGCGGCGTTCGATCTGGTGCGCGGCGTGAAAGGCGGCGATGCTCGCAACACCCGCAAGCCGCTGCCGGCGGCGGATATTCCGATCGTCGCGTTCGACTACGGGATGAAATACAACATCCTGCGTCGGCTGCGGCAGCATGGTTTTGCCACGCAGGTGTTACCCGCCACGGCGACCGCCGCCGAGGCGCTCAAGCACAAGCCCGCCGGAATCTTTCTCTCCAACGGCCCCGGCGATCCCGCCGCGCTGGATTACATCGTGCGCGAAGTGAAGACTCTGTTGGACACCGGCATCCCGATTTTCGGCATCTGCCTCGGCAACCAGATTCTCGGCCAGGCGTTTGGCGGAAAAACCTTCAAGCTGAAATTCGGCCATCGCGGCGGCAACCAGCCGGTGAAGGATCTGGAATCCGGCAAGGTGGAAATCACCTCGCAAAATCATGGTTTCGCGGTGGATCCGAAAAGTTTGCCGTCCGCCGTCGCCGTGACCCGCATCAACCTTAACGACCAGACTGTCGAGGGGTTGCGCCACAAGACCAAGCCGGTTTTCAGCGTGCAATATCATCCGGAAGCCTCGCCCGGACCGCATGATTCCACGCCTTTGTTCGCCGAGTTCCGTTCCCTGATCGAACGGCGCGGCTAATTTTCCGGGCATACATCTTCAGATTTCCGTTTGACTTGAAACGCAGCCGCACCATAATCCGTTTACCGTAATTTATGGCCAAACTTGTTATCCAAAATCAAGGCATGACGGGTCGCGCGTGCGAGCTTCACACCGATCGCACCACCATTGGCCGGGTTGAGGACAACACCTTTCACATCGCCGACCCATCCATTTCCAGCCATCACTGTGAAGTCCAGCTGCGCGGCAGCGACATCGTCATCCGCGATTTGAACTCCACCAACGGCACTTTCATCAACGGAAACAAGATCGAGGAGAGCATTCTCAAACCCGGCCAGATCCTGCGTCTGGGCCAGGTGGAATTGAAACTCGAAGTGGAAGGAGCCGCCGCGACACCCGCTCCGGGCTCAACTCCCGCGCCCATGCCGGCCAAGAAACAGGTGGATGCCACGATGCTGATTCCACGCGGGGTCAGCCTGGACCAACTGGAGCAGGGCGGCACCCGTCCAACCAGCTTCGACACGAACGCCTCCTTCTCCAAGAAGACCAACAAGGTCAACAAATACTTCATCATTGGCGGCATTGTGGTGGCCGTCGTGATCATTGCCCTCCTGATTTTTGCCTTGAGCAAGGTCGGTCCCGCCAGATAAACCGGTGCGGCCATGCAACCGCGCCTCTCTAAAAAACGCAATGCGGCGATGACGCTGTTTGAAGTGGGCATTGTCATTGCCGTGGTGATGATTCTTGTGGTTTTGCTTTTGCCGGCGCTCACTCGCCGAAGGCATGGAGGCTCTTACATCAATTGCGTCAATAATCTTAAACAAATTGGTCTTGCTTATCGAATCTGGGAAGGCGACCACGGCGACATTTATCCAATGGGCATTTCCGTGACGAATGGCGGTTCCATGGAAATGGTCGCCACTGGAAACGTGGTTCAAACGTTTTTCGTCATGTCGAATGAATTGAGCACACCAAGGCTTCTGGTTTGCCCAAATGACGACCGTTTATTGGCAACCAGTTTTAGCGGGCTATCCACTTCCAATATCAGCTATTTCGTCGGCGTGGATGTGACCAACGAAATGCACCCGCAAATGATTGTTTCCGGCGATAGTGATTTTGAAGTCGGTGGCGTGGCGGTCAAGCCGGGGTTGTGGGAATTGGGAACGAACGAGCCAGTCGTTTGGTCGGCAACGCGTCATGTTAAATCGGGCAACATCGGTCTTGCCGACGGTAGCGTTCAATCGACAACTTCTCCACGCATGCAAGACTATTTCCAGCAAACCGGCCTGGCCACCAACCGCCTTGCGCTGCCGTGAAACTTTTCTACACCGGCCCGTTCGTCAACGCCGAGATGCTCGTCATGATGCTGGAAAAGCACGGCATCATCGCCACGCACTCGTTTGTTGACCCGGCTTTGCCCGACGACGGCGACTTGAGCCGCCCCGCCCAGGTCTTTGTGCCGGAAGCGGATTATCCCCGCGCCCACGAATTGTTTTACACCGAGCGCGAAGACGAGCTGTAAAAGCTCCAAATCCCAACATCCAAGCTCCAGAGAACAACCAAATCTCAAACTCCAAAATGGAATCGCGGACGAATCTCAACCCTCGCATCGATACCCGTTGTTTGGAATTTGAAGTTTCTCTGGAGCTTGGATGTTGGTGCTTGGTGATTTCGATTTCTGCGTGACTTCCACGCAGGCGTGCGCGGATTTTACGCTTTTTTTGAAGCCAAACGGATTGATTTAGGCTAGAAACATCGCGGCATAGGTTTTGCTAAACCAGATATTAAGCATGAATTCTCTCCAGTCCCATCGCCGGGCCGGTGCGTTCACACTGGTGGAATTGCTGACCGTGATTGCCATCATCGGCATCCTGGCCGCATTGCTGCTGCCGGCGGTCACCCGGAGCCAGATGCGGGCGAAGCGGATCGTGTGCCTGAACGACTTGGGGCAGATGGGGCTCGCCTTCCAGATATTCATGCACGATCACGGCGGAAAATTTCCCATGCAGGTCCCGATGAGCGACGGCGGCTCGCAGGAATTCGTCCAGAACGGTTACGCCGTCGGCGGGGAATTTTATTTTTCGTATCGCCATTTCCAGGTGCTTTCCAACGAGATCGTCGTCCCGAAAGTCCTGCTCTGCCCATCGGACACCCGGCTGCCCGCCGTGAATCTGGGTGCGCTGCAAAACGCCAACCTGAGCTACTTCGTCGGCGTCAACGCGGATTATGACCGGCCCGGCTCCGTCCTGGCCGGTGACCGGAACATTGCCAATGTTCCCCCGTCAAATCCCTCCATCGTGCATGGCGGGGTGGGCAGCCAGCTGCGCTGGACGAGGGAACTGCATGAATCCAAAGGCAACGTGCTGTTCAGCGACGGGCACGCGGAGGAATGGACGCCAACGTTGCTGGCGGCCAGCCCGAACACGGCCGGCACCACGGCGGATTATTTTGTGCCGAGCCTCCAACCTGGCCAGCCCGGACAGTCCAGCCAGCCTCACGGATCTGTCAGCGGCGGCTTCGGCACCACACCCGGCTCCCGCCGCCCACCGGGAAATCCGTCGTCCGGAAATTACATTCCGCCGCCCAACTTTCAAAATCCCGCTCCGGCTTCCGATGCCGCCAAGCCGCCGGCTTCACCGATGTATTCGTCCAGCCGGCCAAACAACGCGGCCGTCAACAATACGGCGGTGGCGAGGACCAGCCCGAACGGTCCGACCGCGTCGCAGACGGCCACGAACGCCATCAAGAAGACGGTGCTCGTCACCAACGTGCCGAGCATCACGACCACTCAAGATGTGACGGCCAATCTGTCAACGTTCGACAAGGGCGTCGTCAACACCGTGGCGCCGGTGTTGGCATGGGGTTATTTCCTGCTGCTGCTCCTGGCGTTGCTGCTCCTGGCCCTGGAGATCCGGCGCCGCATTCTCCGGAAAAGAAAACGCCGGGCCGCACTCAGACGCTGATATGGTAGTGGCACGGGCATCCTGCCCGTGAGTTTCTGACTGACACGATTTTGACCGGACGGCAACACGCGGGCAGGATGCCCGCGCCACTACACTCCCTGCTGGATTCTCTTTTCCGGCTCCTGTATTCTCCCGGCATGTTCGAAATGATCGCCCCCCAACTGACGACCGCGGCCGGGAAACTCACGCACCTGCGGAGGTTTCTTTGACGTCGCCACTTTGCAAAAACGCTCCGGCGAGCTGAACTCGCTGATGGCGGACGAAAATTTCTGGAACAACCGCGAGAAGGCCCAGGGCTTCATTGACGAGGCCGGCGTCATCCGCAACAAGCTCGAACCGCTCCTCAAATTCGAGAAACAGCTCGACGATTTCCGCGTCATGGTCGAACTCGCCGAGGCCGAGCCACCCGCGTCGCAGGCGCAGATCGAGGCGGAGATCACGCGCGACCTCGTGCCGTTTTTCAAGGATCTTGACGCGCTGGAATTGAAACTCTTTCTCACCGGCCCTCACGATAAGAAGAATTGCATCCTCACCATCAACTCCGGCGCGGGCGGCACGGAATCGTGCGACTGGGCGAACATGCTGCTGCGGATGTATCAGCGCTGGGCAGAATCGCGCGGCTGGGAAGTGGAAGTGACCGACATCCTGCAGGGTGAAACCGCCGGCATCAAAAGCGCCACGCTGCTCATCGCTGGCGAAAATGCCTATGGCTTCTGCAAGGCCGAACGCGGCGTGCACCGCCTCGTCCGCATCTCGCCGTTCGATTCCAACAAACGCCGCCACACGAGTTTTGCCAGCGTGGACGCGATCGCGGAGATTGAGGAGAGCGACGGTTCCATCGTCATTCCGCCCAATGAATTCCGGGTGGACACGTTCCGTTCCGGCGGCAAGGGCGGGCAGAACGTGAACAAGGTCGAGACCGCCGTGCGTATCACGCACATCCCGACCGGCCTCGTGGTCGCGTCGCAGGCGCAGCGTTCGCAGCATCAGAACCGCGCCACGGCGATGAACCTCCTGCTCTCGCGGATTTTCGCGCAACGCGTGGACGCGGAGAAGGCCGACATGGAAAAGTTTTACGGCGACAAAGGCAGCGTGTCGTGGGGCAACCAGATCCGCAGCTATGTTTTCCAGCCATATCGCATGGTGAAGGACTTGCGCACCGGCGTCGAAACGAGCAATGTGCAAGGCGTGATGGACGGCGACCTGGACGCGTTCGTGAACGGCTGGCTCCGTGCCGGCTGCCCGCTGAAACGGATGCAGGGTGTGAAAGACGAAGAGGAATAGATTTAAGTGAGTAGTTCAGTAGTCAGTAGCCAGTGGCAAAAAGCGTCGCATCATTGCCGCTACTGACTATTAACTACTGACCACTGACTAAAATTGTGAACATTCTCGACAAAATTGTTGAAGAAAAGAAACGTGAAGTCGCGAAGCTGCCCGCGCGCCTCATCGCCGCCGGTGATTTGCGCGATGCGATGCTGGAGCACGGCGAGCGGCGGGATTTTATAACGGCACTCCGGCGCGCCAAATCTGGTAGGAGCCGAGGTGACGAGGCTCAAACTAAAAAGGGCATTCAGTCAGCGCCTTCTCACGTCGGCTCCTACGATTCAATTGCGCTGATTGCCGAAGTGAAGAAGGCGTCGCCGTCGGCGGGCGTGATCTGCAAAGACTTTGATCCGGTTCGCATCGCGAAAGAATACGAGGCGGCGGGCGCGAGCTGCCTTTCCGTTTTGACTGACGAAAAGTTTTTCCAAGGCTCGCTCGATTATCTCCGCCAAATCCGCGCCGCCATCAAACTGCCGCTGCTGCGCAAGGATTTCATCATTGATGAACGCCAGATTCTCGAAGCCATCGAATGGGGCGCGGACGCCATTTTGCTCATCGTCGCCATCTTGACGGACGAACAGCTGGCAAAGTTCCATTCGCTCGCGGTTGAAGCCGGCCTCGCTGTCTTGGTTGAGGTCCATGACGAGGAAGAATTGGAACGCGCGCTGAAAATTTCCCCGGCGCTGGTGGGTGTGAACAACCGCAACTTGAAAACGTTCGCGGTGGATTTGGCTACGACGGAGCGATTGGCCGCAAAGCTGGAAGCTGGAAGATTGAAGATGGCAAAAACTTCCGAGCCATCCTCCATCCTCAATTCTCTATCCTCGCCTCTGCTGGTCGCCGAGAGTGGAATCAACTCCCGCGCGGACGTGGAGCGTTTGAAAAAGTGCGGCGCGGCCGCCATTCTCGTCGGCGAATCGTTGATGAAAAATGGCGACATCCAAGCCAAAGTGCGTGAACTGATCGGTTAATTTGTAGGAGACGAGGTGACGAGGCTCATTCTAGTTCCCCGCGATTAGTTAGAGACTCGTCACCTCGTCTCCTACTTTCTATTGGCCGCCAGCTGCTTCGCCAGGCGGATCGCCGCAATCATGCTTCCGGGATTCGCAATGCCTTTGCCGGCGATGTTGTAGGCCGTGCCGTGGTCGGGTGAGGTGCGGATGAAGGGCAGGCCGAGCGTCCAGTTCACGCCGCTATCGAACGCCACGGCTTTCAGCGGCGCGAGCCCCTGGTCGTGATACATCGCCACGACGGCATCAAAATCTCCCTGCAACGCATAGTGGAAAACCGTGTCGCCGCTCAACGGCCCGACGACATCGAACCCGCGTTTCTGCGCGGCAAGAACCGCGGGCGCGATGGTCTTGATTTCTTCATCGCCAAATTCCCCGCCTTCACCGGCATGCGGATTCAAGCCCGCAACGGCGATTCGCGCCCGGGATAAACCCAGATCACGGCAGGATTGCGCGGCGAGTTCAATCGCGAGCATGATTTTATCCGCTGTGAGTTTTTCCGGGACGGACTTGAGGGCGATGTGAACCGTGGCGAGCGCGACGCGGAGCCAGCGGCCGCGTTCGTCCGTACCGAGCAACATCATCGCAGTGCGGCTGGTGCCGGCGAGTTCGGAGAGATGGTCCGTCTGGCCGGTGAAGTTTTTGTAGCCGGCGCGGATGATGGCTTCCTTGTTCACCGGCGCGGTGACCAGCGCGTCGAGTTCGCCGCGAAAACAATAAGTTCCGCCGATGCCGAGCCACGAAATCGCCATGCTGCCGGCCATCGGTGAGCCGGCGGGAAGATTTTCCGGGATCGAATAATTGATCGGATTCAGGATGAAAAACCTCCCGCTGTCGCTGTAGCGTGAAAATGTTTTCAGCGGCAGATCCAGTCCCAAAGACGAATTCAAATGGCGGAGCCGGCTCTCGTCGCCGATGAGCAGGTATTTGGTTTCGTCCCGGCCAGCTTCGGCCGCGATGGCTTTGAGCGTCACTTCAGGACCAATGCCGGTGATGTCACCCAGGGAAATGCCGATCCAGTTTTTCATGGTGACAGGTGACAAGTGACGGGTGGCACGTCACATGCCACTTGTCACATGTCACCGATTTTAGAAATAGCGGATGAAGGTTTTCTTTTTCAGCCCGTCAATCCACTGCTTTTCAAGCCGGGCCTGTTCTTGGACGCGAATGGTCTTCTCGATATCGCCGCGGACTTCGCCGAGCGGCTTCACGTGGGAAGGGCGGACCTGTTCGACCAGCATGAGATAGACGGATTCGGGTGTGACGACCGGGTCGCTGATCTGGCCGGGCTTCAGGGCGAAGGCGGCATCGGCCAGTTCCTTGCTCAATACCGAACGTTCGATCCAACCCCAGTCGCCGCCAGCGTGCTGCTGCGAACCTTGCGAATAAAGCGAGGCCATTTCCTCGAACGTCGCGCCCTCCTTGATTTTGCCCTCGATTTCGCGGGCGAGGCTCACGGCGTTCGTGTCGTCGGCCGAGGTCTTGTCGAGGACGATCATCCGCAACTTGATCTGGTCTTCGATTTTGAAATTGTCCTGATGGTTGAGGTAATAATTTTCCACCTTGTAGGGCGAGATGACGACTTCCTGCGAGACGTTTTTGGAGCGCAACGCCTGCACGATGTATTGCTCGAGCAATTCCTTGCGGAACTGTTCGATGGTGCCGCCCTGCGCCTGCAAGGTTTTCATGAGCGCGGTGCGATTGCCGAAGCGGTCGCGGATGCGGTCCTGCACGAGCTGGTCGGCGAAATTATCCGGCAAATGATAGCCTTCGACATCGAACGCATGGAGGATGAGCTGGCGCTCGACCAGTTGTTCCAGACTGTCGCGCAAGGTCTCGTCGTATTTTTGCCGCAGCACAGCCGGCTGGCCCGCGTATTGCCGTTGCAATGTTTCCATCACGGGCATCGTGAACTCCTCGACCTGCGAATAGGTGATGGCGGTGTCGTTCACCACGGCCTTGACGCCGTCGGCCAGCTCCGCGCGCAACGGCAGCCCGGCGCAGCACGCCGTCATCACAATCAAAATCAACCGGAAAAGTTTCATCAAATTCGTCCGCATACTAGCAACCATCAACGCGGGGTCAAGTGCGCCGCCGTTCCATGCTACGGCCGGTTCAGATAACAGATCAGTGCGATCAGAACCCCCGAAACGAGCAGGCCCACAACGATGGACCAGCCGAGCATGTATCTCTGTTTGCGGCGATACGCCGCGCCGCCCTGGCCGGGCAGCAGATAAAACCGCTCGGTCTCTTTGTTGCGCTTGGTGAACAGTCCCATCTCGGGGCGGACTCTAGCAGAGGCGCCGCCGCCACTCAAGCCGCGCGCTTGCACTGAAATCTTTTGCCCGCTAATGTTTCCATCGCATGAATCTGGAAGATCATCTGGGCGACATCGTCCGCAAGGCGCGGGCCATGAATACTGTTTCAACCTCGGCCGCGGCAGCCGCTGCGGGGATTTCCGAAGGCGAACTCGCCACGCTCGAGGAAACCGGCCAGCTCGCGAAGCAAATCAATTTCGCCGCGCTCGCACCGGTCATCGGCCTGAACGCCGCCAAACTCGAAGGCATTGCGAAAGGCTGGCTGCCGGCGCCGAAGGATTTGAGCCTCTGGCGCGAGGTCCGCGTGTTCACGACCATCAGCGACGACACCACCGTGAACTGCTATCTGCTCTGGGACGAAGTCACGCGCGAGGCGGCGCTCTTCGACACCGGATTCGATGCGCAGCCGATTCTGGATTGCATTGCCGAAAACCAGCTGGACCTGAAATACATTTTCATCACGCATTCGCACTATGACCATGTGGAGGCGCTGCCGAAGATCCGCGCTGCCTTTCCCAAAGCCCGGGTGCGTTCCAGTTCCAAGAACGCGCCGGTGGACCAGCGCAACAAGTCCGCGGAAATCGTCCATCTCGGCGGCCTGCGCGTGACGCATCGCGAGACGCCCGGCCATGCGGAGGACGGCGTGACCTACATGGTCGGCAACTGGCAGGAGGACGCGCCCTATGTGGCGGTGGTGGGCGACGCGATTTTCGCGGGCTCCATGGGCCGCGGCAACGACTCGTGGGATTTGGCGAGACAAAAAGTGCGCGAACAGATTTTAACGCTGCCGCCGGACACCCTGATCTGCCCCGGCCACGGCCCGCTGACGACGGTGGCGGAGGAGAAGGCGCACAATCCGTTTTTCTGATCGGCAAACTATCGGCGGAATGAATTTGGTTTTAACGTCCGCCCTCACCAGTGTCCTCTCCCACACCGGAACGATTCGGTAGAAAAAAGTTTTAACCACGGATGGACACGGATAAACACGGATGGGAAACGGCTTTCTGAAACGAAAATGCGTTCACCGATCGGTGCCTCCCGCCAAGTTTGCTGAAGTGGTCTTTGCTCCGGTCTTCCTCCGTGTTTATCCGTGTTTTAACTGCATCCTTCAGGCCCAAGAGAGGATTTCACCTGTCCAGCTTTCAGGTGATCCGGATGACCGTCCGACCAATCCTGCCGCTGGTTATTCCAGAGAGGCGGGGAACGTTTCTCCCTCTCCTCGGAGGAGAGGGCGTAAAGCCCCGTGGGGCCACGTCCCTTTACGGGGCCGGGGTGAGGACGGGCGTGAAACATTTTTCAGCGGAGCGCGAGTTGTCCCCAACTCGCAGCGGTTGCGTCAGACCTGCCGACGTGGAATTTATTCAAGTGTGTTGGATTAGCCACGCGCTGCGGATCGAGACAATCCGCACTTTGGAGATGGGCGCACGTTTTTGAAATTGTAGGAGCCGACGTGAGGAGGCTCGGACTAAAGCCCCGGATTTGAAATGAGTCTCGTTACCTCGTCTCCTACAAATTGACGGCAGAATGTGGCCGTCCCCCGGCCACAGCAATGTCCAAACGGCGATGCGCCTTTGCCAATCCATTATCATCCTGCTGTGTCACGTTGTTGCGCCTGGGGACGGGCGCACTCCGGCTACGGGGCGAAACAAATATGGTTTTAACGTCCGCCCTCACCTGTGTACTCTCCCCCAAGAGAGGATTTTACCTGTCCGGTTTTCAGTTGATGCGGATGACCGTCCGACCAATCCTGTCGCTGGTTTTTCCAGGGACGCGGGGAACGTTTCTCCCTCTCCTCGGAGGAGGGGGCCGGGGTGAAGTCGGAAGTCGGTCAATGAAACGAGTGATTGAAGTCGTGGGTGCGGAGTGGTAATCATAAAGGCAAATCCACGAGGAGAATATGAAATGGCATCAAATTACATCCAGCGCAGTCTGTTTGATACTGTTTGTCTTCAATGCCACCGCCACGGTGCGCTATGTGGATTTGAACTGCACCAACGCCACCCCGCCTTACACCGATTGGAGCATCGCCGCGACGAACATTCAGGATGCAATCAATTCCGCCGGTTCCGGTGATTTGGTTTTGGTCACCAATGGAATTTATCGGAGTGGCAATCAGTTTTTTGTCGATCTTAGCAACCCGATCGTCAATGGAAATTTCATAAGTAGCCGATTCATAAGTAGCCGAATCGAAATTCCAAGCGGAGTGACTGTTTCGAGCGTCAATGGTCCAGCTGTAACCATGATTGAAGGAACGTCAAGATCATGCGCCGCTTTGATCGGAAACTCTGCATTGTCAGGTTTCACTTTGACCAATGGTAACGCTGGAAACGGTTACCTTGGTGGCGGCGCTTATTGTCAGACAACCAATGCGCTGATTTCCAATTGCATCATTTGTAGCAATACCGCCAGCGCCGGGGCCGGCGTTTATTTGGGCACGCTAACCAATTGCATCCTATCAAAGAATGTGGCTACGTATGATGGTGGCGGTGGCGCGTATGGCAGTGTGATGAACAATTGCACGCTTATCGGAAACACAGCCAGTGCTGGCGGAGGAGCATTTGGCAGTGTGCTTAATAACTGCTTGGTCATTAGCAATAGGGCGGTCCTCAGCGGCATCGGTGCAGGCGGCGCGGGTTATTCAAATGTAATGAATAATTGTCTGATACTTCATAATGAAGGGCACGTGGGTCGGGCAACCGTAGCTGTTGCAAGCGCGCTAACAAACTGCACCATCTGTTACAACCACGATAATTACGGTGAGGCTGAAATCGTGGTTGTAGGTTGCATCTTAAGAAACTGTATTTTGCTTCAACCATCTTTTGCGGGACCATTTTATAACGGTAATGATTTAAAAAATTGCTGCGTCGAACCTAAGGCTTCTTTGGTTGCTGGGAACGGTAACATCAAAATCTCCCCGTTATTTGTGAACACCAACAGTGATTTTCATCTGCAATCCAATTCGCCGTGCATCAACTCCGGCAACAACGCCTTTGTAGCCGTCACCAATGATTTTGATGGCAACCCACGCATCGTTGCCGGCACGGTGGACATGGGCGCGTATGAGTTTCAATCGCCCGCTTCCATAATCTCCTACGCTTACTTGCAGCAATACGGCCTGCCCACGGACGGCTCGGCGGATGATCTGGATTCCGACGGCGACAGCCTGAACAACTGGAAGGAATGGAAGGCGGGCACGAATCCCACCAACGCCGCGTCAGTGCTGCAACTTGCTTCGCCCTCCAATACCGTTTCCGGCGTGACCGTGACGTGGCAAAGCGTGAGCGGCGTAACGTATTATTTGCAGAGCGGCACCAATCTTTCCGTGCAACCGGCCTTCTCATCCATTCAAAGCAACCTCGTCGGCCAAGCTGGCACGACCAGTTACACGGACACCACCGCCACCACTGGCGGCCCCTACTTCTACCGCGTCGGCGTGCAGTGAGAAGCGTTTTTTGATTTTCATTCTGCTTTGTTTCTTCGTTCCTTCGTTGTTAGTTTATTTCCATGAACCGTGTCCAATCCGAAAAACTTTTTGCCGAGGCGTTGAAATACATTCCTGGTGGCGTCAACTCGCCGGTGCGCGCGTTCCGCGCCGTCGGCGGCAATCCGTTTTTCGTCAACCGGGCCAGCGGCTCCAAAATCTGGGACGTGGACGGCAACGAATTGATTGATTACGTCCTGACGTGGGGCCCGGCCATCCTCGGCCACGCGCATCCGAAAATCATTGCCGCGGTGAAGGCAGCCGCTGAACACGGCACCAGCTTCGGCATTCCCAATCCGCTCGAAGTCACGATGGCGAAGCTCATCTGCGAACTGGTGCCGAGCGTGAAAAAAGTCCGCATGACCAGCAGCGGCACCGAGGCGTGCATGAGCGCCATCCGGCTGGCGCGCGGGTTCACGCGGCGCGATAAGATCATCAAGTTCGACGGCTGTTATCACGGCCACGTGGATTCGCTGCTGGTGCGGGCGGGCAGCGGCGCGCTGACGTTCGGCCATCCCGACAGCGCGGGTGTGCCGGCGGCGTTCACGCAGCACACGATTGTTCTGCCCTACAATGATGTCGAGGCGGTGAAGGCGTGTTTCGCGGCGAACCAAAATGCGATCGCCGGCATCATCATCGAGCCGGTGCCGGGCAACGCCGGTCTGTATCTGCCGAAGCCGGGCTACCTGGAATTTTTGAGCGAGATCACCAAGGCCGAGGGTGCACTGTTGATTTTCGACGAAGTGATGACGGGTTTCCGTCTCGCTCGCGGCGGCGCACAGGAGCGTTTTGGCATCACTCCGGATTTGTCCACGTTTGGCAAAGTCATCGGCGGCGGGTTGCCGGTGGGCGCGTTCGGCGGGCGCGCGGAGATCATGGATTATCTCGCGCCGCTGGGCCCGGTGTATCAAGCGGGGACGTTGAGCGGGAATCCGATCGCAATGGCGGCGGGGCTGGCAAATCTGGAGGAGCTTGGAGCAAAGCAGAAAGCAGAAAATGGACAGCAGAAATCTGAAAACGCCTACGCGCAACTCGAAGAACTCGGGGCGCAACTCGAAGCCGGCATGCAGGACGCGGCGAAGTCTGCCGGCGTGCCGGTGACCTTCAACCGCTGCGGCTCGATGTTCTGCGGTTACTTCACGAGCCAGCCGGTTCACGACGTGGCGGACGCGATGCACAGCGACCGCGAACGGTTCAAGAAATTCTTCCAAGGCATGCTCGACCAGGGGGTCTATCTGGCGCCGTCGCAGTTTGAAGCGGGCTTTATTTCCACCGCCCACACGCCGGCGGACATCGAGCGGACGGTGGCGGTGGCGGCAAAAGTGATGCGCGGGCTGTAACCTTCCCCCAATGCCCGCGTCTGACCTCCTATCCCGCCGTTCCGGAAACGCGGTGGAGCTAAACAAACAACAACAATACGAAGTTTATGAAATCAACGAAATCCATGCTAATCGCCGCCCTGGCCACGGGCGCCATGCTTGCCTGTGGTTCGCTGCGCGCCGCCGATACCAACACCCCGCCCGCCGGCGGCCCGCCTGCGGGAGAACGCGGACCGGGCATGCGAGGCGGACGTCCCGATCTCGCCAAAATCCTCGACCTGACGGATGAGCAGAAGCCGAAGGTTGAAGCCATCATGAAGGGCGCGAGTGAAAAGCGCAAAGCCTTGCGCGAAGACACCGCCCTCAGCCAGGAAGACAAAAGAGCCAAGGCCAAAGCCATCCAGGAAGACACCACCGCGCAAATGAAAGCGGTGCTGACGCCCGAACAGTTCGCCAAATTCGAGAAGATGGGTCCGGGTATGCGCCGTCCGCCGGGTGGTGGTCCCGGTGCCGGGGGTCCGCCCGCCGGTGACAAGCCGGCCCAGAAATAATTTGTGGGGGAAACCCTGTCAGCCAGAGGGACGGCCTTGGGGCCGTCCCTTTTTTGTTTTCACGCGTGAAACGGATGTAACATTTCACCCGCCTCTTGCGTATTCAAAGGCGTATGAAAACAAAAACAATCTTCATCATAACGGCCGCAGCGATCATTGCTGGCGGGTTCATCATCTCAACGTCGCTCGCGGCGGATAACCCGGAGGCAAGCCCGTTGCGCGGCCAGATGTTCCAGCGCCTCGCGGAACGATTGGACCTGACCGCTGACCAGAAGGCGCAGATCAAAACCATTCTGGCTGACGAAAAAGACGCGCTCAAATCTTTGCTCGGCCAGTTGCATGATGCGCGGACAGTTTTGCGCGAAGCCATCCAGGCCGGCGATGCAAATGAAAGTTCCGTTCGTGCCGCCTCCGCCAAGGCCGCCAGCGTGGAGGCGGATATGGCGGTTGAGCGCATGAAGCTTTTCAGCAAGATTTCGCCGGTCCTGACCGCGGAACAGCGGCAGAAAATTGACGGGTTCGCCCAGCGCGCCGATGATTTTGCCGACAGCCTGATTGCCCGCCTCGGCGAAGGGCTGGCGGAATAATGCTGCCGGCGGCCGGACAACCTTACTGTGAGCGAAGATGCCGAACTGTTGCAGCGAATCCGGAATGGCGCCACGGATGATTTCGCGGAAATCGTCCGCCGCCACCAGTCGCGTGTCTTCGCCATTTTGCACCGCTATGAACGCGACACCCAGAAGGTGGAAGACCTGGCGCAGGAGACGTTCGTCAAGGCTTGGCGCGCGCTGGAGCAGTTCGATGGTCGCGCGCCGTTCGAGCACTGGATTTCCCGGATCACCGTGCGCGTGGCGTTGGATCATTTGCGTAAGGAAAAACGGCGGCGGAATGAGATCGGACTGCCCGAACTTGGCGGGGACGTTTTGGACTGGCTCCGGAACGATGATGAGAAAAATGAATTGGATTCCCGCAGCGCGGCGGAAGTCCTGGCCCTGGCCATGCGCGAATTGTCGCCCGCCGATCAAGTGGTCATCACGATGCAGGAAATCGAGGGCCACAGCGTTAAGGAAATTGCGGCCGCCACCGGCTCGTCGGGCGTGGCCGTGCGCGTGCGGGCATTGCGGGCGCGGGCAAAATTGAAACGGGTGCTGGAAAAGATCGCCTCGACGGAATCCCGGACCACCAACGACCGGTAAATTTATGAACGAACAAAAAATTAAAAAGCTTTTTGCCGCGGCGCGGAACGAGGCCGCGCCCGTGCCGTCGAAGGATTTTGCCGGTGACGTGCTGCGCGCCGTCCGTCGCGAGCCGCCGGAATCGTTGCGGGAAACCACTTCGATCTTCGACCAGTTGAGCCGGATGTTTCCTCGCTTCGCTTTGGCGGCGACCGTCGTGATTGTGCTGGGGGTCGCCACGGATTATGGGCTGACGGCGGCGGGTGTGCCGGACCTGGGCGACGGGGTTTCGCAGATCTCGGCGGAATGGCTCTTCACGGGAAACGGATTCTGATCATGAAACTTTTCAAATCATGTCTTTTGCTGGCGTTGGTGTTTTTGGCGGGCTTGGTGGTCGGCGTGGTCGGCACGCGCGTGGCGGTGCGGCACGTGGTGCGCGACGCGATTTTGCATCCGGAAAAAGTGCAGGCAGTCACGGAGCGCAATCTGACGCGCCAGCTGCGGCTGGACGGCGGGCAGCAGACGAAGTTGCATGAGATTTTGTCCGGCGCGCATGGCGAGATGAAGGAGTTGCGGCGCGAATATCAGCCGCAGGTTTTTGCGGTGGTCAGCAATGCCAACGAGCGGATCGTCACGATCCTCACGCCGGCACAACAGGCGAAGTTTGAAAAGTTGAAGGCGGACAAGCTGCCGTTCCTGCGGGCGCTGGAACAGAATCGTTGACGGGCGCATCATGACACAGCCTGCGGAGCGCCGGTCTCCGACCCGGCCGGCGTTGAATTTGGCCCGGAAACACGCCGGATCGGAGATCGGCGCTCCGGAATGCCAGCAAGGGCGGGGCAGTATTAGGCATGGGGTCAGGACATCGCTGACGGCCCTGCAAGATTCCAATTGAGCAAACGGTCGCTTGCCCGTATCGTGGTCGGCGTCGCGCGCGTAGCTCAACTGGATAGAGCGTCGGTCTCCGAAGCCGAAGGTTGTGGGTTCAACTCCCGCCGCGCGCACCATTTGGTGTTTGACCTTCGTTCGCAAAAGGGGGAAAACAGGCGCAGCCATGAAAATAAAAACTTGGGTGGTCTGGGTAGTGGTTGTGGTTTTCCTCGTCAGCGAAATCATGCTCTTTTCGGCCAGCCGGCAGAAGGACAAGGCGCTGGTCGCGCTCCGCGCCGAACAGGAACGGGCGGATCAATTGCAGGCCAAGGTGGATGCGCTGCAAAATTCCAACTCCAGTTCGCAGGCGGCGGAAATCGCCCGGCTGCGCGCCGACAACCTGGATTTGCCCCGTCTGCGGAACCAGGTCACGCAATTGCAGGCGCAGAACCAGAAATTAGCCCTGCAGTTGAACACGACGCTCACTGCCGCGCAGCAGCAGCGGGCGCAGCTGGAACAGGTCGCCGCGGAAAACCAGCAAGCCCGCGCCGCCGCGCAGGAGGCGAACGCCGTGTTGGAGCGAAACGCCTGCATCAACAATCTCCGGCAGATTGACGCGGCCAAACAGCAGTGGGCCTTGGAAAAGAACAAGCCGGCGGAGGCCGTCCCCACCCTGCAGGACATCACGCCCTACCTCAAACCGGACGCAAACGGGAACCTTCCAGCCTGTCCCTCCGGCGGGGCTTACACGCTCAACGCCGTGGGCGAACTGCCGTCGTGTTCCGTTCCCGGCCATGTGCTGCCCCAATGAAATTCATGACGGGATGATTTTCATTCTTGGCTTTCCCTGTTTCTCCCCTAAACTTCGCGCTTCATGATTGACACTGACACCGAACTTTTGAAGGGCATCGCAAACCAACTGCGCATTCATTCCATTGAGGCGACCACCGCGGCGGGCAGCGGACATCCCACTTCATGCTGCTCGGCGGCGGATCTCGTCGCCACGTTGTTCTTTGGCCAGATGCGTTACGACGCCACAAACCCCCACTTTTACAACAACGACCGTTTCATCCTTTCCAAAGGACACGCCGCGCCGCTGCTTTATGCCGCGTGGGCGGAGAATGGTTTTGTGCCGATCCCCGAATTGCTCAAGCTCCGCCAGTTCGGCAACGACCTCGAAGGTCATCCGACCCCGCGCCTCGCGTTCGCCGATGTGGCCACGGGCTCGCTCGGCCAGGGTCTGGGTGTCGGCGTGGGCATGGCGCTGGCCGCCCGGCTCGACAATCTGGATTACAACACCTACGTCCTCATGGGCGACGGTGAAATCGCCGAAGGCGCCGTCTGGGAAGCCGCATCGCTCGCGGGCGTTTACAAGCTGAATAATTTGATCGCCATCGTGGACGCGAACCGTCTCGGGCAGAGCGAAGCCACGGCATTCGGTCACAACCTCGGCGTGTATCGCGACCGCTTCAAGGCGTTCGGCTGGCGCGTGGAAGAAATTGACGGCCACGACATCGAGGAAATCGCGGAAGTCCTCGGCGGCGTCGGCCTCGACGACAAGCCGCTCGTCATCATCGCCAAGACTTACAAAGGCGCGGGTGTTTCATTTTTGCAGGACAAGGACGGCTGGCACGGCAAGCCGTTGAACAAGGAAGAGGCCGCGAAAGCAATCGCCGAACTCGCGCCCTCCGCGAAGTCCGGTCTCGGGGTCGCGATTCCCGCGCCGACCCAGCTGCCCGCGCCAAACAATGCGGCGCCCGCCAGCTATCCCTCCATCAACTACACTCTCGGTGACAAGATCGCCACGCGTGAGGCCTACGGCACCGCGCTTGTCCGTTTGGGCGAGGCCGATCAGCGTGTTGTGGCGGTTGATGGCGACACGAAAAACTCCACCTACGCGGAAAAGTTTTTCAAGCAATTTCCGAATCGTTCCACCGAATGTTTCATCGCCGAGCAAAACCTCGTCGCGGTGGCCATCGGTTTCGGCACGCGCGGCAAAGTGCCGTTCGCGTCCACGTTCGCCACGTTCTTCACCCGCGCGGCGGATCAGATTCGCGTGGCGGGCATTTCGCAATCCAACCTCAAGCTGGTCGGTTCGCACGTCGGCGTGAGCATCGGCGAAGACGGCCCGTCGCAGATGGCGCTGGAAGACCTGGCCATGATGCGCTCCGTCGTCGGCAGCACGGTGTTGTATCCGAGCGACGCCGTCAGCACGGAAAAATTGCTCGAGCAGATGGCGCTGATCAAAGGCGTCTGTTTCCTCCGCACCTCGCGTCCGAAGACGCCCGTCATCTACGGCAACGACGAAAAATTCCCCGTCGGCGGCGCGAAAGTGTTGCGCGAAGGCACCAAAGTGACGATTGTTTCGGCGGGTGTCACATTGTTCGAAGCCTTGAAGGCGGCGGATGCCTTGAAGGCTGATGGCATCAACGTCACCGTCATTGATGCCTACAGCATCAAGCCGCTCGGCAAGGACGTGATCCTCGCTGCCGCGAAAAAGACCGGTAACACGGTCATCACCGTGGAAGATCATTATTCCGAAGGCGGCTTGGGCGACGCGGTCGCGGGCGAACTGAGCTGTGAAGGCGTCAAGGTCCACAAACTCGCCGTGGTCGGCATCCCGCGTTCCGGCAAGGCCGAGGAATTGCTCGCGCACTTCGGCATCGATGCGGCGGCGATCGTGAAAAAAGTGAAGTCGCTCTAAGCGCGGAAAACCTGAAATCTCAACGACGCGGAGGAATTTTTCCTCCGCGTTTTTCTTTGCATCGTCTGCCTCCCGGCGGCTTGATTTTCCACCTGATTTTCTACCCATTGCCAACGGCGCTTTCTTGATGCACATTGGCCGCAGCAATGAGCGGGACGGAAAAAATTCTCAAAGGCAAATTGCTTCTGGACGGAGGCGAGTTGACCGGCTCGTTTTTTCACCGCACCGTCGTCCTCATCTGTGACCACAGCGCCGAGGGCGCTTTCGGCCTGGTGCTGAACCGTTCCAGCGGCAGCAAAGTGGGTGAGTTGATCGTGGCGGACCTGCCCGTGACGCTGAAGGATTCCCCGCTGTTTTTGGGCGGCCCCGTGCAGCCGACCGCGCTGAGTTTTTTGCACGCGGACAACTTCCTTCCCGACGCAAACGTCTTTCCCAACCTGAACCTCGGCCATTCGCTGGACGATCTGGTGGAAGTCGGCGAATCCTTTTCCCTGGCTAAAAAGGTCAAAATGTTTGCCGGTTACGCTGGCTGGAGTCCGGGGCAGCTGGAGAGCGAAATGAGACGGAAATCGTGGCTCACGTTTCCGGCGTCGCTCGAACTCGTCTTTGAAACGCCGCCGGACCAGCTCTGGCAGAAGATTCTCCGAAGCAAAGGCGGCTGGAAAAACAAACTCCTCTCCCAAATGCCGGATGATCTGTCGCTGAATTGAATGCTCGGATTTAAACAGGAGCAAACGGAGGAAACAGAGAAATAAAAACGGATCTCCGTTTGCTCCTGTTTAAATCAATTCGCCTCGACACGCAGCATTGCCGCTTCTGACTTCGCCAGAATCTCCGTCAGCTCCAGGCTTGCTGGAATCAAACAAAATTGTCCGGCGGACAATTTCACCGCCGTCGCGTTGCTCTTGATTTCAATTTCGCCGGTCGTCACGGCAATAATTTGCAGCTTCTTCCGCGTTAGCGAACTGCTCACGACGGGATTTAATTTCCAAGCTTCGACGTTAAACAACGGGTCGTTCACCAGCGAACGCTTCTGAATTTTTCCATCGGCAACAAATTTCGTTTCCACCAGCTTCGGTTCGAAGTCGTTGAAATCAATGCTCGCCAGCGATTGGGCGACGTGCATCGCGCGCGGCTTGCCATCCAGTCCCATGCGGTTCCAGTCGAAGACCCGATACGTCGTATCCGAATTTTGCTGGATCTCAAAAATCACCAGGCCGTCACCGATGGCATGCACGCGGCCGCTCGGCAGAAACATCGTGTCGCCCGCATGAACCGGGATGCGGTGAAAACAATCGGCCACACTGCCGTCGGCGATCTTTTTTTCAAAGTCCGTTCGCGTCACACCTTGCTTGAGGCCGACATACAGGCTCGCGCCGGGCGCGGCATCAGCGATGAACCACATCTCGGTCTTGGGTTCACCATTGAGTTCAGCGGCCTTGCCCGCGGGCGGATGGACTTGCAGCGAGAGTTTGTCGCGCGCATCGAGGATTTTGCAGAGCAGGGGAAAGCGGCCTTCCGCCGCCGGTTTCGCACCGCCAAGGATTTCCGCCGGGTGATGTTCCATCAGCCAGCGCAAATCCTTCCCGGCGAGCGGGCCATTGGAAATCACGCTGGCGTCGCCGGGACGGTCGCTGATTTCCCAGGACTCGCCGATGATTGCGCCGGGCGGAAGTTTCTTGCCGTAGAGACGTGCCAGTTCGCGTCCACCCCAGACGCGTTCCTTGAAGGCCGGCTGAAAAATTAACGGATACAGCATTTTGGGTTAAGCAGCGGCCTGGGGAACGACGCCGTTTTTTGAAGATTCGATTTCTTCGACGAAATGGCCGTGCGCCCGGAATTTTTCGTAACGCTGCTTCAGGCGTTCAGCAATGGGCAGCGCGAGAACTTCTTCAAGGTTTTTGAGCAGATAGGTCTTCAAGTTCGCGGTCGTCCCGATGGCGTCAGTGTGCGCGCCGCCGAGCGGTTCGGGCACCACCTCGTCCACCAGTTTGAATTTAAACAGGTCCTTCGCGGTGATTTTGAGCGCGGCGGCGGCCTTGGCGGCGTTGGCCCGGTCTTTCCACAAAATCGCCGCACAGCCTTCAGGGCTGATGACGGAATAATAAGCGTTCTCCAGAATCAAAACGCGATCCGCCACGCCGATGCCGAGTGCGCCGCCGGAACCGCCTTCGCCGATGACAGCGGCGATGATGGGCACTTCGAGCAGGGTCATTTCACGGAGATTCACGGCGATGGCCTCGGCGATGTGCCGTTCCTCCGCCGCGACGCCCGGATATGCGCCCGCCGTGTCAATCAACGTGATGATGGGCAGGCCGAATTTGTCCGCCAGCCGCATCAAGCGGAGCGCCTTGCGATAGCCTTCGGGATGGGCGGAACCGAAATTGCGCAGGATGTTTTCCTTGGTGTCACGGCCTTTTTGCGTGCCGATGACGACGACATGATGCTCACCCAGTTTGGCAAAGCCGCCGACCATGGCGCGGTCTTCGGCGAACAGACGGTCGCCGTGCAGCTCATGAAAAGCGGTGAAAGCGTGCTTGATGTAATCCAGCGAGTAAGGCCGCTTGGGATGCCGTGCGAGCTGCACACGCTGCCAGGGGGTGAGATTCAGGAAGATCTGACGCCGGGTTTCCTCCAGCTTTTTCTCGATGATCTGGATTTCCTCCTCAAAACTGATGCCGAGCGAGTGTTTTTCCGGGTGCAGGCGGAGATCGTTCAGCTTGTTTTGCAGTTCGATGACCGGTTTTTCGAAATCGAGCTGATGTTTCATGCGTGCAGGAGATTAGAGGTTGTTCACCCTTCAATCAATGCGAATTCGCCCGAAAAAGCAAGAGGCCGGACTTGCGTCCGGCCTCTCTAGGTGACGAGGTTTAATACGCCCTCACCAAGGGCGCTCAGAAGGGTGGTGCGACCAACTTTGTGGTCGCTGTCCGAGCCGCACCACGAGCAAAACCTCTATGCCAACCCTAAACGAACAGCGAAACCTAACCCATTCGCAATATCAGACGGGGCAATCTCGTATTAGGTTCAAAAAAAAGCAAATTTATTTTTGGCCCGCAAAACCCATTGTTATCAGGCAATTTGCCGGTACACCGGCTTTTAACCACCTGGTTACTTGCCAAAGCAGGTTGAAAATCTTTGAAATCCATCAGGAATGAACTGCGACCTCGGTTTTGATGGAATTCGCGATGTAACATTGCTCGTGGGCAAGGTGATGCAACTGTTTCTCGTCCGCCGGTGAGGGCTGTTTGGCTCCACTGTAAATGATTTTCGGATGAAGCGTCACCCGACTGATCCACGGCACGCCCTTTTCGTTTTTGGTCAGCACGCCGACAGCCTCGTCTTCATAACTGTCCATTTGGAATCCCTGTTTGGCCGCCAGATAAACAAACGTGAGCATGTGGCAGCTAGAAATGGCCGCGACGAAAGCTTCTTCCGGATCCACGTTGGCCGGATTGGAGAAGGGCACGGGCACAACGGAGGGTGAGGACGAGGCTGGGACGGTGACCCCGCCGTCAAAGGTCCACGTGTGTTCCCGCGAATATTTGCCCTTGAGAAAATCCGGGCTGGTTCGCTGCCATTTAATCGTCGCTTTGTATTCAGACATGATGTTCGGAGAGAATTTTCGTGAAGCGCGCAGGTGTCCAGCCAACCAAATCAGAAACCTGTCCGTCTCCGACTTCAACAACCCTCAACACGCCGTCAGTTCGTTGAATAACATCAACGGAGAAAAAAGGGCTTTTAATGCGCCGTGCGCATTCCGACACGATGGATGGAATCTCGCCGTTCATGGAACAGGGAACTGAATTAAGAACAAAATATCGCTTTTCTGTTTCTGGTAAAAAATTCTCAACCCGACGCACGCAGAAGCCGCCTTCAATAGTTCCGCGAAACTGGCGCATTTCAGAAGCAACCGTGGCAGCTTCTTCTGGCGTGGAAATTTTTGAGCCAATCGAAGTTTTCAATGACTTCACATAATCCTTGATAAAATATTCGTTCCAACCGAGAGCCCGGAGTTCTGCCGCCAGGTCCGAGTCGGCCGAAAAAATACGCGTTTCTGGAGTGAACTCGGTGATCAAAGGATACCAATCCGGAAGATGATGTGTTGAAAGGTAGGTTTTGGTGTTTGTCAGTGGCGATGCGCCGGACTGGGAAATTCCAGACACGAGATTTTCGTAGTTGGCAGGGGACAACATCCAACCACGATAAATCACTGTGGCGGCGGCAGGAAGGTTTGGAAACGCTCTAAATGAGCCAGTTTCAAAATTTTCCAGTGAAAAAACTGAAGCGCCAAAGCCGGCTGCTTCAACGGCGGCAAATTCATCGGCGTAATAATCATCGCATCGCTTCGTTCTCAGCGGATCGCTTGGATAGAGGAAATGCACGGATAATTTTTTATTTTATCACCAGCGGCTCGTGCCAGACGTGGCCGAGCTGCGCGAGCAAATCGTCGGCGGCGATCGGGCCCCACGTGCCGGCGGAATAAAATTCGCGGTTGGTCAGCGCTTTGCCTTCCCAGCCGTTGCGGATGGAATCAGCGATCTTCCACGCGGTTTCCACTTCATCGCGGCGGATGAACAGCGTCGCGTCGCCGGCGATGGCTTCCAGCAGCAGGCGCTCGTAAGCTTCGGCGGTGTAGGCGCCGAACTCGGCGTCGTAGCTGAAGTGCATCCGCACCGGGCGCACGCCCAAGGCGGGGCCGGGAACTTTGCCGTTAAAACGCAATGAAATGCCTTCATTCGGCTGCAGGCGCAAGGTCAGCGCGTTGGCGTCAAGATGCGAACCGCATTGCGCCGCGAACAAAACATTCGGCGTGGGGCGGAACTGGATCCGCACTTCGCTGGCGCTTTGAGGCAGGTTTTTGCCCGTGCGCAGATAAAACGGCACGTCCGACCAGCGCCAGTTGTCAATGAACAGCTTCAACGCGGCATAGGTCTCGACGTTCGATTCCGGCTTCACCTTGGTTTCCTGACGGTAGCCCGGGCGCATCTCGCCGTTGACCGCACCGGCAAAGTATTGGCCGCGCACGATCTGCTTGGCGACTTCTTCCGGTGTCAGGGTGCGGATGGATTTGAGGAGCTTCACTTTTTCATCGCGGACCGCCTCGGCTTCGAGGGAGACGGGCGGTTCCATCGCGATGAGGGAAAGCACTTGCAGCATGTGGTTCTGAACCATGTCGCGCAACGCGCCGGCCTCCTCGTAATAACCGCCGCGGTCGCCCACGCCGATCTTTTCGCTGACGGTGATCTGGACGTGATCCACGGATTCGCGGTTCCAGAGGCGCTCGAAAATGGAGTTCGAAAAGCGGAACATCAAAATGTTTTGCACCGTTTCCTTGCCGAGATAATGGTCAATGCGGAATACCTGGCACTCATGCGCATAGCGCGTCAATTCCAGATTGAGTTTTTCCGCCGAGGCGAGGTCGTGCCCGAAAGGCTTTTCGACCACGAGCCGCTGCCAGCCGGGGCCGTCCTTTTTCAACAGCTGGGAACGATGCACCTGTTCGACAACTTCTCCGAACTGGCTGGGCGAAATGGCGAGGTAAAACAGAAGATTGTCGCGCAACGCCGGGTCGCCGAACGATTCCAATTGTTTTCCCAGCTTCCCGTAGGCGGCGTCATCGGTCAGGTCACCCTGGCAGTAGAAAATATTCTCTGCGAAGGCGGCCCAGACTTTATCGTCCACCGATTTGGTGCGGGAAAAACTGTCGAGCGCAGTGCGCAATTCCTGGCGCCACGTGGCGTCGGTCTTTTCGCGGCGCGCGAAGCCGACCACGCGGAACTTGGCGGGCATCTGCTGTTCCTTGAATAAATGATAGAGCGCGGGGATCAGCTTGCGGGCCGTGAGGTCGCCGCTCGCGCCAAAGATGACAATGGTGCAGGTCTCGAGGTTCTTGTGGTTGCCGTTGCCGCCGTTGCCGCCCGCCGGTGAGTTCAAAATTCTCATGGCCGGAACTTTCGCGCAAACGACGGCGGATTTCAACCCCGCTTATTCATTTGCGGGGAAAATCGCATGAAATAACCGGTGGTTGACGATGAGCAAAATTCACCCCCCCCGGGCGTGACGGCTTCTGGTTTGCCGGCCGGCAAGCCTATTCCCGCTTTGGCAGCGTGGTGATCATCACGCCGGCCAGAATGATTGCCGCCGCCCACAATGCGCGTTCGCCGAGCGCTTCGCCCAGCATCAGATGCCCGAGACCAACGGCGATCACCGGGTTGACGTAGGCATAAGTCGCCACGTGCGCCGGCGTGCTGACTTTCAGCAGCCAGACGTAGGCGCTGAACGCGATCCATGAACCGAACACGATGAGATACAGCAACGCCAGCCATGAGTGCGTCGATACTTGCGCCAGGTGAAAGTGCGCCGGCTCGCCGTGCATCAGCGAGAGCAACAACAGCGCTGCGCCACCGCAAATCATCTGCAGTGCCGAATTCATCCACGGCGATTCCGGCTTGGCGTTGTAACGCGACCAGAGCGAGCCTGCCGCCCACGAAAGTCCCGCCACCACCAGCGCCGCCACGCCCCAGGGATTGCGCGACACCGCCACGTCGGAATCATTGCGTCCGCTCACGAGCAGCGCCACGCCCGTAAATCCGACCATGATGCCGGCAAAGGTATAAACCGCCGGACGTTTGCCCGTCGGCCGGGCCCAATCCAGCAAGGCAAACCACACCGGCACCAATGCAACGAGCAACGCTGTCATGCTGGACGACACCGTCTGTTCCGCCCACACAACCAGGCCGTTGCCGCCGAGCAGCATTAGCACGCCCGCGATGGTCGCATGGAGCCATTGCTTTGTGTCCGGCATCGGCAGGCCTTTGCGGCGAAGCCAGACGAACATCATCACGCCGGCGATCAAAAATCTGGCCCCGGCCAGCAGAAACGGCGGCAGGGTTTCCACCGCCACACGGATGGCGAGATACGTCGAGCCCCAGACGATATAGACCGTCGCAAACGCCGCGATTAGCAGCGTCCGCGTCGAGGCGGCTTGTGTTGATGTGTTCATTTCCAGTTGGTGTTCTCTTGGAAACCTGCGTGATAAAGCGGGAAAAGCAAAAACCCGCCGGAAATGCCAGCGGGTTTCAGAAAAACGTATTTGCAATTATTCGTTCAGAAATCCCGCCGGAGCACAATGAAATGCCATGCGACGCGCGTCGGCGCGGCAATCGCAATCATCGGCTTGGTCGGTTTCACGAACATTTCGACGGGATGCTGCGTTAATTGCTCGGACCGGTCAATGAATTTGCGTCGTGACTTCGCAATTGAATCTTGCGGGAAACCGTCGATTTCAATCACCGCAACAAACGGGGGGATTTTTGGCTCGCTTCCCCGGCTTTCTTTCCGCAAAATTTTCCAGCGCGAGCATGAAAGCAAAAATCATCATCACCCCCAAGAAAGCCGTCCTGGATCCGCAGGGCAAAACCGTCCAGACCGCCCTCGAACACATGGGCTACACCGGCGTCACCGGCGTCCACATCGGCAAATACATTGAGATCGACCTCGCGCCCGGCACCGACAAGGCCGCGGCGGAAAAGGCGTTGAACGACGCGGCCCACAAGTTGTTGAGCAATCCGGTGATTGAAGATTACAAGCTGGAAATCGAATGAAATTGTCAGTAGTAAATGGTCAATAGTTAGTAGCAACGATTCGCACGTCACAGGCTACTGACTACCGACTACCGACCACCGACTACTGACTATCAACTACTGACTACCGACTACCGACCATGAACTTTGCCGTTTTACAGTTTCCCGCCAGCAACTGCGACCAGGACGCCGTCCACGCCGTCCGCCTGCTTGGCCATTCCGCGCGGCTCGTCTGGCACAAGGATTCTTCGCTCGGCGACACCGACTGCGTCATCGTGCCCGGCGGCTTCAGCTACGGCGATTATCTGCGCTGCGGCGCGATCGCGCGGTTCAGTCCCGTGATGCAGGCCGTGAAACAATTCGCCGACAACGGCGGCCTCGTTCTCGGCATCTGCAACGGCTTTCAAGTCCTCACCGAAGCCGGCCTGCTGCCCGGCGCGCTCATCCGCAACCGTTCGCTTCAATTCCGTTGTGAGAATATTTTCCTGAAAACCGCCACGCCAGATTCACCGTTCACCAGCCAGATTCCGGCGGAGAAAATTCTCCGGCTTCCCATCGCCCACGGCGAAGGTTGCTATTTTGCCGACGAAGAAACGCTGGCGAAGCTCAAAGCCAGCGACCAGATTTTGTGGCAATACTGCGATGCCAGCGGAAACCTGACCGACACCGCGAATCCCAACGGCGCGTTGCAAAACATCGCTGGCATCTGCAATGAAAAGCGCAACGTGGCCGGCCTGATGCCGCATCCCGAGCGCGCCTGCGAACCGCTGCTCGGCAGCGACGACGGCAAACGGATTTTTGAAAGCATTTTCGCCGCATTGAAGAACAAGACCATCGCGGCGGCGGCGTAAGTTATGCCGACGATTACAATTGAACGCTACAAGTTCAGGTTTTACTCGTCAGACATCGGCGAACCGCCGCATGTTCACGTCATTGACGGCGGCATGGTGGCGAAGATTTGGTTGCAGCCGGTTTCGACCGAATACAATCGTGGTTACAACCGGACCGAGTTGAATTATATTTTGAAGCTGACGAGAGCGAACCAAGCTCGTCTGCTGGAGAACTGGAATGAATACTTTAATCGCTAAACCAGCCGGGGCGGTCAGCGCCGAGGGCGTTCGTTTTGTTGGCGACAGGCTCGTCATCAAATTGAGCGACTGGCGTGAGTTGAGCGTGCCCTACAAAAAAATTCCATGGCTCAAATGGCTCGCCAGGGCCACGCCGAAGCAACGCGGCGATTGGTCGCTCGAACCCGGCGGCTACGCGATTTACTGGGAACAGCTCGATGACGGCGTGGAAATCTGCCATCTGCTCGGAACGGAGAGTTTGAATTGAGTTCATCTGTTCAATCAAACCTCCGATGAAAAACGCGAACGTCTTCGTTGATGTTGACCTGACGCTCGTGGATGCGAACAAGAAACTGTTGCCGGGCGCGACTGAAGCTCTGGCCAAACTGCGCGACAAAGGCTGTCATTTGTTTCTCTGGTCAACCAACGGCGCCGATTACGCCCGCAAAATTGCGAGCCTGTATCATTTGACTGAAATGTTTGAGGGATTTGCCGCGAAGCCGGATATCATTATTGATGACATGCCAGGCACGGTTTTGAATCCGTTTGTATTCGACGTTAACGCAGAAGAATCTTGGCCCGTGTTGGCCGACAGAATTATTCGTAAGCATATTGATTGAATTTCCCATGACCGAACCCGCCATCACCCCAGAGTTGGTTGTCAAACACAACCTCACGCCGGAAGAATACGCCCACGCCGTGGAAATCCTCGGACGCACGCCGAGTTACACCGAGCTCGGCATCTTTTCCGTGATGTGGAGCGAACATTGCAGCTACAAAAACACCAGGCCGCTGCTCAAGACCTTCCCCACCAAGTCGCCGAAGATCCTTGTCGGCGCGGGCGAGGAAAACGCCGGCATCATTGACATCGGCGACGGCATCGCCATCGCGTTCAAGATCGAGTCGCACAACCATCCGAGCGCGGTCGAGCCGTTTCAGGGCGCGACCACCGGCGTCGGCGGCATCGTGCGCGACATCTTCACGATGGGAGCGCGGCCCGTCTGCGCGGTGAACTCCTTGAGGTTTGGACCGATCGCTCCGGATGCCGCCGACGTTAGTCGGCGCACTTCAAACTTGGAGAAAAGTCAGCGCGGACTAACGTCCGCGGCTACGAATGGAGAAGCGGACGCGCAGTTGAAGAATAACCGCCGCCTCTTTGCCGGCGTCGTCAGCGGTATCGCGCATTACGGGAATTGCTTCGGCATCCCGACCGTCGCGGGCGAGGTGTATTTCGACAAGACGTATCAAGGTAATCCGCTCGTGAATGCGTTCTGCCTTGGCGTGCTGCGCCACGAACAAATCACGCGCGGCGCGGCCAAGGGCGTGGGCAATCCCGTGTTTTACGTCGGCCCGGCGACGGGTCGCGACGGCCTCGCGGGCGCGGCGTTTGCGTCGCAGGATTTGACCGAAGAATCCGCCGAGCAACAGCGCGGCGCGGTGCAGGTCGGCGATCCGTTCATGGAAAAGCTCGTGTGCGAAGCGTGCCTTGAGTTGCTCGCCACCGGTTGCGTCGCCGGTATGCAGGACATGGGCGCGGCGGGTCTGACGTGTTCCACCTGCGAAATGGCTGCGCGCGCCGGCACGGGCATCGAGATCGAACTCGACAAAGTTCCGCAACGCGCGCCGAACATGAGCAGCTACGAGATCATGCTTTCGGAATCGCAGGAACGCATGCTCATCGTCGTCCACAAGGGCCGCGAAGAGGAAGTGAAACGCATTTTCGACAAGTGGGATCTGCCGTGGTCCGAGATCGGCATCATCACCGACACCGGCCACATGAAGGTGCGTCATGGCGGCAAACTTGTCGTGGACATTCCCGCGCGGAAAATCGCCGATGAATCGCCCGTGTATCAGCGCGAGGCTGTTGAGCCGGCTTACATCAAGGAAGTGCGGGCGTTCCGGCTGGATGGCATCCCCGAGACCCAAGATCCAAGAGCCGATCTCCTAAAATTGCTCGCCTGGCCGAGCATCGCGTCGAAGAACTGGGTTTATCGCCAATACGATCATCAAGTGCGCGACGGCTCGGTCGTTTTGCCCGGCAGCGACGCGGCGGTGATTCGCATCAAGACAGATTCATTGCCCGTGATGAGCGCGGAACTTGCCGCGAAAGTCGGCGATCCGAAAGTTTCCGAAAAACTCATCGCCATGACCGTGGATTGCAATGGCGGCTACGTTTACCTCGATCCTTACGAAGGTGCGAAAATCGCCGTGGCCGAGGCGTGCCGCAATCTCGCTTGCTCCGGCGCGATTCCGCTCGGCGCGACGGACAATCTCAACATGCCCAGCCCGCTCAAGCCCGAGCTGTTCTGGCAGATCAAGGAATCTGTGCGCGGCCTCGCCGAAGGTTGCAAAGCCTTCAACGCGCCAGTCACCGGCGGCAATTGCTCGCTTTACAATCAAAGCCCCGCCGGGCCGATTGATCCGACGCCCACGATCTCCGTCGTCGGCCTCATCGAGAAGCTGGAACACGTCACCACGCAATGGTTCAAGGACGAAGGCGACGCCATCATCCTGCTCGGTGAAGCGGTGGACCAAGCCGACCCGATCTTCGGTCTCGGCGGCAGCGCGTATCTGCAGGTCGTTCACGGCAAGAAGAACGGTTCGCCGCCACGTTGCGACCTCGAAGTGGCGAAGACACTGCACACCACGCTCCTCGGGCTGATCCAATCCGGCCTCGTGAAGAGCGCGCACGATTGCAGCGAAGGCGGCCTCGCCGTCGCGCTCGCGGAAAGCTGCATCAGCCAGCTTATTGCCCGCGACACGCCGCGCCTCCTCGGTGCGACGATTGATCTTTCCGGCGTAGCGGCATCTCGGCAGAGTGCCGCTGACTCCTCGGAAGAAAAGAATGCGGCGCTCTCCCGAGACGCCGCTACGGTGCGCCTCGATGCCTTGCTCTTCGGCGAAACGCAATCGCGCGTCGTCATCAGTTGCAAAGCGCTCGATGCCGTGAAAGTGGTCGAACGCGCCAAGCTCATGGGCGTGCCTGCAGTCCAGATCGGCAAAGTCGGCGGCGACAAGCTCACGGTGAAAACTTTTGCGGGAGAATTCTCCGCCCCGCTCACCGAGTTGCACGACGCGTGGTGGAACAGCATCGCCCGCGCGATGGCGTGACCCGTCCGGCCGCCAATCATGTCGCTGACCATTGCAGATTTTGAAGGCTTTGATCTCGACGCCGCGCAGCGTTACCTGAAGTCCTTCGATGCGCACACGCGGAAGAAGGGCGAGCGATATTTTGAAATCGGAGCGGTCAAGGCCTTGGTGTGCAATGAGCCGGGGACGGCCTACACGGCAACAGTTCAGGGAAGCGATGAGTATGAAGTTTCTTTCTACTTTGAGGGCGGCTGGGATTCTGATTGCAGTTGCCCGGTTGGCTATGAATGCAAACACACCTACGCGGCGCTGAAACAATTGCTGGCAGCGTATGCGCTCGCCCCGATGAATTCGTCCAGCGCGTCCGCCGGGAAAAGCTTCGCCTTGCAAAAGCCCGTGGTTGTTGCCGGCAAAGCCACCGCGTTTGCCAGTCTCGCCCTGCAAAAGCTGGGGCGGAAGCCCGCTGCCGAGGAGACGAACTTTCTGAAAAACATCAGCCGCCTCTTCCAGCAGGCGCGCCATGGCGGGCTGCAATTTGTCCATGAACTCGGCGCGCTCGGGGGCGGCCGCCAGTTTGCCTCGTGGGACCGGCTGGAACTTTATCCGAACGTGCCGCCGACGGAGGCGGAATTCTGGAATTATCTCGCGCTGTATCTCACCGAAAAGCTCCGGCAGCCCATCCCCGAATTTCTCAAACCCGTGACGGATTTGACGGTGGTGCGCGACCGGATGCGCCGGATGCAACGCGGAAAAGAAATCGAGCGCTGGAAAACCACCTTGTCGCGCCTCGGCGAACCGGCGGGCGCGCGGGCGGCAACGTCATCAGGCAGCGGCCCGGCGGAATTGCGGATGCGTTTCCTGCCGCGGTCGGCGGTGCTGGAATGGCGGCTGGCCAACGGCGAATGGACGCCGCTGAAACCGGGCAAGCTCCGCGATTTCGACGTCCACCACGCGAGCGGTCTTTCGGCGGAGGCGGCGCTGCTCTGGCTGCCCTATTGGCAGCGCTCGCAGGTCTTTTCCTCCAGTTCGCTTGCTTACACTGACCCATGGATGAGCGAGCAGGCGGGGCGCTGGTTTCGCCAGCCGCATTTGCGTCCGCTGCTGGTCAATGCCGATGGCGGGCCGCTCGGTTTTCACGACGCGCCGTTGCGCTGGCAAGTCACGCAGCCCGAGGATGCGGACGGCGACTACGTGTTTTCCCTGCTGCAAGCCGGCGGCGAACCGCTGCCGGAAATCTGGTTCACCACGCCCACACTGCCGGTGCTTTATCTCACGCCGCTGGGTATCTTCAACGGCCCGCCCTTCGAGCCGCATCTCATGTCGCTGCACGAACCGACGACCATTCCCGCGAAGGCGTTTGAATCCGCCGGCGGTCTGCGGCTGCTGAATCATCTCCATGTCGCGCCGCCGCCGCGCCTCGCCGCGCGCGTCCGCACGATCGCGCTTCAGCCCTGCGTCCGCGCGGAAGTCAAGGCGCCGTGGCCGGGCATGGCCACCGAGTATTGCTATGTGGATTTGCTGGGCGCATCTGCCGACGCGAAATTTGTCGAGCATTGGACGCCCAACGGCTGGCAGGTCACGGCGGATTCGGCGGCGAAACTCAAACCGTCCGCAGTTGATTTGTTGCAACTGGATCGTTCCGCTTTGGGCGCGCTCACGCCCGCGCTGGAAGCGGCGGGGTTCAAATGGGATTTTCATGCGGGCCGCTGGCAGTTGCGGCTGACGAAAAAATTCCCGGAAATTTTCGTTCCGTTCCTCAAGTCGCTGCCCGCCGGGACGCGGATGGAACTGCGCGGCGAACTGGCGTCGTTCCAAAACGCCGAGGTGTCCGGCAAGATCCGGCTCGAAGCCAGCGAGACAGAAATGGACTGGTTCGACCTGCGCGTGATCGTGGATGTGAATGACGCCACGCTGACGCAGGAGGAAATCAAACTGCTGCTCGACGCCAGAGGCAAATGGGTGCGGGTCGGCAAAAAAGGCTGGCGCAAACTGGAGTTTGCCCTGAGCGCGGAAGAGGATCAGGAACTCGCGCGGCTCGGCCTGACGCCGCACGAACTGACCAGCGAGCCGCAGCGGCTGCACGCGTTTCAGCTCGCGGACAAGGCGGCGCGGAAGTTTCTGCCGGAAGAGACCTGTGAACGCATCGAGCGTCGCGCCATGGAACTTCGGGCGCGCGTCACGCCGGCGGTGCCCGTGGAAATCCAGGCCGAGATGCGTCCGTATCAGCGCGACGGTTTTCATTTCCTGTGCTACCTCGCCACGAACCATTTTGGCGGCATTTTGGCCGATGACATGGGGTTGGGCAAAACTCTGCAAACGCTCGCCTGGCTGGCGTGGCTGCGAAACGGTTGTGGCACGGGCGTCCCGCCCGTGAGTTCCTCTGCCGGGCAAGAAACCCACGGGCGGGACGCCCGTGCCACCAGCAGCCTCGTCGTCTGCCCCAAATCCGTGGCGGACAACTGGCATGCCGAGGCGTTGAAATTCTTTCCGTCGCTCAAGGTGCGCGTCTGGTCGGCCAGCGAACTGAAATCCTTTGCCGGGATGCTGGCCTCGGCGGATTTGCATGTCCTGAATTACAGCCAGCTTCGGGTCGTGGGCGAAGACCTCGCGCGTGAAAAATTTCAGGCCGTCATTCTCGACGAAGGACAATACATCAAGAATCCCTCCAGCCAGACGGCGCAGATCGCGCGGCAATTGCGCGCGACGCACCGGCTGGTGTTGAGCGGCACGCCCATTGAAAACCGCCTGCTGGATTTGTGGAGCCTGATGAGTTTCGCCATGCCCGGCGCGCTCGGCAGCCGTGCGGAGTTTGGACGCTTGTTTGACGCGAAGGATGATCCGTTCGCCCGCCAGCGTTTGTCGGCGCGCGTGCGACCGTTTCTCATCCGCCGCACCAAGGCGCAGGTCGCGCGTGATCTGCCGGACCGCATGGAGGAGGATTTGTTCTGCGAACTCGAAGGCGAACAAAAGACTTTATATCGCGCCGAACTCAAGCGCGCCCAAGCCATGCTGCTCGGCGTGAAAACGGCGGCGGCGCTGAACAAGGAGCGCTTCAACTTCCTCACCTCGCTGCTGCGGCTGCGGCAGATTTGCTGTCATCCGCGCCTGGTCAAGCCCGACTCGAAAGCCGCCAGCGCCAAGGTCGAGGCCTTGATTGAGACGCTCGAACCGATGATGGAAGAAGGCGAGAAGGTGCTGGTGTTTTCGCAGTTCGTGGGCTTGCTCGAAATCCTGCGCGATGAAATCAAGCAACGCGGCTGGCGGCACTGGTATCTGGCGGGCGACACGGAGAATCGCGGCGAGCTGGTGAAGGATTTCCAAGCGGCGGAGGGTGCGGGTGTATTTTTGATTTCGCTCAAGGCCGGCGGTTTCGGCCTGAACCTGACGGCGTCCAGCTATGTGGTGCTGTTTGATCCGTGGTGGAATCCGGCGGTGGAAAACCAGGCCATTGACCGCACGCACCGCATCGGCCAGGCGCGCAAGGTCATCGCCTACCGGCTGCTGATCAAGGACAGCATCGAGGAAAAAATCCGCGCGCTGCAAAAGCAGAAGCACTCGCTGGCCAACGACGTGCTGGGCGAGGAGAAGTTTTCGCAGGGCCTGTCGCTGGACGACCTGCGCTATTTGCTGGCGGGGTGAATAATGATTGTTCGACGCCGCGAGAGTCGTTGAACATGTCGGCTCAGCGGTGCTCCCGCGATTCAAACCGGCAAAGTCGGCGACGACAAGTTGATGGTAAAGACTGCGAGTCGAGAATTTTCCGCACGGCTGACCGAATTGCGCGATCCGTGGAGGGATTTCATCGCCCGCTTGCATTTCGTCCGGGAAGCGGGGATAGTGACGCCATGAGCAGTCGAGAATTGGTCATTGATCTCGTCAACAAGCTGCCGGAGAACACTTCGCTGGCGGAAATTGCGCGGGAGATCGAACTGCTGGCGGGCATTGAAAAGGCGCGCTGGCAGGCCCGCCGGGGCGAAGGCATTCCCGCCGAGGACGCGCGGAAGCTGGTGGACGCATGGGCGGCAAAGTAATCTTCACCCCGCAGTCATTGGACGATTTGAGCAAACTCGTTTCCTTCATCGCGCAGCATAATCCCGAGCGCGCCAAATCTTTCGGCCACGAACTCATTGACCACGCCTTGACGCTGGCCGAACTGCCGGAGCGCGGTCGGATGGTGCCGGAGATTTCCGAGCCGGGCGTCCGCGAAATTGTCCACCGTCCGTATCGGATCATTTATGAAATTTTCCAGGAGCAAAACGCTGTTTATGTCCTGCGCTTCTGGCACGCTGCCCGGGGCGAACCGAAAATTGAAAAAACACAATGATTTCAATGCTCCCGCGAGCGGCGAATGCTCCGCCCCGCTCACCGAACTGCACGACGCGATTGATTGGGGCGACGATTGATCTTTCCGGCGTAGCGGCATCTCGGCAGAGTGCCGCTGATCACACTGAGGAGAAAAATGCGGCGCTCTCCCGAGACGCCGCTACGGTGCGCCTCGACGCCTTGCTCTTCGGCGAAACGCAATCGCGTGTCGTCATCAGCTGCAAACCGATGGACGTCGTGAAAGTCGTCGAATGCGCCAAGCTCATGGGTGTTCCCACAATTCAGATCGGCAAAGTTGGCGGTGACAAGCTCACGGTGAAAACCGCCAGAGGCGAATTCTCCGCCCCGCTCACCGAGTTGCATGACCCGTGGTGGAACAGCATCGGCCGGTCAATGGCGTAATCTAATCTTGAACGTTGATAAATAAGTAAATTTGAAAGACAATCGGCTGTGTGAACGGGTTCCTCAAAATTGTACTTTGGCAATTTCTGCTGTGGGTTTTACCTATTGCAGCACATGCGCAATTCATCTTCACCACCAACAATGGCACCATCACCATTACAGGTTACACCGGCTCCGGCGGCAATGTGGTAATTCCAAGCACGACCAATGGTTTCTCAGTCACAAGCATCAGCAACAATGTCTTTCTAAATAAATCCACCGTGACGTCAGTGACGCTTCCGAACAGCATCCTCAACATCGGTAGCAATGCGTTCAACTCCTGCATCAATCTGACGAACTTCACGACGAGCAGCAGCCTTACCAACATTGGACCTTCTGCTTTTAAATCCTGCACCAAGCTGCCAAGTGTGGTGATACCCGACAACGTCATCAACCTCGGCAGCAACGCGTTTAATTCTTGCAGCAGTCTGACCAACATCACGATTGGTATCAGTGTTCCCAGCGTTGGAAGTTCTACATTCCAATCATGCTCCAAATTGACAAGCGTGATACTGCCGAACAGCGTCACGAACATCGGAAACAATGCGTTTAATTCTTGCGGCAGCCTGACCAACATCGTGATTGGCAGCAACGTTGTTAACATTGGCAGCGCTGCTTTTCAATCCTGTTCCAAGCTAGCCAGCATTGAGATACCCAGCGGCGTAACCAATATCACAAGCAGCATTTTCAATTCCTGCACGAGTTTGACTAACGTCACGATGGGCAGCAATGTTCTGACCATCGGAAGTTCCGCATTCCAATCCTGTTCCAAGCTGGTCGGTGTGGCGATACCTGTCGGAGTAACAAGCATCGGAAGTTCTGCCTTCAACGGTTGCGCCAGTTTGACTAACGTCACAATCAGCAGCAACGTCACCAACATTGCAAGCATAGCATTCCAATCATGCGACAATTTGACGGCAATAACGGTAAATCCCTCTAACCCCACATATAGCAGCGCGGAGGGGGTTTTATATGATAAAAACCAAACCACGCTCATTCAATTTCCTGGAGGCAAAGGCGGCAGCTTCCTAATACCCGCGACTGTTACCAACATTCTGAACAATGCTTTCAATTCCTGCACTAATCCGACAACAATCACACTTCCAAACGGCATCGTGAGCGTCGGGAACAATTGGTTCTTTAACTTTTACGGCTTGAAAAACTTTGTGTTTGTTAGCGGTGCCACCAGCATTGGATCTTCTGCGTTTCAAGGGTGCAGCGGACTGACTAATGTTATGATTCCAAATAGCGTCACCACCATTGGAGATTCCGCCTTCCAAGGTTGCTCTAGCTTAACAAGTATTTCAATGGGAACTGGCGTCACTAAAATTGGTGTTTCTGTATATCAGGGTTGCACTGGATTAAACAGCGTGCAGATTGCCAACAATGTTACCAGCATCGGGGATTATGCCTTTCAAGGCTGCAGTAGCTTGAGCGCCGTTGTGATCCCCGATGGCGTCACAAACCTTGGCCTGAATGTGTTTCAAGGTTGCGGTGGATTAACCAGTGTCACTATTGGGAACGGAGTTACCAACATACGGGATTTTGCGTTTCAAGCCTGTGGCCTGACAAATGTTGTGATCCCCGACAGTGTCGTTGCTATCGGATACAGAGCATTCGGTGACTGTGCCAGTATGGCAAACCTCACAATCGGCAGTAATGTCACCAGCTTGGGTCCCCTTTCGTTTATTAATTGTTCCGGCCTGACCAGTGTAAGTATTCCAGACAGCGTGACCGGCGTTGGCAACGCAGCGTTCACCGGTTGTTCTAATTTGCGCAATTTCGTCTTTGGCAATGGGGTCCAATACATCGGCAGCTATGTGTTCAACGGCTGCGGCAGCCTGACAAACATCGTATTAGGCAACAACGTATCCACTATGGCTGACAATGCTTTTGATAATTGCACCAGCCTGATCAACATTGCACTCCCAGTCAGCCTGATTAGCCTCGGCAACACGTTTAATTATTGTTATGCACTGACCAGCATCACCATCCCAAACAGTTACACCGGCACTGTCAGCGGATTCTACAATTGCAAAAATCTGACTTGCATTAACTTTGGAACAGGTGTCACCGGTATCGGTGCAAACGCTTTTTCACTCTGCTCTAGCCTAACCAATGTGACAATTCCAAAAAACATCACAAGCATTGGTAGCAGCGCGTTCAATTCTTCCGCTAACCTCGCTGGAATTTATTTTCAAGGTAATGCGCCTAGCTTCGGTTCCCTGCTGTTCTCCGGTGATAATAATGTGATTGCCTACTATCTGCCGGGAACTTCAGGCTGGAGTTCTACCTTTGCTGGTATCCCGGCCGTTTTATGGAATCCACAGGCACAGACCAGCGATAGCAATTTTGGGGTGAAGACCAACTGTTTCGGTTTCAACATCACTGGGACAACGAACATTCCCATCGTGGTGGAAGGCTGCACCAACTTGGGCGGTGCCTGGCTACTTCTTCAGTCCGTAAGCCTCACCAACGGCTCAATCTATTTTGCCGATCCGCAGTGGACAAATTATCCGGGCCGCTTCTACCGCTTCCGCTCGCCGTAACATTAGTGTGGTTTTTTGCGACGGCCACGTCGAATCGCCGACGCTGCAATTCCTGTTTGAAGATACCAGCGACGCGGCCTTGGCGCGCTGGAATTGTGATCATCCGCCGCACCCCGGAAGACTTTCGACTTAATTTCCCAGTTCAAATTTGAACGGAAACCCCGTTTTCCCGCTCAATGTCCGTAACCCGCATTGAATAACGGTTTGCAATCAGCCGCCAGCGTCGTAATCTTTGCGCCACAATTTTACATGCGCCAATTCTCAACCATCGCCACGAACGCCTTCATGGAGTTGATCCGGCAGCCGGTCTTTCTCCTGTTGATGACGGCGTCCGTGTCCTTTGAGATTTTCCTGGCGGTGCCGTATTACTTCGCGTTCGGCGACGAACCGAAGCTGATCAAAAACAGCGCGCTGGCGGTGATGCTCTTGTCGGGTTTGCTGGGGGCAGTGTTGAGCGCGTCGTCGTCGCTGGCCCGCGAAATCCGCAGCGGCACGGCGCTGGCGGTGCTGTCCAAACCGGTCGGCCGCGCGCAATTTCTGCTGGCCAAATATGCCGGGGTGGCGATGGCGCTGACGGTGTTGAGCTATGTGAACATGATCGGCGTGTTGCTGGCCAGCCGCATGGCGTTTGACGCGTATGGCAAAACCGACCTGCCGGCACTGGGGATTTTTGGCGCCGGCGTGGCGCTGGCTTATGCGCTGGCGGGCTTCAGCAATTTTTTCCTGCGCCGTCCGTTCGTGAGCGATGCGGTGATGGCGCTGGTGGTGATGGCGACGATTGCGGCGTTCGTGGTGTTTCAATTCACCCGCCAGATGGAGAGCATGGGCACGGTCGGATCGGTGGACTGGCGGCTGGTGCCGGCGGGCATTTTGATTTTATTCGCGCTCTGGGTGCTGGCGGCACTGGCGCTCGCGTGTTCCACGCGGCTGGATACCATTCCCACGCTGGCGATCTGTTCGGCGGTCTTTTTGCTCGGGTTGATGTCGGATTATTTCTTCGGCCGGCGGGCGGAGATGGGTTCGTGGTGGGCGTCCGCGCTTTACACCATTGTCCCGAACTGGCAGCTTTTCTGGCTCGCAGACGCCTTGGACATGGGCAAAAGCACCTTTCAGTGGGGCTACGTCGGCAAGGCGTTTGTCTATGTGGTCGGTTATGCGGGTGCGTCGCTGGCGGTTGCCACGGCGCTGTTTGAAGAACGGGAACTCAGTTAAGACAATGCAAAATGAAAAATTCAAAATTAAAAAACGGCCAGGCAGCGGGCACCCCGGTTCTCCATTTTGGTTTTTTAATTTTTAATTTTTAATCTCCGTGGAACGCAACGTCCAAAAAAACGGTCTGGTGAACCTGGTCCTGGCGACGATGATCTTCATCGCCGCCTTTGTCGTGACGGGTTACGTCAATTCCCTTGCCGGGCAGGCGGCCTCGGTTTTCCTCGGCCTCGGCGTGCTCGTGGCCTTCGTCAGCTGGTTCCAGATGCGGCTCGAGGAGAACGAGCGGCTGGAGAAGCTTGAACTGGATGAGCTGGTCAAAAGCAAGGGCGGCTCCACGCTCTTTGACGCGAAGGACACGGAGATTTTTCCGGCCCAGCGTTCGCGGGAGCAGTTCGAGAAATTTTTCGTCCCGGGCTTTGGCGTGTTGCTGTTCCTGCTCGAAGCGGGCGGCGCGTGGTTCCTCTGGCGCTCGGTATCCAGGTCGGCGGCTGTCCTTGCGCCCGACCACGCCATGCCCGCATTGTCGCTGTTCGCCATTTTTGCGCTGCTGTTGTTTTTGTTCGGGCGTTTTTCCGTCACGATGGCGCGGCTGGAAAACAACCGGCTGCTCCGCCCCAGCGCGAGTTTTCTGCTGCTGGGCGCGTATATCTGCTTCATCGCGGCGCTCGCCGTGGCCGGGGTCAAGGCAGACTTCGCCAAGGCGGATCTTTACGTGGCCAAGGGCTTGAGCGCGCTGCTCGGGTTGATGGCGGTGGAGATGCTGATCACGCTGCTGCTGGAAATCTATCGTCCGCGCGTGAAGGGGAAAATTTCCCGCCCGGTTTACGACAGCCGGTTCGTCGGCCTGCTCGGCCAGCCGGAAAGCCTGTTCACGACCGCGGCGCAGACCATTGACTACCAGTTCGGCTTCAATGTTTCCGAGACCTGGTTTTTTCAGCTGCTGAAAAAGAACCTGCTCATGCTGCTGTTCGTGCAGCTGGCGGTGCTGCTGCTGTCCACCTGTTTCGTGTTCATTGACGCCGGCGAACAGGCGGTGCTGGAGCGTTTCGGCAAGCCGGTGGCGGGCGGAGTGCTGTCGCCGGGCGCGCATCTCAAGCTGCCGTGGCCGGTGGAACGGATTTACCGGTATCGCACCGACCAGATCCAGTCGTTCGATGTCGGCTACACGCCGGATGAACAAAGTGAAAGCCTGAACACGGTTCTGTGGAGTTCCGTCCACGGGAAGGAGGAAAATTTCCTCGTCGCCAACCGCGAGACGGTCACGATCCAGAGTGGAAGCACCGACACCAATGACACAATGAAAGCCCCGCCGGTGAGCCTGATCACCGTCAGCATCCCGGTGCAGTTCCAGATCCACGACGTGATGGCATGGGCGTATAACAACGCCGACCCGGCGGGTCTGTTGCAGGATCTGGCCACCCGCACCGTCGTGCATTATCTCGCCAGCGAAGATTTGAGCGATGTGATGTCACACGCACGTTCCGAGGCGGCGCAGTTGCTTCGCGAACGCATCCAGGCCGCGGCCGATGCGCGGCAGTTGGGCGCAAAGATTCTTTTTGTCGGGGTGCAGGACATCCATCCGCCAACGACGGTGGCGGCGGATTATGAAAAGGTCGTGGGGGCGGAACAGACCAAGCTGGCCACGATCCTGGGCGCCCGGGCGGACGCCATCCACACCAATGCCATCGCCGGAGCGCTGGCCTACACGCTCACGAACATCGCCGCCGCGACGCGCCAGCAACTGGAAGTCTCGGCCTACGCGCGCGCCGCCTTGTTCACCAACCAGATTCCCGCATTCAAAGCCGCGCCGTCCGTCTATCAACAGCGCGCTTATTTCCAGACCTTCGCCGCCGCGACCGCCAATGCGCGCAAATATGTGCTGCTCGTGACGAACACGTCGGACGTGGTGATTTTTGATCTGCAGGACAAGATCCGCGAAGACCTTTTGAATTTGAACGTGAACGAACAACATTAACCGTCATGAAAAGAAACCTTTTAACCATCGTCATTGGCGCCGTGCTGATTGTGATCTTTGCGCTGCTGCTATTTGTTTTTCAGGTGCGCAAGTCCGAGGTTGCCGTCGTCACCACCTTCGGCAAGCCGACCGCGCAACCCTACGACCAGCCCGGTGCGTATTTCAAATGGCCATGGCCGGTCCAGAAGGTTTACAAGTTCGACCAGCGCGTCCAGAATTTTAACGACAAGTTCAGCGAAAACCTCACGGCGGATAACAACAATCTGCTGACGAGCGTTTATGTCGGCTGGAAGATTTCCGACGCGAAATCTTTCTTCCCGAAATTCGCCGGCGGCTCCGTGCCCGCCGCACAGCGGATGCTCGAAAGCCTGTTACGCAGCGCCAAGAGCGCGGTTATCGGGAAGCACACGCTGTCCGAGTTTGTGAACGCGAACCCGCAGGACTTGCAGTTCGACGCGATTGAAAAGGAGATTGAATTGGCGGTTCAGTCACGGTTGCAGACAAATAATTGTGGCATGGAATTGGAATTTCTCGGCTTCAAAAAAATCGGGCTGCCCGAAAGCGTCACGCAGGCGGTGTTTGCCCGCATGACGTCCGAACGTCAGGTGCTGATCAGCCGTGCTACATTCGAAGGCGAAGGCGAGGCGCAGAAGATCAAGTCCGCCGCCAACCGGCAGGCGTCTGAGACCATCAATAACGCCGTGGCCGACGCCACGCGCATCCGCGGCGAGGGCGAAGCCGCCGCGGCCAAGGTGCTGCCGGTGTTCCAGCAGAATCCCGAACTGGCGAATTTCCTCCTGCGCATTGACGCCATCCAGCAGTCGCTCAACCAGCGCGCCACCTTGATATTCGATGAGCGCACGCCGCCGTTCGACCTGTTCACCGGCATTCCCGCGAGTCCGTCGGCGAAATAAATTCCATGAAACATTCAACACGCAACATTCAACGCTCAACGCCCAGGGATTTGGCGCAGCGGACGTTTATTGGATGTTCAGCGTTGAATGTTGATTGTTCGATGTTTTTCAATTGATGCCCATGAGTGACGAATCCAAACATCAGCACGACCATCACGCGCACGAGCCTGCCGCGCCGGTCACGACGGAAGACGCCGGTTCACGGGCGCTGGCCGAGGCGCTGGGCAGCAGCTTTGCGATTGTCAAAGTCGTGATGGTGCTGATGGTGGTCGCGTTTTTTGCTTCCGGATTTTTCACCGTCGGCCCGGCGGAAAAGGCCGTAATCCTCCGTTTTGGCAAGCCCGTTGGCGAAGGCTCGAAGGCCCTGTTGACGGCGGGATTGCACTGGTCGCTGCCGTATCCGATTGATGAGGTGGTGCGGATTCCCATCACGGAAATCCAGAAGGTCACCTCCAACAACGGCTGGTATCTGACCACGCCGGAGGCGGAATTGAGCGAAGTGGAGATGCCCCCGGGCCAGTCCTTGAATCCCGCGGTGGACGGCTACGCGATCACCGCCGACCGCAACATCATCCACACCCGCGCGACGCTGTATTATCACATTGATGACCCGATCCGGTTCGTATTCGACTTCGCTTCCGCTTCGAACACCGTGCAGAACGCGCTGAACAATGCGCTGCTCTTCACCGCCGCCAGATTCAACGTGGACGACATCCTCACGCGCGATGTGGCCGGATTTCATGACGCCGTGCTCCAGCGCGTCGGCGAACTGACCGACCGTGCGCAGCTTGGCATCGTCATTGACCAGTGCGAGGTGCAGAGCATCCCGCCGCGTCAGTTGAAGGAAGTGTTCGCGCAGGTCACGACCGCGCGCGAAAACCGCAACAAACTGCTCAACGAGGCGCATACTTACGAGAACCAGGTCTTGAACCAGTCCGGCGCGCAGGCCACTTCCGTCACCAACGCCGCCGCCGCCGAACGCGCGCGCTATGTGGATTCCATCACCGCCGAGGCGAAGCGGTTCGGCGATCTGCTGCCGCAATATCAAAGCAATCCGGGCCTGTTCGAGCAGATGACGTTTGTGCAGGCGATGGGGCAGGTGTTCACGAACGTGCAGGACAAAATCTATCTGCCGCAGCGTGCCGATGGCAAACCGCGCGAACTTCGGTTACAATTGAACCGTGAGCCGCCCCAGCCGAAACCGGCGGCGGCTCCGTGATTCGATGATCGTAAATCACAATTCATAAATTTGTATGCAAGTCACGTCGAATTTGAGCCGCCTGATTGTAGCGCAGGTTGGCAACCTGCCGTGTCGCCGACTGGCAGTCGGCAGGGCGACGCAATTGGCGCGCCGGTTAAAATCTCTGAGCTCCCTCCCAGGAATGCGCCCGGCGGATTGCCAATCCGCGACACGGCAGACTGCCAGTCTGCGCTACGCACCGCCCGCAACTGTTTAATTTTATGCAAGTCACCTCCCTCATCAGCCAGGCCGAAGGGCATGAACACGAGCACGGCGATGGCTGCGGCTGCGGCCATGACCACGAACATTCCGTGGTGCATCTCTGGCAGACCGTCACCGGTGTCGTCTTCGTCCTGAACGCCTATGTGGTGGACTGGTTGTTTCAGCAAGGCAGCACCCTGGCCAGCGCCAGCGCCATGATCGGCGCGATTGTGCTCGGCTATCCCATCATCGTCACCGCCATCAAGGATCTGCGGCGCGGCCGTCTGAGCATCAACGAACTCGTCGCCATCGCCGTGCTCGCCGCGTTCGCATCGGAGGATTACAAGACCGCCGGCATCGTCGCCTTCTTCATGCTCACCGGCGAACTGATCGAAACGCACACCGCCCAGGGCGCGCGGGATTCGATCGAATCGCTCATCAAACTCACGCCCACGAAAGCGCGCCGCATCAAGAAAGACGGCAGCGAAGAAGAAATCGCCGCCAGCCAGCTTGCCGTCGGCGATGTCATCCGCATCCGGCCCGGCGACAACGTCGCGGCCGACGGTCTCATCGTGAACGGCCAGGGCTCGTTCAACCAAGCCACCATCACCGGTGAGTCGCTGCCCGCCGATAAAAAATCCGGCGATGAAGTTTTTGCCGGCACGCAGAACCTCACCGGCGTGCTGGAGATCAAAGTCAGCCGTGCCGGCGCCGACACGACGCTCGGTCGCGTGCGCGAACTGATCATCGCGGCGGAGCAGACGAAATTGCCGATCCAGAAAATCGTGGATCAATACATGGGTTTTTACACGCCGCTCGTGCTGGTCATCGGCGCGCTCGTCTGGGCGTTCACGCACGATTTGAGCCGCGTCATCGCCGTGTTCGTCGTGTCTTGTCCGTGCGCGTTCATTCTCGCGACGCCGACCGCGATGGTCGCCGCATTGTCCGCCGCTGCGCGTCTGGGCATTCTGATCAAGAACGTCGCCGACATCGAACTCGCCGCGAAGATCAACGCGTTCGTCTTCGACAAGACCGGCACGCTCACGACCGGCCAGCTCGCTGTCAGCCGTCTGATGCCGATCGGCGAAACCAAGCCCGCCGAGCTGCTGCGCTTCGCCGCCTCCGCCGAAAAATACAGCAATCATCCGACCGCCAAGGCGCTTGCGAAACTGGCGGGCGAAGCGGGCGTGCCGCTGGCTGAGCCGAAAGATTTTGCCGAGACCGCCGGCCGCGGCGTGAAGGCACAGATTGACGGTGCCGCCATTTTGGTCGGCCGCGCGCAATGGCTCAAGGACAACGGTGTCACCGAGGCATTCATGAAATCCGTGGACCTCAATGAGGCCGAAGGCTGGAGTTTGATTTTTGTCGCGCGCGACGGGCATTGCATCGGCTGGGTCGGTTTGCAGGACCAGACGCGCACGGAAGCGTCCGAAGCGCTCGCTGATCTGAAGGCCGCCGGGGTGCGCCGCATCGCGATGATTTCCGGCGACCGTCAAGCCGTGGCCACGCGCGTTGCGGCCGAGATCGGCTGCGAAGAAGCGCAGGGCGATTGTCTGCCGCAGAACAAGGTGGAATTCGTCCGCGCCATGAAGCTCAAAGGCTACAAGGTCGCGGTCATTGGTGACGGCGTGAACGACGCCCCGGCGCTCGCGGCGGGCGACATCGGCATCGCGATGGGCGCGGCGGGCAGCGAAGTGGCCATCCACAGCGCGACGATTGCGCTCATGAACAATGATCTGCGCCGGCTGCCGTTCCTCGTGAAGTTGTCACGCAGCACGCGTGCGGTCATCAACCAGAATTTTGCGTTCGGTGTTGTGTTTATTATTATTGGTTTGTCGGCGGCTTCGTTCGGTTACTTGAAACCGATTCCCGCCGCCATGCTGCATGTGGCCGGCACGCTCATCGTGATTTTCAACAGCGCACGGCTCGTGCGCAAAGGCGAGGAGCTGGAACATTTCCATCCCGGGGCGATAGCTGACAAACACGATCACGGCTCGCATCCGAAGCCGGCCGGCCAAATGACCCCAAAACTCGCGTAAGCTTTACGGTGCATCGAAGTGCAAAGCCGGGAGTCAGGGGGTGAAATACATTCTGCCTTTGGTGGCGGTGACTTGTTTGGAAAACTTGTAACAATGACCGGGCCACGGCTTTGAAGTTTTATCGGCTGCCAATTCAAAAATCAAAAACGCCATGAGAATAGTTTGTGCTGGTCGTTGGCTGGTCATTTTGTCGGTTTGTTTCAGTGCGTATCTGTCATTTCATTTGCAAGCTGAAGCGGCTCTACCGGCCGAAATCGAAGATCCCGAATGTCTCGGTGTCAACCAGCAGCCGGCTCACGCCACGCTAATGCCTTATGCTGATCTGAAAGAGGCGCTGGCCGCGCGACGGGATGCGTCTTCGTTCCATCGGAGCCTGAATGGGCTGTGGAAATTCAACTGGGTGGCACACCCTGACCTGCGGCCGGTTGATTTTTATAAGACGAATTTTGATGCGAACAGCTGGAAGGAAATTCCCGTTCCATCCTGCTGGCAATTGCAAGGCTACGGGACGCCATATTATCGGAACAACGGTTATACGTTCCAAAAAGACTGGCCGCGGGTGTTGACCGAGCCGCCGAAGAATTTCACCGCCTATGTGGAGCGCGACCCGGTCGGCAGCTACCGCCGTGAGTTTGAAGTGCCCAAGGATTGGGATGGCCGCCGGATTTTTCTCACGTTTGATGGCGTGGACTCCGCATTTTTTCTTTGGATCAATGGCGGGAAAGTCGGGTTTAGCGTGAACAGCCGCAACGCCGCCGAATTTGACATCACCCGATTCCTGAAGCCGGGGAAAAACCTGCTGGCCGTGGAAGTTTATACCTATTCCGCCGGCAGCTACATTGAAGATCAGGACATGTGGCGCCTAAGCGGCATCTTCCGCAACGTCTCGCTGTGGAGTGCGCCGGACGTGCATATCCGGGATTTTTTTGTGAAAACGGATCTCGACGCAAAATATGAGAACGCCATGTTGTCCACGAGCGCCACGGTTCATAATTACTCGGATCAACCGGCCGCCGCCCGCGAATTGAAAATGGAGGTTTTTGACGCCAGAGGTCGCTCCATCGCCAGGTCCACCGCCGGGGTTCCAGCACTCGGTGCGGGTGAAGAAAAACCGGTTGAAGTCAACCTCCCGGTCGCCAATCCCGCCAAATGGACGGCGGAAACGCCGAATCTTTATACCACGGTGCTTTCGCTTTCCGGCGGCCAGGCCGGTGAAATCATTTCCACCCGGACCGGCTTTCGCAAAATTGAAATCAAGGATCGCGTGTTCATGGTCAATGGCGTGCCGGTCAAACTCAAAGGCGTGAACCGCCACGAGAACTGGCCCGATACCGGCCATTATGTGCCAGAAGACAAAATGATCCGCGACCTGGAAGTGCTCAAACAGGGCAATGTCAACCATGTCCGCACCTGCCATTATTCCGATGATCCGCGCTGGTATGAGCTGTGCGACGAATGGGGCATCTACCTGAACGCCGAGGCGAATTGTGAATGCCACGGTTACTACGGCGTGCTCGATCACGAACCCAAATACGAAAAAGCCATCGTGGACCGCAGCGTCGCCAATGTGGAAAATTTTAAGAACCACGCTTCGGTCATCCTGTGGTCGCTCGGCAATGAATGTGGTGGCGGCAGTAATTTCGTTTCCGCGTTGAGGGCCGTGAAGGCGCTGGACGTGAGCCGGCCGGTGCATTACGAGCCGTTTGGCATTGGTGGGAATAATCCGGCGGACGTTGACAGTCGCATGTATACCGGCGTCGCCGATGTGGAAAAGATCGCGACTGACAGCAAATACAACAAGCCTTTCTACATGTGTGAATATGCCCATGCGATGTTCAATTCGATGGGCTCGCTCGGTGACTACAACGACGTCTTCGACAAATATCCAGCTTTGATGGGCGGCGCGATTTGGGAATGGGAGGATCAGGGCATCTGGAACCGGCGCGACCCGAAACGCCAGTTCATCGCCTTCGGCGGTGGCTTCGGCGATTTCCCCAACGACCATTATTTCATCCACAAGGGCGTGGTGTTTTCCGATCGCTCGCCCAAGCCTCACTATCCTGAGATGAAACGTGTTTATCAATGGATTGGCATCGTGGCTGACGATCTGGCAGCGGGCGCAGTGAAGATTCGAAATAAATATGCCTTCATCAATTTGGATCAATTCAAAGGCCAATGGACCTTGTCCGAGGATGGAACAGTGATTGATAAAGGTGTCATCGGCACTTTGAATCTTGCGCCGGGCGCGGAACAATCCGTCGGCCTCAGTTTCAAGAAATTTACACCCAAAGCCGGGGCCGAATATGAGCTGCGCATTTCGTTCACGCTCGCCAACGATCAGCGCTGGGCGAAGGCTGGTTATGAAGTTGCCGCCGGCCAATTCAAGCTGCCGACGCAGGCCCCCGCTGTCGTCACAAGTCCAAAGGATATGCCGATGGTTCACTTGCAGGATGCGGGCAGCACCATCACTGTGAACGGCCAGGGTTTTTCCGTCGCCTTTGACAAAGCGACAGGGATGATTTCCCAATTGGTTCGTGACGGCAAAAAACTGCTCATCGCCAACGGCGGGCCGCGGCTGAATCTCTGGCGCGCCCCGCATCAAATTGATGATATGTGGGCTTATAAAGACTGGCACCGCTCCGGGCTTGATGATTTGCAATGGACCGTGATGGACATCAGTGCCACGCCGGTTTCCGATTCGGTCGTGCGCGTGAAAACGGTTGTGAAAGGCACCGGCAAGAATCGTTTCAGTGTCATTCATTCTGCCACATACACCATTTACGGCGATGGTTCGATCGCCGTGGACAATGCCGTTTTGCCGCAGGGTCGGAAGATTCCCCTGGCGCGCATGGGCGTGCGTTTGCAACTGGACAAAGCCTTCGATCAGTTTGCATATCTTGGACGCGGGCCGATGGAAAATTATTCCGACCGCAAGCGCGGTTCTGATTTTGGTCTGTATGCCAGCACCGTTCGGGAACAGATGACACCCTACGCCAAGCCGATGGAATGCGGTAACCACGAGAATGTCCGCTGGGGCGCGCTGACCGGGAAAAACCAGCCGACCCTGATGGTGCAAGCCGACGATGGCGATCTGCAAATGTCGGCCTTGCCTTACACGGATGAAGCCATGAATTCCGTTGAATATTCCGTTGATTTGCCCGCCAGCACGAGCACCGTGGTCAATGTGGCCACCCGGACCTTGGGCGTTGGCTCCAATGGTTGCGGGCCGCGCCCGCTCGAGCCGTATATGTTGTGGTCAACGCCGGAAACCTTCTCTTATGTGCTGCGATTGTTGCCGTCGGGTCAAAGCAATTTGCCTGCTACCGGAAGATTGGCGGCGCCCAGGGATCGCGTGAAGCCGGCGTTACCCGCGCCGGAGCCAGTGAAAACGGCCCGTGGGAAAGTGATTGCCGCCAGCAGTTTTGAAAGCGGCGAAGGCGATGCCGATCATGCCGTGGATGGCGATGTTGATACGTTTTGGCACAGCCGCTGGAGCCATGATGAAGCACAACCACCACACTTTTTGGTGATTGATTATGTCCAGCCACTGACCATTGCCGGATTGATTTACACCGCGCGCACTGACAGCAAAAACGGACATATCAAGGATTATGAAGTTTACCTCAGCAACGATGCCAAAGAATGGGGGACGCCCGTGGCGCGCGGGCAGTTTTCAGACGACCAGCCGGAGGAAACCATTCGCCTGCCTCACCCGGTCACCGCCCGGTATTTAAAATTCGTGGCGCTCAGTGAGCAGCATGGCCGGCCCTTTGCGACCATCGCGGAGCTGGAAATGATCGAAGGGAAACTTCCTTGAGTCGGAATGAAAACGCTGCCTATCCTGAATCTGCAAGTTGCGGAGCATGGCGCTGCTTGCTGGCGGTTGCAAGTTCGACTAGACTTTCAAAATGATTCCTGACTGGAATATTTGCGGAAAATCCCGCCACCAACGTTTGACGGCATGAGAATTTTAAATGCCATACCATCATGACCGCGCTTGAATCAAATCCGCAACCCGCAACCCGCAGCCGGGCGGCGAGGTCGTCGTGTCCGTGCGCGGGCTTGCTGGCGCGGCGGATTGCGGTTAAAGTCGTCGCATAAAAATATGCAATACCACATCAAGCTCATTCAGTCGGAAGAAGGCTGGTCGGTGAGTTGCCCGGCCTTGCCCGGCTGTCATTCGCAGGGTGCGACGCGTGAGGAAGCCGTGCAGAACATCAAGATTGCGATTCAGGAATGGCTCGAAGTCGAGTTAGCGGAAACCGGTTTGAAATCCGTCGAGGAATCCGTGGTGACCGTCTGATATGCCGAAACTTCCCGGCATCAGCTACGCGCAGGCTTTGCGGGTCTTTGGCAAAATCGGGTTTCGCGTGGCGCGCGAAGGCAAGCATACGATTATGTCCAACGGCCAGATCCGGTTGACCATTCCGCGCCACAACCCGATCAATGCTTTCACGATGGCCGGCATCGCGCGCGACGCGGGTTTGACGCCGGAACAGTTCCGCCAATTGCTTTAACACTTAATTTGACTATGCCCGTCGCAGAATTAAATCCTAAACCGGAAATCGGAAATCATAAATCCGCCGAGGTCGTCGTGTCCGTGCGCGGGTTGACCAAGGTTTTTAAAGATTTCTGGAACCGCCCCAAGGCGCGCGCCGTGGACAACGTGGATTTCGAAGTCCGGCGCGGCGAAGTCTTTGGGCTGCTCGGGCCGAACGGTTCGGGCAAATCCACCACGGTCAAACTCCTGCTCGGTTTGCTGAATCCGACGAAGGGCCACATCGAGGTCTTCGGCCATTCGCCGCGCCATGTGCAAACGAAAGCGCGCATCGGTTATCTGCCGGAGGAATCGTATCTCTATCGCTATCTCAATTCGCGCGAGACGCTGGATTTTTTCGGTAATCTGTTTCATCTCTCAAAAAACGACCGCGACAATCGCGCGGAACAATTGCTGGAAATGGTCGGCCTCGGCAAAACGCAGACGCGCGCGGTCGGTGAATTTTCCAAGGGCATGCAGCGCCGCATCGGCCTGGCGCAGGCGCTCATCAACGATCCCGATCTCGTGATCCTTGATGAACCGACAGCGGGCCTCGATCCGATCGGCTGCCGTGAAGTGAAGGATTTGATTCTCGCTTTGGCGCGTCGCGGCAAGACGGTGATCTTGAGCAGCCACTTGCTTTCCGATGTCGAGGATGTTTGCGACCGCGTGGTGATTTATTACGGCGGAAAAATCCAGGCCGCCGGCACGTTGAAGGAACTGCTCGCCGAGCCGGACACGTTGCGCATCACGACGCCTGTGCTGCCGCGCGAGACGTTGGAGAAGGTACTGGTCACCATCCGCAAGGACATCACGACCGGCGACGTGCGCGTGGACAATCCCACGCAGAATCTCGAAAGCTATTTCCTCGACGTGGTGAACAAGGCGCGGTCGGCACAGGAAACCAGCGGCGCACAGTCGGGCGCGCGCGTGGCCGAGTATCTGCGCGGCGGCGTGGAGGCCAAACCGGCGACGGAAAAAGTTTTGGAACGGTTGACGCTGCCGCAAGTTGTTCCAACTGTTCCCGAAATAAAACCAGCTGTTTCCGCCGGGCCCAAAGTGGACGACAAAAAACTGGAAGCGCTCACTCAAGCCAGTCAGCCGACGCCCCAGCCGGTCAAGCCCACGCCCGTAGCGGAAGCCAAGCCGGTGGATTTGTCGAAGGCCGACGAGAAATTGTCATCACTGCTGGGAAAACCAAAATGAGACACGGATTGCACGGATTATCACAGATTCAATCCGTGTAAAAGATTTGACTCATGCAAAGAATTCTCGCCATCACCTGGTTGACCTGGAAGGCCGCGTTTCGGTTCCGGCTGTTCCTCGTCATCGCCGTGCTGCTGCTCGTGGCGGTGATCGGCCTGCCGTTGTTGATCGAAGACGACGGCACGGCGCGCGGGTTCACCCAGATTCTGCTGACCTACACATTGACCACCATCACCGCGCTGCTCGGACTTTCCACGCTCTGGCTGGCGTGCGGCACGCTGGCGCGCGACATCGAGGAATGCCAGATGCAGGTCGTGGCGACGAAGCCGATCGCGCGCTGGCAGATCTGGGCCGGCAAATGGCTGGGCATCATGTCGCTCAACGCGGCGTTGCTGGCGTTGTCGGGCGGCTGTGTTTTCGGGCTGCTGGAATACCGCGCGAACAAGCTGCCCGCCGCCGTGCAAAAGGAATTGCGCGAGCAGGTGCTGGTGGCGCGGGGCTCGGCGAAGGAGGCGGATTTCTCGGCGGAAATTGACGCGGACGCGAAGAAGATTTTGCAGGAGCGTTTGAAGAACAGCCCGGTGACGACGGCGGATTTGCCGGAGGTGCAGCGGCAGATCCGTGAGCAGGTGAAAGCGGGGTATCAGGTCGTGCTGCCGGGCTATTCGCGTGTGTGGCAGATTGACCTGGGTTTCGCCAAAAATTATCTACAAGGCAAACCGTTGCAGTTGCGCGTGAAATTCAACGCGGCGCAGAAAAGTCCATCCGGAACTTTTCTCGCGCTCTGGCAGGTCGGGGTTCCGGAAACGGCGAAACTCTGGCGCACGGAAACGCCGATGAGCCTGTCGCCGGACACGGTCCATGAATTTCAAGTCCCGGCAAATCTGTTCGATACCAACGGCGTGCTCACCGTCATGTTTGTGAATCCAAACGCAACGTCGCTGCTGTTCCCGCTCGAGGATGGCATGGAGGTGTTGTATCCCGAAGGTGGCTTCGCGCTGAACTTCGCGCGCGGGCTGGGGATCATTTTTTGCTGGATGGCGCTGATCGCGGCGCTCGGGCTGACGGCGGCGAGTTTTCTTTCGTTTCATGTCGCCACCTTTTTTTCCCTGGCAATGCTGCTCGTGGCCATGTCCAGCGGCACGCTGTCGGACGCGGTGGAGTCGGGCACCGTCGCGGGCGGCAATGAGGAGACCGGGGTGATGGGGCATTCCGCCGCCGACCTGGTGCTGATCCCGATGTTCAAGGGCATGCTGCAGGTCATCAAGCTGGTCCAGAGTTTTTCGCCGATTGATGCATTGAGCAGCGGACGTGCGATCACCTGGGGCGAACTGGGGCTGGCGTTCGCTCAGATCGTCCTGCTGCTCGGCGGCATCATCGCACTGGCGGGCATCGTGTTGTTCGGACGACGTGAACTGGCGACGGCACAAGGAACGCAATGAAGATTTCAGACGGGATGAACCTCGAACATTCAACATTCAACATCCAACCTCAAATGGTTCGCCGCGGGGCGGCTTCGGTTCTTTGGATGTTGAGAGTTGGATGTTGGTTGTTGAATGTTCAAAAATGAACCTACGCGCAAAAAAAATCCTGCTGCTCCTGCTCGCCGCCGTGCTGCTGTTCGGTTCGGGGCGGATGCAGAAGGTGTTGAACCGCGACCGCGAACAGCTCGGGCTGACACGGGTGGATGCGCTGGACAACGCGCCGCCGGTGCTGGCGTTCACGACCGTGGCGCTGGGCGGCTTTCGCGGATTGATCGCGAACGTCCTCTGGATCCGCGCGAACGACCTGCAGCAGGACGACAAATTTTTCGAAGCGGCGCAGCTCGCCACTTGGATCACGCAACTCGAGCCGAGCTTTACGCAGGTCTGGCTGTTCCAGGCCTGGAACATGGCCTACAACATTTCCGTCAAGTTCAAGGAGAACGGCCCCGGTGATTTCTCCGACCGCTGGCGCTGGGTCGAGCGCGGCATCGAACTGCTGCGCGACGAGGGTCTGCGCTACAATCCGAACGACACCCTGCAATACCGCGAGCTGGCGTGGTTCTTCCAGCACAAGATGGGACAGAACCTCGACGACGGGAATGCCTATTACAAGCAGCAATGGGCGCAGGAGATGGCGCCGCTCTTCGGTTCGCACGGGACGAATTTTGCCGAATTGCTGAATCCCACGACCCCCGAGGCCAGGACGAATGCCCAGGTGCTCCGCGACAAATACAAGATGGACGCGGCCTTCGCACAGAAACTTGACCAGCAATACGGCCCGCTGGACTGGCGGCTGCCCGAGGCACATGCGATCTATTGGGGCGCGCGCGGCCTGGAGGCGGCAAAGGCAAATCCCGGCAAGGTGAAGGCCGATGACTTGATCACCGTGCGCCGCAACATTTATCAGTCCATGCTCCAGGCGTTTCATCACGGGCGCATCATTGATAATCCATTTAACAAAACTTCCGAGATCGACCTCGAGCCGAATCTGGATCTGGTTCCCAAAGTCAATGACGCCTACGAGACCATCATGGCGGAGGATGCGGCCAATCGTGATCATATCGCCACTGCCCACCGGAACTTTTTGAAGGATGCCGTTTATTTTCTTTACGAAAACAACCACATCAAGGATGCGGCCAAATGGTATAAGCTGCTCAGCGAAAAATATCCGGACAAGACCATTCTGGAGAACGATCCCAATTCGCTTCCCCGCAATTACTCGCTGGATGAATACGCCGTGGCGCGCGTGCAGTCGGAGATCGGCGACACTTCGCAGGAGCGCACGACGGCGGTGGTTCAGGGATTGTTGGCGAATGCTTATTTAAATATGGCCATCGGGCAGGATGACCGCTCGGCCGGATTCAAATTACTTGCCCGGAAAGTTTACGACAAATATCAAAAGGAAATTGGCAAGATGTCGAGCAACGTCCAGCGCGTCGGCCTGCCGCCCTTTGATATGATGAATCGCTCGGTGCTGGACCGGTTGCTCGACGCGCAAAAGCCGGTGCTCCCTTATGCCGCGCGAGCGATGATCCGGACCCAACTCGGCATGCTTGCAGAAACCAACGCGCCGCCGACGACCGCCAGTTCCACCAATACCCTGCCTGCCGCCGTGACCAACGCCGTGGAAAATGTCCCGACCAATTCCGCCGCGAAATGATTTTAACCGCCGTTCATGGTGCTTTCGTTGGAAGTTAAAACCTGCGAACGGAGCGCGAGTTGTCCCAACTCGCAGCGCTCCGCCAGACCTGATGACGTGATTTTTTCGGGCGCATATCGGTTTCGCCATGCGCTGCGGATTGGGGGACAATCCGCGCTCCGGCCAAAATTAAGCCCGGTCTCATAAGTCCTTCGCGAGATTGCTTCACGGCCGAACCCTGCTAAACTCCACCGACTGTGACGAAGAAAAATTCCAATGCACGCCCATTGCGCGTCGGCCTGATCTCGCTCGGCTGCGCCAAAAATCTCGTGGACGCCGAGATCATGCTCGGCTCGCTGATGAAAAGCGGCGTAGAGATCACCAACGACGCCTCGCAGGCCGATGCCGTCATCGTCAACACCTGCTCCTTCATTGACTCCGCGCAGGAAGAAAGCGTGGACACCATTCTCGAATCCGTTGAACTGCGCGACGCCAACCAGCGCGGCCAGGCCGTGATCGTCTCCGGCTGTCTCTCGCAGCGGTTCCGCGAGGAACTCCCCAAGCTCATGCCTGAAGTGGACGCGTTCATGGGCATTGATCAGGTCGCACAAGTTGGCGACATCGTGGGTAAGGCGATAGTCAATCGCGCGGGGAAAGTGGGAAGTCAGCAGTCAGTAGTCGGTGGTCAGAAGCAAAAGATTGTTGGGCGTTTGAATGAATTGGAAAAAAAACGCGACGTTGCCGAGCACGAAAAAGAGGAATCTATTCGTGGCTCGGATAAATTTGGTAAAACCAAGACCGTCGTAGCGGCTTCTCGGCAGAGCGCCGCCATTCCAGCCGGCAAAGATGATTTTGCGGCGCTCTCCCGAGACGCCGCTACGCAACCGCTGCTGGACGTCACCGCGCGCCCGATCTTCATCCCGGATTTCGAGACGCCGCGCTTTCGTCTGACGCCGAAACATTTTGCCTATTTGAAGATCGCCGAGGGCTGCAACCATCCGTGCAGCTTCTGCATCATTCCCCGGATGCGCGGCTCGCATCGCAGCCGCACGCAGGCCGACATCGTCAAGGAAGCCAGGGCGCTCATTGCTGATGGCGTGAAGGAGATCAACCTGATTTCGCAGGACTCGACCTATTACGGACTGGATCTGCGCCCGAATCACAGCCGCGCGATTTCGTCGCCGGAGAAATTTTCCGCCGCCACCAAATCACTCGCCGCCGATGCCACGACTATCTGCACGCTGCTGCGCGAATTGAATGCGCTCAAGGGCGATTTCTGGATCCGCCTGCTTTACACGCATCCGGCGCATTGGACGGACGAACTCATCGCGACCATCGCCGAGTGCAGGAAAGTCGCGCGCTACGTGGACATCCCGCTCCAGCACATCCACGAGAACATGCTCGAACGGATGCGGCGCGAGACCTCGCAGCAATACATCGTGGATTTGATCAAGCGCATCCGCGCGGGTATTCCCGGCATCGCCCTGCGGACGACCTTCATCGTCGGCTTTCCGGGTGAAAGTGAGGCAAGCTTTGAGGCGCTGCTCGATTTCATCCGCGAAACGAAATTCGAACGACTCGGCATTTTTGCCTATTCGCAGGAGGACGGCACGCGTGCGGGTGCGATGGCCGGCCAGCTTTCCGACAAGGTGAAACAGAAACGCCGCGAACTCGCCATGCACGCGCAGCACAAAGTTGCCGTGCAGGTTGCCGAATCCTTCGTGGGCCGCGAAATCAAAGTCCTCATCGAGGGCGAGGCCAACGCGAAACAATTGCAGGGCGCGAACGTCAGTTCCTGGGAACACGGCCTGATGCGTGAAAAAGAAACTCTCAACGCTCAACTTTCAACTCTCAACTATTTGGTCGCCCGCGGTGAAGCCGATGCGCCGGACATTGACGGACGCGTTTATGTGCGCGGGAAACTGCCGGTGGGGAAATTCGCCCAGGTCAAAGTCGTCGGCCACACGGATTATGATTTGATTGCGGAACCGGTTTAAACCGCCGGGGCACCAACACTGCCAAGGGGTTTTAAAAACAAACTTGGAAAATTTTCTTGGCGTCCCCGGCGTCTTGGCGGTTAATCTTCCTGCATGGCGACCCTCGTATTCGACATCGAAACCTCCGCGCAGCCCATTGAAAATTTCGACGAGGCGCAGCAGGAATACCTATTCCGTGAGGCCGACAAGCTCGCTGATCCCGCCGCCAAGGCCACCAAGCGCGAGGAGATCACCCGGTTCATGAGCCTCTGGCCGTTCACCTCGCAGGTAGTCTGCATTGCCATGCTCAACGCCGAGACGCAGCGCGGCCAGTCGCTGTTTGTTGCCGATGATTTCGAGGAGGAGGCCGAGGAAAATGCACTTGTAAAATTCATTCCCTGCGCGGATGAAACGGAGCTGCTCGCGCAGTTTTGGGAGGTGGCGAAAAAGTATGATTCCGTCGTGACCTTCAACGGGCGCGGGTTCGACGTGCCGTTCATCTATCTCCGCTCGGCGGTGCTCAACGTGCCGATCTCGAAAAAGAACTGGCTGGGCTATCGTTACGCGGTCGAGCCGCACTGCGATCTGGCGGAGCAGTTCACGTTTTATTCCGTCGGCGGGCAGGGCGGCGCGGCGCGGCGGTTCAACCTGGATTTTTACTGCAAGGCCTTCGGCATCGAATCGCCCAAGAGCGCGGGCGTGACGGGCAATGACGTGAAAGAACTGATGGACGCGGGCAAATTCCGCGAGATCGCCGAATACTGCCTGCGCGACGTCCGCGCCACGGTGGAGCTTTACAAGATCTGGAAGGAACGGCTGGCGGGGATTAAATGAAAATTAGTGAACGCGCAACCGATCATCGTCGAAAGTAACGGGCCTTTGTCTTTACCACCCGTGTGTGTTTGTTGCGGCCAGCCGGCACGCCATGCTTGTGTCTTGAAACCAAGTGATCCATCCAAAATCAAAGAGGAAGTAATGCTTGATGCGTTGGGTCTTGTGGTTCTGCCCGTCCATTTGATGAGATCTATTGAAATTCTACGAACCAAGAACGTTCGTTTTCCCATGTGCCTAAAGTGCCGTCTCAATTATTTTCTACCTGGCAAGACATCCATGTTGATGATTGTGCTGATGATTCTTTGTTTTATTGATGCTTTCCACAACGGATTTCATGAACGTTATGGTTTGATGATTTGTGATTTAATGGGTGTGGTAACGTTCATGGTTTTGGCGGGCAAGAAAAATGTCCAGCACTCGCTCCAAGCTTTGCCAGTAAATGTGTATTTGCATAAAGGGAAATATCGTTATGTGGTTTATGGCGGACCAGTCTACAATTGGCTCAAAGGAATAAAGAACAGCTAGAAACAAACATGGTAATCCAACAAAGTTCAATCCACGCCCACACTCATTTGCTTCGCCCTGAAAGAAGAAGCCGCGCTGTTTCGGAAAATCGCATCGGAATTTAAATGAAACCAACCACTCACAACGGGAGGACGGAAGTGGGAACGCTCGTCTGTTTCGCACTCGACGTGGAAGCCGCGCCGTTCCGGAAACTGGCGCTGCGCATTCCCGACGTGGAGATTCTCATCACCGGGATTGGAAGTCAAAACGCCGAAACTTCCTTGCGCCAGTATCTGGCCAACCATCTGCCGAAGCTGGTGTTGACCTGCGGTTTTGCCGGTGGATTGAATCCGGAACTCAAAAGCGGTGACGTGGTTTTCATCACCGGGAATGTGGAACTTGAGGAAAGATTGGCGGGCACGAATGCAAAACACGCCAGTTTTTTCAGTGCGCCACGCATTGCCACCACCATCGCCGAGAAGAAGCAACTGCGCGCGGAAACCGGCGCGGACGTGGTGGAAATGGAGTCCGGCGCGATCATGGCGGTATGCCGGGAACGGCAGATCCCCTGTGCCATGGTGCGGGTGATTTCCGACACGGCCGGCGAAGATTTGCCGCTGGATTTCAACACGCTCTCCAAGCCTGACATGAGCCTGCATCCCGGCAAGCTGGCCTGGGCTATCACCAAAGCGCCCTGGAAAATTGGCGCTTTGATGCAGCTGCACCAATCGACCAGTTCTGCCGCCCAGCGGCTGGCCGACGTGCTGGCGAAAGTGCTCTGGTAGGGCGGGCGAACGGAATCAGGATGTGCCGTAATTGGGAGCTGTGGAGCGGCACACGAATCGCAGCCACGACCGAAAAATCAAACCCAGCTTTTGCGCCTTGCCGATGCAGACGCGCTCTTCGCCGAAGACGTTAAACTGATTCGCTTCGAGTTTTCTCAGCAGCTGCCAATAGACCGAGCCCATCAGTTCGGCGGCGACCATGGCACGGCGGTCTTCGGGCGGCAACAATTCCCGGGCAAGCCGGTAATGGTTGCGGGCTTTGGCTGCGATGCTTTTGGCGAGTTCGAGGTAACGGCTGGAATAGACGCCGCGCAGAATCTCATCTTCCGTGACGTTGAATTTCCGCAGTTCGTCGAGCGGCAGGTAAATCCGGCCGCGTCCGGCGTCCTCCCGCACATCGCGCAGGATGTTGGTCAATTGCAGGGCGTGGCCCAGATGGGTGGCGTAGTCATGGCACTGCGGATTTTTAAATCCGAAAATCTGGATGCTCAACAAGCCCACCGCCGAGGCCACGCGATAACAATAGAGGCTTAATCCGGCGAGGTTCTCATAACGGCTGTGGTCCAGATCCATTTCGCAACCCTTGATGATGTCATCGAAGGACACCAATGGCAGATGAAACTCACGGATGACGGGCTGCAACTCACGGATGACGGGAAACTGCGGCGAACCATTTTCACACGCACGGCTGATGTCTTCGCGCCACCCGGCGAGCCGGGTACGGCGTTGTTCGGCGGGCACCGAATCCTCGTCGGCCACGTCGTCCACCTCGCGGCAGAAGGCGTAGAGGGCGGACATGGCGTCGCGTTTGGGTCGCGGCAGCAAAATGAAGGCGAGCGCGAGGTTGGAGGCGCTCTTGCGGGTGATGGCGCGGCTGTGTTGCATCACGGCAGCGGCGGCTGTTCGCCGGGCGTTTCCGAGGGGCGGAACGGGGGCAGGCCGCCAGTTTCGGCCAGCGTGGGGTTGGGTTTGCGCGGCTCGTGATGGTTGCGGCCCTTTTGATGATTGTGGCGCTTGTGATGCTTGCGCCGCCGTTTTCTGCGGAAGACGACCGCCCAGACCAGGCCGCCGATCGAGGCCAGCACCAAGGCGGCAAAAATGGCCAGGAAATTGACCCAGACGGGCAACGGCTCGTAAACGGCCAGCATGGTTGCTCCAGAATTCATCTCAATCAGGTTTCGTCCGTCTTCCCGGAGGCGGCGGGTTCGCCCGCGTCGCCCTCGCCCGGGTTCATCCGCAACCGCTGCATCCGGTAACGAAGCGAATGGCGGGTGAGCTTAAGAGATTCGGCGGCGCGTGTCAGGTTGAAATCCTGATGCTCCATCGCGGTGGTGATCAGTTCGCGTTCGATGCGGGCAAGGGCGTCGTCGAGCGATTCCTCGGTGGTGGCCAGGCCGGGCGCGGATTTTTGGAGGCGGGCTTCGACCTGGAAATCGGGCAGGCTGACGGGCTGGATTTCGTGTGACGTCTCCAGGATCAAGGCGCGTTCAATCGCGTTCCGGAGTTCGCGGACATTGCCGGGCCAGCGGTGGGAAAGCAGTTTCTGCCGGGCGCCGTGGGCGAGACCGGTGATACTTTTGTTCATCGTGGCGCGGAACAATTTCAAAAAATGTCCGGCGAGCACCAGGACATCCTCGCCGCGTTCGCGCAGGGGCGGGAGGTTGAACTGCACGACGTTCAGACGGTGGAACAGATCCTCGCGGAACTGGTCGGCGGCGATGGCCTGCACGATGTCGCGGTTGGTCGCGGCGATGAGGCGGATATTCACGCGCAATTCCTGGGTGCCACCGACCCGGGTGAACGATCCGTCCTCCAGGAATCGCAGCAATTTCGCCTGGAGCGGCTTGCTCATGTCGGCGATCTCATCGAGAAAAATCGTGCCGCCGTCGGCCTCTTCCACGCGCCCGGGTTTTTGCTTGATGGCGCCGGTGAAGGCCCCTTTTTCATGGCCGAACAGTTCGCTTTCCAGCAGTGCCTCGGGGATGGCGGCGCAGTTGATGCGGATGTAATTCGCGCCGCGCCGCTGGCTCAGGCTGTGCATGGCGCCCGCGACGAGCTCCTTGCCGGTGCCGCTTTCGCCCAGGATCAGCACGCGCGCGTCCGTCGGCGCCACGGTCTGGATGAGCTGGCGCAGTTCGCGCATTTTGGGTGATTCGCCGACGATTTGCTCGAGGCCGATGACGTCCCCGGCCCGCGACCGCAGCGCGGCGTTTTCCCGCAGCAACTGGTGGCGCTCGGCGCAGCGGGCGACGGCATGGAGCAGTTCTTCGGGTGCGAACGGCTTGGCCAGATAATCAATCGCGCCGGCTTTGATGGCTTCCACGGCGAGCTTGGGCGTGGCGTAGGCCGTCAGCATGAGGGCGGGCAGGTCGGGCCAGCGGCCGCGGATTTTGCCGAGGAACTCGTAACCGCTCATGCCGCCGAGCCGCGCATCGGTGATGACCATGAAAAATTCCTCCCGCGCCAGCAGCGCGAGCGCTTCCTCGGCGGATTCAACGGCGCGCGCGCTGTAACCCTCGTCCTTCAGCACGGTCTGAAGCGACAGGCGCATGTTCTTCTCGTCATCCACGACGAGCACGGGTGGCAGCGGTGGGTTCATTTGGAAAATATCATCAATGCCTTCGCCGGAAAGATTACGGTGAATTTCGCGCCTTTTCCAAGCTCCGATTCCACGCGCACGATTCCGCCGTAAAGTTCGGCGTTATGTTTGACGATGGCCAGGCCGAGTCCGCTGCCTTTTTCCTTCGTGGTATAATACGCCTCGAAAATGCGCTCCATTTTTTCCGGCGGAATCCCGGCGCCGTCGTCGCGCACGGAAATTTCCACGGCATAATCCCGCTGGCAATCCGCGGCGACATAAATGTTGCCCTTGTCTCCCAGCGCCTCACGGGCATTCTGCAACAGGTTCAACAGGATTTCCGAAAGGTGGCCGCGTTGCATCAGCAGTGGCGGAAAGCTGTGTCCGAATTTGCGGTGAATTTTGATCCGGGCCGGCATGGCGGATGGAAAGGTCTGGGCGATGGCGCGGTTGATTTCGCCCACCACCTCCAGTTTTTCGACGCGGCCTTCGCTCAATTGCGCGTAGCCCATGATCTGGGTGATGACCTTGTCGGCGCGCGCGACCTCCTCCTGAATGATGTCGAGATGCTGGGCTGCCGGCGGTTTGCCGTCACGGGCGGCGCGTTGCAGGGAGAAGGCGGCGTTGTTGATGATGGCGAGCGGGTTTTTGATCTGATGGGCGAATTCAGCGGCGAGGCGGCCGGCGGAGCGCAACTGGCCCTCGCGCGCGGCAAATTCCCCCGCCTCCTCGGCGGCGAGGCGCTGACGCTCCAGCAGCAGTTCCAACCCGGAACAGCAGAGTGTTGTCAGCAGCAGCACGGCCATCCGCAACATAAACGGCTGGGCCGTGTCGTCGCGGGACGACAACTCCAGGGCGCGACGGGTATAGTCATCCAGGTTTTGAAACACCGAAACATCCAGCACGGCCACCAGCACGTAACAGAGGCTGATGGCGAAATTCAAAATGAACTGCGATCCGCCCGGCGGCACGATCACGGAATTGCGGATGATCAGCACCACGAAGAGCCAGAACAAGACACTGTCCAGACCGCCGGTCAGCAAGGTCATGCCCGCGATGAACAGCCCGTCCACCAGGCTGCTCGTGAACACCGCCCATTGCACCGCCGCCAGCGGCAGCCGCTCGGCCGCGAATAAAATGGCGGCCAGGATGAGGTTGCCCAGGATGTAAAACCAAAACAGGAATTGCACGGTTTCCACGATCACATCGTGCGTGCCGGAGGCGAGATTGATCCACGGATTCGCCACATCAAACGAATACAGGATCATCGCGATGAAGACCGCCTTGATGGGCAGCATGAGGTTCCGCTCCATCATGATGATGCGGTGAAGCAGGCGCGCCGGGTCGGGCGCCGGGATTTCAAACAGCCGAGCCAGACTTTTCAGCCACTGGACTTGGCTTGGTTTCATGCGAATTAAAAATGCAAAATTAAAAATGCCCCCGCCTGGTCACTCCATGTTGCCGGCTCACTTTTTAACTTTTAATTGAGAGAGTGCGCGTTCAACGATTTGCTGCACCGGCCACAACCGGCCCACGCCCTCATAACCGCAGGACAACATTCCCTCATCCGGCCCGATAAATTCCGCGCCCCGCTTTTGAAGCGTCTTCACATTTTCCTGCGTTGCGGCGTGCAGCCACATTTTTCCGTTCATGGCCGGCGCGATCAGGATTTTCGCCTTGGGATTCAACGCCAGCGCGATGCAACTCAACGCGTCATCCGCGATGCCGTGCGCCAGCTTCGCGATCACGTTCGCCGTGGCCGGGGCGATCAGCAGCAGATCCGCCGCGTCCGCCAGTTCGATGTGCGCCGGTTTCCAGTCCTCATCCTCGTCGTAAAGATCGGTCACAACCGGGTTGCGCGTGAGCGTCTTGAAGGGCAGGGGCGTGATGAAGCGTTGCGCGTCCGCCGTCATCACCACGCGCACGTGGCATTTTTGCTTTGTCAGCAGCGACGCCAGGTCCGCCGCCTTGTGCGCGGCGATGGAGCCGGTGACGCCGAGAACAATGTTGGCGCTCATAATTGAAATCAAATTAAATCGCTGATCTCCGCTTATCTTCGCTGATTTTTGATTGGCGTCAATCAGCGCGGATGAGCGGTTAATTTTTTGTCTTTCGCTCGGCCTTGGCCGGCAACTCGAGGGTGACGTATTCCATGTCCGGCGCTTGTGACCGCGCCACACGCATCTTCTCCGCCTCCACGACCGCCAGTGTCCGTCGCAAATCTTCCGACTTCGACGTGCTGATGACGAGATAGTCAAAATTTTTCCACTGCGCGACCTCCTGCTTCGCCGACGCCAGCCGTTTCTTGATGACCGACGGGTCGTCCGCGTTCCGGTTCTTCAGCCGCGCCTCCAAAATCTCCAGTGACGGCGTGGTGAGGAACACCGTCACCAGTGCGCGCTTCAGCTCCGGTTCCTCCTCCGCCGCCGCGCGGATGGTCGCCGCGCCCTGCACATCCACGTTCAGCAGGACATCCTTGCCGGCGCGCAGCTTTCCGAGCAGCTCTTGTTTCAACAGGCCGTAGCTGTTGCCATAGACCGTCGCGTGCTCCAGGAAATTTCCCGCCTGCAGGCGACGAAGAAAATCCTCCGCCTTGAGGAAATAATAATCCACGCCGTCCTTTTCGCCCGGCCGCGGCGCGCGCGTGGTGCAGGTCACTGCGCGCGTCATGTCCGGCCGTGCCGCCAGCAACATTTCGCACAGCGTCGTCTTGCCCGCGCCGGACGGCGCGGAGATCAGAATCAAGAGCGGGGCTGGTTTCTTATCGGCCATGTTCATTCCACGTTTTGCGCCTGTTCCCGGAACTTCTCCAGTTCCGCCTTCAGCGTCACCACCTCGCGCGAGATGACCGCGTCGTTTGCCTTGGAGCCGATGGTGTTGATCTCGCGGTTCATCTCTTGCGCCAGAAAATCCAGCGTGCGCCCCACTGGATCTTTTGCTTTGCGGCAGTCTTCAAACTGCTGGAAATGGCTTTGCAGCCGGGTCAATTCCTCCGAGATGTCCGACCGGTCGGCGAAGAGGACGATCTCCTTCAGCAGCCGCTCGTCATCCGGCGCGATGGCTTCGATGCCCGCACTCTGGATGCGGTCGAGCAGGCTTTTGCGGTAATTTTCCGTGGTCGTCGGCGCCTGCTTCTGGACCTTCTCGACCGACGTGCGCATCACGCCGGTTCGCGCCGCCAGATCTTTGGCCAGATGCGCCCCCTCGCGTTCGCGCATCTTCACCATCGCGGCGAGCGCGTGGTTCAAGGCCTTTTCCACTGCCGGCCACAGATCCTCCGTTCCTGCCAGTTCCTCGTCCGTCTGGAAAACGCCCGGCGCGCGCAGCACCTGGTCGAGCGAGACCTCGCCGGAAAGCTTCAATTGTTTGCCCAGCCGTGCGAACTCGGTGGCGTAATCCCTGGCCAGCGCGGCGTTGATGTGTTTGCGGACGGAAAGCTTGCCCTCGGCGGCGTGGAGCGAGACGCGGGCGTTCACGCGGCCGCGCGCGACGTGACGGTTGATGGCGTCGCGGATCTGCGTCTCGAGCATCTCCAGTTCGCGCGGCAACGTGACCGAGACCTCGGCCTGCTTGCGGTTCACGCTGCTCAATTCCACCGTGATCTTGAAGCCATCCTGCGAACATTCACCGCGACCGTAACCCGTCATGGATTTCATTCGGCGCAATATGCGAAAACCGCGGCCGGCAAGCGAATCAATTTTCCGGGCGCAGGCCGATTGAATGGGTCGGTGCAGGTTTTTATCTGCGGCTCCCGAGGATTAGAGTGAAGTGTTCCATGCTGAGGCCCCGGATTCGAAGCTAACAAAGCCCATCGTGTGGTCTCACCTGGATATGGCCGGAAAATTTTCTGGAGAGTTCTGATTTGTTCCGACAATGCGCTTGATTCCGGAACGAAACAAAATTAATCTCCGTGTCCCTGTGGCGGGGTAGCCAAGTGGTAAGGCACGGCTCTGCAAAAGCTGCATCGTCGGTTCGATTCCGACCCTCGCCTCCATATTCATCTGCGTGTGCAGAAGCGATTTAGGGGACGCGGAAGGCCAATGGCTAACAGTTTTGACCATTCGTCACTATTGTTTCAGTATTGGGGCGCATTTCCCCGGTATTGCTTAACCGCTGGAATCAGCTTCAAAGTAGGCTGGATGACGCATGAACATGAAAACGCGTTATCGCCTCTTCCTCCGTCGTAAAAGTGTCTATTACGCTTTCGACAACACCACCAAAACCTTCACCACCCTCAAAACTAAAGACAAGGTCGAAGCCGTGCGACTGCTGGTTGCCATGAATGAATCCGGGCAACAGCCCGCCATGAACTTGAGTCTTGCCCGGGTTTATCTGCGGCATAGCGACCGATGGTTTCCGTGCGCACCTGGCAGCATGTGATGGATGAAATCATTCGCATCAAGACCGGCGAAAATCAGATTCGCTGGATGGTCGTCGCCAAGTCAAAGAAATATGATTTGATCCGCGCACGCGTGCTCATCGAGACGCAGGCCGAGCATCTATTCCGCGTTCTCCAGCAGGGCACGGTATCGACCAACGTCTATCTACGCCGGATGCACAACTTCGCGCTGGACATGAACTGGCTGCCGGCCTCAGTCATTTCCCGCCGGCAATGGCCGCCCGTTCGCTTCAAAGCCAAACGGGCCATCACCCTCGACGAGCATCAACAGATCATCGCAGCGGAACGGAACCCCGAACGCAAAGCGCTTTACCAGTTATGCTGGCACCTGGGCGCAAGCCAGGGCGACATTGCGAGCCTGAAAGGTGAGGACGTGGACTGGCAGAACGGGACGGTGAGCTTTACGCGTAAGAAAACCGGCGGGCCGGTGATTGTCCATTTAGGCGCCGAAGCGCTGAACGTATTCAAAGACCTGCCATCCGAGGGCATGTTGTTTCCGTATCGGTCGAGTGTGCGCGCCGGAGATCGGGCCACAGAGTTTGGGCAACGCTGCCGACGGCTGGGCATTACCGGCGTGACGTTGCACAGCTACAGATACGCATGGACCGAACGTGCCAAGATTGCCGGTTATCTTGAGCGGTTCGCACAGGAGGCTTTAGGCCATAACAGCAAGGCGGTGCATCGGGCCTGCGCGAAGCGAGCGTTGATGAAAATTCCCTCGTTGGAAGATTACGAACAGCGAGCCGCCCTGAAGGTTGAACCGGCGACGTGAGTGCCGTCGCCATGATTAGCGATGCCAAGCCGTCGTCCGTTCCATGCGCCCAGCTGAACTGGAAACGGTCCAGCTAGTTTTGCTTTGTTGGGAACCTCAAAAAAAGCATTGTAACAGTCACTTGCCGAAGCAAAACTGGGGTTAGACTCAAGATAAAAGACAATTCAAGATAAAAGACTTGCACACCTGGGGAGCATGGCGATAATCACGCAAAATGTCCTCTGTCGGTCGTGGTGGGAGAAACCAAATTGGGATTGTCAGGCTATATGAAAACGACATATAAATTCTCCTTCTATCCCAAATTCCATCGGTTCAGCACAATCTTCATGGTGCCGGTCGCCCTCTGGTTTGGAGCGCTTACCGGATTCGCCCAAACTGGTCGGCACCTGTTCACCGGGTCGAAGACGAACATCACCCTGAACCCAGGCAATTACGAAATCACTGCCTATGGTGCCCGGGGCGGGTCCAACACCGGCGGATTCAACGGTTATAGCGGAAGCGGCGGCCTCGGCTCCCAAATGATAGCCGGATTCAATTTCACGAGCGTGACGACGTTGACTCTTTTAGTAGGTGGCGCGGGCGGCAGCGGCCCCGGCCCCGGCGGCGGCGGCGGCGGAAGTTTCGTTATGAATGGCAGCACAACGCTGGTCGTTGCCGGAGGCGGTGGTGGCGCCGGCACCGGCGGCACCGGCGGAAACGGCAGCACCGGCAACACTGGCGGAAACGGCGGCGGCTACAGCGGCGGCGGAGCCGGTGGTAGCAGCGGCAACGGTGGAGTCGGAGGCGGCAACGACGGCGCTGGTGGCGGCGGTGGTGGTTATAGCAATGACGGCGGCAACACCGGCTCCGTGACCGGCGGTGGCAACGGCGGCGGCAGCTACTTGAGCGGTGGAGTTGGTGGCGGCAACTACTACCCCGGCAGCCCGGGCGGCTTTGGCGGCGGCGGCGGCGGTGGCTTTGGCGCAGGCGGCGGCGGCGGCGGTTATAGCGGCGGCGGCGGCGGCGGTTACAGCAGTGGTGGCGGCGGAGGAGGCGGTTCCTACATCAATTCATCTTCCATAGCGATCGTCAACGAGATCCCTGGCATGGCCAGCCCCGACGGTTCATCCAATGGCGAGATTATTATTACCGCAGTCTCCGGACCGTTCCTGACCAATATCGTCATCAACCCAACCAACCCCATCATTGCCATTGACACGAACAAAGCCTTTGCTGCGACCGGATACTTCTCTGACGGCTCGATGAGCGGTCTCACCTTGACCAATGGCCTGGTTTGGAGCAGCAGCGATACCAACGTTGCCACCATCAACACTAACGGCGTGGCCCAAAGTTTGACCGGCGGCATCACGACCATCACCGCAACCGACGGCGGCGTCAGCGGCAATGCGACTTTGACCGTCCTGTTTCCCATTGGCGGTCCGACCAACATATATTTGTTTACCGGCTCAGAGATGAAGATCAACCTAAACCCAGGCACCTACCACATCACGGCCTACGGGGCTCAAGGCGGCTGGAACAACTACAACTATAGCCCCGGAGGCCTCGGAGCCGAAATGGAAGGCAAGTTTAACTTCGCCGCACCCACGGTACTTACCCTGCTTGTTGGCGGTGTCGGCGGTGGCCAAGGCTCCGGCGGCGGAGGCGGTAGCTTCGTTGTCAATAGCAACACACCACTCGTCATCGCCGGTGGCGGTGGCGGCGCTGGCTACTATGTCGGCGGCGACCCCGGCTTAACCGGCACTGGCGGCGGCGGGAGCAACGGCACCAACGGCATTGACGGCAACGGCGGGAGCGGGGGCGCCGGCAATCCCAGTGCCGGCGGGGGCGGCGGCTTCTTCAGCAACGGCGGCATCGGCCCCAACGGCGGCGCCAACGCTGGGGGTGGCTACAGCTATCTCAACGGCGGGGGCGGCGGTTCCGGCGGCATCGCCGGTGGCGGCTTCGGCGGCGGAGGAGGCGGGTGGGCAGTAGCCGGCGGGGGCGGGGGCGGCTACAGCGGTGGGGCTGGCGCAGGTGGGGCCGGCGCCGGTCGCGGAGGCGGTTCCTACATCAATTCATCTGCCATAGCGATCGTATATGAGGTTTCTGGCATTGCCAGCCCGGACGATTCACAAGGCAATGGCGAAGTTATTATTACCACACTCTCCGGACCGATCCTGACCAATATCGTGATCAGTCCGGCCAACCCCACCATTGGGATCGACACGAACGAAACTTTTGCCGCGACCGGATACTTCTCCGACGGCTCGGAAATCGGTCTCGCCCCGGTCAATGGTCTGGTTTGGAGCAGCAGCAATACCAACGTTGCCACCATCAACACCAACGGCGTGGCCCAAAGTTTGACCGGCGGCACCACGACCATCACCGCAACCGACGGCGGCATTAGAGCCAGTGCGACTTTGGCCGTCCTAGCTCCCATTACCGCCAAGACCACCAACCTGTTCCTGTATGATGGCTCGGAAACGAATATCACTCTGCCCCCGGGCACTTACGACATCACTGCCTACGGTGCTCAGGGCGGCATTGGCGTCCACGGCTCTGTCGGCGGCTTTGGAGCTGAAATCGAAGGCGAATTTACCTTCACGACAGCAACGTCCCTCACCTTACTGGTCGGCGGTGCTGGCGCCTCCGTCAATGACGGCGGCAGCGGTGGTGGCGGTGGTGGCGGCGGTAGTTTCGTCGCAAATGGCAACACACTGCTGGTCGTTGCCGGTGGTGGTGGTGGTGGTGGGGCGGGTGGCACCGGCGGCAACGGTGTCATCAACAGCATCAACGACACCGGCAGCGGTGCCTACGGCGGCGGCGGCGGCTATTTCGGCGGCGGCGGCGGCAGCAGCTTCCTCGACGGAGGAAGTGGTGGT
>DATLVR010000107.1:0-40550 GCA_035577265.1 Verrucomicrobiia bacterium | reverse complement strand
CCACCGCAATTCATGCCGCCCGGCTGCAACGGACTTTTTTTCTCGGTGAAATCGAAGAGCGAAATGTATTTGAAGGGGATGTTGTAAAGGTCGAAATAGCCGCGAAAGCTCAAGCGCGCCTTGACGAATTTGGAAAGCCAGCGGCGGAATCGGCGGCGGCTGGTGATGAATTTCGGCAACCAGCTGAATTTGCGCAGCGATTTGAACGGCGAATTTACCGGGTCATAAACGAAGTAACACCAGTTATGATGCTCGACCGGCCAGTGGCCGGAGAGAATCGAGGGCACGCAGGTCGAGCTGTAGCCGAAGACGGATTCAAGCCGTTTGCGGTTGGGTGCGAAATCGCGGGCGAACCGGCCGCCCTTGATGATTTCCCAGCCGCAGGCGTCAATGAAGATGAACAGTGGCAATACCGTTTTCATTTCGGCTCGGTGGGTTTGGCAGCATGATTGACCGGCGCCTGACCGTTGGTGGTTCCGCCGTTGCGCGGCACGATCTCGAAGAGGTGGTGCATCCGGGTAAGCTCAAACATTTGCTGCACGGGCGGCTGCAGATTCAGCAGGCGCAGGGTGACGGTCTCCTTGCAAACCCGGTCGTTGGCGGCCTTGAAAACCGACACGAGCGCACCCAGTCCACAACTGTCCACATGACTGATATGGGTGAGATCAATTTCAATTTCTTTGAGTCCCGGTGACAGGGCGGCGCAGATTTCGTTGCGAAACCAGCGCGCGTTGACGGCGCTTAATTCCTGAACGTCGTGGACGGTCAAAGTTCCGTTTTGTCTTTGTATTTCCATGGTCAATTAGCCTGCCGCATTTCAGCGTTCTCCGGCCCGGCAGTGCGGGCCAACCACTCGTGTGCCTGCGAGCAAGGCATGCCGAAGGCGACAACAAACAGCGCGCGGGCAAAAACCGCCAGATCCAGACGCCAGTTCATTTGCACGGCGTAATAGCTGGCATGGGCGCGGGCTTCGACGCTTGAGCAGCCGGCACAAACCTCCGTGTCGGCGAGTGAAATCAAGCCGATGGGCGCGGTCAACCAGAGCCGCTCAAATTCGCTCGTCAACCGCGCGGCTTGACCGGGATTGATCGGACGGTTGCCAATCCACGCAAAATCGCCGCGGGCGACGTTCCACAATTGCGGCCAGCGACGCAACCAGCCGGGCGCGCCCGTCAATTCATGATAGACCAAAGTATCGCCGGGCAACGCGACCGCGCCGGATCGGTGTGGCCGCATGGCGCTGCGCGGACGCAAAGCCGGCAGGCCGCGAAATTTTGACTTCAGCATCGGCAGCAGGGCGACCGGCAATGTCAGCAGCAGCAGCAGCGCCGCGGCGAGCCGGCTGAAGACGTTGATGGATTGAAAGGCCGGCTCGCGTTGAGCCAGCGAGCACAGCAGAAAATCATCCGGCACCTTGACCGTCGAGCCAAGCTGCCAGTTCACCAGCGTGTTGCCCAGCGCGAGGGATTCATGGATTTCGGTAAATTCACCAACGAAGGTTTCCGCGCCAACGACCCCGCGGGAAATTTCCGCACCGCGCTCGACGAAGGAATTGTTTTCCAGAATGGCATCCGGCCCGATGGTTGCGCCGGCGCCGACAAAGACATTTTCGCCAATCCAACAGGGCGCGCGCAGTTCCGTTTCCGGCGAGAGGTGCGTGTGCAATCCGACCCAGACGCCGGGTCTGATTTCGCGGACGCCGATGCGGCCGGGCGTCGTCGCCGCGCGGGGCAGCCAATGTTGCAATGCCTTGAACCCGTCGGCGTAACTTGTGAACAGTGGAAATTCCGCTGCACACGGCAGATGATCCATCAGGATCGCGTCATCCGGGGCGGTCAACCACGCGTCGTTGTCGCCACGATATTTGGCACGGGCCTCGGCAGGTGTCAGTTCGCGGATTTCAGGAAACACCTCCACGCGGATTCCCCAGCGCGCGCCATCGCCAACCCGGGCGCGCACCTGTTCCGGGCGGTCGGTGGCCAGGATGCAAACTTCCTTTGCCCCCAGCAGCGCAAGATGTTCAAGCCAGTGCTCAACCAGACTGCGGCCAAAAACGGGCAGGTCGGCGAGCGGTGCGGTTTCCGCGAGGGCGGCGACGTTTTCCCGCACTGCCGGACAGATCAAGAGTGCTTTCATATTTTAACAAGCTCCTTTCCCCGAGAGGACCGCCGGGACGGTTTTGATCAAAATTTTTGCATCCACCAGGAATTTTTGAGATTCGATGTAGTTCACATCGAGTTTCACCTGGCCGGAAAAATCAATCTCGCTGCGGCCGCTGATCTGCCAGAAGCAGGTGATGCCCGGTTTGGCGGCCAGGCGGCGGCGGTCGGCGAGCGAATACAGGGCAACTTCGCGAGGCAGCGGTGGGCGCGGGCCGACGAGCGACATGTCGCCACGCAGCACGTTGAAGAACTGCGGCAGTTCATCGAACGAAAATCTCCGCAGCCATTTGCCGGTCCGGGTCAGGCGCGGGTCGTCCTTGATTTTGAAGGTCACGCCCTCCTTGTGATGATTTTTGACGAGCAGTTCTTGCAACCGCGCCTCGGCTTCGCGGCACATCGAGCGGAATTTATACATCCGGAATTCGCGTCCGAATTTTCCGACGCGCGTCTGGACGAAGATTACCGGCCCGCCGTCCTCGATTTTGATGAACAGAGCGATGAGCGCGAACAGCGGGCCGAGCAGGGCCAGCGCCACAACGCTGGCGAAGATGTCAGACGCCCGTTTTGCCACGCCGGATCCATACAAGAGCCAGCGCCACAGCCAGCGCCGCAACAGGACATGAAAACTCAACCACCAGCGTCCCGGCAGCGTCTGGGCGGCCGTGAAGCGGTTCAATGACGGGATGAATGTCTGGTTTGTCATGGTTTTAAATCAGGTTGTTTGCAGTAAAAATTCTTCGCGGGCCGGGGCGGTCGTTTTCTTTGCGCGGGTTTCCAACAATTCCGACTGGATGGTTTGAATCAAACCCGTCAGGGCCATTTCGCCGGGCGGTTGTAGCAGAATGATGTCCGCCCATTGGGCCTGTGGCACGACGAACTGTTCGTGCATGGGTGCCACGGTTTTTGAAAATTGTTCACGGATGGATCCAGGCGTTCGTCCGCGTTCAGCCAGATCGCGTTCCTGCCTGCGTTCCAGCCGGAGTTGTGCCGGACAATCAAGGAAGATTTTCAGGTCGAACAGCCCGGCAATCTGCGGCAGCCAGAGCAGCCAGAGACCTTCCACCAAAATCAGCGGCGTGGGAACCATGGGTTTTTCCTCAGGCACTCGCGTGTGGGTGGTGAAATCATATTGCGGCACACGCGTGTTGCGGCCTGCCCGGCAGGCGCGCAAAACCGCCTCAAAGGCCGGCCAGTCGATGGTCTGTGGATGGTCAAAATTGGTCCGCTCGCGGACCGAAGGCAGAAGGTGTCCGAGGTCGTGATAAAAGTCGTCCAGCGACAACCGCGTGGCTTGGGAGCCGAAAGCGCGCTGCAGCCGGCCGGCGAGCCAGGTTTTGCCTGCGCCGCTGCCGCCAACGATGGCGACGATTTTTGATTGGCTGTTTTTTCTCATGCGATGACTGGTTGACCGGGTTTCCCAACGACCCGCGCGAACATTTTTTCCAGACTGTCAATGTATTTTGAAAATTCAAATTGGTTTGCGACCATCTGCTGCCCTTGCCTGCCCAGCTTGCAGGCAAGGGCTTTGTCGTGGAGCAATTCCTCGACCCGTGCGGCGAAGGCGGCGCGCTCCATCCAAGGGACGAGAAATCCGTTCTGACCGTCCACCAGCCATTCCTTGATGCCGCCGGCATCGAAGGCAACCACCGGCAGACCATGACGCATGGCTTCCAGCCCGACCGCCCCGAATGGTTCGGGCCAGACCGAACTGACGACCGCGACACTGGCTTCACGGTAGTAAATGTTCAGTTCGTCCGGCGAAACGTAGCCTTTGAAATGGACCCGTCCGGCGAGACAAAGCTTGCGACTCAATTTTTCGCAAGCTGCGCGATGATTGCCGTCGCCGAAGATGAAACATTCAAACGGCTCATGAACGCGGGCGAGCGATTCGATCAAGACATCCACGCCTTTGCCGCGGGTGATCTGGCCGGCGTAGATGATGAGGTTGCGGTCGCTGAAATTGCTTTGCACCGAGAAATCGCCCGGCGGCACGGGGGGATGAACCTCGATTTTCCCGGGCGCAAAACCGTTGCGCAACAGTTCCTCCTTCATGAACCGCGTGGCGACGATGAGCCGGTCGAATTTTTTGTTCAGCTCGATCTCCTTGAGCTTGGACCCATAACTGGCCCACTGCACCGGGAACACGCCGTCATGATTGCGGGCCATAAACGCGCCGCACGGAAACAGACAGGAGAACGAAGCCGGCCGTTCGCAGATGGCGCGGGTGAAATAGTTGTATTTGTAACTTCGCATGCAGTAGAGGTCGTGGTCATGCACCATGCGCACCAGCGGCACGCCAGATTCCAGCAGGGCTCCGATGGCTGTCAGATCGGCCAGGTTGTGGATATAAACCACGTCCGGCCGGACCGCATCCAATGCCGCCAGCACGGCCGTGGTGCTGTCACCTGGCCCAAGCCGGAAGCCTTGCGCAAATGCGTCCGCCCATGCCGGGAGGCCTCTGCCCGTGGACGGCCCGTGCAGAATTTCGAGGGTGTGTCCGCGCTGCTTCAGCGCACTGGCCGTCGCAAGAATGTTCGCCTCCGCCCCGGCGAACGCGCCAAACCGGTCATGAACAAAGAGCAGTTTCATTCGTGTTGATTCTTCTTCCCACATCGTCTCCAATGTAAAAACGAGGTGAAATTTTTAAAAGTGGGTGAAGCCCTACATCACCGGGGTAGAAGACCCCAGCGTGGAATCGGGCACCGGCAAGCCTTGGAACTGGCCGCTTGCCGGGTGATGGTGGATATGGGGTGTTCACCTACCGTGATATGGGGTGTGCACCCACTACGCATTTACGCTCCATGCCCCATAAAATTTGACTTGAAACCGCGGCACGGCGAGCCGATAAATCAGACAAACAAAAGGCATTATTATGAATTCCAATGGAGGTAAACAATGAAACGCAAAGACAGCAAAAATGTGCTTGGAACCAGTCAAGCCAGCTACGGGGCCGGACGTTCCCCAGTTCCGACCGCCAGCCCGTTGGTTAGTGAATCCAGCGCCGCCCTGCTGCGCGAACTGGTGTCGCACTTGCGTCAGAACCGCACGCAACTGCGCGAGGAATGGGCGCGGCGTATCACCGAGGCGCAACTGTTGACGGCGATGACCAAGGAGGAAATCTTCACGGAAGCCACGTCCGTGTATGACAACTATGTCGAGGTGCTGGAGACCGGCAGCGTGGAGGCGTTGCAGGCCTACGCGCGCAGCCTCTCCGAACGCATCATTCCACGCGGCGTGGAGACCGACGAGGTCGTCGGCATCGTGCTGCTGCTGCGCGACGTGCTGGCCCGCTCGCTGTTTGAAAAATATCAGGGGGATTTTGAACTGCTGAACCAGGTGCTGGACGCCTATGAACCGGCGGCGAATCGCATTGCCAATACCGTCGCCGTCAGCTTCGTGCAGGAGCGCGAGCGCGTCATCCGCCAGCAGCAGGAGGCGATCCGCGAATTATCCACGCCGGTGTTGCAGGTGCGTGAACGCCTGCTGATCCTGCCGATCATCGGCGTGATCGATTCGCAGCGCGCGAAACAGTTGACCGAACAGCTTTTGCGTGGCATCCGTAATAATCGTGCGAAAGTCGTGGTGGTGGACATCACCGGCGTGCCGACGATAGATTCCACGGTGGCCAATCACCTGGTGCAAACGGTCGAAGCTTCACGGCTCATGGGCGCAAGCGTCATCATCACCGGCTTGTCCTCGGAGATCGCGCAAACCCTGGTCACCATCGGCGTGGATTTGAGCAAGATGAACGCGGTTGGCGACTTGCAGGGCGGCATCGAAGAGGCCGAGCGCCTGCTGGGCTATAAAGTCATTTTAACCAGCGACCGAAGCACGATGCCGGAGGCCAACGCATAAAGTGTATGCACGTTCCGATTCTCAAGCAGGGGCAGTATCTGATTGCCAGCGTCCAGTCGGTGTTGTCGGATGCCGACCTGCTGGCACTGCGCGATGATCTGGCCGATCGCGTCGGCCAGTTTCGATCCCGCGGCGTCATCATTGACGTCACCGTGCTGGATGTGATTGATTCATTTGCCACGCGAACGCTGCGCGCCAGCGCCCACATGCTGAAATTGCGCGGCGCGGAAACGGTGATCGTCGGCATCCAGCCCGACGTGGCGTTCGCGATGGTCCAGCTGGGCTTAACCTTGGAAGGGGTTGGCACGGCCTTGGATTTGGAAGAAGGACTGGCGTATCTCGACAACCTTTTCAAGAGAGAAACAGAGCATGGAAGATGAAGCGAGAGTGCCGATTAATTCCTCAGCGGACATTGTGACCGCGCGTCAAAAAGGACGCCGGCTCGCGATGGACCTGGGTTTTGACGGGTCGGATTTGACCGTGATCGCCACGGCCATTTCTGAAGTGGCCCGCAACATCATCACTCACGCCAAACGCGGGGAAATTATTATTTTGTCATCCAATCACGGCAGCAAGCACGGCATTCTGGTCATTGCCAGGGATGAAGGGCCGGGCATCCCCGATGTGGAGCGTGCGATGCAATATGGCTATTCGACCAACAGGGGATTGGGCGTCGGGTTGCCGGGCGCAAAATGGCTGATGGATGAATTTGAGATCGAGTCCAAGGTTGGCAACGGAACCAAAGTAACGATGAAAAAATGGTTGAAGTAAATGCAAGATTCGACGGCAGAAGAACGGGCATTAATCGATTGGAGCGTTGCCGCGCGGACGATCTCCGGGGAGAGCGTGTCGGGCGATTTGTATCTGGTCAAGCCCTTCGAGCAGCGCATTTTGGTGGCGGTGATTGACGGAGTCGGCCACGGCGACGAAGCGGCGAAAGCGGCGCAGCGGACGGTGGAAATTCTGGACACTTACGCGGTTGAACCGGCCATCTCGCTGGTCAAACGCTGTCACGAAGCGCTTTTGCGGACGCGCGGCGTGGTGCTGACCATCGCCAAATTGAACACGGCGGAAAACACGATGACGTGGCTCGGCGTGGGCAACGTCGAGGGCCGGCTGTATCGCGCGGACGCCGCCGCGAGCCATCCACGCGACAGCGTTTTGCTGCGTGGCGGACTGGTGGGTTACCAGTTGCCGGCGTTGCAGGCCAGCGTCATTCCCGTGGCTCCGCGGGATTTGCTGATTCTGGCGACGGACGGCATCCACACGACCTTTGAAGACGGAATCAATTTGAACGCGACGCCCAGGCAGATTGCCGACGAAATTTTGCGGCGGCACTTTAAGGGCAACGATGATGCGCTGGTGCTCGTCCTGCGTTACCGGGGGAATGCGACATGAACAGGAAACTTGAGAGCGTTGCGCGGCGCTATTTGGCGGCGTTGCGAAGCTACCTGTTGAATGAACAGGAAGCCGTCCTGGAGCAGGCTTACGAACTGGGCCGCACGGCGATTGCCCAAGGGTTCGGCATTCTGGACATGGCACGCGTGCATCAGGACGCGCTGACAAAATTGCTGCGTTCCCCGGTGGTCGCAAAGCAAAACGGACACCTCTTGCAGGCGGCAGAATCTTTTCTGTTGCAATCACTCTCCCCGTTCGAAGCAACCCATCGTGGTTTTCGCGAGACGAATGTCAAGTTGCAGCAGCGCAACCGGGAGCTGGAGGCGGAAATCAATCAACGCAAACGGGTCGAGGACGCCTTGCGTCAAAGCGAAAACCATTACTGCCAGTTGTTCAACGAGGCGCAGGCCATGCAGGAACATTTGCGGGATCTTTCCAACGAAATTCTCCGCACCCAGGAAGATGAGCGCAAACGCATCAGCCGGGAACTGCACGATGAAGTGGGCCAGTCCCTGACGGCCATCAATGTGACGCTCTCCGCCATGAGGAATAACGGGACAGGCAATATCGCCAGCGGTCAAAAACTTGCCGAGACCCAGGTTCTGCTGCAAGAGACGATGGAGACGGTCCACCGTTTCGCCCGGGATCTGCGGCCCGCCATGCTCGATGAACTGGGACTGCTGCCCGCATTGCGGTCCTACCTGAAAGGCGTTGCCAGTCGCACCGGTTTGCGCGTGTATTTCCGCGGCAACTCCATTGCTGAACAGCTTGCGGACGATCAAAAGACCGTCTTGTTTCGCATCGCCCAGGAAAGCCTCACCAACGTGAGCAAGCACGCCCACGCCAGCCAGGTGGAGGTTTCGGTCAGCAAGCTCAAAGAAAGCATCTGCATGGAGATCACGGATGACGGACGGTCGTTCAAGGTTGACCCGAAGGATCCCGGCAAGCGAAAGGGCCGGCTCGGTTTGCTGGGCATGCAGGAACGCGTGCGGCTGGTCAATGGCCAGTTCGCCGTCAAACCGCATCCCGGCAAGGGCACGACGATTCACGTGGTGATTCCCTTCAACCCGGCGGGCCTCGGCCTGCCTTTGGAAAAAAAAAACCAACCAGGAGTTCATTATGGAAAAAATAAAAGTTCTACTCGCTGACGATCACACCGTGGTCCGGCAAGGCTTGCGGGCCCTGCTGGAGGCGGAACCGGACATCACCATCGTGGGTGAAGCCGACACCGGGCGGCAGGCCCTGCGGCTGGCCCTGAAATTAGCGCCCGACGTGGTGGTGATTGACGTCGCGATGCCCCAGATGAACGGTTTGGAGGCCACCCGGCAGATCATCAAGGAAATTCCCAACGTCCGGGTGCTCGTCCTGTCGTCCTATAGCGATGACGAGTATGTCCGGCAGGTGACCGAGGCGGGTGCGGCGGGCTATCTGCTCAAACAGACCGCCGCCGAAGATTTGATCCGGGCGATTCGGGAAGCCAACAATGGCAACGCATTTTTCAGCCCGGCCATTTCCAAACGCCTTTTGGAAAACTACCGCGAGGCGTTTTTGAAAGGCGCCCCGGCCGGAGCGCGGGTTGACCGGCTCACGTCGCGCGAGGCGGAAGTGTTGCAGCTCGTCGCCGAAGGCAAGGTCAACAAACAGATCTCCGCCGAACTTTGCGTCAGCATCAAAACCGTCGAAAAACATCGCCAGTGTTTGATGAACAAGCTGAACATTCACGACGTGGCCGGTCTGACGCGCTACGCAATCTCCAAAGGCATCATCGAAAGCACCGTCAGTCCGCGGTTGTGAGGAGGTTTTCTGCGGCCAACCCTTATAGACCGTAAGGACCCTTGGGGCCTTTACCCCATGCGACGAAAAAAATCCGCAGGCCCAGCGAACGACCGGCGCGCGGACGCGGACGATTGCCCTCCGTTCTTCCAAGTCAGCCATTGCGCCCGGCCATGTGAACGTTGATTGGCAGCGCCGCCGGTTTGTTTGAAACGGAAAAACGTTTTTGTATCAGACCATTTCACGCTTTCAACGCCTGGAGCAATTCCATTCCCTTCGGGCTGCCCCAGCCGGTGCAGGCATCCCAGCCCGGTCCTGCCGGATATTTTTTCGACGAGGGAAACGCGCCGTTGTCGCCCGTCCTGATGTCGTGGAAACCTTTGGTGCTGGCCGGCGGTTGATACAGCAACGGATTGATGAAGCCGACCGGTTGCTCCAAGCCCTGGTTGATCAGCGCAATCAAAGCCGACCACAGTGGTGCCACGGCGCTGGTGCCGCCGGAAGCACCCTCGCTGCCGTCCACCGAAACGATGTAGCCGGTGTCGGCGTCGGCGTTGCCTGCCACATCGGGCACGCCGCGCCCGGTGCCGCCGCCGGGATTCACGGACCGGGGCACGTTGGCGCCGGCCTGCCAGTCGGGCAATGGAAACGCTTCGCTCACGCCGCCGCCCGTGGCCCAGCCGTCGCGTGTGTTCCAGACGGTCTCCACGGAAATGGCCCCGTGGTCCGCTTCCAGATGCGTGCCGCCGCAGGCGAGCACGTGCGGACTGGATGCGGGGAAATCCACGTTCGCCTGCCGGGAGGGCGTGTCGGTGTCGTCCGTGCCGTGATCGCCGGCGGCGACGCAAATGGTGACGCCAAATGCCGCCGCCTCCTGACAGGCCGCGTCAAAATCCTGCAGGGTCTGGCGGGGCCAATCGGATTCCGGGCTGCCCCAACTGATGGAAATCACGGACGGTTTGTGGGTTGAATCGTAGATGGCCGCCCGTAGCGCATCCAAAAATCCGGCGTCGCTGTTGGGCGCAAAATAGACCGCGATGAGGGCCTTGGGCGCGATGGCGCCGGCCACTTCGATGTCGAGCATCACTTCGCCGTCAGCGCTTTGCGGGTCGCCGGTCGGATCGTTCCTGCCGCCGTCGACGGCGACCGCGACGACGCGCGGCGGCGAAATGCCGAGCTTGGTGAAATATTGGTTGAGCTCTTTCGGATCAAACCCGCCGCCGAATTCCAAGATGCCGATGCACTGGCCGCTGCCGTCCAGATTGGGCGGGAAATCATACAACTTTGCCACTTCGAGCGGGGTGAACGGCCGCGCGCCGCCGGCGGCGCGCGGCCGCGGACCTTTTGGGAACGGCTTGAATTGAAAATGCGGTCGCACCACCGGCCGGTCGTCCAAACCGAAAACACCTTCGATCAGCGACGCCACCTCCGGCGGCACCTGGATCGGTCCCGCACGATGACGGAATTTCAGCTTGCCGTGAACGGCCGATTCCAGCTTGACGCCGAACGCCGCCTGCATCGCTTCGACGGTTCCAGCCACGCGCATCGTGCGCTGGCCGGCATGACAGCTCACGACGTTCAGGTGGCTTGCCTGCAAGAACTGTTCGAGGCGCTGAAAGTCCGCCGGGTCCGCGCCGTAACGCGCGGCGAATTCCTCGCGGGTGAGCAGCGGACGGCGCGCCGGCGGCGCGGCACAAAACTCGCCGCACTCCGGCGTGCCGGCCCACGCCTGCCGCGCCCGCACGCGGATGGTGACTTCCATCCGTTCGCCGGGGTCGGGCTTTCCCGCCAGCGGCACATCTGCGGGCGGTGTTTTATCGTTTTCTTTCATGATGAATCCTCCGTCTTCCCGGTTTCATTTTTCAATCGCGCCCGGGGGCGGGTTGATTTTTTTGAGCGACAGCAGGCCGACCTGTTTGATTTTCCAACCTGCGTCCGCTTTCTCATATTCGATGCGTGCTTCGGCGGCATATCGCCCACAAGCCGGCATCGCCTCCAACTCCAGCGCCACGGTGTAAATCTGTTTTTGGTCGTCGCCGGTCTTGTCCTTGACCGTCAGTTCCTTGATCTGGTCAACCGATTGGAACTTCCAGCATTCGTGCCGCCCGCCCATCGTCTGGCCGATCAAGTCGGATTTTAACCGGTCCACTTCGTTGATCTGGGCGGAAAGCGTGAAGACGCCCGCCAGCAGGATGACTGTCAAATAAACCAATCGTTTCATAGGGCTCCTTTTCAAATGGAATCAAGGAATTTCAACAACGCCTTTTTGTCGTCGTCATTCAACGCCTTGAATTCGTCCGCCGATTTTTGCGCCTCGCCACCGTGACGTTCAATGGCCTCCTGAACATTCGTGGCGCTGGCGTCGTGCAGCAATCCATCCACATGGAAGCGCAGCCCCATCAACGGGGCCGTGCGAAATTCCGACGGCTGCGCCTCGCCCAGGCAGATGTCCGCCAGATTCGTGCCCAGATCGTGCACCAGCAAATCCGAATACAGCGCGACGAGTTTGTAATTCAACGCCGGAACGGCGCTCGGCCCGGTTTTCATTTCCGGCACGTGGCACCCGGCGCATTGCAGCGACGTAAAAAGATTTTGGCCGCGCTTTGCGAGCGTTCGGTCCTGGTAATTGGTAAAAATCTGCGACGGCGGCGGCGCAAGAAACTGGATGAACACGGTCGCGTTGCTGATTTCCTCCAGGGAAATGTTCGGCTGCGGGCCGAGAACCGTGTCGGGCGGCACCGGCGTGCCGTTGAGGGTGTTTTCCACCGGCTCCCGCGCCGAGGTGATTCCCATTTCGTCGTGATACGCGCCCACATTAAAATCGAACAGTGTCGCCGTGTTGGCCTTGTGCCCGAAACGTCCGACGCGCCCGTCAATGGTGCGGTTGGCGTGCCCGTGAATTCCGTAGGCGGCGTTGGTGTTCTGATTCGCCAGAATGGCCGCATCGGGAATGGCGTCCACCAGGCCGAATCCGAACAGCGGCGACGGCGTGCGCCGTCCAATGCCGGTGGCGTCCGGCGGCACCGGCTCGTTCGTGATGCCGTGCGCCTGCAACAGCGGCGTGGCCTGGGTCTGAAACACCGGCCCGCCCTCGTGAAACAACGGATCGCACAAACCTGACGGACTGAATTTGGTGGCGTGAATTTCAATTTCATCGCCAACGCCGCCGAGCACCGGATCTTCGTGGCATTCCTGGCATGAAACCTCGTTGAACAGCGGTCCCAGACCGTCCTGCGGCGTGAACGCGCGCTGAAAAGCCCGCTTGCCCGCCTTAAATTGCGCCAGCTGTTCCGGCGTCAAACCGGGCAGCGGGTCACCGAGTTGGATTTGTTGTTTTTGCGGCTCGCAACCGCAAAGCAACAAACCAACCCCCAGCGCAACGAAAATTTGGTCGGTCTTCATTTTTTCTTGGTGCGGATTTTGAAGTGGGAAATTAACTCTCCAGAGCGGCTGTTTCAACCGGGGTGTTCACCCGCCGGTAATTGGGGTGTTCACTCACCAGGCGATGGAAACTTCATCCTGAATGGCACCCTCCTTCACCTCAATTCCCCGATTGCACGATGCGGTAGAAGCGCTGCGGAATGGTCGGGGAGAGCATGTCCGTCCACGAAGTCATGGTTGAACCGGTGGTAATGGGACCACTCAAGTCCGTCCAGCTCGGGTCGGCCAGATTGTCTTTGAACAGGACGCGGTAAACCTGGCCGGGCAGGCTCGTCCAGTTGAGCGTCATGCCGTCGTTCCCCAGAATTAAACCGGGCGTGAGCGAAGTGATTTGCGGGCCGGCAAGGATTTCGCCCCGCACGGCGTAAAAACGCCGCGGCACGCCAGCACCGGAATGGTCGGTCCAGGCAGTCATCGTGGAGGTGGCAATGATGTCGCCGCTCAGGTTTGTCCAGTTCGGGTCGGTCAGATTGTCTTTGGCCACGACTTGATAAACAAAACCCGGAACGCTCGACCATTGGAGCGTGAAGCCATCGGTGGATGCCATGATGAAGCCAAGGATCTGGCTGGTGAGATTGACAATCGTCACCGTCGCGGTGTTGGGCGAACCAACGCTGTAGCCCGTGCCGTCGAGCAACGTCAGGACAAGCGTTTGTGGATTCACGCTCGTCGGGCGCAAAGCCGCGATGTTTATGGTGTAGGAACTTGCGCCGGCGGGAATCGTGACGGACTGGGCAAAATCATCCTGTATCCGCGGCGTTCTGGAAATGCCGTTCCCGGTCAGCCGGTAGTTCCTCATTTGAGCCGCCGTGCCGCCCAGCGTGTAATACACCGTCACCGGGGCGCCGGGATCTCCGCCGCGGTTGAAAGTGAACACCCCTTGATTTGTCGTGCCGACGACTGCCAGCGGATCGGCGGCGACGACGCTTACGGACGGCGAGCCGTTGGTCGAAAAAAAATTTGTCATCGCAAAAACACGCCGCCCGTCCGGCCACTGCGCCTCGGCTTCGATCCATTGCGTTCCGTAATTCGTGGGCGTGAAAACGAAGTTGCTGCCAAAGGCCGGCTCCTGAGATTGCGCCTCCCACACGACGCGCGCCTTCGCCAGATCAAAATTTGGCAGCTGGAACGTTGCCGTGGCGGAGTTGGAAATGCCCACCACTGCGGGCAGGGCAATCTGTGCCGTGGCCGACCGCCAGACCTGGGTGGCGGTGGATGTTTTGGCCATGAGAAACGCCGCCGTCGCCAGTTGCCGCGCTTGATTGGCGACGGTGGCTTCGGTCTGCACATTCCAGCTGTCGCCCCAGCGATCGTAAATCGGATACGGCGCGGTGAACGAGCCATCCAACGGAAAACAGAGTGCCCCGAGTTCGCCCTGGTAAAGCGAAAGGTAATCAAAGCCGGCCGTGATGTTGCCGACAGGAATGCCCGACGGCGGCAGCACACGGCGGTCGTTGGCCGCGTATTGGCTCACGATGTCGCGTTGACGCCGCCAGCCAAGGCCCTCGACAAAGCTGACGTTCACCGGATTGCAGCCGCCCTCGTAATTCATGTTGCTCAACATCGCCTCCAGAAATTTCGGACGCGGGTCGTTTAGCGGCGGATAATCGTCGAGTGCCGAGGCCGCGGCGAGATCGAAGGCCTGATCCATCGAAAAATACCAGCCGGCGCTGCGGACGGCCTTTGTTTGCATGGGAAAACTGCTGCCGTAGGCGCCTTGCTGCGCCGAGGTCAATTGATCCTGTGCCGCCGCGATGATTTCCGTCTCACACTTTGCCAGATAATTTGGATCAAGCTGATTCGCCGCCACGCGTCCACTCCGTGCGGCGAAGGCGTAACTGCGAATCGCATTGCCGTAGCTCGCATACATCCGCCACCAGCTCCAACGAAACGTGTTCGGATTGGTGGGATCCGGCAGCATTTGAAACAGCGCCTGCTGACACTGCGGATCCCCGGTCGCCAGATACAATTCGCACGCGGCCCAGGCCAGTTCGTCGTTGTGCATGAAGTCGTCGCCGTAATGGATGAGCTGTTGATACGCACCCGCTAAACCGTATCGGGCGGTCCCGTTCGTCAAAAATTGCCAGCCGAGCCGGGCCTTCGCCAGGTAATTGCTCGCGGCCTGCGGAAACTGCGCCTTGAACCGCGGCGACGACGCGCATTGTGCGAGCGCGGCCACGGCGGCGGCGGTCGCGGCGGTGTTCTTCGGCCAGACGATCTGCGGATCGCCCTGGTCGGGCAGAACGTTGTTTTCGTATTCACGGTTGCGCGGATAGACCAGAAAATAAAATCCGCCATCCGCGTCCTGCATCTTCGCCAGAAAATCCGCCTCCCATTTCGCCTCCTGCAAAAGATCGCTCTTGCCGTCGCCGCTTTCGGGAATGCCCAGGTTATCCAGCGCACCGACGCCGGGCAGCGAATCGGCGGCAAAGACGAGCGTGTGAATGAGCGCCGCGCTGTTGATCGTGTATTTGCTGTAATCGCCGGCGTCGTGATGGCCGCCGGAGACGTCCACCGTTCCCGTATTCACAAAGGGAAAAAGCTGCGTTGCTTCGTTCGTAAGCAGCGGTGCGGTTTGCGGCGGATTGTTCGGATTCAAGGTTCGGCCGTAGCTGGCGATGATGTTCCAGGCGCTGGCAAATTGCGATTGCGGAACCGGCACGCTCGCCGGCGCGGTGTGGCAGGCATCGTGGGTGAAGCGTGTGAAGGGCAGCGAATTGCTTGTGCCACAGCGTTGTTCATAAAGTCCCAGTGCGTAAGCGCGTGCAAAGGCCGCCGCGACGCCATCATCAATAAAAAACGGATCGGACGCGCCGAGGCCCGGCACGACCAGCATGAATTCTCCCGCGTTGGTGAAACTGCTGAAGTCGGCTTCGAGAACGTTTTGATACGGCAGTGGCGTGTAATTGTAACCGATGTCCGGTCGCGGATTTAATTTCCCATTGAAAACCATCGTCCCGGTTTTCGCGTCCGCGACCTGAAAATTGGCCGCCGTGACGCCCAGCTCGCCGAGGCTGCCGAGATAGTAACCGACCATCGCCTTCTTCGGCATGGCCGGCACATAACCAACTTGATTTACATGAATCGCCGGATTGAACCGCAGTGGATCCGCCGTCGCTCTAAATCGCATCGTTGGTGACCAGAGCGAGGCGTCGGGATTGAGAACCTGGACGGTTTGGTTGCTGGCGACCGGTGACGCGAGCTGCAGATAGAGATCGTTGTTGATCCTCAGATCGTAACTGGCAAGCGGCGCGTAAAGCGGGCGGCGCTTGAAACTGACCGCTGACACGAGATCGGGCTTGCCATCCACCAACACCACGAATTTCGCCGAGGCCGGCAACATCGGCAGTCCCAGCGCGCTCACGAAATCCCACTGACCGACGCCCGCCGCCAGTGATTTCGTCGTGATGAGCTTCACTTCCAGCACGTTGGAGGAGAGGATGTGCAACTCATTTTGGCCCACCAGCGGCAGGTGCAGCGGGTCGGCGTTCGTCAACACGGGAATCTGCACGGCGGCATCGGCATGGACGCGAAACACAAAAGCGGCGCCGAGGCAGACAGAGAAAAGCCGCACGGTTTTTTTCATGGCTGAAAACTATTTGTCCAAACCTACCGTTATTTTCCCGGTTGCCTAGTGGGGTGAAATCCGTGCCTGCGGCAGGTGTTCACCCCAGTCTTCCGACAAAAAAATTCCCCTTCTCCCGGTTTGCGGGTGAAGAGGAACTGGTTTGACCCCGGCGGTTCGTTTTCCCGGAGGAACGAGAATTTAGTTCGTCACATACACGACGTAGTAACGCTGGGTTCTGCTGCTGGCGGTCATGTCCGTATAGGACGTGCTGGTGCTGGTGGCGGTGATGAGGCCGCTCAGGTCCGTCCAGGCCGCGTCGCTCAAGCTGTCCATGTAGGCGACGCGGTAGGACTTGTTCACCACGCTGCTCCAGGTGATTTTCATGTGGCCGCCCGCCTTGCTGAGGTTGCCCGGCACGCTGTTGCCGGCAATCGTGACCGAGGCACTGCTGGCTGTCCCGACGGCATAGGCTGAGTTCGCTGCCAATGCGAGCACGACCGATTCCGAGCCGACAAAGCTTGCGCTGGATTTGGGCGTGAGGGTGAGCGTGGCCGAGGCCGAGCCCGCCGGAATCGTCAGCGACGTGGCGAGCGAGTTGTAATCCGTGCCATTCGCCGCCGTGCCGCCCAATGAATAATTCAGCGTGAGCGCCGCACTGGTGCCGCCGGTTCGCGTCAAGGTGAACGTGCCCGAGTCAAGGCCGACACGCGAAGCGTTTGCATCCGTCGCCATGATCGTGACCGTCGGCAAGGTGACGACCACATTGCTGACGATGGTGATGGTCGCGCTGCTGGACGCGCCGACGGTGTAAGCCGGATCGGTTGCCAACGTCAGGCTGGCGGTTTCTGGATTGACATTATTTTCGTTTCCAATCGCCGCGATATTCATCGTGTAGGAAGTCGCGCCTGCCGGAATCGTGATGGAAACCGGCATGTCGCCTTCGACCGGACGGCGATAATCATCCCACTTGGTCGCCGTGCCACCGAGCGTGTAGTTCACCGTCAACGCACTGCTGGTGCTGTCGGTGCGCGTGAAGGTGATCGCGCCATAATTGGCTGTGCCAATGGTCGCCGTCGGAGCCGTCGCCGCGACGGTGACCATCGGTAAAGTGACCACCACGTTGCTGACAATCGTGATCGCCGCGGTGTTCGCCGCGCCAACGGTGTAAGCCGGATCGGTTGCCAGCGTGAGACTGACGGTCTCGGGATTGGCACCGGTTGAATTTGCCACGCCCATGATGTTCATGGTGTAGGAACTGGCGCCGGCCGGGATGGTGATCGCAACCGGCATGTCGCCGGTTATCGGCCGGCGGTAGTCGGTCCATTTGACGGCCGTGCCGCCAAGCGTGTAATTCACCGTGAGGGCAGGGGTGGAATCACCGGCGCGCGTGAAGGTGAACGTGCCGTAGTTTGTCGTGCCGATGGCCGCAGTCGGAACTGTGGCCGCAACGCTGAGGTTGGGCAGGCCGAGCGGCGGGGTCGTCACGTTAGTTACGGTGATCGTGACCGGCGTCGCGGTGGTTTGATTCCCGGCCGCATCGCGGGCCACGGCGGTCAACGTATGCGTGCCGTTCGCAACGATTGTCGAATCGAGGAACAAACTGTAAGGCGAGCTGATCTCTTCGATGCCGAGATTGGCGCCGTCCAGTTTGAATTGCACGCCGGCGACCCCGACATTGTCGGACGCGGTGGCGGAAACGCTGACCGTTGAACCGGAAACCGTCGCGGCGACAGTCGGCGAACTCATGACCACCGTCGGGGGCGCGGTGTCTGTAACATTGGTCGAGCTTGAAGCGGACAGGACGATGTGATTCACCGAAATCGGCGGAACGACGAGCGACGTGCCGGGCGCGGGCAGAGCCACCGACACGGTCTGGATCGGCTCCGGCCCGGCGACGCCAAGCGGATTGTTGGCGCTCAAACTGGGGCCGGTGAGTTGCTTCCAGCTCACGACATTCCAGTTTTCAAAACCCGAAATCGTCGCGGTGCCAGTGGTGTTTTGATTGACGACCCAGAGATGGATGTTGCCGTTGGCCGGATCGCGAAACGTGCGGACGGTCGTCAGCGGGTATTGAACGGCGTTGCCCTGGCCGTCCGTCGTTGAACCAGTCGCGCTGACGTAACTGTTGGTCAGGTAATCGAGGCCGTAGCATTCCTGCGCCATCTGATAGACGAAGAACATTGGCGTGCGGGTGACATAGCCGTTTCTGACCTGAAGCTGTCCGTGTGAAAAGCCTTCGGCTATGAGCGTCCAACTCGAATCCCAGACGATGTTCTGGCGCATGGATTCGGCCAGCCAGTTGGCCCAGTGCATGGCACTGAACATGTCGTTATACATGAACGCGGAGGTGACCTGGATGCCATGTTCGCTGAAACCAAACTGCCAGCGGCTCGGATCGCCCAGACCGGAAACCGCGCTGTCGTCGCGAATGGCGTTGCGGGTGTCCTGCACGATCCAGAGGAATTTCGTGTAGTCGGATTTCCATTGGGATTTGTTCATCCACCAGCCTTGAAAGCCATTGGGATTGACCGAAACCGGGAAGGTCCGCTTGAAATCCTCGGGCACGCTCGAAAATTGATAGTAATGTTCGACGTCAACGTAGCTGAAATCGCTCGCGGTGAGACTGTTCATCATCGGATAGAACCAGCCGCCGTTCGGGTCATCCACGATCCCCATGTCGTGAACATGAAGCCCCAGCGCGCCGGTGTAGCCGCGATTGCGGATGGCCACGCGGAATTTTTCCGCCTGCGGCCCGTAGAGCGCGCCGTTCGGCGTGCCTTCAAGGTTGTAGGGCTCCTCGCCAATGATGACCGAGACGACGGGATATGGATTCACATGGCCACGCCGCGCACGCAAGTCCGCCCAATTGAAGCCGGCTGAGGTCGAAAAGAAATCCATCGTGGTCGGAAGAGTCTGCCACTCGGACTGCGGCCCGGCGATGCCGAACAGGTATTGCACCATCGCCGCGTAGAATGCCGGCGTCTGCCAGGTGTAGCCGTAGCCGTCGTAACCCCAGCTGCTGGAAGGGGTGTTCGTGAGATGGAGCGGTATGGGAATGTTCAGGATGAATTCCGCATTGCCCGTCGCGCCCAAAATATTAAAGACATCTTCCGGCGAGGCCGCGGTGTTGGCGTCGGTGCCGTCCCAGGAATAATAGGTGTGAATCGGCGATTGTGAATCCCATGTGTTGAGGTCAAAGCGGTAGCCATAGCCGACCGCGTCGGACTTGATGTCCACGAGCACCGGCCGCGAACTTTGCGAGAGCGCGGGCGCGGCCTGCTTGACGACCGCCCGGCTGTCCAGCCAATACACGCCGCCGAGCCGCGCTTTCCAGTTGTGCGTGGCCGTTGCGCCAACCCAGTTTGGAAGCGTAGTGACCGCCCAACCGCTCTGCGCGACGGACGCCAACAGTAAAACGCCCGTGAAGGCACGAATAAATTTAAGCATTGTGCCGTCACTATAGGGAATGGAACTTTTCTACATAACTGGAGCCAGTCTGATAATCGTGTCGGAAGCCGGACTACACGCCCCGGGTCCACCCTCAGGCATTTACCCGGACGAAATTGGGTTAATCACCCCATTCAATCGTCTTTGGTTTTCCTTCAGCATCTGTGTTCAATCCAGCCGGCAGGCGATGACAGGGAGATCCGTCCACGGCTGGATCGTCTCAACAACAAACAAAACGACGAACAAAATGAAAATAAAAATAAAAAATTCAAAACTGTGGGTTGCTGCGTTTGCGGCAATCGGTCTGCAGGTGATCAGTGTTCCGTCCGGCAGCGCCCAGGATTTTTACCGGGCCAACGTGAGTGCCATTGGCATCGCCACCAACCAGGCTGGAGACCTGACTTATTATCGGTTCGGAAACCGGGACCTCATCCGGCATTGTGCCGGCGAACAGGGCATAACGAACCTGACGGGTCTGTCGCTGGCTTATGATCGCACGGCGGACGCGCTCGTGGTGGTGAGCGGCACCAATAACACCGTCCTCTGCACGCCGCTGACGTTTGCGGGAGGCACTTCCTTAAGCAACACGAACGGCACTAAAATCCAGCGGTTGACCTGGGTTTATTGGGAGACCAACCAGGCGGCCAGCGGCACGCTGCTGGCCGGGGAGAAGATATTCCCGGCGACCACCAACCATCCGGCCAGCTTCAGTTTGCAGGGGCAGCTGCAATTCACCGTGTCGGGAGACTCCACCAACGGTCCGGTGATTTATGCCGGAATTATCAGCGCGGGATCAAAGTTCTGTGACTGGGGCGACTTTGACCACGAGCATTGAGCGCCATTTTAAAATCAAACCAGACAAGGTCCGGCTGCGAGGCCGGACCTTGTCATGCTTATTGAGGCTCGCGCCAATTGTGACGGCGCGGGTTCAGCCCGCTTCAACATTCTGATTCACGAAACGCGCATGAAGCGGCATAAATGCCGCGCGCCGCTCCCAGCTATTGATTGGACCCGCCGCCGATGCTTACGCCGACGGGAACGAAGTTTTGTGACACCGCGCGTGCTCCTTCGTTGATGGCCACGGTGCTGACAAAGGTGGTCAAGATCAGATCTGCGTAACGTTCCAGCGTGCGATACGGCACATACGGCACATACACGATGTCGCCCGGCTCCAGCAGCACATCCGCTGTTTTGCCCTTCACGATGTCCTGGTAATCCACCACGGCGATCTTCGGCTGGGCGAGCGAGCCGCGCACGATGGCCACGTGCGAAAGGTAGGCGTCCTTGATCGTGCCGCGCGCATTGGCGATCGCCGCAACCAGTGACATCCGTTCCCGATAGGAAACGGACTTGGGTTGCAGCACCGCACCGAGCACGAACACTTCCCGGGTCACCGCCGACGGCACATAAACAAAATCGTCCGGTTCCAAAAAAATGTTCTGGGTCATGTCACCTTGCTTGAGCAGCCGGTAAAAATCCACCGGCAACACCTGGCCGCTGCGGATCACAAAGCTCCGGCGCAAATCCGCAACGTCATCCGAAAAATTCACGCCCGTGGTTCCGCTGCCGGACGACGCCAAACTCGTCGGGCTCATCGGCCCGCCGGCAACCGTCAGGGCTTCGAGCAGGGTCATCGGCGCAGCCATTGGATAAATTCCCGGAGTGTTCAAGCGCCCCAGCAGCCACACACGCCGGCTCTCCACGCCGCGCAAGGTCACGCTGACCTGTGGTGGCTGGCGCGTGAACTGTGTCAGCGCCTTCTCGATGAGCGCCTTGGTTTCCGGGACCGTCCGGCCCCAGACATCCAGGCCGGGCAGCAGGTTGAAATAGATTTTGCCGTCCGGCCCGACCGTGGTGCTCGTCACCGTCGTCGGGTCGCCAACGATCGCAATTTCCAGCCGGTCACCCGGCCCGAGCGTGAAGGATTCCGAAGGTGCTTGCAGCAAGCTGGTGTCCGCCGCATTCGTCACCGTCACCGGCGCGAGATTGGTGAGCGCGGCCAGCCGGGCCTTCGTCGTTGCGCGGGCGTCGAACCGCGGTCCGGTCTGGCAACCGGACAACCAGGCCAGCATCAGGAGGCCGGCCAAAAATATTCCCGCGCGTTTCATGGTGTCACTGGATGATCGGATGAGTGATCCACGGCCCGACATGCATTCCCGTCCAATAGATCGTCGCCGACTGCACAAACGCCGTGGCCGCGAGATCCAGCAGCTCCTCGGCTTTGATCCACGGCCGGTAATGAACATAGACAATGTCATCCGGCTGCAATTTGAAATCCGGCGCCCGCGCAGACAGCACGGCACCCGCGTCCACGACAAAAGCCTGGGGATGTTCCAGCGAGCCGCGAATGACCAGGACTCTTTTCTTCCAGGCACGGTCCGTGAAGCCGCCCAGTTCCGTTATGGCGCGCAACGCGGAAGTCTCCGTCGTCCAAGGCACGACGCCGGGCGTAAACACCTCGCCGACGACATAAACCTGCTTCAAGTCGGCGGGTGGAAAATACAGGTAATCATCCGGCGCGAGGGGAACGTTCTGCGAAAGGTCGCCGTGTTCAAACAGCTTTTCAAAATCCACCGCCACGCGTCCGCCCTGCCGCACGAGAAACGCCCGCTGCAGATCGGCAACTTCGACCAGGTTGCGCTGCTGCAAGGCGGTCTGCAGCCCGCGCGCACGGGCGACGGCCTCGACAATGGTGATGGGCCGGTCGAGCGTGAACACACCTTCACGTGCCACGCTGCCGAGCAGGAAATACTTTTTGCTGTTGAAAGTGACCGGCGTGATGATGCTATGAGGCGCACGGCGATACTTCGCCAGTTCTTCATCCAGCTTCGCGCGCAACTCGTCCACCGTCAGGCCGGCGGCCGGAACATCCTGCGCCTCCAGAAAACTGACGCGCCCGTCCGGCCCGATGGGCACGCCCGCTTGCGCCAGCGTCGGCTCGCCGTAGAGTGCAAAATCCAAAATATCGCCCGCGCCCAGCGTCAAATGCTGCTGCCACGCCGCGCGCTGAGCGGGTGAAATGACGGAAAAGGAAAGGTTGGTTTCGATGACCCGGTTGGTGGCGGTTGCCGGACTGGCCTCTTCCGCCCCGTGAAGCATTGAGGCACAGGAGACGCTGGACGCGATTATCACCGCCGCGCAATTGAACCAGCGGTTGAATTTATTCTGCAGGATGGAATCCGGTGCATGATTGAGCACCGCCCCGGCCAGCTTGCAGCGGGCATGGCGCAACGTTTCCAACTGCCGACGGGTTTCCGCCGCGGGCGATTCACCGCTGGCCGTCAGCCAGATCAAGTTCGGCAGATTTTCCGCGAGCAGCACGGCTTCAGGTTCAGACGCGGGCGGCAGTTCGACGAGGATGACGACGTTTTCAATCTGACTCCAGTCGCGCAATGCGGCCTGCCATTGCTTGCGGCGTTCCAGGTTCCAGACCCAGCCGGGCAGGGGGATATGCACAATTGGTTGCGGTTCCGGCCCCATCAATTTCTGAGCGACCTCACCCGGCGAGGCCAGGACATTGGTTTGAATTGCCGTTGTCTCGCGCTTTGGAATCGGAACGGACTCCGAACATTCCGGGCAGGAAAAAGAATCTTCCTCCGTTTCTTCCGGATATTCAATGCGCTGGCCGCAATGCGGACAATCCAGTTTCACGTAGGCGCCGCCGCTTCCGTTTGCGGAGAACGACGCCGGATTTTCTGAACCGTTTTTGCCGTGCGAACCGCCGGTTTCCACGGTCGTGCGGGCCGGCCGCGTCGTGATCGTCAGCACACGGAAACCGAGCTGGTTCGCGGCGGCGGCGAGCTGGTTGACCCAGATCGAGCGTCCTTCGCCGTGGTTCGCCGAGGTGACGCCGCAGACCAGGCCGTGGTTCGGCGACGCGCTCAACCGGCCCTGCAAACTCGTCCAGGTTCGGAAGGCCCAGTTTTCTTTTTGCGCGCCGGTCATCCGCGCGAAATCCCCCGCCGTGGCGAGCACCGGCAGCCGCGCAATGCGCTTCACATCGGAGGCGCTCTTCAACCGGTCGTCCATGAGCTCAACCAGCAGGACGCCCGCCGCTGTTCCCAGCAGGCCGAGCAGGCCCATGAAGGCCGCGAGAAAAAGAATTTTTGCGCCGCGCCCGTGCTTGACCAGATCCTTTTCCGTGGCCTCGGCGAGCAGCTGGCAGAAGCCCGGCGGATCGGCGGCGAGCGATTCCGCCTCCTGTTTGCGGCCGATCAACGTGAGCCGCGCGCTTTCAAGCGACGCCAGTTTGCTGCGAATAACCTCGGGATCGCCGCTCGCTAAAGCGGGGGGGTTCGTCACGCTGCCCGCCGAAACCTGGGGCGCCGATTCCTTTTCCAGTGCGGCAATTTCCGCTCGCTTGGCCTGCACGAGCGGATGAGCATCGGTGTAACGCGCCAACAGACCGGCCAAATCGTCATGGGCCGCCTGGATTTTTTCAATCAGCGTGGACGTCTGCGGCGCCATCGTCACCGAACTCGCTGGCGGCAAGTTTACGCCCTGATGATTCACGTTGGAGATTTCTGACTCGGTCCGCGCGAGCTGCTGTTTGGTGAACTGGATGATCTCGCCGGCGGACTTCCCCTGCATTTCCTGCGTGTAGCGAACCGCTTCCCGCGAGTAAAGATTGACCAGTTCGAGCGTCTTCTGCGGATCCCGTCCGGTGAGGGTCACGACGATGATGTCGCTGTCGTGTTCCGGCATGACGCGCAGGGTCGCTGCGAGAACCTCCGCGGATATCGGAGGGTCAGCCCTCGCGCCGACACGCTGCAACAGTTCTGGAGAATGTAAAATGCTGGGTAACGTCTGCGGTGCGGCCTGACGGATGCCAAAAACTTCCACAGCGTTGGGCGATTCGTAACGCATCAATTGTGCCGGCGCGGTGTAGGAGGATTTCCAGAGGGCGAATCCGCCGATGAATCCTAACAACCCCAGCACCACACTGCCGGTGAGCAGCCACCACCAGCGGCGCAAGATCGCTTCGAGCAGCGGCAGCAAGTCGGCGGCATTCGCACCGGTATGCGGGAGGGGGGCGGTATTGCGGAGACGACCGCTGTGCCTCGTCGCCGGGACAACCAGATCCTGGCCATTGGGAGATTCGTCATTCATGGGACCTAGTTCACTTTCGATTTGAGAGCTTAGGCCGCGAATGAAACCTTCGTAAGTGGGTCAAGACCTCAAAGCCTTGGGGTAAAGACCCCAGTCAATCCACCAGATTTTTTTGAACGGCGTAGTGCGTCAGCTCGGCGTTGTTCTTCATGTCCATTTTTTCGAGCAGCCGCGCGCGGTAGGTGCTGATGGTCTTGACGCTCAGGGAAAGTTCCCGGCCGATCTGGCTGACCGTCTTGCCGGAGGCCATCATCCGCAAAATCAAAAATTCCCGGTCCGACAGCCGCTCGTGCGGAGCTTTGTGCACGTCAATGTCCAGATACGATGCCATCCGCTCGGCCAGCGACGGGCTGACGTAACGCCCGCCACCAACCACTTTTTTGATCGCGCCAACCAGTTCTTCGTCCGCGCTTTCCTTGGTGAGATAGCCGGCGGCGCCGGTTTTGAGCATGCGCACGGCGAACTGGTCCTCCGGGTGCATGCTCAAGACGAGCACAGGCAGCTTGGGGCGCAGCCGCTTCACGTCCCGCAGGGTCTCCAATCCGCTGCGACCGGGCATCGTGATGTCGAGAATCATCACGTCCCAGTTTTCCTTCGAGAGGCGGTCCAAGGCTTCCGTCGCATTGCGCGCCTCGCCGAACCGGGCCTTCTTGAAATGGTCAGCGAGAATCAATTTCAAGCCCTGTCGCACGACGGCGTGGTCGTCGGTAAGAAGAATTTTCATGCGAATTCAATTGCTCATGCCCGGAATTTTGTGGCGGTCGCGGAATGCGCACGCTCACAGTCGTGCCCTGGCCGGGCGCGCCGCGCCACCGCACCTCGCCGCCGAGCAGCGCGGCGCGTTCGCTCATGCCGATCAGGCCGATGGATTTCGTGTTTTGAATTTCATGCTCAGCGATGCCGCGCCCGTTGTCCTTCACTTCCAGAATGAAATGTTCCGCGGTCTCGGTCAGCCGCACCTCGACCTTGCTGGCGTTGGCGTGGCGGATGATGTTGGTGAGCGTCTCCTGAAAGATGCGGAAGAATGCCGTGTTCAAGCCCTGATCGAGGATCGTGTCACGGATGGCCACGGTCACGCGGCACTGGATGCCGGTCTGCTTCTGGAATTCGTTGGTCTGCCACTCCACCGCGGCAGGCAGCCCGGCGGTATCGAGCAGTCCGGGCCGCAATTCGGTGGCGATGCGGCGAACCACCTGGATGATTCCGTCAATGTCGTCAGCCAGGCTGTGCGCCTTTTTGTGAAGCCGCTTCAAGTTTCTCGGCAGCCGGCCCGCGAGCCAGGTCAATTGCAGTTTCAAGCCCGTCAACGACTGCCCCAGTTCATCGTGGACTTCGCGCGCGATGCGGATGCGCTCATCCTCGCGCACGGATTGCAGGTGGATGGAGAGCGCGCGGAGCTGCGCGTGCGACTGGCGGAGCCGTTCCTGCGCGCGTTTGCGCTCGCTCCGCTCCTCCGCCTCGCGCAAGGCGCGATGCACCGACGGCACCAGCCGCGAGAGGCGCTGCTTGAGCACATAATCGGTCGCGCCGTTCTTGAGCGTCTCAATCGCCACCTCCTCGCCCAGCGTGCCGGTGACAAAGATGAACGGCGCGTTCGGGCATTTTACCTGCGCGATTTCGAGCGCCGTGTAGCCGTCGAGCGAGGGCAGTGAAAAATCGGACAGGATCAGGTCCGGCGAAAATTTTTCGATCTGCCGGATGAAGGCGGCTTTGTTATCGGCATGTTCCAGGGAAAAAACCAAACCGCCCATCCGCAGCGCGTGGCGGATCAGGTCGGCATCCATTGCGCTGTCTTCGAGCAGGAGGATGCGAATCTCATTTTTCAATTTTCAGGCGGCGGATGCCAGTTGGGGTGGTGATTGCCGGGCCGTGGCGTCCGCGATTTTTATCAGATCCACGGGCGGCGGTTCGTTGAGGATGAGCCAGAACTTTTTGACGTCCTTGAGCGCGGAAACAAATTCCTGATAGCCGAGCGGCTTGACGACATAGGCGTTCGCGCCCAGTTGATACGTCCGCGCGAGGTCGGCCCGCTCGTTGGAAGATGTGAAGACGACGACCGGGATGCTTTTCAACGCGGCGTCGCTCTTGATCTGGCGCAGCACTTCCATGCCGTCCACCTTGGGCATTTTCAAATCCAGCAGCACGACCGCCGGCGGGTCGTCGCCCTCGCGGGATTGAAATATCCCGCGCCGATACAGGCAGTCCAGCGCCTCCGCGCCGTCGCCCGCCAGCACGACCTCGCTGGGCGACTGGCTGGCCGCCAGGGCGCGCATCGTCAGGTCCGCGTCGTTCGCGTTGTCCTCCGCCAGCAGAATCCATCTCGGCTTGTTCATATATCCTCCTTTTTTATTTTTGGGATTGAGAAATAAAAAGTCGCGCCGCCATCCACCGCGCCTTCAGCCCACGCGCGTCCGCCGTGGCGATGGATGATGCGCCGCACGTTGGCCAGCCCGATGCCGATGCCCTCAAACTCGTTCCCGTTGTGCAGCCGCTGAAAAACGCCGAACAGCTTGTTCACGTATCTCATGTCAAACCCGACTCCGTTGTCGCGGATGAAAATGACCATTTCATCCCCGGAATCCGTCGCGCCGATCTCGATTCTGGCCTGCTCGCGCTTGCGCGTATATTTCAGCGCATTGGAAAGGAGATTGATCAGCACCTGCCGGAGCATGATCGGGTCGCCTTGCGCTTCCGGCAATGGCTCGATCTGCCAGTCAATGTTCCGGCCTTCGATGTCGCGCCGCAATTCGCGCCGCGCCTCCTCGACCAGACCGGCCAGCTCCACGCGCTCCAGGCGCATCTCGGTGCGGCCCATGCGTGAAAAGGCGAGCAGTGAGTCGATCAGTTCGCCCAGGTTTTTGGCGGAGTCCGCGATGGTTTGAAGGTGCTCATTGGCCTGGCCGTCCAGTTTGCCGGCGGCTTCGCCCTGCAAAATCTCGACATAGCCGGCGATGTGGCGGAGCGGCGCGCGCAAGTCGTGCGAGATGGAATAGCTGAACGCTTCCAATTCGTCGTTGGCGGCCTCAAGTTGCGCGGTGCGGATGCGGACGCGCTGTTCCAGCAGATCATTGAGCTGGCGGATTTTTTCTTCGTCCTCCTTTTGCCGGGTGATGTCGTGCGCGATTTTAGAGAAACCCCGGACCTTGCCATCTTCGTCGCGCAGGACCGTGATGATGCCCTGCGACCAGAAGCGCGAACCGTCCTTGCGGACGCGCAGGCCTTCGTTGACCGCCTGGCCGTCGCGTTCGGCGCGTTTCAAAGCCTCCTGCGGCACGCCGCCCGCCACGTCTTCCGGCGTGAAAAAAGTGGAGACATGCCGGCCGATGATTTCCTCGGCGCGATAGCCTTCGACCTGCTCCGCGCCGGCGTTCCACGTGAGGATGTTGCCTTGCGGATCGAGCATGTAAATCGCGTAATCCTTCACGTTTTCGACGAGCAGCCGCAGCCGTTCCTCGCTCTGGCGCAAGAAGGCCTCGGCCTGCTTGCGCTCGGTGATGTCGCGGATGAGCGCGGTGCAACCCGGCGGATCCTCGGTCAAAGTGCGGCTGATGCCGATCTCCGCACGGAACTCAACCCCGTCTTTGCGTTTCAGGCTCAGTTCAATCGGCCGGCCGATCAAGCTGCCAACGCCGGTCATCAGATAATGCGTCAGACCGTCCTGATACACCTCCCACATTGCCTTCGGAATGATCAATTCATCCATCAGCCGCCCGACGGCCTCGTCACGGTGGTAACCGAAAATTTTCTGCGCCGCCGGATTCCATTCCTGGATTTTGCCTTCGTGATCAACGGAAATGATGGCGTCCAGTGCGGTCTCCAGAATGAGCGCCTTCATGGCCTCGCTCTGGCGCAATTTTTCCAGGTTCTGCTTCCGTTCGCCGATGTCGCGGGCAATCACCTGCACGGCGGGTTTGCCTTGATAAACCGTCGGTGCGGTGGAAATCTCCACGTCCAGCCGAACCTTGTCCAGGCGCAACAATTGTTGTTCCATAAAGGGTGTGAACGGCTGTCCGTTTTGCAGGTGCCGGGTGCGGCTCACGATGTTGTCCCACGGGTCGGGCTGGAAAAATTTCTCCGCGCTTTGGCCGAGCAATTCCTCTTCGTTTGCGGCGCCGAGCAGTTGGACGGCGGCCGGATTTGCAAAGGCGATGACATCGTCCGTCTGGATGACCAGGATCGCTTCCGGCGAACGTTCCACCAACCGGCGGTAGCGCGCCTCGCCTTTTTGCAGCGCATTGTCAGCGCGCTTGCGCTCGGTGATGTCGCGCGCGATGAACTGGATCGCCTGGCGGTTTTGAAACGTGAGCGGCGTGGCCGCCACCTCCACCGCCGCCAGCGAGCCGTCCTGCCGGACAAATTTCTCTTCGACGAAAGGAAAGGTGGCGCCCGGTCCTTTCAGACTTTGAACATTTTCCTTTTCGATTTTTCTCCAGAAGAAAGTGGTGCCGCTTTCATGCAACTGGCTGAATCGTTTGGCGAGCGCCTCCCAGGAATCCGGATGGACGATTTCCCTGATCGGCCGGCCAAGGATCCGGTCTGCGCTGGCCACGCCGAGCAGGCGCGCGGCGCTCCGGTTGGCGAACACGATCTGCCCGTCGCATTCGACAAAGAAGGCGTCCGGGCAGAATTCAATCAGCCGGCGGTAGCGCTCCTCGCTTTCCCGCAGCAACTGCTCCTTCTGCTTCAACGCCGTCCGTTCCCCGGCCTCCCGCAGCGCGCGTTCCACCGCCGGCACCAGCCGGGAAAGGTCCTTTTTCAGAACGTAATCCGTCGCGCCGCTTTTCAGGGTTTCAATCGTCATCTCCTCGCCCAGCGCGCTGGTGACAAAAATGAACGGAACGTCAGGACACCGGACCCGGGCGATGGCCAGCGCGGTAAAGCCGTCGAACGAAGGCAGTCCGTGATCGGACAGGATCACATCGGGCGGGTGATGCTCCAACTCATGCAAGAATGCAGCCTTGGAATCCACGCGCTTGGAGCGGAAGCGCAGACCGCCCTGTCGCAGCGCGTGGTTGAGCATCACAACATCCGCCGGCAGATCCTCCACACAAAGGATACGAACTTCATTTTTCATCAAATCATCGCTGGCATGGGTTTCTGGAAAAACGGTTTTCAAGCATGCAAATGATACGGCGCGCAGTCATGCGGCCGAAAGTAGGTGAACACCCCAAAATCGAATCTGATTTACCGAATGGCACGCGCCGCGCGCAAAAAACTCCTCCACCCGCCAGCGGGTTCTTTGCGCGCGGCCGCAGTGCCGGGACCTTACAATCCACCGGCCTCCACCAGAATTGTCACCGTCGCTGAATTCGGTGAGCCGACATTGTAGCTCGAATTAGGCGAGACCGTCAGCACCACGGTTCGCAAGAGCGTCAGCAATCCCTTGGGCTGGACGACCACCTTCGTGGAGGCTGACCCGGCGGGGATCACCGCCGAACCGCTCAAAGTCTGATAATCCCTGCCATTCACCGCCGAGCCGCCGAGCGAATAATTCACCGTCAGCGCCGAACTCGTGCTGCCGTTGCGCGTGATCGTGAACTCGCCCGCGGACAGCAGCGAAGCCAGCGGTTGAGACGCAACCACCGTCACCGTGGACAACGGCGCGGGCGCATTCGTCACGGTGATCACGCGGCTGGCGCTGCTGGTTTGGCCGCTGCTGCCGCCCACCGTCAAGGTCGCGGTATAATTGCCGGCGGAACCGTAAGTGTGCGATGGGCTTTGCGTTGAACTTGTCGCGCCGTCACCAAAATTCCAGTTCCAAGTCGTCACCGGTCCCGTGGATTGATCGCTGAACTGAACTGCGAGCGGCGTCTGGCCCGAGCCCGGATTGGCCGAGAAATTCGCCGTCACAGCCGGCGGTGGCGGCGCGTTCGTCACCGTGATTGTGCGGCTCGTGCTGCTGGTCTGCCCACTGCTGCCGCTCACGGTCAATGTCGCGGTGAAGCTGCCGGCGCTGTTGTAAGTGTGATTTGGACTTTGCGTCGTGCCGGTCGTGCCATCACCGAAATTCCAATTCCAGCTTGTCACCGGCCCGGACGACTGGTCGGTGAATTGCACCGCCAGCGGCGCTTGTCCGCTCGTCGGGTTGGCTGAGAAATTCGCCGTCACCGGCGCGGGCGTATTCGTCACCGTGATTGTGCGGCTCGTGCTGCTGGTCTGCCCGCTGCTGCCGCTCACGGTCAACGTCGCGGTGAAGCTGCCGGCGCTGTTGTAAGTGTGATTTGGACTTTGCGTCGTGCCGGTCGTGCCATCACCGAAATTCCAATTCCAGCTTGTCACCGGCCCGGACGACTGGTCGGTGAATTGCACCGCCAGCGGCGCCTGGCCGCTCGTCGGAGTGGCCGAAAAATTCGCCGTCACCGGCTGCGCCGAAGCGTTCGTCACGGTGATGATTTGACTCGCACTGTCCGTCTGCCCGCTGCTGCCGGTCACGGTCAACGTGGCGGTGAAAGTTCCAGCGCTGCTGTAGGTGTGATTTGGACTTTGCGTCGTGCTGGTCGCGCCGTCGCCGAAGTTCCAGTTCCAAGCGGTGACCGGCCCGCTCGACAGGTCGTTGAATTGAACCGCCAACGGCACCTGGCCCGAATTCGGCGTGGCCGAAAAATTCGCCGTCACGCCCGTCTGCGTCGCATTGGTGGCGGTGATCGTGTGGCTTGCGCTGCTGGTCTGCCCGGCACCGTTGCCCACGGTCAGCGTGATGGTGAAGTTTCCGCCGGAATTAAATGTGTGTGATGGATTCTGGGTCGAACTGGTCGCGCCGTCGCCAAAATTCCAATTCCACGAAGTCGGGCCGCCGGTGGAGGTGTCGGTGAATTGCACCGCTAGCGGCGCCTGGCCGCTCGTCGGAGTGGCCGAAAAATTCGCGGTCAGGGTCGGCGGCGGTGGAGTTGCATTGAGCGCTTTCGCCAGGTTCAGCCGGCCGCCGGTGATGGTTTTACCCGCCAGGCTTGGAAGCGGATCAACGCCGTTCAACATGCGCTGGATGATCTGGCGGTGCGTGTCGTTGGGATAATACGCCCGCAACAGCGCAGTGGCACCGGAAACGGTCGCGGCGGCCATCGAAGTGCCGTCGTCATATTGATAATCGCTGTCCGAGCCATTCCAGCAGGAATAAATCGGCGTGCCGGGCGCAGCCAGATCCACGTTGGTCACGCCATAATCGGAAAAGCTGGCGAACTGATCGTTGCGGTCCGTCGCGGCAACGGCGACAACATTGTCCAAGTCGCGATAATCCGCCGGGTAAAACGGCGACGTGTCGTTGTTTGCCGCGGAATTGCCGGCGGCAGCGACAAAGATGATGTCGGCGTCGCGCAGGCTCGCGATGGCGTCGTGCAATGCCTGCGAGGTGAATGCGGGCGAGCCCCAGCTCGCGTTGACGACTTTTGCGCCATGGGTTCGTGCGTAATCCAGGCAGGTGATGGCGCCGGAAATCGAGCCGTTCCCCGTCGAGTCCAGAAATTTGCAGGCCATGATCTGGACGTTCCAACAGACGCCGGCCACGCCAACCCCGTTGTTGCCCACCGCGCCGATGATGCCGCTGACGTGCGACCCGTGGCCGTAATCGTCATTTGGGTCGGCGTTGCCCGCGACGACATTCGTGCCATGGCTGCCATCCGCAGGATTCACCCACATGTTCGCCGCGAGATCCTCGTGCGTGTAGCGCACGCCGGTGTCCACGACCGCGACGATGACACTGCTTGCGCTGGTGATGATGTCCCATGCGTTGGTCGCGTGGATGTCCGCGCCCGGCGTGCCGCCGTCCTGACCGAAGTTGTGCAGGCTCCACTGATTGCCTTGCTGGTAATAAAAATCATTCGGGCTGTTCAGCGCCTGCACATAAAAATCATTCTCCGCATATTGGACGAGTCCGCTGGCCTGATATAACGCGATCAAAGTGCTGGCCGTCAAATTTCCCGGCACCCGGATGATCTGCAAGTCACCGATGGCCGGAAACCGGTTCAACACGCTCACCCCGAGCGACAGATTCAGTCCGGCCAGACTCACGCCGGGCTTCGGCTTCACGAGAATTCGGTTCGGGGCATGATTTTCGCCCAGCAGTCCCTGGCTCGATAAAGTTCCCGTCCCTGTCATTTGCGTGCCGCGATAGAAACGTTGCGGAAATTGTCCCGCCTGCGGATCGCGGAAACTCAAAGCCCCGGCCGGATTGGTCCGGTTCGTGGCGACGACCGTCCAGTGTTTAAAGTCGGTGCTGGCTTCAACCAAGTAGTTTGCATTGGCCTGGCCGTGCAGCGCGAGTTCAAGCTGGTTCGGAAAACTCGCGGCGGCAAGAACCGGCAGACTGACCGCGATTGACCATGCCAGACAACCTGTCAACACCCCGGAAATTATTTTTTTTGTTTTCATTTTTTTCAAATGTTTTGGTTTGAATTTCAGGTGGCAGCATAAAACGGCCTCCAGGTTGTTGAGTAGTTGGGTGGAACCCTGAAAAGTGGGGGAAATCAACCCCAGTAGGGGCCCGCGGCCTTGTCAGATACGCGCGGCACTTCGCACGAATACGGCGTCGAGAGTGTTGTGCATATTATTCGTCCGTAGAACTAGATTCGTTAAACAACTTCGGCAACATAACGCTCACATCAGCGGCCAGAACCTTGATTCTGAAAGCCGGCGCGGTGCTTCAGGTGTGCATGGCAAAATTCCTTTTTTTGCGCGGCTGCGCGTTCACAACGCGGGGATGCTGTCTTCTTCCACTTCAAATTTCACCGTCACCAGACGGTGGCGCCGGTGCGCCTGGAAAACTTTGCGCAGCTTTTGGTCGAAATAATCCTTCAGCATGGAAGGCCGCGGGTCTTTAAGATATTGGTCGGGATTTTCCGCGAGGTCTTCCGCCACCAGTTCGAGTTCGTCGCGATTGGAGCAGTGCTGCACGATGCACGGCGCGTGTGTGATGCCCAAATCGCGCAGCGCATAGGCGCGGTGGCTGCCGTTGTTGAGGACGATGCGGTTTTCGACGCGGATGGCGTTCATGAAATTCGAGCCGAAGCCGACGGCCAGCCCCACGACGCCGACAACCGCGCCGGGCGGCGGATAATTCGTGATGTGCTGCGACTTCAACGACATCGCGCCGAGGAAGCGCAAATCGTTTGACGGCGACATGAAAACAAATTTATTGTGGCGCGCGCGCGACCATTTTACCGGCGAAGGCGGATGGTCGAACGGCAGGCAGACGCGGAAAATTTCCTCCTCGGTCGGCGTCAGGCCCAATTTTTCCTTCAGCGATCCGACAAAGGCCAGATCAATGTGTTGCTGATAGACCACGAGCCGGTCCAGCTCCACGAGCGCGACTTCGGTGGGCACGGTGTTGAAATTGTTGCGCACGAGCGGGTCTTTGAGAAATTCGATCAGGAGCGGTTCGTAATTGGTTTCCGCTTCGGTTATGGGCGTCGTCGCCGGATTGTCCGCGATGCCGGCCTCGGTTTTTTTCAGGCCCTGGATGTGGCGGTGTGCCGCCTGCCATTCTGCGGCGAGGACGTCTTCGTCTTCGGGATGCGCGGCGTGTTTGCGCACATAGCGGCGGAATTCCTGGAGCGAGGGCCGGCCGGTGAGGAAAAGTCTTTCATTCGGCGGCTCGCCATTTGAAGCGGCGATGGTCCGGGGCTTGATTTCGAGCGCTGGAGTTTGTGTCATCATAATTTTTTCCCTTCGGCTTGTTTTTCATTTCTCACCACCACGACCAGAGCGTGACGTTGAACGTGCGGGCAATTTGCCGCGCCGCGAGTTCAAAGAGATGCCGCCGGCCGCAAATAATTTTCGCCTGCCCGGTCATTCCCGGCTTGAGCAGCAGCGAGCGGTTGTCAATTTCGGTCGTGACCAAAAATGTTTTCGGCGTCGCGGCGATGCTGCCGCCGGTGACAGCCGTCGCCGACGTCGCCGGGTCGGCTGAACTGGAACTGGAAATGCCGGGCGTGGCGATGGCAATGGACGTGACCTCGCCGTGGAAAGTCATTTGCGGCCAGGCGCGGGCCTTGAGCACGACGGGCTGGCCGGTTTTCACGTCGGCGATTTCCGTTTCCGAAACGGGAATCTCGACGATGATGGTTTTGAGATCGTAAATCTTGGCGATCAAATCGCCTTTCTTCACGAACACGCCTTTCATTTCATGCAACTGGCGCGAAGGCGTGGCGACGACGCCGTCGGCGGGGCTGAAAATTTTTGCCAGCCGGATTTGCTCCTGCAAATAACTTTGATGGGCCTGGAGGTGGGCGATCTGGGCCCTGGTCGCGTCAATGTCTTCGGGCCGGCTGCCGGCCACCAGCATATCCAGTTTGTTTTTGTTTCCGGCGAGCGTGGCTTGCTGCTCAGCCAGATTCGCCTGGCTGGCTTCATAGTCCTGTTGCGAAAGCAGTTTCCCGTCAAGCAGCAATTTGTCGCGCGCCAAAGTGCTCGCGGCAAACTTGACCGCCGCGTCGGCTTTGACAACTTCATTTTTGGCCGCTTCGATTGCTGCCGGCAGCGGGCCGTTGACAAGCAGGTTCAATTTCGCCTGCGCTTCTTGAATGTCGGCCTCCGTCTGGCGCAACTGCGTGACATTGTCCATGTCCGACAGTTGCGCGATCAAATCGCCCTGATGAACCATGCTGCCTTCATCCATGCGGATTTCACTCACGAGGCCGTCCACGCCCGCGCGCACGTCGGCGTTGCGGATGGGCATCGCGCTGAACCCTCCGCCGACCCGCAGCTGTCCGTTTTGAAAGGCCAGAATTGCCAAAGCCGCCGCGCCACCGGCGAACAGGATAAAACGTTTGGACGGGCGCGGCCTTTTTTTCCCACGCCCGGCCGTCTGTGGCGGCCCGCCGGGCGCATCCGCGCCGTCGGTTTCGTCCGTGGCATCGCCATCTTCGTCGAGTGTCGCGGCGCCCGAGGATCTGCCGAACAGCTTGCTGAACCGGCGGCGGATTTTTTGTCCCAACATCCCCGCGAACAGCGCGAAGGCCAGCAGTTGGTTTTGCCCGATGAGATAAGTGCCGATTTTCGTGACGGCAAAAACCAGCATCGCCAGCGAGCCGGCCGTGGCCGTCAGCCCGTATGTCAGGTAAATGCGGCGTTCGCGCGCGGACATTTGCTCCAGCCGCCGTCCGCCCGCGCCGAATTTGTTTTTGATCCATTCGCCGGCGGCGGCGAAGGCGCGTTTGCGTAAATTGGGAATGCCCAGCCAGTCGCTCAACAGATAATAACCGTCCAGCTTGATGAGCGGATTGAAGTTGAGCAGCGTCTTGACGCCCGAAGTGGTCATCGCGATGAATGCGGCGTGGTTGAGCCAGGTCTCCCCGTCCGTCGCACGCCACAGCAGCGCGGCCAGCGCCCAGAGAAAGAGCTCGAAGTAAGGCCCAGCGAAGCCGACCCAGAGCCGTTTGGATTTTTCGGGAAACAGCCACGCGTCGCTCACGTTGCAGTAAAGCGCCGGCTGGAAATAAACCAGGAAAAACCCCAACTCGTGGACTTCGCCGCCGAAATGCTTGCACGTCAGCCCGTGTGCCAACTCGTGCGCCGTGACGACGCAAAAAACCACGGCGAAAAAAAGCGGAATGACCGACGGCAGATAAACGCGCGAAAAATTCTGGACGATGCCGCTCCAATTGAAAACGACGACGCACACGGCGGCAAAAATTGCCGCCGCCGAAATCGCCATGAACGCCGGCGTGAAAAAAAATTGAATCCTGCCGGTCAGGCGGTTGAAAAGCCGGTCGGGATCGAAAAACCGGACGCGAAAATACAACAGGCTTCCCTGGATCCGGCGCTGGTTGTGCGAAGCACGCCGGTTCCGTTTCGATTCCAAAAGTCCGCTTTTGTCCAGTTGCCGGACGAAGGCGTCCAACTGCGCCGGTGGCAGCGACGTTTGAAATTTTTCCTCCGTCCGCCGACGTATCACGTCCAGCGGAGTTTCGCCGTCCAATTGTTCGGCGATGAAATGCGCTTCTTCCGGCAGGCGATAAAATTGCTGCCGCAACGGGTCTTTGACGACGAAGACCGTGCCGTCCGCCGACGTTTGGCGGCTGAGGGTCAAATCTGCGCGGAATCTCGGAAGGCTTGCAATCATTTTCCGTTCGTGTTATCAATTGAAGGGAGGCTGGCGGGAAACCGACAGCCTTCCCTTCATTGTTCACCAGTGAAGCACCGGGCATCCGGGGAGAAATCCCCGGTGCCTGGTGAGTTCACTTCATTACGCGCACTTCGAACCTGCCTTGGTGCCGCCACTCTTGTGGCTCTTCTCGCTCTTGGCGGTCTTGTTACTCTTGTGGCTCTTGCCAGTGGCATGAGTGCCTCCGCTCCCGCCAGTGCAGGAACCCGGTGGCGGTATTGTCACGCCGCCCGGAGCTATGCGCTGCTCCAGTTTTTCCAGTTCTAGACTTATGTGTTTCATATTTCAGTCTTTGGTTGCGTTGTTGTTGTTTGTTTGTTAATCGCAGCACACCCGTGCTGCAAAGCGTCCAAATTCAAAATGCAAGTCCCGGCGATGATTTTGACGGGCGGGTGGAACATTGACGGCGACGGAGCGTTGACCGCGAATCGTGCTGCGCGTTTGGTCGGACAGTCTTTTGATTCTTGGAACATAACCTGTTCATTTGCGAGGAACCGTCGGAGCCGGAGAAGCTAAGCCCGCTAATCCCATGTCACCAGCATGTATGATTTTCGTTACTTTTCAGTGTCGTGCAAGATGGGTAAAATCCCCAAAAAGTGCGGGGCATCAACCCTATGCCTATTTCGGTTTTGTAGGACGCTTCACGGCGGCGGGTAGCCTGCGGAACTCCGCCCGGTGTAATCCCAGGTGGCGCGGCCGTCGTAGAGCGTGAAGCGCATGCCTTTCAAAATTGCGCCTTCCAGTTGCAACGCACTGGCAGGGACTTCGAGACGAACCCATTGCCTGGTGGGCGGCAAAGCACCCATGTCCAGCCGGTCGGAAGTGCCGTATTCGCCCCATTGGATGAGATTCTCGCCCCAGAAGGCGCGGTGTTCCCAACAACCATCGTTCCATTCGATCACGATTTCGCGAGGCGGATTCGCCGGGTCGAGATAAACCTGGGCGAACAGCGTGTCGCCGGGGAGAACTTCGAGTGTGTTGGTCGCATCATGGAACGGATGTTCATGGATGCCGGAAACGAGCTCCGACTGATGCGCTGTCTTGCCGGAAAATGGCGCGGGATTGTTTGTGACCCAGATCCACGGTTCCGCCGTCCACGAATCGCCGCCCGGATCGTTGGTCACGGCCCCATCCGGCAGCGCGTCATCCAGCCAGATGGAAATTTGGGGTGGCGTTTGTGAAGGTTCCTGGAGAACGAGCGCGTTCCGCAGGTCCAACCTGCCGCCAGTGGTACAATTTCCCGTCAGCCCGGACAAATGGTCTGCGCCATTTAGCACCTGCCGGATGACTTGCTGCATGGAGAGGTTCGGATACTTGGCCCAGACGAGCGCGCAGGCTCCGGCGACGTGCGGTGCGGCCATCGAGGTCCCCTGATAATTCTGGTAGTCACTGTCGGAACCGTTCCAGCAGGAAAATACCGGGATGCCCGGCGCGGCGATTTTCACCGTGTTCAACCCATAATTTGAAAACCAGGCGAGGTTGTCGTTCCGGTCCGTCGCGGCCACGGCGATGATGTTGTCAAAATTGTAACTGGCGGGGAAAAGGGAATCGGCGGCGTCGTTGTTCCCGTCGTTTCCCGCCGCCGCAACAAAAATGACCCCGGCGTCGCGCAGGCTGTTGATGGCGTCCTGCAACCCGGCGGAGGTGAAATCGTAGCTGCCCCAGCTCGCGTTGATGATTTTGGCGCCGTGCGACCGCGCGAAATCCATGCAGGTGATCGCGTCGGAAATGGAGCCGTTGCCGTTTGCGTCAATGAACTTGAGCGCCATCAACTGCGCCTGCCAGCACACGCCCGCAATGCCCACGCCGTTGTTGCCCGCCACGCCGATGATGCCCGCGACATGCGTGCCGTGGCCATAATCATCCCAGGGATCGCCCGCGCCGTGGCGTTGTTGACCAGATTGATGCCGTAAAGATCGTTCGTGGAGCCGCCCAGATTTACCTGCGGATTGTGCCACATGTAATCGCACCAAATCAGGCCGCGGGGTGACAGTGGGTTAAAATCTGAAAATGGGAAAATACAGACCCGAAGAGCAGTACTCCAATTTGTGGGACACCAAGAGGTTGGACCAGCTGCAAATTTTATTGCGTTCGCTGGGCGCGATAAAACTGCCGGTCAAGCGCACCGCTGTTGGTGAACGTGCGCCTCGTGCCGGACATCGTGATGGTGGGAATGTTGGTGAACCAGTGCAACAGGTTGGTGGAGCCGAACAAAGTGTAGCGCTGCCAGTTGACGCCAGTGAGCGTGATTTGTTTTTCTCCGCCCGGCAGCCCGGCGATCCCCAGACGCGAATCCATGTTCCAACTCAAGATCAAATCGCCGGCGTCGCCGCGCGCACCGTCCACGGCGATCTGATAAGTCGTTCCCGCCGCCGCCTCAAAATCAACGCGGCTGGTCATCGCGCCGCCGACATCAGCCATGTCGGCGGCAACGGGCGTGAGATTGGTCACGCTGTCCCCGGTGTAAACCGCGAGCACCGTGTTGAAGTCGCTGCCGAGCGTGTTGAAATCCACCGGGCCGCTCGCGGGCGCCGTCCAGCGATACCAGACGGAATGTCCGCCGACATCGCCCGCGTGCGCCAGTTCGCTTGGTTCCTTGCTCGCCTCAATCGTACAATCATGGGTCGTGCCTGAAGTTCCTGAAAGCACCGAGGCGGCGGCAAAATCATCATTCGCCGGCGGAGCGAGGTTCAGCACCATGGTTCCGACCGCTCCGTTCCAGCCGTCGACCACGATGTGATAAGTCGTTCCCGCCGTGGCCGCGAACGAAACCTGGCTTTGGAGAAAAACGCCGGGAACAATGTCATCGTTGCTCGCGACCAAACTCAGATTGAGATAGCTGCCGCCGGTGTAAACCGCCAACAACGTGTCGAAGTCGCTACGCCTGGTCGTGACGACCGCGATTTGATTCGTGCCCGGCGTCCAAGTGAACCAGACCGAGTGGCCGCCCGGCTCGCCGACATGGTTCGGCTCCAGCGGTTCTTTTGTCGCGCATGCGTTGGGTTCCGAAAAAGTGAACGGCGTGTTGGTGATGACCTTTCCGTTCAGAAAATTGTCGTTGAACGGGCCAAGTAAACAAATCTGGTCCGCCTTCGGGAGGGTGACCGGCACGAGCGTCACGTTGTTGTTCGTGTTTGCCTCGGGAATCAAGCCGTCGGGATTGACCGCCATCCGCAAAGTGTAATCCCCGCCCGGCACGCCCGTGACATCTATGTATTGGCAGGGCAAACCGGCGGCATAAACATCCGCCCAGCCCGACTGGATTCCCTGGTTCCAACAATCGTATTTCGCCTGCGGACTGGCCGTCGGCGACCACGCGTGATCGTCGAGCAGACAGAAACCGACTTTGTGCCCGGCGGCGACAACGGTTCCGTTCGTGTCGAGCAAATCGTAACTGGCAAATTCCTCGAAATGATAATGCCCGTGACAGGACGCCCAGTGAAAAAGCACGTTGGTTGCGGGATTGCCCAGGCTCAAATCGCCGTCGCCGATGTTCCGCGTCTCCGTGGTGAAATTTAACAGCGTGTGCATTCCGGGCGTCTCGCAGCCTTCGACCACCTCGCAATCGCTGCCGCTAAAAGTTCGCGTGCTGACCGACGGCGAAACCGCCGGGCCCCAGATGATCAAGTCCGGCAACGCCGCGCCCGCTTGATGCCAGTTCAAATCCGCGATGCCGGACGCGCCACCGAAACCATCCACC
>DATLVR010000106.1:0-43811 GCA_035577265.1 Verrucomicrobiia bacterium | reverse complement strand
ACCGGAGCAAAGACCACTTCAGCAAACTTGGCGGGAGGCACCGATCGGTGAACGCATTTTCGTTTCAGAAAGCCGTTTCCAATCCGTGTTTATCCGTGTCCATCCGTGGTTAAAACTTTTTTCTACCGAATCGTTCCGGCTCAGTTCGGGTGCGGCCGGCCCGGCGCAGCAAACCAAAATTGAAGTGCGAGCTGTGAATCAAAACGGCCGCAAATGCAACCGCCGTAGATGGCTGTGGTGGGAATGGCTTTTTAACAACTGCGGGGATTTTTTCGGCTCCGAAAAACAATCCGGTAACCAATCACCGGCCCGGTTCGTCAACGGTATCGTCCAGTTGACAAACGGATGACGCGAGTTAAGGTTGGCGGAGCTTTTCAATTTTGAACGCCGGTGGGGATTTAATTAAGATGTCAAAAGCGATCAATATTTTAATGGTGGAAGATTCCGAGAACGACACGCAATTACTGATGGGAGAATTGCGGCGCCATGGCTACGAACCGACGCATCGCCGTGTCGAAACTTCCCGGGACATGCAAGCCGCCATCAAGGGGCATAAGTGGGATGTGGTGGTGTCCGATTATACCATGCCGCAATTCAGCGGCGCGGACGCGCTCAAGCTGTTTAACGGACTGGAACTGGACATCCCGTTCATATTTGTTTCCGGAACCTACGGTGAAGAGGCCGCTGTGCGCATGATGAAAGCGGGCGCGGATGATTATTTTGTCAAAGGCAATCTGGCCCGGCTGGTTCCGGCCATCGAACGCGAAATGGAATCCGCCCGCGCCCGTCGTGCGCAGGTTCGCGCCGAAATGGCCATGCACCATCTCGCTGCCATCGTGGAGTCCAGCCGGGACGCCATTTATGGGATGGACCTGGACAGCACCATCATCAGCTGGAATCCCGCGGCGGAGCGCATTTTTGGTTATTCGGCAGACGAAATCATCGGGCGGCTGATTCCCGTGTTGTTTCCCCTGAGCCGGCGGGATGAATTGCTTGAAACCGTGGCGAGCATCCGCCAGGGCAAGCTGGCCGGCGTCTATGAAACCGAACGGCGGCGCAAAGATGGCAGGGTCATCAACGTTTCGATCACCTGCTCTCCCATTACCAACGCCGAAGGAAAAATCACCGGGGCCTCGGTGATTGCGCGGGATATTTCCCGGCAAACACAGGACGAAGAGGATCGTTTGAAATTGATCAAGGATCTGACCGCCGCCTTGAACGAGGTCAAGACCCTCGCCGGCCTGCTTCCCATCTGCGCTGCCTGCAATCGAATCCGCGGAGAAAACGACACCTGGTCCTCGATCGAGACGTATGTCGCCGGCAAGTCCGCGGCCGATTTGAATCCAGGAACCTGTCCGGAATGTTCGGCCAGACTGGGTGCCGGGACTAAAAAATAGTTTTGATGTGCCGCGTGACATTCAGCCCGACCCCAGCCTTCCCGGCGGGAGTATTGCAGCCGGTCGGAAGGCTGTTAAACATTCACGTCCGGTCGCAAACGCGATGGCGGCGGCAAAGGGTGTGGTCATTCATCCGTTGGATTCGCTGGCGGATTTTACAACCGGCAATCGCATTTTTACGGTCGTTCAACCATTTGCCGCTGTAACCGTCTGCGGGGTCGTCGATCCGACGTTCAACGATGATGAAAGCCTCGGTTGAAAACAAGCTTGTGCTCGGCTTCGCGATTTCACTGGTCGCGCTGGCCGGCATGGGCTGGCTTTCCTATCGCACCACGACCGATCTGGCCGCGACCGGGCAATGGGTTTCCCACACGCATGAGGTGATGGCCACGCTGGAATCGGGGCTCGCCATTTTGACGGATGCGGAAACCAAGCAGCGCGCCTTCCTGCTCACCGGCGACGAACTTTTTCTGGAAGATTCCCAGGACGCCCAATCGCAAGTGGGCGGGTGGATTCAGCGGCTGCGGGAACTCACGGAGGATAATCCGGCGCAGCAACAGCGGTTGAAAAATCTTGAGCCCCTGATCGCCCGCCGGCTGGCAGTATTGAACAGCCGGATCGAACTGCGCCGGCAAAAGGGGATGCAGGCCGCCGCGGAGGCCGTGGCGCTGCGCGAGGGGAAGGATTTGATGGATCAGATCTGGCAAAGGATTGCCGCCATGCGTGACGGGGAAAGACAGCTGCTTTCGGAGCGTCAGCGGGCTGCACAGGACGGTGCGAAAACCAGCATGCTCATCATTTTGACCGGCAGCACGCTGGCGTGTGTGATCTGCCTCATGGCATTCCTGCTGATCTGGCAGGATCTGAAACTGCGCAGACGGGCGGAAACGGATCTTCAAGAAAGCCAGGCCCTGTTGGAATCCATTGTGGACAATACTCCGGCCATGATTTTTCTCAAAGATCTGGCGGGACGCTATCTGTTTGTCAATCGCCGGTTCATGCAGTTGACGGGTCTGACGCGCGCTGAACTCAAAGGCAAGACGGCCTTCGACATTTCTCCAAAAGAGCTGGCACAAGTCGCCCAGGAACATCAGGCCCTGGTCATGACCAGGCAGGCCCCCGTGGAGTTTGAAGAAACCGTCCTCTATCCCGACGGGCCCCGGACGCATCGGGCAACCAAGTTTCCCTTGCGCGACGTGACCGGCAAAATCTACGCCCTGGGCGGCATCTCCATGGACATCACCGGGCACAAGCGCGCCGAACAATTGCTGCGGGAGAGTGAAGACCGCCTGCGTTCGCTGGTGGAGGCCGTCAAAGATTATGCGCTCATCATGCTGGATGCCACCGGAATGATTGTGAGCTGGAATGCCGGGGCCCAGCAAATCAAAGGTTACACGGCGGAGGAAATCATTGGCCAGCACTTCTCCCGGTTTTATCCCGAACCGGTCATGCGCGACGGGTTTCCCGACCGGGCGCTGAACGTGGCGGCGGTGGAAGGTCGTTTTGAAGACGAAGGCTGGCGGGTCCGGAAGGACGGGTCGCAATTCTGGGCCAATGTGGTCATCACGGCCATCCGTCACCCGAACGGTCACCTGGCGGGCTTTGCCAAGGTGACGCGCGATCTGACCGAGCGGAGACGCGTGGAGCAGATGCATCTCCAGTTTCGCGCGCTGTTCGAATCGCTGCCCGGTCTCTATCTGGTGCTCACGCCCGATTTCAGGATTGTGGCGGCGAGTGACGCGTATTTGAAAGCCACCATGACCCGGCGTGAAAATCTCCTGGGCAAGGGGCTGTTTGAAATGTTTCCGGACAATCCCGAGGATCCGGCCGCCAGCGGCGTTTCGAACCTGCGGGCTTCGCTCCACCAGGTGCTGCAAACTGCGGCGACCGATACGATGGCCATTCAAAAATACGATGTGCGCCGGCCGGATGGCGTTTTTGAGGAACGTTTCTGGAGTCCGGTCAATTCCCCCGTCCTTGGGGTGGACCGCCGGATCGAGTATGTCATTCACCGGGTCGAAGACGTGACCGAGTTCGTCCGCCAAAAGCAGGCGCCGAAACATTCGGGGCCGCCAAACGCGCAGGAACAGATGCAGCGGATGGAGGCGGAAATCTTTCAAAGCTCGCAACACGTGCAGGCCATCAACCGGCAGCTCCGGACCGCCAACCAGGAACTGGAATCCTTCTCCTATTCCGTCTCGCATGATTTACGCGCCCCGTTGCGGCACATCGACGGGTTTGTGGGCTTGCTGGCGAAACAGGCCGGCGAAAAACTGGACGAGCGCGAACGACGCTATTTGCACGTGATCGCTGATTCGGCGCGGCAGATGGGCGTGTTGATCGACAACTTGCTGCTGTTCTCGCGCATGGGGCGCACCGAATTGCGGCAATCCAAGGTGGCATCGCAATCCCTGGTGCATGAAACCCTGGATGCACTGGAGCCGGAAACCAAGGGGCGCCAGATTGCGTGGAAAATCGGCGAGCTGCCCGAAGTGCAGGCCGACCTGGCCATGCTGCGTCAGGTTTGGATCAATCTGCTCGCCAACGCGGTGAAATACACCCGCCCGCGCAACCCGGCGGAGATTGAAATCGGGTGCATGGATTCGGCCGGCGGCGAGCACGTGTTTTTCGTGCGCGACAACGGCGTGGGTTTTGACATGCGCTATGCGGACAAACTGTTCGGTGTTTTCCAGCGGCTGCATCATTCCGACCAGTTTGAAGGCACCGGCATTGGCCTTGCCAATGTCGGCCGCATCATCCATCGTCATGGCGGCCGCGCGTGGGCCCAAGGAAAAGTGGATGGCGGTGCAACGTTCTTTTTCTCATTGCCGGCAAATCCAACCCCGAACCCGAAAACAAATCATGTCCCCGTTTAAACGAATCCTCCTCGCTGAAGACAATCAACATGACATCGAATTGACGCTCGCCGCCCTGGAAGAATACAACCTGGCCAACGAAGTCGTCGTCGTGCGCGATGGCGCCGAGGCGCTGGATTATCTCAATCATCGCGGATCCCATGCCACGCATGCCAACGGCCAGCCGGTCGTCGTTTTGCTGGATTTGAAAATGCCCAAGGTGGACGGGCTTGAAGTGCTGCGCCAGATGCGGGCGGATCCGGCACTGAAGTTTATTCCCGTGGTGATGATCACCTCGTCACGCGAGGAACAGGATTTGGTGGGCAGCTATCAGTTGGGCGTCAACGCCTATGTGGTCAAACCGGTTGATTTCCAGAAATTCATCCAGTCCATCAAGCAGGTCGGCTTCTTCTGGGCGCTCATCAATGAGCCGCCGCCCGGAATGATGAAACGCAATTCTTGAAATCGTGACTGCCGAAACCCTCGAACCGCCGGTGCGCCTGCTGTATCTGGAAGACGACGAAACCGACCAGGTTCTCGTCCGGCAGATGTTGCGCGCCGAAGGCGTGCCCTGCGAAATGGTGACGGTCAAAACCCGGGCTGATTTTGAAGCGGCCCTCCGCCGCGGAAACTATGACCTGATCATTTCCGATTTTTCGCTCCCGGCTTTCGACGGCTTGAGCGCCCTTTCCATCGCGCGCGAATTATCCCCGGGCACGCCCTTCATCTTTTTTTCCGGCACCATCGGCGAGGACGTTGCCGTGGCCAGCCTGAAAAACGGGGCGGCGGATTACATTCTCAAACAGCATCCGCACCGGCTGGTGAGCGCGGTCCGGAATGCCCTGCATAACGCCGGAGAGCGCTCCCGGCTGCAGCGCGCGGAAATGAAACTGAAGAAAATCGAGGATCGCTTCCGGATCGTCTCCCGCGCCACCAACGACGTGATTTGGGAGTGGGACGTCAAAACCAACCGGGTCTGGCTCAGCGACAATTTCACCATCGTCTATGGGCATGCGCCGGAAACGGTCAGCGCCACCCTGGAAAACTGGATGGACCTGATCCATCCCGACGACAAACACCGCGTGGTATCGGGAGTGACGGCCTTGATCGCGGTCGGCGGCCGGGTCTGGTGGAGCGAACACCGCTTCCGCCGTGCCGACGGGGCTTACGCGCATGTTTTTGACCGTGCCTCCGTGGTTTATGATGCCGCCGGCAAACTGGCGCGGATGGTGGGGGTGATGATTGACATGACCGAGCGGATGCGCGCCGAGGAAAAAATCATTGAACAGGCCGCCCTGCTGGACGAGGCGCAGGATGCGATCATCGTCAGCGATCTGAATGGGTGCATCCAGTTTTGGAGCAAAGGCGCGGAACGGATTTACGGCCGGACATTCCGCGAGGTCGTTGGAAAATCAGCCGATGAATTATTGCGCCCGGCCGCGCAGTTGTCCCAGACGGCGATTGCGGAAACCTTGCAGGCCGGACATTGGATTGGCGAACTGCGTGAACAAACCAAATCCGGACGCGAGGTCATCGTTCAAAGCCGCTGGACCCTGCTGCGCGACGGCCAGGGCAATCCCAAATCCATCATGGTCATCAACACCGACGTCACCGCGCCCAGGCAACTGGAGGAGCAGTTCCTCCGCGCCCAGCGCCTGGAAAGTCTCGGCGTGCTGGTCAGCGGCATCGCCCACGATTTGAACAACGCCCTGGTGCCGATCGTCGTCGGCATCCAGTTGTTGCGCGAGAATGCCCCGCCCGAGCAAAACGAGAGCCTGCTGCTCACCATGGAGACCAGCGCCAAACGCAGCGCGGACATGCTCCGGCAGATGCTCACGTTTGCCCGCGGCGGCGAAATAAAAAAAACCGTCGTCCACCCGGCCCAGCTGGTGAAGGAGATGGGCAAAATCGTCGCCGACATTTTTCCGAAATCCATCCAATGTCGCGTGCAGATCAGCCAGACGCCGCATCCCATTGCCTGCATTCCCACTCAATTGCAGCAGGTGTTGATGAATCTGTGTGTCAACGCCCGCGACGCCTTGCCCAACGGCGGCACGATCACCTTGAACGTGAAAAATGTGCCGTTGACTCCGGGTGAGGCGGCGCGTCACAAGGACGCGAAACCGGGAGACTACGTTTGCTTCAGTGTGGCCGATACTGGCGAAGGCATTCCCTCCGGCTGTTTGGAGAAAATCTTCCAGCCCTTTTTCACCACCAAGCTGCCGGGTAAAGGCACCGGCCTGGGCTTGTCCACGTCCTTGAACATCATCCGGAGCCATGACGGTTTTATGACGGTTCACAGCGAGGCCGGACACGGTGCGGAATTCAAAGTGTATCTGCCCGCCGCCGGGAACGCGGTTGCCGAGCTTGCGCCCGAGAAAATCTCGCTGCCCGCTGGTGATGGCGAATGTATTTTGGTGGTCGATGACGAGGCGGCCATCCTCGCCATCCTGCGCGCCGCCCTGGAAAATTATGGCTACACGGTGGTGACCGCCGCCAGCGTCCCGGAGGCCATCAACTATCTCCGCGCCAATGATCCTGCCATCCATCTGGTCATCATCAATCTCGATATGCCGTTCATGGACAACCGTGTCACCATGACGACGCTGCGTAAAATGTCTCCCGGGCTCAAGTTTATCAGCGTGGCCGGTTCGGAAAAATCGGCGGAGAATGCGCAGTGCCGGTCGAATGCGGACGCGTTTGTCGTGAAGCCTTTTACCGACGAGGTGCTGATCACCGCCGTGCACAAAGCGTTGCGGCAGCCGGTTCAGGGGTGATCGGCGGCACCGGTTCATCCGGCGCGATCGGGTGATCAAGGCGGCAAGGTGGATTCGCCACCCCGTTGGGAAGTCTCAACCAAGCGCTTTGTATATTGGAAATGCCGTCAGACAACACGGAACCAGCCTGCTGAGAGGTTCGGAATGGGTTTGGCCACGCTCAATCCTGGGAGCGTGGCAGCGGTCATCCGATCAGAAGATCATGGCCCGTCCTTCGCATGGTTTTGGTCAGGTCAGACTGCCGATCCGCCGCAGACGCAACACCGGTTCACCCAGCTTTCTGGATTCGCCCAAATCGACGTCAAATTCCGCCACCCAGTCATTGTGATCCTCCGGATCCACGAGCATTTGTTGCACGCGCCAGGATTTCTTGTCCCCGGCGGGAACCACGTAGGTGTGACGGGCGTTGCGCGCGTTGGGTTCGAGACAGATGCGTTCGTGGCCGGCGTGATAGGCCTCCAGCATCTGCTGGAGTCGGGCGGAAGACCACGGCTGGCCGTCGGCATCCAAGGGTGAACTCAGGCTGGCGATCGCTTGCTCGAAGTCTTCGATCACCAAGCCGCGCAAGAAAGTGAAGAGGCGATGGCGAATCGCGGCGGTGAACGTTTTTGGGTCGCGTGTGATGTCCCCTTCCTCGGCCCCGGGCGGGCGGATCTCCTTGCCTTCGGCCGGACGATAATTCGGGTCGCGCAATTTCTCCCATTCATCGAGCAAACTGGAATCCACCTGCCGGATCATCGTGCCCAGGTAAAGTTCCATCTCGCGCACCTGATCGTTCTTGGCGTTGTCGGGCACCGTTTGCGCTAGGACTTTGAAGACCCTGTTCAAATGCCGCAGCAAGACGCCCTCGGCGCGGTGGAGTTCATAAAGCTTGATGTAATCGGCAAACGAGCGGAACTCCTCGAACATCTCCCGCACGATGGATTTCAGGTGGATGTTTTCCGCACCCACCCATGGATGCCGCGCGGCAAACGCATTGAAGGTGGAATAGACGAATTCACGATTCGGTTTCGGCGGTTCGAGTTTTTCCAATTCCTCCATGCGCTGGTCGTATTCGATCCCTTCCATTTTCATCTCGGCCATCTTCTGGTCCTTCACCTTGTCGAGCTGTTTGCGCAGGATGATGTCCGGGTCTTCGAGGATGGATTCGACGAGCGTAAGCAGGACGAGCGCGTAATCGGGCGCCTGCGGGTCCATGAGCGGGATCGTCTCCAGCAGATACAGCGACAGCGCCTGGTCCATGGAAAAATCATCCTGCAACTCGACGTTCACGCGGAGCTTGCGTAGCGGCGTCTCGGGAGAGCGCCGCATTTCCGCATCGGCTCCGGTGTTTTGGCGGCGCTCTGCCGAGACGCCGCTACACGGCTGGATGAACTCCACGATTTTCCGGTCGATCAGCGAACGGAACAATTGCCACGCGCGCCTGACGTGCGCCTGTTTCTGGCGCGGTGTTTCATGGCAGTCGCGGATGAGTCGCCGCATCGCGGCGCAACCATCGCCCTGGCGGCTGAGCACATTGAGCAGCATCCCGTGTGTGACTTGGAAACGGGAGGCCAGCTTTTCCGGGGACGCCGCGATCAGGCGGATATAGGTGTTCTTGTCCCAGTTGACGAAATTTTTTTCCGGCGGCTGACGCTTCACGGTTTTCTTGCCGTCGCGCGCCGTCTTCTCCGCGAGCTTGAGATTCTCGATCACATGCTCCGGCGCCTGCGCGACCACCCAGCCTTGGTCATCAAAACCTTTTCGTCCCGCGCGACCGCTGATCTGATGAAAATCCCGCGCGCTGAGAATGCCGGTCTTCTGCCCGTCAAACTTGCACAGCCGCGTGAACAGCACCGTGCGGATCGGGACGTTGATACCGACGCCGAGCGTGTCCGTGCCGCAGATGACCTTGAGCAATCCCTTTTGCGCCAGCTGCTCGATCAGGACGCGATACTTCGGCAGCAACCCGGCGTGATGCAAGCCGATGCCGTGGCGCAACCACTTCTTAATCTCCGGGCCGTAAGGGCTCGTGAATTTAAATCCTTCGAGTGAGTTGGCGATGGCGGCCTTTTCCTCACGGGTGCAGACGTTGATGCTGGTGAAATCCTGCGCGCTCTGACCCGCTTCCAGTTGGGTAAAATGCACGACATACACCGGCGCCCGGCCGGCGGCGACCAAGCTCTCCAGCGTTTTGGCGAGCGGCAATTCCGAATACTCATGCGCCAGCGGCACCGGCCGGTCGGTCGAAATGACCGAAACGGTTGGACGACCGGTAAGGCGTGTGAGCTCCTCCTCAAAAAAGGCCGTATCACCCAGTGTCGCGGACATCAGGAGAAAACGTGCCTGCGGCAGCGTCAGCAACGGCACCTGCCAGGCCACGCCACGCTCGCGGTCCGCATAGTAATGGAATTCATCCATGACGACATCCCGCACATTGGCGTCCGCGCCTTCACGGAGCGCGATGTTCGCCAGGATCTCCGCCGTGCAGCAGAGGATGGGTGCGTCGCGATTGACCGAGGCGTCGCCCGTGCTGAGGCCGACGTTGTCCGGGCCGAACTCGCGACACAGCGCCATGAATTTCTCATTAACGAGTGCCTTGATCGGGCAGGTGTAGATCGAGCGCCTGCCCTTGGCGATGGCTTGAAAGTGCAGCGCCGTCGCCACGAGTGATTTGCCGGAGCCGGTCGGGGTGTTCAGAATGACGTTCTTCTCCTCGAACAATTCCAGAATGGCGGATTCCTGCGCGGGATACAGCTCCAGCCGCCGTCCGGCCACGTAATCCAGAAAGCGCCCCAGCAACACATCATTGGTGAGTTGCCCGTCGCGCGGAATCAGATCGTAAAGGGTTGCTGCCACAGGACGCGAACTCTACCGGTTATCCGTGCGACTGAGAAGAAAGATGAATGACCGGACTCGTCATCATTTAAAAATGTGAACTGTCCGGTTGGATCAAATTTCGGGCGAACCTGCTGCTGAAGTATTCGAATGCCGGGTGCGCGCATCGGCAGCGTGACGGTGTATGAAGATTCGGAACGGGTTTTCCAGGCCTTGCGGCCGGTTTCGCGGCCAGGTGACCACGGAGCAGGAAGTGGAAAGCCTTTCCGACCATGAACGGGAGGTGTTGGAATTTGCCATGCACGTGCTTGGCGGCAAGGCCATTGCCGGCCGCAAAGGCGTCACCATCGCGGCGGTCAACTGGCATCGTCAACCTGTCTACAAGAAGCTGGTCGTCCATTCCCGGACGGAAACGGAGCTCAAGCTCAAGCACCGGGAAGGATCGGAATACTAGTCGATTGGCTAGCTAGATGTTTTCGGGACTTCAGCTAGATTCGACGTCAACACTTATCCAATCGAAAAGCAGCACGTTTGTGCTCCATTTCTGGAACAGCTTGGAAACGATATGCAGCAGCTCAGTTTATTGACCAGACTAAAGCAGTCCCTCCGGCACGAAACTGCTTTGTTCAGTATGGTCATGTTCCCAGGGTTGACAGTGAAAGACATGGTTTCGTTGATGGTTGTCTCTTCGTCCTTTAGGTGCGCACTTGCGGGCTTGCTTGGCAACCCTTCCCAAACGGCGGTCACCGGATTCAACATTGGCAGACTGCAGCCTCCATCGCGGGTTTGATGTCGATGATGTGATTGAAAGTCGCTGCACGATATCGTGATGGCCTTAAATGAAAGAAATAGTAACCGCATGAAAAAAGTAATTCTCTGTCTTGTAGCGTTCGCGATGGTGGGCATCGCCCGCGCAGCCAGCACAACCAACTATGTCGATGATGGGCAGTTTGAATCTCCCAATGGCGACGCAGGGCCATGGCAGAATACGTTCGGTGGCGACACGATTTCCTTCCTGTCGTCAGGCGGCAACCCCGACGGTTGCGTTCAGATTGCGGATGCGGGCTCATATGGTGGCATTGCTTATGTCAACCCGCCTGGGTCAAACCAGCCGACGCTGGCTTCATTGGGCTTGGTGGCCGGCCAGACCTATACCTTTGTGATGGACATGCAAATCGTTGCCGGTTCCGGCATAGGCGGACTTAAAATCGAGTCATGGACGGATACTGCCTCCCTCGGCGACAGCGGTAATATGTGGCCCTTGTCCGGAACGACCAGTTGGGCCACCTACTCCTTCACTTATACAATCAAGGTGGGTGCCACGCATCTCAACCTTGTGCCGCTCTGGGGTCCGAACTCCACCGTCAACTATGACAACATCGGCGTGGTCATACCCGGGCCCGCTCCGGCGACTGTGTCCATCACGAGCCCGACCAACAATCAGGTGGTTTATTCTAACTTTACGATCAATGCCACGGCCACGGTCAATCCCGGCACGGTGACCAATGTGAACTTCTATGTGGACAACACCTTTGCCGGCAAGGCCACCAGCTTGCCTTTCGCCTACATCGCCACCGGCGTGTCGTCCGGCGCGCACGCGCTCAAGGCTGTGGCACAGGACAGCAACGGCAATGCAGCCACGTCCTCCGTGGTGAACATCACCGTGACCAACGCCCCCATCCCAGCGTTTGGCGCTTACGAGCCTTTTAACTACTCCCCGGGAGCTTTGGCCAGCGGCACGGCCAGCACCGGCGCCGGGTTTGCCGGCAATTGGACGTGCGGGGCGAACGGCGCGATCGTCTCCGGTCTGACCTATCCCAATCTCGCGGTGGCCAACAACGCCTTGCAATCCTCCAGTTCGTATCAGTTGGAGAGTCTCGCGACCGTGCCCTCTGGCATCGCAACCGTTTGGGTCAGTTTTATTTTCAATCAAATAGGTGACAATGGCGGCAACCGGGACGGCTTCGTGTTGGAAGACAGCACGGGCAAGGGTGTGATGTTCGCCTACCACCAGAACCAGGCTGCCATTGGGAATCCTGCTTTAACGACGGTCAACAGCTATTCCACCGTTGGTTCGGAATTGATTCCGATTAGCGGCCATGCCCAGACTTACAACACCAATAACCTGTATGTGCTTCAACTGAACTACACTGGCGGCTCGCTTGGCAGTGTTGCGGTATATGCCAATCCAACAGCCGGTCCGGGTCAGACTACGCCCCCGGCGCCCGACTTCACCGTCAGCTCGGGTTTGAGCGGCATCGGAGCCCTGAGTATCCTCGGCGTCGTCCATCAAGCCGGCATGCAGATCACCGTTGACGAAGTGCGGGTGGGGGCATCCTACGCGAGCGTGGTGGGCGCAAACCTTGCGCCTACAGTTCCGACGTCTCTGGCGCTTGCGGTCGCGCCATCCAAAAAAGTCAGTTGGAGCGGGTATGGCACAAATTTTTACCAGCCCCAGAGTTCGACCGACGGCTTTAACTGGAACAACCTGGGCAGTGTCCTTTACGGGACCAATGTGAACTCAGTCTATGATCCGTCGCCGGTGGATTTCTACCAGGTGGAGGAAATTCTTCCGGCCACCACGGAAATTCTTCTGGATGGTGGATTTGAGATCAGCGATGGCGGGACCGGCGCGTTCTACTGGCCCAGTGGGGGCAGCCAGCTGCCAACCCGGATCACCACTGATTTCTACTCTGGGACGGCCAGCATGCAGCTCTTTGTGACTAATGCCACTGTCACGGCGCAGACCTGCGATCTCCAGCAGAATAATGTCAACGATGGAGGCCCGGGAATTGTCGGTGGGAACACCTACACCTTCTCGTTCTGGGCCAAGTCGCTTGGCAAGAACCCTGCCGGAGGCTATGTGCAGCAATACAAGCTCACCTGGCTGGATGCTGGCAGTGCTGTCGTCGGTGCGGTCGGTTTCAATAATTTCACCGGTGGCAATGGCGCTTGGACGCAAGTCAGCACCGGGCCGGTGGCGGCTCCGGCAACGGCCGTCAACGTCCTGGTAGACATTCGCATCGCGACCGGTGGGATTATGAATGATTTTGGCGGGGTGCTGGTGGACGACGCGTCGCTGGCCGCCACGACCCCCAGTGGAACAATTAATCTGTTGTCTCCCACGGTCCAGTCGGGAGCGGTTTTCCTGGCGACCGTGAAGACCAACGGAGTGGTGGCGACCACTGCCTCCGGCAATGTTACCTTCAGAACCAACACTGTGGTGCAGAGCACCGGGCTCGTGGCGGGCGGTACTGCAGGTAGCACACCAACCATCGTTCCGGCCTCCTATACGGTGACCGCCACTTACTCCGGTGACGCCACCTACATCGGCAGCTCAATGAGCCTGACGGTGGGCAATGGCGTCAACACCACGCCAACGAACATTGTCACGAGTATTTCCGGCAACCAGCTCACACTCTCCTGGCCGGCCGACCACATCGGCTGGAGTCTGCAGTCACAGACCAACTCCCGGAATGTGGGTCTCAGCGCCACCTGGTATGACGTGGCCGGCTCGACGGCAACCAATCAAATGACCTTCACCATGAATCCCACGAACCCGACGGTGTTCTACCGGATGAAATATTGAACCAGACTGCCAGATTTGAAACCTGACAAAAGCCGTAACAAACCTTGACCAATCCACCCTTCTTGACGAACACAGACTCAGTGTGTCGTTCGCCTTTAAAACAAACCCATAACAACCCAAAAAACCAATGAATGCAACCACCCTCGCAAAGCTGACCCAAACCTGGCTGAGTCGGCTCGGTGTCGTTCAGATTCTTCCCGTTGTGACCGCTCTCTTCGTGCTGTCGGCAACCAACGCTTTGGCGGCGCTCATCGCCTACGAGCCGTTCAACTATTCCGGCGCGCAGGTTAATAACGGCACCACCGAGCCTTCAGGCGCCCCTACCCAAACCACGGGTGGCGGGTGGGTGGCTGGCACTTGGGCTTGTGCGCCTGCAGCAGGCGGTGCCTTGGCTCTTAATTCCTTTGGTCTGGCTTATCCGGGCCTTCCGGCGGCCAATAAATCTATTTCGACGCTTGGAGCCAATTATTTGTATGAAAAAATAGCCAGTGCGCCCACTACCGGAAGCGTTTTTGTCAGTTTTCTTTTCCAGCAAAACGGTGACAACGGTGGAAATAGAAACGGCATCATATTGGAAAACAGCGCCGGCACCGGCATAATGTTTGCCTACCAACAATTCACCACCCAAGGAAAACCTTGCATTATGGCGATGACCAGCACGGTTACGGTTGGGGCACAACTTGCGAATAGTGCGAATCCTCAGACTTATGCCAACACAAATCTCTATGTTCTTGAATTTGTTTACACCGCCAATGTTGTTTCCTCCATCAAAGTTTATTCCAACCCGACAGCAGGACAAGGAACCGCCCCGTCACCCGACTTCACGGTTTCTTCCGGCTTTGGCACTATCGGAGCGCTTGTAAATTTCGGTCTGGCGAATCCGGGCCCGAATCAAATAATAAATGTTGATGAGTTTCGTGTGGGCACCACCTTCGCTGATGTGGTGGGCGTTTCGGCTTTCCCGGTGAATGCGTCCATCACAAGTCCGACCAACACCCAGACAGTGGATAAATATAGTTTTACGGTCAGTGCCAATGCCACAGTCAGCCCCGGCACGGTTACCAACGTGGCTTTTTATTTAGACGCCGCGCTGTTCACCAATTTGACCGCTTCACCTTTCAATTGCAGCGTGACCGGCGTTTCGACCGGTGCCCATACCTTGAAGGCGGTGGCGACGGACAGCAGTGGGAATAACGCCACGTCGTCCGTGGTCAACGTCACTGCGGCCGATTTCCCGCCGTCCGTGACGCTCACCAACCCGGCCAACGCGAGCCAGATTCTCACCGGTTCGAGCGTGTCGCTGGGTGCTTCGGCGTCGGACGATAGCACGGTCACGAACGTGGCTTTCTATGTGGACGGCACACTGGTTGGCAATTCCACCACCAGTCCGTATAGCGCAAGCTGGATTGCGACCCCGGGCGCCCATGTGTTGACGGCCGTGGCGACGGACAATGTCAGCCAGAACACCACCTCGGCGGTGGTGAACGTCACCGGCAAGCTTCCGACCGTGGCCATCACCAGCCCGACCAACACCCAGACGGTGAGCATCTACAGTTATAATGCCACCGCCACGGCCTCGGTTTCCCCGGGCACCATCACCAACGTGGCCTTCTATGTGGACGCCGTGTTGTTCAGTAATTTGACCACTTCGCCTTACACCATCACCGTAAGCGGTGCGTTGGCCGGTGCCCATACGCTGTCCGCGGTGGCGACGGACAGCAACGGCAATACGACCAACTCGTCCATAATCAATGTCACTGCGGCTGACCTGCCGCCGTCCGTGAGCGTCACCAACCCGGTCGCGGGATCGTTTCTCACCGGTTCGAATTTAACACTGGGTGCCAAGGCGGCGGATGATAACGTGGTAACCAACGTGGCTTTTTATGTGGACGGCTCGTTGGTGGGTAGTTCCACCACCAGCCCCTATGGCGCACCTTGGACTGTGACTGCCGGTGCCCATGCGCTGACCGCTGTGGCGTATGACAGCGCCGGTCAGACCGCCACCTCGGCGGTGGTAAGTGTCACTGGCACCCTTCCGGTCGTGGCCATCACGAGTCCGACCAACACGCAGGCGGTGAGCATCTACAATTATAATATCACGGCCACGGCCACGGTTGTGGCTGGCACGATCACCAACGTGGCTTTCTATGTGGACTCCGTGTTGTTCAGCAATAAAACCACTCCTTATACCATCACCGTGACCGGCGCGTTGGCGGGTGCCCATACGCTGCAGGCCGTGGGGATGGACAACAACGGCAATGCCGTCACGTCCTCCGTGGTCAATATCACCGCCGCCGACCTGGCGCCGTCCGTGACGGTCACCAACCCGGCCGCCGGTGGCGCGGTGCTCCTCGGTTCGGCCGTAACGATCGGAGCTTCGGCAACGGACGACAGCGCAGTAACGAACGTGGCATTCTACGTGGACGGCACGCTGGTCGGCAGCACCACCACCAGTCCGTATAGCACGACCTGGGGGGTCGCATCGCTCGGATCTCATGCGCTGACCGCTGTCGCAACGGACAACGCCGGTCAGAACACCACCTCGGCGGTGGTGAATGTTACCGCCGTCCTCAACTTCAACGCCTACGAGCCGTTTAATTATGGCACGGGAACTTTCAACAGCGGCAGCAATACCACCGCCACCGGGTTCAGTGGCGCTTGGACGTGCAGCACTGCCGGGACGATGGTGTCTGGGTTGACCTATTCCGCCCTCCCGACGGCCAACAACGCTTTGCGGTCGGCTGGCGGCTATCAATACGAGAAGCTCGCAACTCCGATATCGAGTGGAACAGTTTGGGTCAGCTTTCTTTTACAGCAAGCCGGCGACAATGGTGGTGGCCGAGATGGCATCTCGTTGGTGAACAGCAGTGGCACCGGTGTAATGTTTGCCTACCAACAGAACGGCACCTCCATAGGACAACCTGCTTTGGGGACAGTAACTGGTTTTAATGCTTGGGGGACGCAATTAGCCAGCAGCGGCACGACTCGGACCTACAACACGCCTAATTTGTATGTTTTGAGAATCATTTATAACGGCTCTGGAGTCGTCACCAACATCGCTGTCTATTCCGATCCGACGGCTGGGCAGAGCACGGCACCGTCACCCGACTTCACGGTTACCTCGGGTTTGGGCAGTGTTGGAACCATCAGCGCCATCGGTATAGGTCATAATAGCACTATAACTTTAACCCTTGATGAGGTTCGCACTGGCACCAGCTTCGGTCAGGTTGTGGGTGTGGCGCTTCCGTCCGCCCCCACCGCGCTGATCGCCACGCCGGGCAACGCGCAGGTCTCCTTGAGCTGGACCGCGCCGGGAACCGGCAGTCCGACCGGTTATTATGTGAAGCGTTCGACCACCAGCGGATTCGGCTATACAACCATTTACACGAATGCCGCGACCACAACCTACACGGATGCCACGGCGGTCAACGGCACGACCTACTACTATGTGGTTTCCGGGACGAATGCGGCCGGTGAGGGTGCCATTTCCGCCCAGGCGAGCGCCACCCCGGTTGCGCCGCCGGGACAGGCGCAGAGTTTGGTGGCCACGCCCGGTGTCAACATGGTCGGCTTGAACTGGGTTGCCACGAGCGGAGCCACCGGTTACAACGTTTTGCGCGGCACAAGCTCCGGCACCTATAACGTGACCAATTCATCCGCCGCCAACAGTTATACTGACAACACGGCGGCGGGTGGCACCACCTATTATTACGTGGTTCAGGCGACCAACGCCGGCGGTGCCGGTCCCATCAGTTCAGAAGTGTCCGCGTTGCCGACCATCGCGCTGCCGACAGCTCCGGCCAGTTTGACGGCGACTCCGGCCAACAGCCAAGTTGGCTTGAGCTGGCCGGTTGGCACGGGTGCCTCCAGCTACAACGTGAAACGTTCAACCACCAGCGGTGCGGAAACAACCATTGGCACGGCGCCGGGAACGAGCTACACCGATGCCACCGCCGTCAACGGCAGCATTTACTATTATGAGGTGTCGTCAACCAATTCAGCCGGTGAAAGTGCCAATTCGGTTGAAGCGACGGCCGCCATGCCGCCGGCAGCCCCGACGGGTCTGGGAGCCACACCGGGAGCCAATCAGGTTGCATTGAGCTGGACCGCGTCCGCTGGATTGAGCGGGGCGACCAGTTACAATGTGAAGCGTTCGACGACCAGCGGTGCGGAAACAACCCTGGCTACCGGAGTGACGGGCACGAGTTACACCGATTCCACCGCAATCAGCGGCACGACCTACTTTTACGTGGTGTCGGGGGTGAACGCGAGCGGACAAGGTAATGACTCTACCGAAGTGAGCACCACCCCGACGGGCGTGCCGCAGGCTCCGACGAGTTTGACGCTCACAACCAATTACCTCAGCCTCACGTTGAACTGGACCGCCGCCCTGGGCGCTCCGACCGGTTATAATGTGAAGCGCTCGACCTCCACCGGCGGGGAAACCACGCTGCCAGCGGGAACCAATGTGGCAGGCACCTCGTTCACGGACACCACGGTCGTTACGGGAACGCAATACTTCTACACAGTATCAGCGGTCAACGGCAGTGGTGAAGGAGCCGATTCTGCTGAAGTAACGGGCGCGGCAACCGGTTTGCCGACAGCTTACGAGCCATTTAATTACGAATCGCTTGCCAACGGCAATGCCACCACGGGCACCGGGTTCACTGGCAACTGGCAGATTACAAACAGCGTGGCCATCGTCGCCGGCTTAACCTATAATTACCTCTATACGAGCAATAGTGCGTTGCTGGTAACCGGCGGCAATCAATACGAAAACCTCTCCATCCCGCTGTATAGCGGCACGGTTTATGTCAGCTTCCTTTACCACCAAAATGGCGATTTCGGCGGCAACCGTGGCGGGTTCCAGCTGCTTAACGGCAGCGGTAACGGGGTGATGTTTGCCTACCATCAATCCGGTGGCAACGCAGGACTGCCTTCGATTGACGCCATAACGGGTTACAATAATGTTGGGTCAGAATTGGGTGTGAGTGCTACTACTCAAACCTATGCCACCCCCAATCTCTATGTGATGCGGCTGGATTACGGTGCCGGAGGAATCTTGACGAACATTTCCTTCTATTCCAATCCGTTGCCAGGGCAGGGTGCTCCCGCCCCGGACTTCTCGGTTTCCTCGGGCTTGAGCGGCATCGGAGCCATCACCACCCTGGGAATGCACACCGGCATTTCAAGCACCGTTGATGAATGGCGCGTAGGCACCACCTTCAGCTCGGTGGTGGTTGGCGAGTCAAACGCCATCGTGACATTGGGCAACTTGAGCCAGGCGTATGATGGCACGGCCAAAAATGCCACGGCCACGACCACCCCTCCGGGCCTGACGGTGGCCCTGACCTACAATGGTTCCATTAACGCGCCGACCAACGTGGGCACCTATCCCGTAATTGGCACGGTGGTGGACCTGAGCAACACCTATTACGGCAGTGCCTCGAACAACCTGGTGATCAGTAAGGGGCCGGCCACGGTGGCGCTGGGCAGTTTGGCCCAGACTTATGATGGCACGCCCAGGAGCGCCACGGCCACGACCACGCCGCCGGGCTTGGCGGTGAACTTCACCTATGATGGCTTGCCGACCGCACCAACCAATGCCGGCACCTATCAGGTGGTTGGCACGGTGGCGGATGCCAGTTATCAGGGCAGCGCGACGAACAATCTCGTCGTCAGCCAGGCCGCAGCCGCGGTGACGTTGGGCAGCTTGAGCCAGACGTATGACGGCACGGCCAAGAGCGCCACGGCCACAACCACCCCTCCGGGTTTGGTGGTTGCCATTACCTATGACGGCTCGTCGGACGCACCGACCAACATCGGCACATATTTGGTGATTGGCACGGTGACGGACAGCAATTATTACGGCGGTGCAACGAACAACCTGCTGATTCTCAGCCCCGTGAACTCCTCGCCGACGAACATTGTTACCAGCATCTCGGGCAACCAGCTTACCCTCTCCTGGCCGGCCGACCACACCGGCTGGAAATTGCAAACCCAAACCAATGATCTCAGCACGGGCATTACCGCGACATGGTATGACGTGGCCGGCTCGGCGGCGACCAATCAGATGACCTTTACCATTGATCCGGCGAGTCCGTCGGTGTTCTACCGGATGACCTATCCATGATCATGGGCTCGCATCAGAACTAAAGATCACAGTCATGGACGGGCCTGCATGCGATTGCAGACCCGTCCTGTTGAAATAAATGAAAATTAACAAGCACAGCACGAAGCGAGGGTTCACTCTGATAGAACTGCTGGTGGTGATCGCGATCATTGCCATCCTGGCGGCGATGCTGCTGCCCGCGCTGTCGAGGGCCAAGACCCGGGCATATAGAGTCCAGTGCCTCAATAATCTTAGACAATTGAATCTTGGCTGGATCATGTATGCTGATGATAACCAGGATAAATTGGCGGACAACAATGGAGGCAACTCAAGCACTGGTAATTGGGTGTTGGGACGGGTGGATATGGCTCCATGGAATACCGACTTGAGCTCAATCACCTCTGGCGAAATTTATCCTTATCTCAAGAGCGCGGCCATTTACAAATGTCCGGCGGATAAACGCACGACCGGCCCCGCGCCTTGGACGACCGGTGTGCCGACTTTGCGAAGCATGTCCATGAACGCATTTATGGGGCTGGCTAATACCGGAGGTGGCAGCAGTCCCAACAGCATTACCCCCATGTCTAACGGCGGCCCGTTAATGAAAGAGTTTAAAAAGTTGTCCGGCGTCGCAGGCGCACCCGGTGGGGCTTCCCAGTATTGGGTGTTTATAGACGAAAACCCTTACAGTATCAATGACGGTTGGTTTTGCTGCAGCTTGAATACTCCGACACAGTGGTGGGATGCTCCCGCAAGTTATCATGACAAAGCGGGCGGGCTTTCTTTTGCGGATGGCCATAGTGAAATCAAAAGCTGGAAAGACTCAAAATTAGTGAATTTGAGCATTGCTCCGGCTCCATCTTTTTTAAGGGATGTAAATTCGGACGACTTGGCGTGGCTTGGGGAAAGAACCACTTTCCATTAAAAGTGATGGCGCTGAATGAGTGTTGATGAGAAATAATCTGCGACCTATGAATTACTATGAAAAAACCCAGCCGAAATGGATGCTGGCGCTGTTGACTGGTATGGCGGTCGCATATGGTTGTCTGGCCCAGGCATCCATCAAATCCGCCGGCCCCTCCAAGGTCGAGATTCGCCAGATGGATGGTCGCTGGCAGCTTTACGTGAACCAAAAGCCGTTTTACATCAAGGGTGCCGGGCTGGAGTTTGGCGACCAGGAAAAGCTTGCCGCGGCGGGCGGCAACTCCTTCCGCACCTGGAGCACGGAAAACGGACGACAGGTTTTGGATCAGGCGCAGAAGAACGGTTTGTATGTCACGCTGGGGCTGGATGTGGCGCGTGAACGCCACGGCTTTGATTATTCCGACTCCAACAGCGTCGCCAAACAACTGGCGGAGATCCGGGCCCAGGTGATCCAATTTAAAGATCATCCCGCATTGCTGATGTGGGACATCGGCAACGAATTGAATCTGGATGCCAAAAATCCAAAAGTCTGGGACGCCGTCAATGAAGTTTCCAAGATGATCCATCAGGTGGATCCGAACCATCCCACCACCACGTCTCTGGCGGGCCTCAATAAGGATTTGGTGAACGAGATCAAAAGCCGCGCGCCGGATCTCGATCTGCTCTGCGTTCAATTTTACGCCGATATTGTCAACCTCCCGCGCCATCTGAATGAAACCGGATGGACCGGACCGTATGCCGTTACGGAATGGGGTGCCACGGGACATTGGGAATGTGGCAAGACCAGTTGGGCCGCGCCGATTGAAGATAATAGTTCAGTGAAGGCAGACCTTTACCACCAGCGATATGCGACCGCCATCGCTTCCGATACGAAACAATGCCTCGGTTCCTATGTCTTTCTTTGGGGACAAAAACAGGAACGCACCCCCACCTGGTATGGCATGTTTCTCTCCTCCGGCGAAGCCACCGAAACCGTGGATGTCATGGAATATCTCTGGACGGGCCGCTGGCCGGAAATTCGCAGCCCGCAACTGAAGGGTTTATGGCTGGATGAGAAAACCGCGGAACAGAACGTGCGTTTGAGCCCCGGTCAAAATTGCACGGCCCGGGTGCAGGCGCAAACGTCTGCTCCCGGGGCGTTGATTTACTCCTTTGAAATCATGGAAGAGAGCGGCGCGCAATCCACCGGCGGCGACTTTGAATCCGTGCCCCGGCGCCTGCCAGGCCTTGTTTCCAACGGTGCAGCGGGCGAGGCGCAAGTCAAAGCTCCAGCCAGGCCGGGCGCTTACCGGCTCTTCGCTTATGTGTCCAACGGCCACGGCAAGGCTGCCTACGGGAACATTCCGTTTTATGTGGATGCGAAAGCATCTTCTGTCGCTTCGAGTCCATGAGGTATGCTATAGTGTCCGGCCAAACCCAGGATGAAAAATCATTTTCTCAGCAGAAACGACTTGTTTGACGACGCACTCACGGGGGTGCGTTGCCATCCAGATCGGTTGCCGGACGACGATTTGTCGAAACCATTTTTAACCCGATATGGAGGCCTCTGCAAAACGCGTGGCGGCGACGCCCTCGTCGCCGGGAACGTGTCTCTTTTTAACATTTCCATCCAGTGCGCAAGCGACGAGGCGCCGCTTCCACCCTGTTGCAGCGGTCTCGATATGGGATTAAACTCATCGCCATTCGATTTCGGAAATAGCCAGGATTTTTCATCCATGAGTTCGCCAGATAAAAATACACCTAACACAACAAAAAGATGTTCATCAAGTCCAACTTAAAAATAGTCGCGAGATTTACCACCACGGTAGTTTGTCTGGTCGCGTTGTCCGGCGCTGTCCGGGCGAGTTTGATCGCATACGAGCCGTTCAACTATACCACCTCGATTCCCAATGGCACGGCCAGCACGGCGAGCGGATTTTCCGGCAACTGGGCGTGCGGGGTCACTCCGGCGATTGCCGCCGGCATGACCTACACCAGCCTGCCGACGGCCAATGGTTCGCTCAGTTCAACCAGCGGTCGGCAAGCCGTGGCGTTCGCCAGCCCGCTCTCCAGCGGGACCAAGTGGATTAGTTTTCTATTCAACCAGACTGGAAATAACGGTGGAAACCATTGCGGCGTTTATTTTCCCAATGGCGGAACCGGTTTGTTTTTTGGCTATGGGTTAAACCCGATTGATGCCGCCACCGGCGCCCTGCGCCCCGGTTCGATACTGACCACCGGAACGACCGTCGCGCCCGCGACTTCTTTGGCGAGTTCATTTACGGGGACCTACGGCGCCACCCCTTATCTGGTCGTGCTCAAAATTGATTTCAACACGTCCGGCGCAAACGATACGGTCACGATTTATATCAACCCGACGGCCAATGCAGCCGCGCCCGGCGTGACGGCCACCTATACCCTCACGACGTTTGATGTGGGGACCATCACCGGGATCGGGTTTCAAAATCCGGGGGGCGGTTTTGCCATCAAGGCCGATGAGATCCGGGTTGGCGACAGTTACGCCGATGTGGCGGGTGTGGGCGGTGTAGTGACCGTTGCAGCACCAGTCATCACCGGTGTCACTCCAGGAACCGGGTATACGAATGGCGGCACGGTGGTGACCATCACCGGCTCCAACTTCCTGTCCGGGGCCACGGTCCAATTTGGCGCAAATGCCGGAACAGGAATTTTGGTGGCCGGATCCAACAGCATTACGGCAACCACGCCGGCCGGTGTGCCGGGAGCAGTCAACGTGGTGGTTCTGAATACCAACGCACTTTCGGCCACCAGCAGCAATGGCTTCACCTATGTGCTGCCACCACCGCCGCCGGTCACCATTTTTGCCAGCAGCGTGGTGAAGTCCGATGCGGCTCTAAACATCATCTGGAAGGGTGGAACGAACACCACCAGTGTTTTGCTCACCACCACGAATATGGGATCGGGCGCAATCTGGACACCGGTGGTGACTAATGTCTTTGGCGGAGACGGCTGGTCCACCAACAGCATGCCCATCAATCCGGGCGAACCGAAACGATTCTATGGTCTGTCCATTCCTGCAGACATCATCGTTGTGCTGGCGCCGACCAGCTTGCATACCATGGCATCGGGATTCACCAATGCCATCGGCCTGGCTTGGACCGCCAGTTCCACGCCCGGAGTGATCGGCTATCGCATTCTTTACGGCACCAGCAGCGGAGCCATGACGAATTCCACGGACGTTGGAAACGTGACCTCCGCCATCATTTCCGGACTCACGCCGGGCCAAACCTATTATGTGTCCGTCATCACCCTCGCGGCCAATGGTCAGAGTCTTGCCGCCGACAGCAGCATCACCGCCCAGCCCGATACGACCATCGGCATCATTCCCCTGTTTGACACCAGCACGCAGCTGGAACCGGCGACCACCGTCAACACGCCCACCGCGCTGATCACGTATCTCGCCGACCGGGCCCGCGACCGGCACGCGCGCGAAAGTGATTTCCACCTCTATGACCATTACTTGAGTTGGTATTGGGAGCAGCGGGTGGCCAGCATAGAGATCATTGACACGGTGGCCAAGGGTGGTTCGACCATCACTTTTAACTACACCACGCTCGCCGAGTTAAACCCCGCGGAATTCCGCACCTTCTTCCGCGGCATCACCACGGTTGCTGAATACCAAAACAATCAACAGGCAACCCTGGTTTCCACCAACGCGTCCGCTTTTCCGGGCGAAACCGATTTTCATTATACCGCCACGATCAGCGCGAATGCCCAGTTCAACCGTCCTTTGCAGCTCGGCGACCGCGTCGAGGTTGAGATCAGTCAATTTCTGCTCGCTCCCCGGCATGGACGCGCCAATTACTACGGCACCGTGATTCTTTACGTTGTCGGTCAGGGCATCGTGCCATGGGCTTCGTCCGCCACGCAAGTGGATGCGGCGAACATGGCCAACAACGGCCCCGTCGTCGGCAATGTCAGGACGAATCTCGACTCCTATCCGATGCCCACCAACGGCTGGCTCGGCGGCTTGACCACGTTGCCGTATCAATACTCTGATGAACCGAGCAATCATTTCAAGGAATTCGCCGGCAACATTTCGCCGACCAACGGATTCCCGTTCATGCTCGGCCGCCGGTTGCATCACACCGACTTTGGTGATGGCACGCACTCGGAACCCGATAACCCGGTCTTTACCGAACAGATCGGCAAGCTTGGACCCAGGTTCATCAATCGCAGTTGCGTGGCGTGTCACGTCAATAACGGACGCGCCCTGCCGCCGGCCATCGGCGCACCGATGCTGCAATCCGCCGTGAAAGTCGGCAGTGACGCGAATGGCGCCCGGCATCCCACGCTGGGTTCCGTGTTGCAACCGCAGATCACCACCGGTTCCCCCGAAGGCGGCATGACGATTGCGAGCTACACGACCACCAGCGGTCAATACGGCGACGGAACGCCCTACACCTTGCAGAAACCGAACTACACTTTCTCCGGCACCACGCCGGCGTTCTTCTCCGTGCGCCTCGCGCCGCAACTCGTCGGCATGGGCTTGCTCGAAGCGGTCAGCGAAAGCACCATCCAGGCGCTGGCCGATCCGAACGACGCCGATCACGACGGCATTTCCGGCCGCATCCAGACCGTCGTTGACCCGGAAACCGGGCAGCCACGGCTTGGCCGTTTCGGCTACAAAGGCGGCAAAGCCCGCGTCAGTCATCAAATCGCCGGCGCCTATAATACCGACATGGGCGTTACATCTCCGATATTCCCCGTGCTGGACGACGGCACCTCCAACGCCATACCCGAAGTCAGCCTCGATGACATTGACAAACTAAATCGCTACGTCACGTTGCTTGGCGTGAGCGCCCGCCGCAGCCTCAACGACCCCCAGGCGTTGCAAGGCGAACAGCTTTTCGCCAGCGCGAATTGTGTGAAGTGCCACACCGCCACGCTCACCACCAGCCCGTATCATCCCATGACCGAGCTGCGCAATCAGGTCATCCATCCCTACACCGACCTGCTCCTGCACGATCTCGGCCCCGGCCTGGCCGACAACATGGGCGAAGCCTCTGCCAGCGGCTCCGAATGGCGCACCGCCCCGCTCTGGAGCATTGGTCTCACCGCCGGCATCAGCGGCGGCGAAGCGTATCTGCACGATGGTCGCGCCCGCAGTCTCGAAGAAGCCATCCTCTGGCACGACGGCGAAGCGGCCGCCTCCAAGGAAATCTTCCGCACCATGTCTGCCACCGAGCGCGCGGCCTTGATCAAGTTCTTGAAATCACTGTGAAATCCACAGCAACCAAACCAGATTATTCCAACCAGCAATAAGCTTTGCCGGATTCCATGAAACAAAATTGGCAGAGGAGCATTGTGCGACTGGCCCGGGGTGTCTTGGTGGCATTGCCGCTTGCGTTGCCGGTCTTGTGCCAGGCCGGCTGGCAGTTGACCTGGAGCGATGAGTTTGACCGGGCCGATGGAAGCTCGCCCGATCCCGCCAAGTGGGGCTTTGACGTGGGCGGTGGAGGTTATGGCAACAACGAACTCGAGAGTTATACCAGCCGCACGAATAATGCCCGGATCCAGGGCGGCCAGCTCGTGATCGAGGCGAAGCAGGAGAACTACACCGGGCCCGACAACATCCCGCGCAATTATACTTCCGCCCGGATGCTGACCAAGGGCAAATGGTCCTGGACGTATGGCCGGATGGAGGCGCGCATCAAAATTCCCCGGGGACAGGGCATCTGGCCCGCCTTCTGGACGCTGGGTGCAAACATCAACACGTCTCCGTGGCCCAACTGTGGCGAGATAGACATCATGGAAAACATCGGCAAACCCACCGAACAGGCGAAGGTGTATGGCACGATTCACGGGCCGCAGTCAGGTGGCGACTACAATGGTGGCGCGGGAGTTGGTGGAAGCTATACGCTGCCAGGCCCGGCGGTGCTCGGTGATGACTTCCACGTGTTTGCCATCGAATGGACCACCAACCAGATCAAATGGTTCATGGACAACCAGCAGTATTTCACCGCCACGCCCGCCAGTTTGCCCGGTGGCGGAACCTGGCCATTCACGCAGCCCCAATTTCTGCTTCTCAACGTCGCCGTGGGCGGCAACTGGCCCGGTAACCCGGATGGCACCACGGTTTTTCCACAGCAAATGCTCGTGGATTATGTCCGCGTTTACAGTTACGTGGCGTCGGCTCCGTCCACCCCGACCGGATTGACCGTCAGTCCAGGCAGCTCCAAAGTTTATTTGAACTGGGATGCTTCCAGTTCCGGCGCGACGGGATATGTTGTCAAGCGCTCGTCCAGCAGTGGTGGCCCTTACACCACGGTGGCCAGCCCCGCCAGCAACAACTACACCGACAGCGGCCTCGCGAATTGTTCCACGTATTACTATGTGGTGGCCGCCACGAATTCAGTCGGGGCGAGCACCAATTCCAGCGAGCAATCCGCGTCGCTCGGCGCGTATGCTTTGGCCGTAAATTCCGGCGGCGGCGCGGCGGGCCAGTTTGTGGCGGATGCAAACGTCACGGGTGGCACCATCGGTGCGACGGTTTCCACAGTCATCGACACGTCCGGTTTGGTTGCGCCCGCGCCGCAGGCGGTCTATCAGGCGGAACGTTACGGGAACTTCACCTACACGTTCACCGGCTTGATTTCCGGCGCAACTTACAAGGTCCGCCTGCACTCCGCCGAAACCTTCTGGACGGCGGTGGGCCAGCGACGTTTCAACGTCATCATCAACGGCACACAGGTGTTGACCAACTTCGACATCATCGCCGCGGCCGGCGCTCCGAACAAGGCCGTGATCAGCGAATTCAACGCCGTTGCCGGCAGCGGGCAGATCGTCATCCAATACATCACGGTCATGGATAATGCCCGGGCCAGTGGCATCGAAATCATTCTGGCCCAGCCCGCCGCGCCGACGGGTTTGACCGCCACCCCCGGGGTATCGCAGGTATTCTTGAAGTGGAATTCCCTCGCAGGGGCCAGTTATGATGTGAAGCGTGCGACCGCCAGTGGCGGTCCCTACACTTCCGTGTTCAGCGGGCTCACCAGCACCAATTGCACGGACACCGGGCTGACGAACGGAGTGACTTATTACTATGTGGTCTCCGCCGATGTTCTGGGCTGCGCGAGCACAAATTCAGCTTTCACCAGCGCGACGCCGGTGTGTTCGCCGCCGCCGGCTCCAACGGCGGGCAACAACGGTCCGATCTGGATGGGGATGACCTTGAACCTCACCGCCTCGACGGTGCCGGGCGCAACCTACAACTGGTCAGGCCCCAATGCATTTTCTTCCACCAACCAGAATCCTTCCATTGCCAACGCCTCCACCAACGCCTCCGGTCTGTTTAGTGTGACCGCGGCGACGGGCGGCTGTGTCTCCATCCCGGCGACAACCATGGTGACGATCAATCCGCCCGCCAGTGTGACCATCCAGTCCCAGAACGGGAAGGTGATTCTTGACTGGCCTGCGGGCACTCTGCAATGGGCAACGAATGTCACCGGACCCTGGGACGATATCCTTGGCGCAGTGCCACCGCGCACTAATGCGGCGGACGGGCCCGGGGAGTTTTACCGGGTTAAACTGGAATAAATCGCCCCCTCTGAAGCGGCATTCCATCCCGAGCCACTTGCGGTCATGAGACAAAGCCGGAAGCTAGGCGCAGGACACGGTGAAATTTAGCGGAGATCGAAAAAGCCAGCCGCCTGGTTTACCCTAAAATCGGCAGTAGAGATGAACCACGAAATACACGAAACCAAAGGATAGAATGCCGGTTTTGTCTCCATTCCAACATTCACCTTCCGGGTGAAATAGAGCGGTTCGGCAATGCCTTGTCGCTTTTGTGGGTTTCGTGTGTTTCGTGGTTTCAACTGCTGTTTCCAGGCTTATTTAGCTGCATTGCGCGATGCCTGCCCGGTGGCTTTGGGAAGCGGATTCTGGCTGTAAACGCGGACATAGTCCACGAGCATTTGCTGCGGAAAAACTGTGGAAGCATCCGGGTTGCCGGGCCACTTGCCGCCCACCGCAAGGTTCAGCAAGAGATATTGCGGCTGCGTATAAACCCACGTTGTGCCATGGGGCAGGCTCGCGGGAGTGACAGTGAAATACTGCTGGCCGTCCACAGACCATTTGATCTGGTTGGTGGTCCACTCCACTGCGTAGAGGTGAAAATCATCGGCAAAGGCGGCGCTATTCGTGGTGGAACAGGGGCCGCCGATGCCCTTTCCACCGGAATAACCGGGACCGTGAATCGTGCCGTGAACCAGCGCCGGCTCGCGGCCGATGTTTTCCATGATGTCCACCTCGCCGCAAGTCGGCCATGACACGGAATCAATGTTCGCGCCCAGCATCCAGAATGCGGGCCAGATGCCCTGACCTTTCGGAATCTTGATGCGCGCCTCGATGCGGCCGTAAGTCCACGACCATTTGCCTTTCGTGAGCATTCGGGCGGACGTATAGTGGTTGCCGCGGTAGCTTTCTGCCCTGGCCTCGATCACCAACTGCCCGCCTTCGATACGGACGTTGTTGGTTCGCGTCGTGTAATGTTCCAATTCACTATTGCCCCAACCGCCGCCGCCGGTTTCAAACCCCCATTTGGCAGGATCTGGAGCACTCCCGTCGGCTTGGTCAAACTCATCGTTCCAGACCAGCTGCCACCCGGCATGGCACACGGCCGGAGCCAACAAGGTCAGGGCCAGCAATGGAATCGCCATCGCAGAGAGCCGGCGGCCGATTCCGTTGGCTATGGGATTTTTTTTATTCACGTGCCGCGGCGACTTTGATTTTTTGAGGCTTTGCAGCCGCTTCCCAAGTCAGTCCGAAGCCGGAGGCAAACAGCGGCTGATTGTCGCCGTTGTTGAACGTCGCACTGTTCAGTTCCGAATTGTTGTGCGGCCAGGGACGCGGCAATTTGCCGGTCGGTTTGAAATCGCCGAACAACACGTCCGCCACGCCCTCACCCTCGGTGCCGGGCAGCCATGCCGCCACCAACGCGTCGCTCTGGTCGAGCGCCGATCCCAGCACCAGCGGCCGGCCGGAATACAAAACGGTCACCACGGGAACGCCCGTTGCCTTCGCTTTTTTGATCAACGCGGCGTCGCCCGGCGCCAGGGTCAGATCGCTGCGGTCACCCTTCATTTCGGCGTAGGGCATTTCACCAATCACCACAACGATCGCCTCCGCGCCTTGCAAATCATCCCCGTCCGGTGAGAAAGTGACTTGCGTTTCGGGCGACACGGTTTTTTTGATGGCGGTGAGCAGCGTGGTCCCGCCCTGGGTCACCGCGCCGGGCGCGCCCTGCCAGGAAATGGTCCAGCCACCGCACTGGATGCCCAGGTCATCCGCCGCCTTGCCGGTGACGACGAGATGCTTGAGATCTTTAGCGAGCGGCAAAGCCTGGTGCTCGTTTTTGAGCAGCACCAGCGACTGGCGGACGCATTCCCGCGCGACGGCGCGATGTTTTGCCGAGCCGATTTCCGCGAGCAGCTTCGGATCGGCGTTCGGATGCTCGAACAAGCCGATTTCCAGTTTAGCCTGGAGGATTCTTTTCGCCGCGTCATCAATCCGGGACTGCGGCACCTTGCCGGCGGCCACCAATTCCTTCAGATCGCTGATGAATTCGACGTAATTATTCTTCTGCCCCGGCCCGGCGGGAATCATGACCATGTCCAGCCCGGCGTTGATGGAAGCCTCAATGTCGTTTTTGAAATCAGGCGAAAGCTGGTCAATCGCCGCCCAGTCCGAGACCAGAAAACCCTTGAAGCCGAGTTCGCCCTTGAGCACGTCGGTCAGGAGATATTTGTTGCCGTGCATTTTTTTGCCGTTCCAGCTGCTGAAAGAAACCATGATGGATTTGGCGCCGGCCTTCACCGCGGCGACGTAAGGCGGGAGAAAAACTTTCCGCAGGGTGGCCTCGTCGCAGACAGTGTTGCCCTGGTCAACGCCATTCTGGGTGCCGCCATCGGCGAGATAATGTTTCGGGCAGGCGAGCACGGTGAACCCGTTGGCGAGCGGTGTCTGCATGCCGCGGACTTGTGCCGCGCCCAGGGTTGAGACGAGGGTGGAGTCGTCGCTGAAGCTTTCATAGGTGCGGCCCCAGCGGATGTCCTGCGCCACGGCCACGCAGGGTCCGAAAGCCCAATGGATCCCGGTGCCAGCAACCTCCTCGGCCGTGACACGCGCGGCGCGGGCGGCGAGTTCGGGATCGTGCGCGGCGCCCAGTCCGATGTCGTGGGGGAAGATCACCGCGCCATCGATGTTATTGTGGCCATGCACGGCATCGATCCCGTAGAGCAGGGGAATCTTCAGCCGGGTGCCGAGAGCCTGCGCCTGGTAGTCATTCACGACCTGCAACCACGTTTGGGCGCGGTTGTCGGCAGGGTCGGAGCCGCCGCCGCTCAACAGGGAACCCAAAAAGTATTTCTGGATGTCGGCTTGGTTTTGGAGCGCCGCCATATCCACCTGCACCATCTGGCCGATTTTTTCGTCCAGGGTCATTTTGCCCAGCAGCGCTTCCGCTTGACTGTCGGCCCCGCCAAAAGCCCGCAAAGCCAGGCCGCCGCACGCCAGCGTCAGCAGGAATGCTGTCCGCCCAGCAGGGTTCAAAGTCAGTTTACTTTTGTATGCTTTCATAAATTTATACCGGGGTTTAATCGCTGAAATATTACCTGCGAAGCAGCCGTCGCATCCTTCTCACTTTGTCGGAACCCGCGGCGGGTTCAATACGAATACAACGCGAACACATCGTTATTATTGGCGCTCAGATCAGCCCATTTCCAACTTTCGACGTGACCATCGCAAAACGAAATGACGGCCCGACCGTTGTGACGGCAGCCGGGCTGTTTAAAACCAGTGGCTCCTTGCATGGACCAACCCGTGCCCACATCCGGCTGCTTGGTCGTGAGTTCAGTCTTGTAACCACCCGTCGGCAACTTGTTCAGGTTCTGGCCGCTTTTGGGAGTGCCCACGTCACCGATCAGCCAGATTTGGCTGGCACGATTAATCTGGGACAATTTTTTACTGCCAAGAGTCTTGGGAGGGGTTCCCCCATCTGTAGGGTAGCGGATAATACCCGCTGCATAAGAATTTCCCTCCAAGGGACCATAGCCTTCGCAACGAGTAGGCCCAGAAGAACCAATGGTTATTACTTGGATATCCGCATCCTGAACTACCGGGCAACGCCAAACATTGTTCGATTGCGCGCTGCTTGTAATATAGTTGCCATTGTCCATGATTTTGAACCACCAGTTGGTTGTAAGTGTAGGCCAGGTTCCTGAATTCATCGGTGGCAAGGTGTCATTGTTGTCGCCGGCATACATGATCATGGCCAGGGCGATTTGCTTGTTGTTGTTGGTGCAGGCGATGCCCTTGGCTTTCTCCTTGGCTTTCGACAGCGCGGGCAGCAGCATGGCCGCCAAAATGGCAATGATGGCGATGACCACCAGCAACTCAATCAAAGTGAATCCCTGCTGGGGTTGTTTTTTTGGCAATTTCACAATTTTTTATTTATGTCGGGTCTGCATTCGGCATGCAGACCCGACTGATTTGACATCTCTCAATTTTAACAACTACCTGAATTACTGGATAGACAACCGATAAAAACGCTTGGCGCTGTTGGCGGAATTGGTCACCACAGCCGTCGAGCCGGTGCCATTCGTCACGGTCAACGTGTTCCAAGAAACATCCGTCAGATTGGTTTTGTATTGAACCGTGTAGGCAAACCCCGTCTGGGTGGGGAACGACAGATTAAGGGTTGAACCACTCAAACTCGGCGTGATCGAAACCGCGGTCGCCGTGGAGGTGGCGATTTGAACCTTGCCATAGCTAGGCAGCACCGGATCTTGGGGCCAGACGCACGGTCCGGTGGTGACAAAACCATACTGCACATGGCGGGCCGGGTCGTTGATCGTTGCCAAGCTGACGCTAAAGGGCATGCCATTGGTCACCGGAACCGAGGCGATGACGGACGATGAATAGTCGGGTGCAAGATCTTTGACAACGGCGACACAGGTCCAGCCATTGCCGGCGGGATTCACGTTCGATGGGCTGGTCAAAGTGTCGCTGATGCAAGTTCCGGTGAATGTCACCGTCTTGCCGGGCAACGAACCCACCGGCTCCACATACATGTTTGCTTCCATCGATCTATTTGCCACGGATGGACTGTTGGTAGTGACATACCAAACAGTGTTTGAGTCATCAATACTGTTTGGGGACAGGGTCAGCACTGAACCCGAGAAACTGGCCTTGAGATCCACCGTTGCCCACACGGAACCACCTTCATAACCTCCGCCATCTTGTGGCGTTGCAAACCAGTTCATATAGCCAACCCAGTTTTTCGATGGGTCGACATAGACTGTGGCGGACGTGGCCGACGTGACGTTGACCACGGCCGAGGTGACTGAGCCCCCAGTGTCAGCCTTTGCCACAACCTTGAGCGTGTGGCTACCCAGCGACGCACCAGTGACGTCGAAGCTGTAAGGGGCGGTTTCGACATTGCCGACCAGCACGTTGTCCACGTAGAAATACACATTGGTGACCGCACCGGGCAAAACCGAGGCGGTAGCCTTGATCGTGAAACTATCGCTTACCAGTGCCTGATTGGCCGGGCTGGTAATGGAAACGGTCAGCGGCGTGGATCCAGAATTTGTGGCCTGAAGATCATCGGCGAAGACCGTGGCGGCGCTGGCATCGACGTTCAGGGCAAACAATTTCACCTGGGTCGTGCCGGCAGGTGCGATGCCTTGTGCCCGTGTGAAGTGCCACGCGTTGGGCGTGCTGGAAGAATTCAATAGTGGCGTAGACTCGATTCCTGGGTTGGCAAAGTTCGCAGTGCCGATAGTAACGGTTCCGGGCGCGAGATCATTGACACCATCACTCCAGACAATCTTAAGAAGCCCGAAGGTGTTACCCGCAGGCAAAGAGTTTGAGGTCCACATGTATCCTTGGAGATCCCAGAGCTGTCCAGCAACTGCGGGGAGGGTCTGATATGCTCCCGGAACACTAAACCCGCCATTGGCGATGAGTTTAAGGGAACCGATTCCACTGCGGGTTATATCAGTGTTGGCTGACGCTGTTCCCGCAAAAGGCCCAAACAGGGTCCAGTCGGTCGCAAAATACATTGGCGCCGCGTTCAACACGGCATCTGTCTCGAAACCAGGATTGGTGAGCACGTTCTGCCCGTGCGTGGTGACCGCGGCGAGCGCGAGCGCCGCAACGCACGCCAAACTGGGGATGCTGCTGTTCTTCTTCATTTTCATATTGTTTTCAGGCTGGGTCAGGGATACGCCGCGCGACACGGCTGCCATTGCGAGACTTGCGATTACTTGTTTCATGATGCTGTTTATTATGGTTTATCGTGGGGAGGATTATGGCAACTGACAGGCTTGGGCCGGGGCGCTGCAAACTGGTTCATCTCTGAATACCTGGCGCAGCCTAAATTTCCTGATGTTGCGGCTTTTTCATGGTAATTATCAACCAAGTTTTCGTGTTGCTGACGGGCTTCAGTGACAAATTTACTTCATCGCCGCCAACATGCTAGCTAGCCAAACGGTTAGTTTTCCGAATCCGGTCTCAATCATGCCGCCATTGAACTTATTCTCCCGCACGGTAACCGCCGGTCCAGAGCCTGGCGCCGACACCATTCACATCACGGTATTCTGACCGACATAATTGGATTTCGGTTTGGCTGGATATTCACAGTTGCGCTTCGCAAATCATCATTTTTAGCGGCGCCCCGAAAAAATTAAAAGGGCCATCAGGCATTTCTGCCCAATGGCCTTGTGGAAAACTTATCCGAAACGGTTTTATTATTTGCCGCTACGACGGCGAAGAAGTGTTAACATAGCCATGCCACCCAGTCCGGCCAAGGCCAGCGTAGCCGGCTCGGGAACGGGGACCACGGTCCTTAGATCTGCAAAGCTGATGTTCAAGGCGTTATTGTTGGCAAAGTTGCCTTGAATGTGCATCTCCGTTCCAATCTGGCTCGGATTCCAAGTAGCAAGACTTCCCCCGTTATAGAAGTCAGGGATCAGCAGGTTTTTTGTTAAAACTTGAGTTCCCGAGAGGCCCGTTAAATCGAACGAGAATCCTGCGTGGGCACCGGCACCACTAAATAGAACCACATTGATTCCATTTGCCGCATTGCCCGGCTGGATATCAATCGTCAGTTGAAGCGTGTTCTCACCGCCGGCCACGCCGTTGATCAAGGTAGGTGAAGTTGGCACCATCCAGCCACCACCGGTTTGCGTTGAAACAACATTGAGTGAAGTGGCATTCTGGGTAATCGTTGCAGAAGTCCAGTCAGCGTAGGTTCCGGTCAGTCCGGTCATCCCGTTGCCCCATCCAGTGGAATCGAAAGTCGAGAGGGTTACGTCAGCTTGGACGGCGCTGGGTAGAAACAAGGCACAGCAAGCTATGCCCGTCAGTATGGTATTCGTTTTTATTTTCATGTTGTTTATGCCTGTTTTTTGGGTTTTTTATGTTTCGTTCTGGGGGGACGTCCTCAAAGTAACTAAATTGTGTTCATTCGCATAGCTAGCCGAACGGCTAGTTTTCAGGCCTGCCCCTGCTTGAATTTCAGCGCCGCCTCCGTCCGCGAATGGACGTGCAACTTTTCGTAGATATGCTGAAGATGCCATTTCACCGCTGCCACCGTCACGCCCAGCCGTTCGGCGATGTCCTTGTTGGAGCGGCCGTGCATGACCAGTTCCAGCACCTCGCGCTCACGGTCGGTAAGGTCATCCATCTCTGAAACCGTCGCCGCCTGCTGGCGGAATTGACCGATGACTTTGCGCGCGATTTCCGGCGTCATCGGCACCCCTCCCTCTTGCGCTTCGCGAATGGCGGCGATGACCTGTTCCGGCTGCGCGCGCTTCAGCAAATACCCGCACGCGCCCGCCCGGAGCGCCTGAAAGATCCGTTCCGAATCTTCATAGACCGTAACGATGACGATGTGCACCGCGGGCATCTGCTCCTTGATTTTGGCGGTGCATTCCACACCGGTCGAATCCGGCAGTTGAATATCCATCAGCACCACGTCCGGTGTCGCCTTGGGGATTTTCTTCAGCGCCTCCGCCACGGTGGCGCAGGTGCAGACGCATTGGAACCCGGGCGTCCGGTTGAGCAGCGTCTCGAAACCCTCGCGCAGGGTCTTGTTGTCTTCAACAATGCCGACTTTGATCATAATAATCGTTTGGGGAGTGGCGCCTGAAAGCGCACGGTGGTGCCTTTTCCATTCTCACTCGTAATCTCGCAGTCCCCGCCGAGCGAATGCAACCGCTCTTTCATGTTGGCCAGGCCATCATCGCCGGTTTTCCGCCCGCTTAAATTAAAGCCCTGCCCGTTGTCGGTGAGCTCCACGATGAGGCGCCCGTCGCGAACCGAAATGCGCAGCCAGACCTGCGTCGCCTGCGCATGCCGGACAATATTGGTGAGCGCTTCCTTGAAGCCCATGAAAATTTCCTGCCGGAACTTGGGATCCAGCGGATGATCCGGCAGATCATCCGCCACGTCCAGCCCGCAGGAAACGGAAGCCAGATCCAGCAGCCGCTGCGCATACGAACCAAAGTAGCTGGCCAGCGAAGCGATGGTGTCATTGCGCGGATTCACCGCCCAGACGATTTCGTCGAGCGACGTCACCATGCGCCGCGCGATTTCGGTCAAATCCCCGAGATACCGGTTTTTTTCCTCCGGAGAAGTTGTCGGGCTTTTTACCAGGGAGCTGAGCATGTTCACTTCGGTCAGGCCGGCGCCAAGATCATCGTGCAAATCATGGGCGACCCGGGCGCGTTCCTGCTCGATCTCCCGCCGCCGTTCCGCCCGCTGCCGTTGCTGGATTTGCAGCTCCAGCTGCCGCGATCGCTCGGCCACCTGGCGCCGCAGAACGATGACCCAGCCCGACGCGGCCAGGGCCACGAAGCCCAGCCCGCCGGCGATCCACAATAATTTTTGAAGTGTCCACCAGGGCGGCGATTGCAGCACGACGATGTCCGCCGCCGAGCGCAGTTCGATTTGAAAGGATTTGGCCCGCCAGTCTTCCCCGGCCTGCCACTCACCCGGATCGATCTTGCAGACGCCGGTCGCGGAAACCAGGCTGCCATTTTCCAGGCCGGCAAAGGCATCCTGACCACCGGCCGACTTGAGGTAGGCGTGGAAAATGAAATCGCCCTGTTGAAGAATCAAATACCTTTCCGAGCCATGCAGTGCGCGGTCCAGCAACCTCGCGGTGACCCGAATCAACCCGCAATCGTGCTCACCTTTCAGCGCCTCATCATGTGAGATCTCCGCCGGCGGCAGCGGCCGGCCGCTGCCGATTTTTCGGTAGATGGCATCCTGCAAGATGGGCGTGTATTCCCCCTGGCTGACGAACCCGAGCGCCTCAACCCGGTCGCCCAGTTGCAACGGGTCGCTCTCCTTGGTCTGCACTTCCACGCCGTTCTCGCCCTCTTGCAGAAAAATCCGCACCCCGGGTTCAAAATAGATGACCGCGCCCGCCACTTTCACCGGGTGACCGTAGGCTTCCTGCGGGGCGAATTGCAACAGGCTGCCAATGGGACGGGCGGCGATGGCAAACGGATCCTGCGGGGCCGGAAGTTCAACCACGAAATCCGCCGGCCGCGGAACCATCAGGCGGATGGCAAACAGCTGGCGCTGGTGATTGAACTCGGTCGAGCAAACCCCGCTCACCCGCACGGTGCTGTCCAGCAATTCCTCCGCCCGCTTCGCCGGCAACTGCCGTGTGTAAACCGACAGCCGCCCGCCGCCGGTGGCAATTTCGATGAGGTAATGCTGCGAGGCCTCGTGCAATTGGATGGACCGGACCACCCCGGTGATTTCAACGAATTGGCTGTCTTCCTTGCCGCTGGCCAGTTGCTCGTAAGTCACCGGCTTCGCCACCGGCAACGGCGCCGTCCCCACCACGCGCACCCGATCCGGCACGACGACGGGCGCAAACTCTCCGGGATTGCTGGTGCCGTCAATTTCCACGACCTGTCCGGGATACAGCGGCGGTGTGTTGGTGGAGGCCTGCAGGTAGATGCCGGCGGTGTCGTCTTGAATGAAGCGGGAGTAAAGGTTCTCGTCAAAAAAAGTCACGGTGCCGCGCAGGTGAACGCGCTGCTGCTGTTGCGCCTGCTCCACGGTTAATCCGCGCACCGCCACGGCCGTGCTTAACGCATCGCCACCGGGTTGTGCGGTCACCGTCGGCGAAAGTAAAAACCCGGACAGCAGCAGAAGCGATGGCAGGGGGATTTGCCAGCGAACAGTTCCGCGCAAAATGGATTTCATGGGTTGGTCCGCACGATGGCGAAAAGAAAATAATACAAAGTTACATCGGGATGCTGGTGAACCCCCTTGTTTTTCCACTTACCGGCGGCATTTGTCAATGAACATCGGCTGCGGGCAGTGGTATAGTTTGGTGGGGCGAGATTCCTAACGAGCCGTTTCGCATTGTTTTTCGGCTCGCGAGGACGCTCGCCCCACCACCGAAAAGCCAATGTATACCACTACCCGGCTGCGTGGATTTTTTCCACCCCCGGATTATCCATTCCAATATCCGGGGCTTTCCAGCCCGCGGTCGCAGTCAATTGGATGTCACTCTGACTCGCGGTTCCGTCGCTCATTCAAGATCACCACCAGGGTGGTTTCCGGGAAAGCAGCTTGATTTCCAAAAAAATGAGGAGATGATTTTACGCATGGCTCTACCGACCGAACCTGTCACGTTAAACGTTGCGCAGATCGAGGAATTAAATCAGAAGCTTTCCAAGTTGCGGCACGACGTGAACAACCATCTGATGCTGATCACGACCGCCGTGGAACTGATCCGTCTCAAACCGGAAAACGGGGAGCGCATGCTGACCATGCTGGGCGAGCAACCGCAAAGGATCGGCGCCGCCATCACGCAGTTTTCGGGTGCGCTGGAATCCGCGCTGCACATCACGCGAGCCTGACCGGACCGAAGCCTTTCCGCTTTTGACTTTGGCATTGTTAATTTTCTCCGGCACACTCGCATAATGGAACGAACGGAAGCTGAATTGATTGCGGCAGTGCTGAAAGGCGATGCGGCAAGCTTTGAGCCTCTGATTCAAAAATATTCCCCCCGGGTTTTCGCCACCGCCCGGCGTTACGCCCGCCGCGAAAGCGAGGTGGAGGACATCGCGCAGGAAGTCTGGTTGAAGGCGTTCTCCAAGCTCCAAAGTTTCCGGGGCGAAGCGCCGTTCGAACACTGGCTCATGCGGATGACGGTGCGGACCTGCTACGATTTTTTGCGGGGTCATCAACGCAACCGCGAATCGTCCTTCTCGGAATTGAGCGAGCCGGAAAATGACTGGCTGGAACGTTTTGTGACCCAGCCGGAGACGCTGACGGACAATGCGGATGCGGCAAAATTGCTGATCGGGCGGGTGTTGGAAAAACTATCGCCGCCGGCGCGGCTGGTCATCACGCTGCTGGAAATCGAAGACCGTTCCGTGAAGGAGATCGCCGAACTCACCGGCTGGTCGGTGCCGCTGGTGAAGGTCCGCGCCTTCCGTGCCCGCGGCGAAATGCGGAAAATTGTGGCAAAAATGGCCAAAGACAAGTATCTGTAACCCGTCACTGCAAGGTGGCGTCTGAAAAACTGGAACGCATATGAACCTGGTTGAACTACAAAAGAAGCTCCTGGCCGCCGCCCGTGCCGATGTGCCGGTGGATCAGGTGCCGTATGCTTTTGAGAAACGCATCACCGCCCTGCTCGCTTCCCGCGTCGCCGCTGAAAACATGAATTTATGGGTGCGCGGACTCTGGCGCGCGGCGGTTTCCTGCGTTGCCATCACCTTGTTGCTGGGAGTGTGGGCGGCCTTTAATCCCACGACCTCCGTGGCCACGGCCGACGACCTCTCGCAGAACTTTGAGAACACGCTGCTGGCCTCGGTGGATCAAAGTGATCAAGTGCAGTGAACTACTGGAAAGTCATTCTGGCGACCGTGGTGATTTTTGGCGCGGGGGTTTTGACCGGCGGCTTGCTGGTGGATTACGTTTCCCACTCCCACCAGAAAAATCCACACCGCCCGCCGGCGAATGGCGGGGCGCGTTCCGCAACCAATAACCCTCCGCAAGTGCGCCTGCCGGAGATTCCGCGGCCCCCGCTGGCGGAAAAGATGGGCAAGCAATTCGTCCAGCAACTCAACGACACCCTTCAGCTCACGCCGGAACAGCGCGTGAAAATCGGAAAAATCATCGCCGAAGGACAGGATCGCAACCGCGAACTCTGGACGAACGTCGCCCCGAAAATGCGCGCCGTGATGGAGGAAGTGAATCAGCAGATTCGCGCGGAACTCACGCCGGAACAGTTGAAGTCATTTGAAGAACTGCTGAAACACCCGCCGCGCCGCCCGTCCGGCACCAACACGCCGCCGGCAAATCCGAAGTCGTCGACGAACGCGCCGGGCGTCTGAATTTCATTCTTCGGTAAGCAGGGTGCCGATTTTTTTCCGCAATTCCCTGGTCACAACATCCACGGAACGGTTGCCGTCCATGATCGTGAAGCCGTAGGTTTTCTGCAATTGCCGGAAGGCCATCTGCATGGCCGTCTGATATTTCACAAAGCTGTCGAACACGTCGCGGGACAGGCCGAGGTCCATGCCGCTTTCCCAATAATCCAGCGTTGCGCTTTTGGCGAGATTGCGCTGCACCAGTTCCTGGGCTTCGACCGAGAGATAAAAAACCGCGTCGGGTTCCAGGGCGATGCCGTAGAGGTTTTTCAACCAGGCGCCGTTCATGCCGCGCACCATGTCGCGCGCCATCAGCGTGTAGATATAGCGGTCCGCCAGCACGATGAAACCCGCCTTTAATGCGGGCAGAATGATGTTCTCCAGCTGGTCGGCAAAATCCGTCGCGTAAAACAAGCTCAAGGTCGAGCGGCTCAAAATATTTCCGTTTTGCGCCTGGTTCAATTCCTCGCTGACCAGGGTGGAACGTTTCAAGCCGACCTGCACGGTCGGATGGCCGCTGGTTTCCAGCCATTCGACCAGCCGCGCGATTTGCGTGGAGCGGCCGGACCCGTCGGCGCCCTCGACGGCGATCAATTTGCCCTGGAGTTCCTCAAGTTTGACCCCCGGGATGCCGTGGCCGTAAAAGCGGCGGCAGGTTTTGGCGGCGGACTTTTTCATACGGCCATGTCCTCCCCGACTTGTGACGTCCTTTCATCGGCGCGAACGGCCGGCGGCAACGGCAGCGGGCTGCGGCGTTTGAATTTTGCGAGCGCGATCTTTTCGCTCACCAGCTTTCGCACCAGCACCTGCTGTTTCTCGACATGCTGGTTCGCGTCCATGACCATGAACTTGAATTCACCGCTCATCGCCATGTATTGCTCCAGGATGCGCCCTTGAAAAATACGGAAGCTTTCATACGGATCACTCGAGAGCTGCAAATCCATGCCCGCCTCGAAGAATTTTAATTTTGGCCGTCCGTCCAGAATCCGTTGCAGCGACACCTCCAGATCCGCCTTGAAGAAAAAGGTGAGATCGGGCAGCGCGGCGAAATTATAAAGGCCGCGCACCCATTCAGACGGGCAGCCGCGCACGACGTCGCGCGCGAACGCGGTGAAAATATAGCGGTCGCACAGGACGACGTAGCCCGCCCGCAGGAGCGGGAGGAGATGCCGTTCGTAGCGATCGGCAAAATCCGTCGCGTGGATCAGGCTGAACGTCGTGGGCGTGAGCAGTTCGCGCTTTTTGCCCTTGCTCGTGGCGGACTTGACCAGCTCCGAAGAATTCCATTCGCTGAAATAGACCTTGATGCCCTCGGCCTCCAGCCAGCGTTTCAGCAGATAAATCTGCGTGGACTTGCCCGAGCCGTCGAGTCCTTCGACGGCGATCAGTCGTCCGGGAAAATTCAATTCCGCAAATGTTTTCATAATTCGCGCCCGTCGCGTCGGATGATTGTCATGCAAGTCGTCGCCGGTCACAAGCGCAAGTTGCGGGTGTAAACTGTGCAACCGACGGATTTAAGACTCCGGGCCAGCCTGGTTTTGCCACCCCTTGTGAAAAAAATCACAATAAAAACTTGCCTCGTTTTTTTGCCAGAGTTAGGCTTGCATCGCTTCTTTTTGGAAGCAGCGTGCCCATGCAAACCCAAAGCGAAATCGGCTATAATTCAAAGATCGAAGGCGACGTGGTCATCACGCGCATTGATGCCGCGCTGGCCTGGTTTCAAAAGAACTCCGTCTGGCCGATGCCCATGGGCCTGGCCTGTTGCGGTATTGAGTTGATGGCGGTTGGCGCGAGCCGGTTTGATATTTCACGGTTTGGTTCGGAGGTCATGCGTTTTTCACCGCGCCAGTCCGATTGCATGATTGTCGCCGGGACGGTCACCTACAAAATGGCCGGTTTCGTGAAGCGCATTTACGACCAGATGCCGTCGCCGAAGTGGGTCATCGCGATGGGTGCCTGCGCCTCGACCGGTGGCATGTATCGCAGTTATGCGGTTTTACAGGGCGTGGACAATATCATTCCTGTGGATGTTTACATTTCCGGCTGCCCGCCGCGTCCGGAAGCCGTTCTCGACGCGCTGATCAAGATTCAGAACCAGATCGGCAAGGAGCCGATTTTAAGCAAAATCAATCTGGTCGCCAAATTGACCGGCGAAGCGAAATCCTGAATTTCCCGTGTCAAACCCAGCCAATCAACTCAAGGTGAAATTCGGCGATTTAATCTCCGAGCCGGCGGAGTTTCGTGGCGAAATCACGGTCAAAATCTCGGATGCCCGGCAGATCGCCGAAGTCTGCGGCTTTGCGAAAACCAAGCTGGGCTTCGGCTATCTCGTGGACATTTCCAGCATCGATAATTACGGCGAAGACCCGCGCTGGACGGTGGTTTACCATCTGCGCAATCTGACCAACAACGCGGAATTACGCATTAAAACCGACGTGAGCGAGGAAAAGTCCGAGTTGCCCACCGTTCTCGGCATTTGGGCCACGAGCAACTGGCACGAGCGGGAAATCTACGACATGATGGGCATCCGTTTTCACGGTCATCCTGATTTGCGCCGGATTCTGATGTGGGAAGGCTATCCGTATTTTCCGTTGCGCAAGGATTTTCCGCTGGCGGGCAAGCCGACCAATGTTCCTGAAGTTGCCTTCACCAAAGTGACGCCGATGGAAGGCGGGCCGTTTGTGACCTTGCCGGGCAGCAGCGATGCGATTTCCCGTGAACCGCGGGTTCGCGTGCCGGAAGATGCTGAACCCGGTGTGAGTGATACGAGGCACCCCCAAGCATAATTTTCATGGCCACTGTTCAAGACATTGAAATTCCTGATTCCGCCGCCCGCACGGCTGCGGCGCTGGATGACCTTCAGGACATGCAGGGTGAGAAGATGGTTCTGAACATGGGGCCGTCGCATCCGGCCACGCATGGCGTTTTGCGCATCGTGCTCGAACTGGACGGCGAATTGATCACGAAGGCCGAACCGGACGTGGGCTTTTTGCATCGCGGCGACGAAAAAATCGCCGAGAACATGACCTACACCCAGTTTATCCCTTACACGGACCGGCTGGATTACCTGGCGCCGCTGGCAAATAATGTCGCCTATGCTCTTGCCGTGGAAAAACTGCTCGGCGTCCATGACAAGCTGCCGCCGCGCTGCCAATACATCCGCGTGATGTGCGCGGAACTGGCCCGTATCTCCTCGCATTTGCTGGGTCTTGGTGCGTTCGCCATGGACATGGGCGCGGTCACGGTTTTCCTGCTGACCTTCACTGAACGTGAAAAGATTTACAACCTCTGCGAATCGCTCACCGGTGCGCGGTTTACCACGAGCTACACCCGCATCGGGGGCGTGTCACGCGATTTGCCGCCCGGCTGGCTGGATCAGTGCCGCAAGTTTCTGGATGAAGTTGTCATCAATATCAACGAAGCGGAAACACTGCTCACCCGCAATCGCATCTGGGTGGATCGCATCCGGGATCTGGCCGTCATCTCCAAGGAAGATGCGATCAGTCATGGCTTGAGCGGCCCGAATCTGCGCGGCAGCGGCATTGAGTACGATTTACGCAAAAACCAACCATATCTTTGCTACCGGGATCTGGATTTCGATATCCCGGTTGGCTCAACCGGTGACTGCTACGACCGTTACCTTGTCCGCATGGAAGAGATGCGCCAGAGCGTCCGCATCCTCCATCAATGCATCAAACAAATTCCCGGTGGCGCGGACAACAAGTCCAAGGAGCCGATCAATGTGGACGACGGCAAAATCGTTCTGCCGCCGAAGCAAAAGGTCATGTCGAGCATGGAGGAATTGATCCATCAGTTCATGCTCGTGACCCAGGGTATGAATTGTCCGGCCGGCGAAATTTATTTCGGCCATGAAAATCCGAAGGGCGAACTGGGCTTTTACATCAACAGC
>DATLVR010000105.1:0-11438 GCA_035577265.1 Verrucomicrobiia bacterium | reverse complement strand
CACGGATTGGGAACGGTTTTCAGAAATGAAAATGAGTTCACCGATCGGTGCCTGCTACCAAGTTCGCTGAAGTGGTCCTTTCTCCGGTCTTTATCCGTGTCCATCCGTGTCCATCCGTGGTTGAACTGCATCGTTCCGGCTAAGAGGACAGAGGCTCGGAAAGATTGTGCCGACCATTCGTCACGGTATCGAATGGGCGACATTTTCTTCGAAGCGGGCATGGGTTACCCGATCGAGCCGGCACGCCTCTCAACGGACATAAACTTCTGGCCTGGCGGTGCTCCGCGGAATCGGACGCCGCGAGGGAACAGTTGGCACCGGTTGTGCGAGGGAGCACCCCCCCGGCCAGAGAGGGCGGGCGAAATAGACGCGCCTTCCTCCCCGGTTAGGGTCGGTTTATCAATGAAAGATAAAACACTGAATTAAAAACATAAAACATAAGAAAGTATGAATATGAAATCATTCACAGGATTCTTCAGTCAGGTACCCGAGACAGCATCATCGTTCTTGATCCACGCATTGCCCCGGACAAGACCAAGGGCGGTCGGACTTGCACGCGCAGGCCGGCTAAGGTCGCTCGTTCTGTCGACATCCAGTTTGTGTGCCGCACTCATGCTGGGTTCCGGAGCTCAGGCAGACCCAGGGAAAGGGCGGACCGAGTGGCCTTCGGCCGGCCAGAATCTGGATAACACCCGGGTCAATACCAAGGAACATACCATCTCTCCGGAGAACGTTTCGGGCCTGACCATGAAATGGGTCTTCCAGACGGCGGGCGACGTTTCAGCGACTCCGGCGGTCGACCAGGACAATGTGTATTTCCCCGATTGGGGCGGAAAGCTGTATGCGCTTGACCGGGACACCGGCAAGGCGGTCTGGACGAAGAGCATCTCTGATTACACCGGCATCCCGGATTCGTTCGCCCGCAACACTCCCTTGATCGCAGGCGATCTGCTGATTCTGGGCACGCAAATGGACTCTGCTCAACAAGGCGCCAAGGTGTTTGCGGTTAATAAGCGAACCGGGGCTCTGGTATGGATCACCACCGCGGATGATCATCCGGCGGCGGTCATCACCCAATCGGCAATTGCGAGCGGTGATCGAGTCTACCTGGGCGTTTCCTCGGACGAGGAATCCCTCGCCACGGCCAGCAATTATCCCTGCTGTTCATTTCGGGGAAGCATGATGGCGCTTAACATCAGCGACGGCAGCATCGTTTGGAAGACCTTCACTACTCCGGATGGCAAAGGCTTTTCGGGGGGTCGCCGTGTGGGGCAGCACGCCGGTGTTGGATCCGGGCCACCGAACGATCTACATTACAACCGGGAACAATTACACGGTCCCGCAACAGGTGCTCGACTGCTCAAATTCCGGAGGAACCCCGGACCAGATGAAGGCGTGCATCAATAGCGTGGACGGCAGCCAGGACAATCACTTCGACGCAGTCATGGCGCTGGATATGGATACTGGCGCAATCAAGTGGGTCAACAATGTGATTCCGTTCGACGCCTTTACCGTGGGCTGTCTGTTCGCGCCGCAAATCAACTGCCAAAGCCCGAGCGGGCCCGACTTTGATTTTGGACAGGGTCCGGCACTCTTCAAAGTAAAGACCGACCACGGTCCTTCGCGCAATCTGCTGGGGGCCGGCCAGAAGAGCGGGATCTATTGGACGTTTGACCCGGATACCGGGAACATCGTGTGGTCCACCCAGGCCGGTCCGGGCGGCACTTTGGGAGGCTTGGAGTGGGGATCGGCCGTGGATGGCCGTCGGATCTACCTCTCGGTCGCAAACTCCAGTTTTGCTCCCTTCACATTCACGGTCGGCCCGCAAGTCGGCCGAACGGTCAAGGGAGGTTTCTGGTCCGCGTTGGATGCGGCAACCGGCCAGGTCCTCTGGCAGGTGGCCGGCGATCAACCGCCAGCGTTGCCGAGCGCCACTACGCCGCCGGATGCCATCGCCATCACTCCCGGCGCGGTGAGTTTTGCCAATGGCGTCGTCTTCGCCGGGGCGCTGGATGCGGTGGGCACCATGTATGCTCTGGATGGTGAGAGTGGCAACATCCTCTGGCGGTTCGCCAGTGGCGGCTCGGTCAATTCCGGCGCGGCCATCGTGGATGGGACGGTGTATTGGGGAAGCGGTTATGCCAACATCGACGGCACGCCCAACAACAAGTTCTACGCCTTCGAGGTGAAGGAAGACCACGGCAAGCCCGACCACGGCAAGCCCACCGACCACGGGCACAATAACGGCGGCAGCAAAGGTCATAACAGCGCGCCGTAGTCCGGGGGTGAGAGAGTCGCAGGCCGGTGGAGAGATCCACCGGCCTTTTTCGTTCCGCTCCCAACTTTTGGAATTCCGGGAGAATCTCATTGTAAAGCCCCATCTGGTCGCCACACACGGGACTCCAATCCGCAGGGTAAAAGGCGAGCACAACCGGTCGCCCGCGGAAGTCGCTTAAGTTCACTGACTGGTCCGGCGCGCTTTTAAGCGTGAAGTCGGGAGAGGTGGCGCCGGCAGGCAAAGGGGTTGATTTAGCCGTAACCCTGCAGTGAGAATTCAACGCAAAGGCGCCAAGCGGCAAAGACACAAAGTGGATACAGCGAAACCTGCAGACGGGCCTACGGCAGTTTGCGCTCACGAAATGGTGACTCCCATGACTGGCCGTTTCTGGGTTCTAAACTCTTGCGCCTTTGCGCCTTTGCAGTGCCTCTGCGTCTCTGCGTTGAAAGTTTTCCGCATAGATACGGCTTAGCGCTTTGCGAATGCGGCGGTGCAATTTTATTTTTGCGGCTCACGGGAATCCGTGGTTTCGTTGCCAGCGTCCGCGGTTCCCAATTTGCCCCCTCATTTGGCTGCCTGGCTGTGCGCTTCAACGAACCACAACCATTTATCTATGCCGCGCGAGACTTCGGTGAACAGGTCGGATGTGTCGGCATCCCCCAACTCGTCTGCTTGATCAATGGAATTCCGCGCTTCGTGACCAAACGTGGATAAGGCCTTGGAAACCGCCGCAACATGAGCGCTGCCATCCGCAATGGCCAGCGGGTATTCTTCAAGGCGCGACCGTCCGGCTGCCACCCGCGCGGTGCCTTCGGCGATGCCGCCCAGTTGCACAATCCGTTCGGCGATCAAATCCACATAAGCTTCCACCGCCTCGTCGATTTTATCGAATAGTTCATGTAGTCCGATGAAATGCGGACCCTTGACATTCCAGTGGGCCTGCTTGAGCTGAGTCTGAAGATCCACCGCGTCCGCCAGGCGTTGGTTCAACAAGGCGCTGATTTCAACCCGGCGATTTTGAGATAGGTCGTTCTCAGTTTCATACATCCTGGGTTGTGGTGTGGGTTTGTTGGTTATGGCTTTCATATTTGTTTCGCTTTTTTTGCAAGGTTGTTTCAAAGGCCAAAGTGATGCTTGATCCCGCGCCCGGCCTGCAACCCATCGTCCAGTTCATGGTCCGGCTGGTTGACATTTCATTTTCCAATCCATGCAAACTCTAGCGGCCGGAGGCTTGCGGTTCTATTTGGCCTTGGACAGAATTCAGGCTGCCACAATGGAGCGATTGGTGATTCTTCCTTTCGAGAGAGCCTCGTTTGGATCATGGCCATTTCCTGGAAGCGAAATGCGGGAGTTCGAAAAGTTTTGTGACGCGCGAGGCTGGGTGAAAACTCATTTTTCGACCGTCGAATCCGCCTGCTTGTTTCATCAAGGTTTTTCATATCAAAAATTGATCGTTACCGGATTTGCTCAAACCAGCTTTCACACGGGCTCGCGCAGGACAAAACCGAAATCCTGTTTGAATTGACCGGACACGGCAACGTCGTGGTTGGCCGCCTCAAAAATCAGGGGGGCTTTGCCGGGAATGCCGCTGGAGGTGTTTAGATGCAAGCTTCGGCGCCAGGCAGGTTCACTTTGAGATTGCTCCCTGCGCATCTGGAGAATTGCAACCTTCGTCGCACTCAACCCAAAGCTGTTTTAGGCAGAGGCCGGACTCTGCCTAAGGAGGGATTGTGGATTTTCCGGACGGAACCTAGCTTGGCAGTCGTATGGCGGGGATGTTTTCCAGGCCGGACCTGCGTTCGTGGAAGTCATGGCCGATCGAACGGTTGATGCCGGTGACGATCACCGTTGAGCCAATGAAAGGCTTCAGCCGTTGCCTGATCAAGGCGATGCCTGATCAGCGCCGCATGGAAATTTCTGACCCCGCAAAACCGAACCTGATGCGGTGAACAATAAATCTCAAAACAATCCGGCCGTCCCCGACGGATTCGCTTCAACGGAAAAGCAGCAACCTGGGTCCGGGCCAGGCGCCCCGATCGCAACGAAACTGGCGCGTTTGCCAGTCATGAAATATTTGTGACCGCCACCGCCCCCAATGAATTGGAAACTGACGTGCAAGTCAGTCTCGATGGTTCCGCCCGCGTGGCGGTGCGCGGGCGGCTGGACGCCCAAACCGCCGTCGCCTGCTGGAATCTGCTGCAGCAAAAATTGCGCGCGGCGAAGATCAACGCGCTCGAAGTGGACGCGGGCGGCCTGCAATTCTGCGACGGCGCGGGCCTGGCCTTGCTCCGCTATTTGGACATGGGCAAAATGACGCCGTCGGCAACCGTCTCGGTGCGGGGACTGGAGCCGGGCTTGGAAAAACTTTTCCTCGGGTTCACGTCCGGCGATTACGAAAAATTCCGCGCGGCGGTGCGGGTGAAAAAGCATTCCCTGCTGGAAGAAATCGGCGAGTCGGTCAGCCTGGCCGCCGCCGACTGGCGCGAGCAGGTGGCTTTTCTTGGCGACATCGTGACCAGCCTGCCGCCGGGCCTCATGGACCGGAAACGAATGCGCTGGGCGGAAGTGGATCGGGTGTTTGAACTCGCCGGCGCGAACGCCGTGCCCATCATCTCGCTGATCAGCGTATTGGTCGGGTTGGTCATCGCCTTCGAGTCCGCGCAACCCCTGGCGCAGTTCGGCGCGCAAATTTACGTGGCGAACATGATCGGGCTGGTGATGGTGCGCGAGTTGGGCCCGCTGCTCGCGGCGATTCTGCTCGCCGGCCGCTCCGGTTCGGCCTTCGCGGCGGAAATCGGCACGATGAAAGTGAACGAGGAGCTGAACGCGCTGGAAACCCTCGGCCTCGATCCCATCCGTTTTCTGGTGGTGCAACGCGTCACCGCCGGAATTCTGCTGACACCGCTGCTGACCTTTTACGCGACCTTCATGGGGGTGCTGGGCGGCGTGCTGGTCACGCTCATTCTGGGCTTTCCGCTGTCGCTGGTTTTTCACCAACTGACCTCGAGCGTTCACTTGAGCGACGTGGCCCTGGGCGCGGTCAAGGGCATCGTGTTCGGCGCGATTGTTTCCGCCGTCGGCTGCCTGCGCGGATTACAGACGCAGCAGGGGCCGAGCGCCGTCGGGGTTTCCACCACGAGCGCGGTGGTGACCAGCATCTTGCTGATCGTCATCACGGACGCTTTGTTCTCTGTCATTTTCTTCATCCTGACACAATGAACGGTCCAGCTGACATCATCACGGTGCGCGACCTCAAAATCGGTTACGGGGAGAAAGTCATTCTCCAGAACGTGAACTTTCAGGTCCGGCGCGGCGAGGTGTTTGTGATTCTAGGCGGCTCCGGCTGCGGGAAAAGCACGCTGCTGAAAAATCTGATCGGGCTGTATGCCCCGCTCACCGGCGAAGTGTGGATCGAGGATGGCAACCTGGCGGCCGCCCGCGACGGCGAACGGCTGAAGCTGCTCCGCAAGTTTGGCGTGATGTATCAGAGCGGCGCGTTGTTTGGCTCGATGACGGTGCTGGAGAACGTGCGGCTGGCACTCGATGAATTCACCGCGTTGCCTGAACCTGTCAAGGAACTGGTGGCGCTGGCAAAGTTGAAACTGGTCGGCCTCGGCGCCGCGGCACAGCAGATGCCGTCGGAGTTGAGCGGCGGAATGCAAAAGCGCGCGGCGATTGCGCGGGCGATGGCGCTCGACCCGCGAATCCTTTTTCTGGATGAACCTTCCGCCGGACTGGACCCGGTGACATCGGCGGGTCTCGACCTCTTGATCAAGGAACTGGCGCATCATTTCGGGATCACGTTTGTCATCGTCACGCACGAACTCGCGAGCATCTACAAGATCGCGGACCGCGTCATCATGCTGGACGCCCGGACGCGGACAATCATCGCGGAAGGCAAGCCCGCCGAGTTGCGCGACAACGCCCCCGATCCGTGGGTGCGCCGCTTCTTCAACCGCGAGCCGGATTCTGCCCCGACCGTTCCTCCCAATCCAAGGTTATGAGCAAAGCAACGAACAAGTTTAAACTCGGCCTGTTCACGCTGGTTGGACTGGCCATTCTGGTCGCGGGTGTGCTTGCCTTTGGCGCCCGCAGCTACTTTGAACCGACCAGTTTGTTTGAGACCTACGTTGCCGGCGATGTGACCGGGCTGGCGGTCGGCTCGGCCGTTGAACTCCGGGGCGTGAACGTGGGGCAGGTCAAACGCATCAGTTTTTCCTGGAACGAATATCAGGAAACCACGCCGAGCTATATCGTCGTTGAATTCGAGGTGCGCAACGATACCACGCCGTTGCCGCCCGGGGAAGCCCGGAGCCAGATGCTGCATTCGGCAGTCCAGCGCGGCCTGCGCGCCCGGCTCAAAAGCCAGGGCATCACCGGCACGAGCATCCTTTCGCTCGAATATCTCAACCCAACGAACAATCCGCCCGCGCAGTTTCCCTGGACCCCGCGGCATCCTTACGTTCCGGCGGCGCCCGGCCAGTTCAGCGAGTTGCTGGCATCCATTGACAAAAGCCTGCACAACTTCGAACGCCTGGATTTCGTCAGCATCAATCAACTGGTGCAGGGCGATTTGAAATCGGTGGGTCAGGTGCTGGACAAGGTGACTCAAGTCGATTTTGGCAGCCTCAGCACCAATGCCAATGCGCTGCTGACTGAATTGCGCGGCAGCAACACCAAACTAAAATCCTTTATCGAGGACACGGACGATACCATGAAGAAAATGAAACTTGAGAAGTTAAGCCAGGATCTGAACGGGCTCGTCGGCCAATTGCAGGACACGGTTGCCAGAATCCAGCCGGGTCTGGCGAACCTTGATTTCGATGAGGTGAATCGAACGATGGCCAACGCCCGGCGCACCCTGCAGGACCTGGATGACGTTCTGGCCGAATTAAAAAATTATCCTTCGGGTTTTCTGTTCGGCAGTCCGCCGCTGCCGGTGAAGGAAGTCCAACCGCCGGCAAAAAAGTGATAATTTATTTTAACAACACCATGAAGACTTCACATTTTCTTTTGCGTCGGGCCGCGAGAATTGTCGCCGCGCTCCTGCTGGCCGGTGTCTGCGGCCTGACTGGCTGCCTTTCGCGCCCTGCCCTGACCAGGCAGACCTTCACGTTTGACGCGCCGCCGATGTCCGCCACGAATGCCGTCGCCGGCGGCCGCGTGCTGGGCATCCGGAGCCTTCAAATCGCCGCCCCGTTCGACAGCCGCGCCTTCGTCTATCGCAACGGCGAATTTTCCTACGCGCGCGATCCGTATGCGGGATTCCTGGAGCCGCCCGCCGGGGAACTCCTCGCGCCGGTGCGTGGCTGGCTGTGCGACAGCGGGAGCTTCAGCGCCGTGACGGAAGCCGGCAGCGCGCTCAAGCCGGATGCGCTGGTGGAGATCAGCGTGAGCCGGCTCTTCGGCGACTTTCGCCAGCCGGAACATCCGGCGGCAGTGTTGACGATGCAGTTTGTTTTCTTCGACGCGCCGAACGGTGTTCCGGGAAGAGTGATTCTTCAACAAGACTATTCGCGCCGCATACCATTGGACGCGCCAACTGCCGCCGCATTGATGGATGGCTGGAACCAGGCGCTGGCCGAAATTCTGGCTGCGGTTTCGATGGATTTTCGCCGCGCGGAAACCGGCGGGCCAACGCAGCCGAAGTCTTTCCACTCTCAGAACTAACAAGCCTTCCAAATATTGACTCGTCCGAAAGAGAGAGCGGCAAATCCGGCTCAAGTGCGATGGTTTTAAACTCATTCGAACATTAGACTCTCCGGCATGATTTTAAAAACAGTCATTCTCAAATAAACCAGTTATGCAGGTCGCCTTGATGATCCCTTGTTACATGGACCTCTTCTATCCGGAAGTCGGGATTGCCACGCTCGAACTTCTGGAGAAGCTAAAAGTGGAGGTCATCTATCCCGCCGACCAAACCTGCTGCGGCCAGCCCATGGCGAATAGCGGGTGTTACGAGGAGGCGCGGGCCACCGAGGAGCTGTTCATCAAAAACTTTTCCGGCTTCGATTGCATTGTGACCCCCTCCGGCAGTTGCACGCATCATATCCGCGACAAATTCACCGCCGCACCCGACTCGCCGGAGCGCCGGAAGGTCTCCGCCAGCGTCTATGATCTGGTGGAATTCCTCCACGACATTCTGAAGGTGCGCGAGTTCCCCGGAACGGAGTTCAAACACAAAGTTGCCTTGCACACGAGTTGTTCCGCCATCCGCGGCATCGGCATGGCTTCGATGAGCGAACGCGTGCATGATCCCAAGTTTTCCAAGCCGAAACAACTGCTGGAACGGGTTCCAGGAATTGAGTTTGTTGAATTCGAAAGGCCTGACGAATGCTGCGGTTTTGGCGGTTCGTTCGCGGTGACGGAGGAGGCGGTATCGGCCAAGATGGGCTACGATAAAATCGGGTTCATGATCAAAGCGGGCGCCGAGTATCTCGTCTCCTCCGACATGTCCTGTCTCATGCATCTGCAAGGCTGTTCAAGTCGTTTGGGCAAAAACCTGAAGATACTTCACATCGCACAAATTTTGAACGGAGTCACCCAATGAAAATCGTGGACCAGGCGGAAAACGCGGCTGAGTTTATCGAGGACCAGACTCACGAGGAGCATTTGGACAAGTTGCTTTGGATGCTGCGGGTCCGGCGCGACGAGGCGGCCAGTCGCGTGCCCGAATGGGAGCAGTTGCGTGATCTGGCTTCACAGATCAAGGAACATACCCTCTCCAACCTGGCGCATTATCTTGAAATGTTCGAGAGTCGTGCCCAGGCCAATGGCGTCACCGTCCACTGGGCACGCGACGCCCATGAGCACAACCAGATTGTGTATCAGCTCCTGAGTGAGCGGAATGTGAACGAGCTGATCAAATCCAAATCCATGCTGACGGAGGAATGTGACACCCGAAAATTTCTTGAGGAGCGCGGCATTCTGGTTTCCGAGACGGATCTGGGCGAACGCATCCAGCAACTCGACGATCAACCGCCCAGTCATATTGTGGGACCGGCCTGGCACAAGACAGAGGAAGATATTGCCCGGGTCTTTGCCAAGGCTTATGGCTCAGACGAAAAAAAAGCCGATCCCGTCTATCTGGCCCAGGTCATGCGTGAAAATACGCGTCCTTTGATCGAAAGAGCCAGGGCAGGAATGACCGGTTGTAATTTCGCCGTGGCGGAAACGGGGGCCATTGTTACGGTGACCAACGAAGGCAATGCCGACCTTTCCGGCAACGTGCCGGAACTGCGGATTTGTTCAACGGGGATTGAAAAAATCATTCCCAAGACTGAGGATCTTGCCGTGTTCATCCGCTTGCTGACGCGCAGCGCCACGGGCAATTCCATCACCCAATACACTTCGCACTTCCGGGCGCCACGGCAAAATGGGGAAATGCACATCATTCTGGTGGATAATGGCCGTTCTGAACGGCTGGGAATGGAAAAGTTCTGGCCATCGCTCAAGTGCATCCGCTGTGCCGCCTGCATGAACACCTGCCCGGTTTATCGTCGCAGTGGCGGGCTCAGTTACGGTTCCACCTACATGGGCCCCATCGGAATCATTCTGATGCCGACATTCGACAGCCGCCGTTTCAGTGAACTTCCTTATGCCTCAACCTTGAATGGGAGTTGCACGAATGTCTGCCCGGTGAAAATCAACATTCACGAGCAGATCTATGCCTGGCGGGAAGTGATGGAAGAGAAGCATCAAATTAATCTAGTCAAAAAGGCTGCCATGATCATGGCGGGAAAAGTATTGAGCCATCCGGAAGTTTATCGCCTGGCCACGGCAGCCACGGCGGCCAGCTTGAAGGTTCTGCCGCACTTTGCGCTCTATAATCAACTGAACGCCTGGGGGCGTCATCGGGACAACCCGCAACCGGGGAAAGAAACCTTTCATACCTGGTACAAAAAAAACCGGAAACAAACCCCGGGACTCCCATAAACTATGAACACGCGAGACACCATCCTGCAAAAAGTGCGCCGGAACCGGCCCGCCTTCCGCGAACTGCCGGCCATTCCGAATTTTCATTCCAAGCCGCCGGTGGATCTCAAAAAAAAGTTCATCGCGGGGTTGAAAGAACTCTACGGCGAAGTGGTGACGGAGCCGCCCGCTGATTTTGGACAGTTCTTGAAGAAGAAATTCCCGACCGCCAGGACAATCTGTTCGGCGGTTCCAGAATACGTTGGCAACAAAAAGCCCAAAGATTTCGCCCGGTGGGCCGACGCCAGTTGTATTGACGTTACCATTGTGCGTTCCCCGCTTGGCGTCGCCGAAACCGGTTCGGTTCTGCTTTCAGAGGAAGAGTTTGGCGTCAATACCATCGGCTTTCTGGCGCATGACATTGTCATCCTGCTCGATCCCGCAGAGATCGTTGAGGACATCCACGATGCCTACCGTCATCCCCATTTTCAAGATCAAGCCTACAGCCTGTTGATGTCCGGCCCTTCCGGCTCGGCGGATATTGGCGGGGTGACAGTTCACCCGGCCCAAGGAGTGATGACGCTGACGGTCATATTCTGGCCGCGCGCCAAAACCCATTGAGCCCGGACCATGCCGCAACTCAACGGCATATTATCGGGCTGGAGCCGATAACTATGCCACGCTGCCCAAAGCAAAGTGCGCTTTCCCAAGGAAGACGTCCGGCAATACGTTTGAACCAACCGAAGCCGGGAGATTGAGGCACATCGTGTCCTCGTCCAAAAGGAGGAGTATAAAGCCTGTCGCAGGTTCAATGGCACGCAAGCGCGCGGTGCGGTATAGCTTCCCTATGAATGGAATTGACACTAAATTGTCCTGCGGCTGTAAGCGGATGGGCACAGGATTCATACCTGGCTCGCGGCTTGATGGTTCAGGCTTCAAAGACTCTTCAAAGCCGTCAGAATTTAATCACGCACGGCGAATTCTCATCGCGGAAGATGATGATATTATCCGCCAAATTATATCCAACATTCTGGCGGACGAGGGTTATGCCGTGAATGCTGCCGCGGACGGCGAACAAGCCTGGATGGCGCTACGTCAAGACCCCTATGATTTACTTGTCACCGACAACGAAATGCCGCGTCTCACGGGGATAAATCTCATCGAGCGGATTCGCCAGGCGGGCATGAGCCTGCCAGTCATCGTTGCTTCCAGCGCTTTCCCCGTGGACCGCGCGTGGGGCTATCCG
>DATLVR010000104.1:0-2267 GCA_035577265.1 Verrucomicrobiia bacterium | reverse complement strand
GGGGGACGCCGAGGAAGAAGTCGCGTGGCGCTGCCAGAACATCGCCGGCTGTCCGGCGCAGCTCACGCGGCGCGTGGAGTATTTTGCACAACGCAAGGCGCTCGACCTCGAATCGCTAGGCGGCATCGTAGCCGAGAAGCTCGTGGAACGCGGCCTCGTCAAGGAACCGCTCGACTTGTTTAACCTGAAACTGGAAGTGCTTGGCAAATTAAATCTCGGCACGGACGACGAGCCGCGCACTTTCGGCGGGAAGAACGCCACGAAAGTTCTCGACGCGCTCCAGCGCGCCAAGACCGCGCCACTGTCACGTTGGATCCACGCGCTGGCGATTGCCGACGTGGGCGAAGCCACCGCCAAGCAACTCGCCGCCACGCACGATTCGCTGGAGGCGCTCGCCGGTTCCGAAGTGCTGCGCGACATCCGCGACCTTGGCGCGAAGGAAAGTGAACGCGCCGAAATCAGTCCGCGCTCGCGCAAGAATCCCCCAAAGGACGAACCCGAGAAAGCAAAACGCGAACAGCGGGATGCGGAGCTCAAAGCGGCGATTGCCGAAATTGAATCGCGGCTGGACGAAGGCGGGTTGAAGGCGAAGCTGGTGGAAGTCGGCCCGGTGGCGGCGGCGAGTGTGCTGGATTTCTTTGGCTCAACTGCCGGAAAGACGATTCTCGCACGCGTCCAAGAATTGAACATCAAACCCGCCAGCGAAAAGGCTGCGATGGCCGCGACGACCAAAGGGCTTTTTGCCGGAAAAACGTTTGTGCTGACCGGCACGCTACCGACGCTATCGCGCGAGGCGGCGGCGGCGAAGATTGAAGCACTCGGCGGCAAAGTGAGCGGCAGCGTGAGCAAGAAAACAGACTTTGTCCTGGCGGGTGAGGAAGCCGGTTCCAAGCTGGAGAAGGCGCGGCAGCTCGGCGTAAAAATTATTGATGAAAACCAATTCCGCGCGTTGCTCTCATGAGTTGCAACTTGTAAAAAAGCTGTCATCAAATACCCGAAACCAAAGATGGCAGAAAATTCTCATCAGCCCCCGGTGTCCCATTCGGAAATGCCGCCGCCAGTCACTGTGGGTCGCCGCAGAAAAACCGTCCTGCTGGGGCTGGTGTTTCTGGCCTGCCTCGCCTGGATCGTCCTGACACGCCTGCACACGGCGGAGGAGCCGTTGGATCGGGACATCTGCACCCAGATCCTGATGGGGCGGGTGCTCGCAGACGGTGGCCGGCTGTATGTGGATACGTTGGAATTCAAACCCCCGGGAATGTTCGTCATCTGGCAGGTCATCCATCAACTTGTCGGAACCAGTCCGCAGGTTGTGGTATGGACTAACATTCTGGTGACGACCCTCAGCCTGATCGGTGTGTTTATGGCGGCCTCGGCCAAACCGTGGGGATTTTCAGCCGGTCTCTGGGCCATGGGCTTCTGGACGTTGATCAGCGGTGACATGATGCTCGAGGCCAATCAACCCAGCAACGAGGTGTTCATAAATACGTTCATGGTCTGGGGCATTGCGTTATGGCTGCGGGCCGAGGCGACACCGGCTGGACGCTGGCGATATGCCACCGCCGGACTTTTCCTGGGTTGCGCCACGCTCATCAAACCGGTGCTGATCACCGTCGTCTGCATGGCCTTGGGCTGGTTCGCGGCCGGAGGTTTGGCCCCGAAGACATTGAAACGCCGCGCCGGGACAATCGCCTGGGTGTTGCTGCCAGTTGCCGTCGGTTGGGGACTGATGGTGCTCTATTTTGTCTGTCGGGGACGAGGGGAGGCGCTCTATGACGGCGTGGTGCGTTATGCCATCTTCTATGCCCAAAGCCAGGGCGGCCATGCGGAAATAATCACTCCGAGCATCTGCCTGAACATTCTTCAGGGCTTCACCGATAAATTATTTCCCCCCCGCATGTTTTTTCTGGCCCCGTTGACAGGGTTGACGATTTTGGGAATCGTGGGAGCCTGGTTGGATGGCCAACGCCCGCAAGCCCTGACCCTTGCCGGCTGTCTCCTTGGCACTTTGCTGTCGGTGTCCATTCCCGGAACGTATTTCCCGCACTACTACCAGTTTTATTTGCCCATCCTGGCAGTCGGCGCGGGCTGGGGCATTGCCGCCGTGGCGAACTCCCTGCGGAAACGGGTGCTGGCATGGGGCATCGGGCTGGCTGCGCTTCTCTTGTTGCTGTGGCATATTGTGCCCGACCTTCGTTTAGACGCGGAAACATGGGCCCGCATGAAGCAGGGAGACCCAGGAGGGATGTTCCGGGAGATGGAACGGT
>DATLVR010000103.1:0-5559 GCA_035577265.1 Verrucomicrobiia bacterium | reverse complement strand
ACCGGAGCAAAGACCACTTGAGCAAACTTGGCGGGAGGCACCGATCGGTGAACGCATTTTCGTTTCAGAAAGCCGTTTCCAATCCGTGTTTATCCGTGTCCATCCGTGGTTAAAACTTTTTTCTACCGAATCGTTCCGGCTAAGAAATCCAGGCAAAGCGTGCAGTGTCGGCGTTGTGCCTCGATTTCCAAGTCGCCAGGCCCCGCGTTTCCGCCACAGACCGGACCCTACAACGCGGGCGTTCTGACCAGATTGATTTTGTCAGCGGCGGGTGCGATAGAAAGCGGCGGCACGAGTGCTGGCGGTGGTGTCCACGAACGTTAGCGGATTATTAGCACAAGGCTGGCGAGCGCCTGCCAGCCAGTGAAGTTGGTCGAACTTTCCAGCGTGAAACTGTCGCCGAGCGCGCTGTTGAGCGTCGCCGCTGGAAAGCATGTCGCATCAGACAGACTGCCAAATATTGTGGCACTGGCAGCCACATTTGTGGCCGGAAAGTTTGTTTTTTGGCGTTATAATGCCTCATATGCCCTTTTCGTAAAAATTTTCCCTGCGTTTCGTGGTCGGCAGCCCAATTGCTATATCCCCCATGAAATGAACACTCAACAACAGAACAAACTGGCGATGTATATCGCAGTCAAAGCTGTTTGCGACGTCAATATTTCTGTCTGGCAAAGGTCGCCGGCTTTCGTCGACGCTTACATGAATTTCGTTCTGCACCTCGCCAATATCCAGAGGCCGCCACCGGCCGAAGCGAAAGAGAACAACGGCGGGCAGGATAAATTGGAAGCGCAACAAATGATGTGTCAGGCCGCCATCACGATCGCCTCGGCCATACGCGGTCATGCCATGCAAACCAGCAATACCATCGTGGCCAAGGCGATTAATTTTTCCATCGCCGACTTGATGCGGGAAGCCGACGCCGATTCCGCCCGTCATTGCCGGAACATTCACGATCTTGCCGAGACCAGCCTCGATCATCTCGCCGCCCAGAGCATTACTGCGGCAAAACTCGGCATGTTGCAAATGGCGATCGCTAATTTCGAAGCCATCGTCGGGAGGCCGCGGCCAAACATTTCCTTCCGGGGCGCGCCCAGCTGGTTGAGCGACGAATTTGCCGCCGCGGATAAAACCTTGAGCGAAGGGCTGGACAACCTCATCGAGCAGTTTCAATTCATCAATGCGAAATTCATCAATGACTACCGGAATGTCCGGACGCTGGCGGACACGATGGCAAGTCCGAGCCCAGGCAAAGACGAAGCCGGCTCTTCAGACCGCGCCGCTTCCGCATAACGACGCGGAGGTGGTTTTAAAGCTTCACCAGATCCACGAAATTCTTCAGGAGCTGCAAGCCGACCTTCTGGCTTTTCTCCGGGTGAAACTGCGTGGCGAAAACATTGTCGCGCCAGACGGATGACGCGAAGCTCTCGCCGTATTCGGTGCGCGTCGCGACGATGCCGGCATCCGCCGGCTGCGGATAAAAGCTGTGGACAAAATAAACGTAGCTGCCGCTTTCAATGCCGCGGTAGAGCGGGCAATCCGTCTTCACGATGTCGAGTTGGTTCCAGCCGATCTGCGGGATTTTCAATCCGGGCTGTTCCGTGAAACGGACGACACTGCCTTGAAACACGCCCAGTCCGGCGGCACAGGAATTAAATTCCTCGCTCCGCTCGAACAAAGCCTGATAGCCGACGCAGATGCCGAGAAACGGCTTGCCAGTCTTGATGAAGTCGCGCGAAGCTTCGAGCAGTTGCTGTTTCCGCAGGGCGTTGATGCAATCATCAAACGCGCCGACACCGGGCAGCACGAGTCCGCCGGCATCGCCGATCTCTTCCGGGTGCTGCACGAGGCGCACGTCCGCGCCGACCTTGAGCAGCGACTTGTGGACACTGCGCAGGTTGCCGGAGCCGTAGTCGAGTAAAGCAATCACGGCGACAATCCTATGCGAAGCCATGAATCGTTTAAATGCAAAATCGTTGCCTCGGCGATGCTTCACCCGATAGAGGATGCACGAACGGGCCAGCCATTTTCCTCTTTGTAAAAAATGGCTTCCATGCTATCTCAACACGCGATGGACAATCAACCGGCCGCAAAATCTTCCTCCAGCCGGTTGGCTCACCTTTGGCCGTGGCTGCTGGTTTTGGCGGTTCTCGTGTTTGTCGGCTTCATTCGCGTGCGCCTGCTCGAGATGCCGTTGGAACGGGACGAGGGCGAATACGCCTATGCCGGCCAGTTGGTTTTGCAGGGCATCCCGCCCTACGAACTTGCCTACAACATGAAGCTGCCGGGGACGTATTTCGTCTACGCGGCGGGCATGGCGGTGTTCGGGCAGACGATTGCGGGAATCCATCTGACACTGATCGTCGCCAGCAGCTTGACCATCATTCTGATGTTTTTGCTCGGGCGAAAATTATTTGGCGTGACTGCCGGCCTGGTGACTTGCGCCAGCTATGCGGTCATGTCGGTGAGTCCGGCGGTGGCGGGGATGCCGGCGCACGCGACGCAGTTTGTCGTTTTGTTCGCCGTCGCCGCCACGTTGCTGTTGTTAAAAGCAAAAGAAACCCCGCGGTGCGGGGCTTTGTTTTTGAGCGGACTGTTATACGGACTGGCATTTTTGATGAAGCAACAAGGATTGGTGTTCGGCATTTTCGGCGGGACGTTTCTGGTCTGGCAGGCCGTGCGAAGCAAAAACCTTTTTTCGGCCGAATTCCTGAAACAGATGTTTGCATTCGGATTGGGAATGGTTTTGCCATTCGGATTGACCTGTCTGATGCTGGTGTTGGCCGGAGTTTTTCCCCGATTTTGGTTTTGGACTTTCACTTACGCTCAATCCTATGTCACGGCCATGCCGCCGGCCAAAGGCATCGAAAACTTGCGCTCCAATTTGGCCAAGACATTTGATTTGTTCGTTGGATTTTGGATGATCATGGCGGTTGGACTGCCGCTGGCGCTGCTCAACAAAAACATCCGGCGTAAACTGGTTCTGGTCCTCTTTTTTTGCGTCTGTTCATTTTTAGGCACTGCGGTGGGGCTTTATTTTCGTCCGCATTATTACATCCTGATGCTCCCTGGCCTGGCGCTCATGCTCGGCCTGGCGATCGTCTCGATGCAGCAGGCGCTGCGCTTCCGCATGCTGCAAAATGTCCTGCAAACCCTGCCCGTGATTTTGTTCGCCATGGTCATGGCGTGGTTCATCTTTTATCAAAGCCTCTTTTTCTTCCAACTGCCACCCGTTGGCGTTTGCCAAAATCTTTACCTCTCGAATCCGTTCGTTGAATCACTGACCGTCGCGTGTTATATCCGGGAACATTCGCCGAAAACGGCGCGCATCGCGGTGGTCGGTTCGGAACCGCAGATCTACTTCTATTCTCAGCGTCACTCCGCGACCGGATACATTTACACCTACTCTTTGATGGAGGCGCAGCCCAATGCGCTCAAGATGCAGCATCAAATGATGCGGGAAATTGAAGCCGTCCAGCCGGAATATCTCGTGTATGTCTCCTACGAATTTTCATGGCTCTTTAACCCCGGTTCGGACCGCACGATTCTGCGCTGGTTCGAAGACTATGTCGGACGGTTTTACGAGAGAGTCGGCATTGTTCAGCCCGGTTCTGACGGCAACATAAAAAGTGTATGGGACGAAGCGGCGGAAAAAATGCCCGCGCCAACGGCAGAATACGTTGCCATCTATAAGCGGAAAACAATGCACGGACCGATTCTTCCCGGAATTGAGCAACCGGTGGGCACTGCGCAGGCTGGCGAAACCGTAATCAAGTAAAGCAACCCGGATGATATTCCAGCCACAAACAAACCCGGATTTTTAGAAACCGCGAAGCCGCAGCGCTTGATTCAATTAGAGCGGGTGGAAACGCTGTTTCACAACTTCAGGGCTTTTTGTCCGTGCGGCGGTTGGCGCGTTCGCGTGCCTTGCGCAGGGAATCAATCGCCGAATCGCCGCTCGCGGCTTTGCCGGGTGCGGGTTTGGCACTCGTGGTCGCAGGTGAAGCGGCCGTGACCGGTCTTGTTTTGGTGGTTGCGGACGCAGTCATTGGGCGGGATGGTTTGCGAACCAGCCACGGGAAGGCCGGCTTCCTGACCGCGACTGGCTGAGTGGCTTCATCGCTTTCCTCCCCGGCTTGCGCGCCAGCGGCTTGGCGTTGGAACAAACGTGACAGCCAGCCGGTGCGACGTTCCAGAACCTCGATCAGGAGAAGAACCGTCGCGGCAACCAGCAACCACGGTGCGAGTTCAACGTAACGTGATTTGACCGGCAGTTCGTCCCAGATCTTGGGAATCTCGACGCGCTCCTTTCCGTTGGTAGTGGTGGAGATTTGAGCGAGCGTGGCCGCACCGCGTCCCGGCTGGTCGGGCACAAATTCCGGGGAATAGGGCAGGCACGCCGGGGGCAAGGTGACGGGCTGTTGGCCGGCGATCTCCACCGTGTTCAAAATGGTTTCGCGTCCGCCGATCGGAATGGTGGCTTCCAACAGGTCGGCGTTTTTCCATTGGAGCGTGAGACTTTGTTTGGCCGGCGCGGCCCCGGCCAGGCCATGCAGCATCCGCACGCGGGGTAAAATGGAGAACGGATCGGTCTTGCGTTCGGGATCAAGGTGCAGTTGTACGAGGCAGATGCCGTCGCGCACTTCCTGCGTGAGCAACATATCGTTGGGCAATGGCTGGCGTTTGCCGGCGACCCAGCGGGCGAGCGTGGCGTAAAATTCTCCGGTCTGATCCCATTTCGCAAAATCGCCGCTGAATTTTCCGTCCGCCTCGCCCAGGAAACAGAGGACCCGGCCATTGCCTGCATTCCAGGAAGCGACGACGGGCGCGTTGTATTCGTCGCTCGTGGCCGCCGCGAGATTCGCCTGCGACCGGATGTAGCACAGATTATATCCGCCGAGTTGCGGCGGCGCGATGGCCGGTTGAGCGCCGAGCAGCGAGTAACCGGCGGTGAATTGGAATGCCGTGGGCTGATCCACAAACGTGCTGCGCGCCACGGTGAAGGTGTCCTGGGCGAACAGGCGCGGGATTTCGTCGGGGTTGTCGCTGAAATAACAATCGCCGCCGCCGCGTTGCGCGATGTCTTTCAGCAATTCGGCATCACTGTCACGCACGGTGCCGAGTCCAACGACGCTCACGGTGATGTCGGATTCGCGCATCTTTTCGATCAGAGTTTTGTAATCACCCGGCTCCTCGGAATCCGCCGCGTCCGCGAACAGGATGATGTGTTTGGTCTGCGCCTTGGCAGTGGAGATCTGGCGCGCGGCGGCCACCAGCGCCTCATAGATGAAAATGCCGCCGCCCATGGAATCAATCGCCAGAATCTTGCCGCGCGACCCGGCATTGTGTTCCACCGTGTCCATCGGCACGATTTCGTGCGGCGAACTGTCCACGGCGATGACGCCGATTTCGTCCATCGGCGAAAGAAGGTCGAGCACCTGCACCGTGCCGAGGTCGGCCAGATCCATCTTGATGCGGCCGCCACTGATGGGCGCGGCCATGCTGCCGGAACGGTCCAGCGCCACCGAGATGGCCAGCGACATCTTGCGATGCTCACGCCGC
>DATLVR010000102.1:0-14857 GCA_035577265.1 Verrucomicrobiia bacterium | reverse complement strand
ACCGGAGCAAAGACCACTTGAGCAAACTTGGCGGGAGGCACCGATCGGTGAACGCATTTTCGTTTCAGAAAGCCGTTTCCAATCCGTGTTTATCCGTGTCCATCCGTGGTTAAAACTTTTTTCTACCGAATCGTTCCGGCTGAGTTGGTGTTTTATTTCAACTCCGCCGCAATCTGCGCACCCAATGCGGCAGCCTCGCTGACCGGTCGCTTTCCTTCACCGCGCTTCACGGATGCATCACGGAAGGAAATCGCCTTGAGGGAAATCGTGCCGCCGGAAACCACCGCATGCGCGCCCACCGGACTCTGGCAGCCGCCGCCCATGCCGTGCAGGAAGGCGCGCTCGGCAGTCACGGCGTGAAAGGTGTCGGCATGATTCAGCCTGGCGCAAATCTTCGCGATGCGTTCGTCGTTCGTCCGCGACTCAATGCCGATGGCCCCCTGCCCCACGCACGGAAGCATCGCTTCGAGGCTGATGACACTGGCGAGCATTCCTTTCGGCACGGCATCGCCGCTGATGCTGCCGTCGGCGTTGATCTTGAAATTCAGGCGCGTGATGCCGGCGAGCGCGAGGATGGTGGCGTCCAACTCGGGATGGTCGGCCACCTTTTGCATGCGCGTGGCCACGTTGCCGCGGATCTCGACGATGTTCAAATCCGGCCGCACTGCCAGCAGCGACATTTTCCGCCGCGTGCTGCTGGTGGCGATGGTTGCCCCTTGCGGAAAGTCTTTCAATTCGGCGTGCGGCTTGAAGCCGCGAAAGGCAGGTTGAGAGTTGAACGTTGAATGTTGAGAGTTGCGATAAATGAAAACATCGCGGACATCTTCACGTTTCGGCGTGGCGGCGAGCATCAATCCATCCGGCAATTCCGTCGGCAAATCTTTCAGGCTGTGAACGGCGAAATCCGCCTCGCCGTTGAGCATCGCCACTTCGAGTTCCTTAGTAAACAAACCCTTCGGCAGGCCGGGATCGGTCTTGGCCATCGAAGCCTTCTGCAACTTGTCGCCGGTGGTCTTGATGATTTTCAGCTCGAAGCGCAGTCCGGGAAACACGGCACGGCATTGCGCGGCGATCAGGTTGGATTGCGCGAGCGCCAGCGCGCTGCCGCGCGTGCAGATGATGATGGGGCGTTCAACAGCCATAATGTCTCAACCACAGCTAAACACAGATTAACACGGATGAAAAGGAAACAACTCCAGAACGGAGCGCGGTTTGTCCCAAACCGCAGCACGTTGCCAGACAGAGCCATGTGGAATTATTTTGGCAGCCCCTCGTTTCTCCACCCGCTGCGAGTTGGGACAACTCGCGCTCCGGTTTTAGCCCGCCGAGACCACGGACGAAATATCCGCTGGACAAATGTTTTCCTCCGCCGCAACGTCGGAGAAATAAAAAGGGACAGGCTATAAAAGGCGCCATTTATTATTAGTTGATCCACTCTACTATGCCAGATGATTCAAATATGTTGAAATGGCTCGCCGAACAATCTGGCTTGCCAGAAACTCGTTTTCGATTTTACCGGCAAACGGACGAAACTGTTTTTTCCACAATTCAGCGGGGAATTTTATTCGTTATGGCGTTTTGGAGTGGCCCAGCGCACGTTTTCTTCAAGCACCTCACTAAGCCGGAACGATGCAGTTGAGCGCGGTTTTTCCGCATAGTTTTGTTTTCATGCTTGAAGCGAGGCAACTGCATGGCAGTTGGGCGGCGCGGTGAGTTTGGCCAATATTTCCCGCCACCAGTGGCGATGGGCGGTCCCGCGCACGGCCAGTTTGAGCGTGGGTTTGCCGCGGGCCCGGCTCCAGACCGCGGCCCGTCCAAACAATCGCCAGCGCAGGGTGTTCAATTCGCATTTTTCCAACTGTCCCAGTCGCCGCTGCAAGAGCACACAGAGGTTGTAAGCGGCGATCGCCAGATGGTGCAGGGCTTCCGTGCCCCAGAAGTTTTCCACGCACAGCCGTTTGATCCCGAACTGTCCACCCAGTTCCTTGATCCGGTTTTCCAAGTCCGCCCGGCCATTATAGCGCCGCCACACCGTCAAGGCGTCCATACTGGACGGCAGGTTGGTGATTAAGGCTTGAAACCGGTATCCCTCCAGTTCCAACAACGTCTTGCCACCCGCCTGCGGACGGTCTTTGACCCGCTGCCGAATCACGATCAACCGGCGGCCCGGCCGTGCCAGTGCCACTTCCTGCACCGCCAGTCCCGGCACCTCCGTGGCCTGCCAGGCCGCGTCGTCATGGCGGCAGAGTGACTGCACTTTCTGCGTCAGTTTCGCCACAAAAATGAACTTCAAGCCCAGCGACTCGCAGGTGTCCTGCACGCTGGCGTCGCCGAAACCGGAGTCCCCGCGCACCAACCCGATGCGCAGATGGGTGGGCAAGGATTGCACCGTCTGGCGCAGGAACTCCGCCGCTCCGTTCACACACGCCGTATTGCCCGAACGCAGCCAGTAGTTGGCAATCAACTTCGCCTCGGCCAGTCCCGCAATCAGCGGCCGGTGACAGGGCTTGAGCCCCAGCCGGGTGTAACCCACCGCCACGCCTTCCTGATGGCCGTCCTCATGCAAGAGCGCCCACGAATCCAGATCCAGCGTGTAGCCCTCACGCAAGGTGGGCAGGCTGTCAGCCGCCCGCCAATGCAACCCGCCCAGGACCTGACAACTCTTCTGGGTGAACACGCCGAAGAACCGGCTCAAGGTGGACTGACTGGCGATGGCTGCCACCCCCAGCACCTCGGCCACGGCGGAGTCACTTTGCAACCAGGCCACCCGGGACAGCTTGTCCGCGCCGCACAGGATGCCGCCGACATACCCCAGGGCGACGTCCGTCGGATCGTAAGCATTCGGACTGGTCGGATCGTGCGGCAACACCTCGCGCAACTGCTGGCGAAACCGCTTCTGGCGCAGAAAGTGCGACCAGACGATCAGCCCGCCGTGGGCGGTCAACCGCTGATCGGTGAAGCCGATCCGGATGGACGGCGCCGCGTTTTTCGTGTCAATTTGTAGCCGCACCGTTTGGTGCGCCTCCTGTCGAGGCCCGGGAACTTGTTTTGGTTTCATCACCGCAAGCCCGCCAAACGGTGCTCACTCTTTCAAGCTGAATCGTTCCGGCTAAGACTGTCGCACGTCTTGACCCGGCAGGACAAATTGAAATCGTGGTTGTCGATACTGATGGCATACCCCGACTCTATGAAATGCCACCTTTTGGCGGTCAGTTAGGTGGAAATGGCGAAGCGGCGTGGGTTAGAAATGGAAAAGTAGAGGCCATATTTATTCCAAGAGACTGCCCCCATCCCCTTGAATCTTACGACCAGTTTACCAAGAATTTGTTGTCTGATTCATTGGCCCAATAAAATAATAAGCTCCGACCATCCGTGTTCATCTGTGTCCATCTGTGGCGGGTTTAATTAAACCCTTTGTTTATTAGGGTTTGCTCGCACGATGGACGGCCACTGTCAGCGGAACTGTTAGTCACGCGGGAAATGGTAAAACATTTTGCCACGACTATTCAAGACTTGCTGAAACTTTGCCACAACGCGCGTTCATAAATGCCGTTGAAACAGGACTGGTATCTCGAATCAGAGAAAGCCAGTTATGAAAACGAAATACACCATGTTCCGGCGCGGGGAAATGTTCTACATGCAGGACAGCGCGACCGGCAGACAGACCAGCCTACGCACGAAAGACGAAACCGAGGCCATAAGCCTTTTAGAAGCCCGCAACGCAGCGCAGCGGCAACCAGTGCTAAATTTGCACCTAGCCCGCGCTTACCTCACCGCCAGCGACCCGCTTTCGTTGAGCGCACATGGCAGGTGGTCATGGATCAGATGCAGAGCCGAGGCAAGGAGAGCAGGCTGCACGTTTTTTGTCATCGGGCAAAAGCGCAATGTCGCCGCTCAAAAGAGTCTCGTTGCCGAGGTTGAACAGCTAAAAAAAGTCGTCAATCCCTGCCCAACGGGCTTGCCGCCCGCCTTGCCACCCATCAGGCAGATTTCTCTGACCGAGGAAATAGCCAGTTCCCATCTGCGACTTCCCCTAAAAAATGCCAACGGGGTTGAACAAACTCATGAAGCTAAACTGCAAACGCTTCAGGATTGGTTCGACAAAAAGCTGATTTCACAGGCGGAATTGGACTCCAATCGGCAGCAGATTTTGAGCGAGCTTTGAAAGTTGACGCACGAATGCCTGGGCATGGCAACCATGCCCAGGCATTCACGCATTTTTGGCGAGAATTTCGCCTTCGGCTTTTACCATATCGGCCAGCACCGCTTGAAATTCTTTCAAGCCCGTAGCCGGAACGATGATGGACACACTTTTGGAATTACCCGCTTCGATGATCCGCAGGAACCTTCCACGCGGGTTTTCCTTCAAAACAAAGACAAAGGTTTTCCGCTCGATTTGCAGTTCACAGTCTTTGAGCGTGTCCTCGACAATACGCGGCTTTGGCTGGTTGTATTGCTGCGAACCATAGGGGAGTCCGTTTTACTGTGTTTGGGCATTCAATCCACCACCATTCGCCGCCGGCAGAGGCGGGGCATTTGAACTAATCCTCCGTTGCTCATCCTGAAGAATGATTGTCCTAAAAGTTAAATTGATCCTGGGTGAGGCAATTTTGGCGGTTTTAGGCACGCTATGTTGCCAATACGTTTGTGTCGCCCCCTTCATCACCAACAGGCTGCCATGCTCAAGCAGAATGGAGATTGGCTCATTGGCCCGCTTTGTTTTATGGCGAAGATTAAATTTCCTCTCCGCACCAAGAGTAAGGGAAGCAATGATGGTATTTTTCCCTAACGCTTTTTCGTCGTCGCTGTGCCAACTCATCCCTTCACCTCCCGTATTATACAGATTGCAGAGGCAGGAGTTAAAGGTATGGCTTGTCTTTTGCTCGACCAGATATTTCAGGGAGAGCAATTCCTTGGTCCAAAGCAGCGCGACTTTGGTTGTTCCCGAATAGGTGTAGGAAAACTCTGAATCGCCATACCACGCTACTTTTCGGGCGGTCTGAATATGTTTACCATAAATGAGGGCCTCATCATGTTTCCACGGAACCGTTTTCAACAACGTATCAAGGTATAACTGTGCGTCAGCGGGCTCCAAAATGGGACCGTGATAGTTTACGATCCCATCATAGGGCAAGAGATTCCGCTCAGGCTCGGCTTGAAACAAATTCATCGCACCCTCGATTATTTCGCATCATGGAAAATGATGCCCATTGTATTGCGATGGCCCGAGCGCAGACGACTGACTCCATGCCTTAAATTTACGCGATAGACGCCTTTAGTGCCTTTTACCGGGCGATGGCTCACTGCAAAAACGACTGCGTCCCCTTGTTTAAGGCTTACGACCTCAGCGCGTGACTGCATCCGAGGCCGTTGTTCAGTCAGCACAAACTCCCCACCGGTAAAATCTTTGCCAGGTTCTGACAAAAGAAAGGCGACTTGAATCGGAAACACATTTTCACCATATAAGTCTTGATGCAAAGCGTTCCAATCGCCTTCATTGTAGCTTAACAGCAGGGGCGTTGGTCTTGTTTGTTCCGCCGCATGGCAGCGCTGAATATATTCCTCATGCGTCTTGGGATACCAAACGTCAATCTTCATGGATGTATTCCAACGGGTGGCAACATCAGCCAGATGCGGGTAAAGCGAAGCGCGCAGGTCATTGACGATCTTCGGTAGCGGGTAGGACCAATATTTATATTCACCACGCCCAAAGCCATGACGAGCCATGACGACCGTGCTGCGAAAAATGTCTTTCTGCTCAAACATGCCCGCAATCGTCCGGCACTCGTCAGGTGTGAGAACCGATTTGAGAATTGTGCAGCCAAAACCGTCCAACTCATTGCCCAACGTTTTCCAATCAAGGGCGTCAATTCGGTCTGTAATTGATGTCGATTTGGCTGTCATGCGTTAATTTTTTCTATTGCCAGAAGTTTCTCCTTGCGGGCGACGCCCCAACGGTAGCCGGAAATATCTCCATCGGTGCGCACAACTCGATGGCAAGGAATTGCCACAGCAAGCGTGTTTGCCCCGCAGGCTTGGGCGACTGCTCGAACCGCCGTTGGAAGCTTGATGCGATTTGCCAGTTCTGAGTAGCTAACCGTCTCACCAACGGGAATCCGTTGAAGCTCCTTCCACACGCGCTGCTGGAACGCTGTGCCGCGAATGTCCAAAGGCAGTTTAAGTCCTACACCCGGCGTTTCAACGAAACCTACCACTTGAGCGACCAGTTTCTCAAATTCGACGTCACCACCAATAATGTCAGCTTTTGGAAACTGCTTTTGAAGATTTTGCGCGAGCAGTTCCGGGTCATCGCCCAAAAATATTGCGCAAACTCCCTTTTGTGAAGCGGCAACGAGAATGGAACCCAAAGAGGATTCACCGATGGCGAATCGGATCGTGTTGCCTGTGCCGCCATTCCGGTATTCGGTTGGTTTCATTCCTAGTATTTTCGTAGAGCCCGCGTAAAAACGGCCATTGGAATTAAAGCCAGATTCATAAATGGCTTCGGTCACAGTTCCTTTTTTCGGCAAGACCGTTTTTACACGACCAGCGCGGTGTCCGTTTGCGTATTCTTTTGGTGTAAGACCGGTTGCTGCCTTAAATAGGCGATGAAAGTAACCGGGGCTCATTTTGGCTGCCTGGGCGATCTGATCCAAACTTGGAAGTTCGTCGGCTTGTTCGATGAGCCGACACGCTCTTGCAACAGCCTCCGCGTGTTTGCCCGCGAGCCCTATTCCTGTAGGATCGCAACGCTTACAGGCGCGAAGGCCTGCATTTTCTGCATCTTTTACGGTGGTGTAAAACGCAACGTTTTCACGGTTGGGCTGTCTCGACGGACAGGACGGCCTACAAAATACGCCGGTTGTTTTAACCGAATACCAAAATTTGCCGTCGCCCCGTGCGTCCTTGTTCAGAAGCGCTTGCCAACGGGCTTTGTCGGTCGCGAATTGCGGCCCTTTCTCTTTACTCACTGGTTTTGTTTTCATAGTCATTCTCCAAATCTATCATTGTTCATTTTAACAAAAACTCTGGTTCTTGCTTTCAAATTCTTTTCCCGCTTTCCCCTGACAAAATTGAATCCGCACGGCGGAGTCAGCTTCATGGTGGTCAGTCATCATACGATTTACTTTCTTGTGACAATGTACTTCACGGTGATGGTTCGCGAACTCCGGTTTTTGCTTTCAAATTCGAGGACCATGGAATTTGAAGTCGTGAAACGGAGTTTAGAGTACCCGCAATTGGAATAGCGTGTGGTGGCAGTCACATGACGTAGCTGCTGAGAAACAAAACAAAGTCCATACAAAAAGAAAAGGTACAAATATGTCTAAACAAGATGACAACAAGGCGGTAGTAGGTCGGTGGTTTGAAAAGTTTTGGGGCAAAGACCACGACCTCTCAATCGTCGATGAAATCGCCGCTCCCAACATGCTGCTGAAGTACTCGCTGCATGAACCCCGCCGGGGCCACGCCGACATCAAGGCGTTCATGACCGAATTCCGCAAGGCATTCCCCGACCTTAATTTTTGGGGCACTGCCGATCTGATTGCCGAAGGCGATTACGTTGTTGGGCAGTGGGACGGCGGCGGCACGCACGCGGGCCCGGCATTTGCCGACTTTATCCACGGTTCACTTCCGGCAAAATCGGGTCGCAAAATGCGGTTCACCGGAATCACGATCCTCAAGGTTATTGATGGCAAAATCGTTGAAGAAATCGGGTTGGACGACGGCGTCACGACGCTGACCCAACTCGGCATCTTGAAAAAAGCCTGAAAAAACTGCACTGCACTCCGCAATCGGGGAGGGCATTCAATCTAGCCATAACTCAGGCGCACGGCGAAAGCCGTGCGCCCTTTTTTGTCAACATTCCTTAAAGAACGGTAAAACCCATTCAGGACTTAGAATGCGCATCTTTCCCCAGCCGTCCAAGAGGCGGGAAGTTGCCGCTCGCTTTCAGCGTGGCAAGCCATCGCGCTGCTTCCCGTCACTTGTCCGGTCCCACTGAGTCTGATATTCGGCTGTCGGCGCTTCGCCGTTCGCCTGTGATCTTGCCCTGTACCCTTCAAGCCACTGCTCCCTTGCTCACACCGCCAGCCTAAAGTCAGAGCCGATCAAAATTGAGCCTTCGGCGACTCTGCGAGGCCAGAGGATTTTGGTTAGTGTTTTGGGTCATGGCGCGTTTTTTTAAGAAGACACGCCGCCGAGGTCCCTTCCGTAGTGCGCTTGCTGCTTCGCCATCTTTTTCATGAGCGTTAAGTCCCGCTCACGCGGGGCGTTTTATTTCCAGCGACGAAGGGCATGGGTCACGCCAGCGATCCGGCTATCAGGTAACGCCGAAACTTTCGCTGTCATGCCCCATGCACGCAGGAAATAAAACTCATAGTGCTCAAAAGCTGTCTCCGCTGGGGGTGAAGCAAGAGCGACATACGGCGAGACACGGACGGCGAACATCAAAAAAAAGCTTATGAAAAACAAATTACAAATTGAAGCAGCGACTCCAGCAAACGCCGTCCAGCAATCATCAATTCGGACAAAAATCAATACCACCCGCAGACACGCTAACCGCGCGTTGAACACCGAAAAACTTCTGGCTTTGCTCCGCAGCGAAACGCCGAGCTTCTTTGAATTGGCCGAAGTGGTTGGCAAATGGGTTTGGATTCAGTTTGAAAACAAACAGCCCGTGACCATCACCAGCGCATTGTCCGAGCTTGGCTTTCATTGGAACACCAAACGGCAGGCTTGGCAGCACCCTTGCGGCTTGTTTCGTGACCAGTCCGCGCGGTTTGACCCCCGCAAGAAATACGGCAGCTATTTCGCCGCCTCACAGAAAACCGCCTGAAATCTTGCCATGAATACCACCGCCATTTTTCCGAGCATGGAAACCCTAGTGAAGCCGTTCAAGTTTCCGGCGAACCCTTGCGAATACCGCGTGACCGCCTTGCGCGAATGCCCAACGCCGGAGAGCTTGCAGCAGTGCGAGACACCCGACAAAGCCGCCGATTATTGGCGGATGCACATTGCGACGCACCCGCATTTTAACCCTGAATGTGAATGTTTGGCCGTGTTGCTTTTGAATACCCGCAAGCGTGTTAAAGGCCACCAGCTTGTTTCCATCGGCACGATGGACACGATTTTAGTCCATCCCCGCGAAGTGTTCCGCCTTGCCATCATTGACGCCACCAGCGCCGTGATTGTCATGCACAACCACCCCAGCGGCGAAAGCAGCCCATCCGAAGCCGACATCAAAGTGACCCGCGATTTAATCCGCGCCGGTCAGCTTTTGAAAATGGAATTGATTGACCACGTTGTTATTGGCAACGGCAATTTTTCATCACTCCGCTCGCTTGGCTACTTTTATCAATAGCCATCGGGTGTCAGTTAAACTGTCAGTGAAAGCAGAAAAAAGTAACCGAAAAAAGTGACGAGTTAGAGCGAATCCACTATGATTTTTCAATGGTATTCGCTAGTTTATTGAAATCTGAAACGAGTTTACAGACTGTGTTCATCCGTGGTTAAAAACCTGTTCGCTTCCAGCAGCGTGGCAACTTTCTCGGCGATGATCTTTTCGCAGCGCGCGACTTCTTCCTTGCGCAGGTTCAAGTAATCGGCGGCGATGCTTTGCAGGTCGTCCACGTTGTAGAGATAGACGTTGTCGAGATCGCTGACGGCAGGGTCGATGTCGCGCGGCACGGCGATGTCAATGAGCAGGAGCGGCCGGTGCTTGCGGCGGCGCATCAACGGTTCCAGATTCGCGCGATTGAGGATGTGATGCGGCGCGGCGGTGCTGCTGATGGCGATGTCGATCTGCTCCAGCGCATCCGTCCAGTTCTCAAAGGGCACGGCGCGTCCGCCCAGTTCGGCGGCCAGCGCGGTGGCGCGTTCGGGCGAGCGATTGGTCACGACCACGCCACGCGCACCGCGTGAGAGCAGGGCGCGCGCGGTCTTCTCGCTCGTTTCGCCGGCGCCGATGACGAGGACTTCGTGTTCAGCCAGCGAGTTGAAAATCTTCTCCGCCAGTTCCACGGCGGCGGACATCACGGACACGCTGCCGCGCTGGATGTTGGTCGCGGTGCGGATGTGTTTGGCCACGTTGAACGCGCGCTGGAACGCCTTGTTCAGCCGCGCGCCGGTGTGCTGGTGCGTGAACGCGAGTTCGTAAGCGTCCTTGAGCTGGCCGAAAATTTCCGTCTCGCCGATGACCATCGAATCCAAGCCGCTGGCGACTTTGAACAGGTGATGCAGGCTGTGCGGCTCGGCGAAGGTGTAAAGTTCATCGCCCAGCGCCCCGTCATAGGCGTGATGTTCGATGAGAAACTGTTTCATGCGCGCAAACGCTTCCTCCGGCGCGAGCGGCGTGACGGCGTAGATCTCGACGCGGTTGCAGGTCGAAAGCACCACGCCTTCCGTGGCGAGACCGGCATCCCGCAATTCCTGCAGAGCGACGGGAATCGTTTCCCCGGCAAAAGCGAAGCGCTCGCGCAGTTCCACGGGCGACGTGCGATGGCTCAAACCGATGACGACAACGCTCATTAGCGGGTGACGAGTAACGAGTGACGAGTGACAGGAACCGGCGGGTTGCCAACGGCCACACCGTTGGTTGCCGACGGCTGATTGTTCTGGTGTATCGGCGAAAATTTATTGGTCAATCCGAACGTCAGCAGCAAAAAAACGAAAGCGATGATGACGCCGGTGGCGAAACGCCGGCTCGAGCGCCCGAAACATTTATAGGCCACGAGCGATTCCAGATAGACCAGCCACAGCAGCGCGGACCAGAGAATTTTTGAATCCGCGAAATACGGCTTGCCCTCCTGGCGCGGCAGTTGCCAGCCGGCGATGAGACCGATGGTGAGCAGCACGAAGCCCGCCGCCACCAGCCGGAACGTGATAATTTCGAGCCGCTGGATGGATGGCAGCAAGGTCAGCATGGCGCGGAGCTTGTGGAATTTGAGATCGTGCCGCTGCATCAGAAACATTCCCGCGGCCACGGAGGCCAGGCCGAACGCCCCGTAGGCTTGCAGGATGGTCGCCGCATGCAGGCTGCGGATCGCGCCGGAGAATTCCGGCCTGGGCCCATGCGGCGGGTCGAGCGATGGCATCAGCGCAAACACGCCCACGGTGAACAAAACCGGCGCGGTGAACGCACTGAGAAACTTGAAGCGCGGCAGCAGCGAATAGACGAGGCACGCCAGGCCGAGCGCCCAGAGCAGAAACGTGGTGGCTTCGTAGAGATTATTGACCGGACAACTGTGCAACGTCACGCCGCGTTTGACCATCGCGAGCGTGTGCAGCGCCACGCCGGCGGCGAGCAGGCAATAATTCACCCATTCGTCCCGGCGAAATCCTTTGCGCCACAGAAAAACGGAGTAGATGGTGCTCAATCCATAAAACGTCACGGCGAGCAGGAAACAATTTCGGTCGGTGAACCAGTTCACACATTCAGGTTAAACGGGGACGGAGACGGCGCAAGTGGCAATTCGGTTTCGGGCGGAGTCTGACCTTGCTCTGAGGCACAATCAAAGCGGAGCGCGGCTGTGTTGGAGACCAGCCGCAGCAGTTTCGCAACGAAGCTGGAATTAACCTGATGATGCCCGGCTTTTCAATGCTGCGGCTGGTCGAGGACGACACAGCCGCGGAGGCGGCAATGTTTCACGTTGCTCCCGTTCTCTGTAGGTTCCGGTCTTTGATTCGCGGCCGGAATGCACTACTATCCGGCTGTGAAAGCTTTTGTAATCCTGGCCATCCTGATCGCCAGCATCCGGCTGGCACCCGCGCAGACCAATGAAATTGATTTGGGCGAGGTGATGGACGCCGCGCAGCAGTTCGCGCAGGAGAATCTCGATCCGGACGTGTTGCAGGCGTTGCAGTCGGTGGACCGCACCAAGGTGGAGGATTTCCTCAACCATTTTCAGGATTATCTCCAGGGCGACCAGGTGTTGGATGTGGCGCAATTGAAAGATGCCGCGAACACCATCCTGCCACTGCTGGACGCGCATGAGGAAACGCAACCTTACGCGGCGTGGCTGCGGTCGCGTCTGGATTATTTCGATGCGGCGGACGAATTGAAATCGCTGACCCCGCCGCCGCCCAAACCCGAACCGGGCAAGCCTGCCCTGCCCTTGCCGAATCCATCGTTCAAAACCGAGCAGGAAATCTGGATCAAAAAAGTTTCACCCCGTCCCCTGTCGGCTGGCGCGGCTAAATTCGTGCCGAAACTAAAAACGGTTTTCGCGGGGGAACGCGTGCCGTCCGCGCTGGTGTGGCTGGCGGAAGTGGAATCCGGTTTTGATGCGGGCGCGCGGAGTCCGGCGGGCGCCGTCGGGATGTTTCAACTCATGCCCGGCACGGCGAAAGATCTCGGTCTGAGTTTGTTTCCGTTCGACCAGCGGAAACAGACGGAACCGGCCGCCCGCGCGGCCGCCAAATATCTGCGACAGCTTCACGACCAGTTCGGCGACTGGCGGCTGACGGTGGCCGCCTACAATGCTGGTCCCGGCACGCTGTCACGGTTGTTGAAACGCTTTCAGACGACGAGCTACGAACGCATCGCGCCGCATCTGCCGGCGGAAACGCAGATGTATGTGCCGAAAGTGGAGGCGACCATCCAGCATCGCGAAGGTCTGGAACTGGAGAAATTAAAGACACCGGCGGCCAAAGGTTGATTCCCTCAAACCAATCAACTATCAACAGCACATGCCACCGAAGCTGCAAACCGTCCTGCTCGCCGGCGCGCTGGCTGTTGTCGCCGCCGTCCACGCCGCCACCATTGAGATTCAGGCGGACCAGCCCGGCGCAAAAATCAATCCGGCCATGTGGGGGATTTTTTTCGAAGACGTCAATTTCGGCGCGGACGGCGGGCTCTACGCGGAGCTGGTGAAGAACCGCGGGTTTGAGTTTCCCGACGCCATGATGGGCTGGTTCAAGTTGAGTCCGGGCAACGCCAGAGGTGATCTGTCCATCCACGAGGCACATCCGTTCAATGCCGCCAACCCGCATTTTCTCCACATCGAATCCGAAGGTAAAGACCTGTTCGGCGTGGCCAACGAGGGCTTTCGCGGCATGGGCGTGAAGCAGGGCGACGCTTACAATTTTTCCGCGCAAATCCGCCGGACCGCCGGCTCGCCCGGGTTGCGCGTGGAACTCTACGGCGGCGACGGGACCCTGCTCGACTCGGTGCGGCTCGGGAAATTGTCCAATAACTGGCAGACCGCAACCGCCGTGTTGCATCCCAAAGACACGGACGCCAAGGCGAAATTATATCTGCTCGTGGACGGCAAAGGCGCGGTGGACGTGGACATGGTTTCGCTCTTCCCGGAAAAAACCTGGAAAGACCGGCCCGGCGGATTGCGGGCGGACATGGTGCAGAGGCTGGCCGATTTGCATCCGGGCTTTCTGCGATTTCCCGGCGGCTGCATCGTGGAAGGGAGCGTGCTGAGTCGTCGTTATCGGTGGAAGCATACCATCGGCCCCGTCGAAGAACGCCCGTTGCAGATCAACCGTTGGAACTACGAATTTCTCCACCGGCCCGCGCCGGATTATTTCCAGACGTTCGGTCTTGGCTTCTTTGAATACTTTCAACTGTGCGAAGACATCGGCGCCCGGCCGCTGCCCATCCTGAACTGCGGCATGGCCTGCCAGTTCAATTCCGGAGAGCTGTGCCCGATCGAACTGCTCCAGCCTTATATTCAGGACGCGCTCGACCTGATCGAATTTGCCAACGGCCCGACGAACAGCGAATGGGGCGCACAGCGCGCGGCCATGGGACATCCCGGTCCGTTCAACCTGCAGATGCTCGGCGTCGGCAACGAACAGTGGGGCCAGCAATACATCGACCGCTATGCAAAATTTGCGACGGCGATCAAGGCCAGATATCCCGGCATCCAGCTCGTTGCCGCGGCCGGCCCTGATCCGGCGGATGACCGCTTCAAGTTCGCCTGGTCGAAACTGCGCGAATTGCACGCCGACATCATTGACGAACATTGCTACGCCAAACCCGAATGGTTTTACGCCAACACGCATCGCTTCGACGGCTACGACCGCAGCGGCCCGAAAGTGTTCATGGGCGAATACGCGGCGCAAAGTGTCGGAGTTGTCAGCGTAAAAAATCGCAACAACCTTGAATGTGCCCTGTCGGAGGCCGCTTACCTGACCGGCCTCGAGCGCAACGCCGACGTGGTCCGAATGGCCGCCTACGCACCGCTCTTCGCCAACACCGAGGCCTGGCAATGGACGCCGAACCTGATCTGGGTGGACAGCCTGAACCTTTACGTCACGCCCAACTATTACGTCCAGCAACTATTCAGCCGCAATCGCGGCGACGTGGTGTTGCCGGTCAAATTGGAGGGGATCGAAACCTCGGCTGCGGGCCTGCAAAGTTTTTACGCCAGCGCAACGCGTGACGATCAAGCCGGTGAAATCATTCTCAAGGCGGTCAACCCCGGAGCCAACGCCCAAACCGTGGAGATCACACTGACCGGCTCGATTGAATCGGAAGGCAAAGCCACCGTCCTGACGGGCGGCAGCCTGGATGAGGTCAACTCAATGGCTGCACCGGGAAAAATCTCACCCGTCGAATCGAAGTTTGTAAATGCCGCCACAAATTTCAGCTATACGTTTCCGGCCCGTTCGTTGACCGTTTTGCGTCTCAAGCCGAAGTGATCACGGAATTGTCAGCAAACCGGGTTGTTGCCGGCGAACGAGGTGCGACGAGGTATAAATCCTAAGCCGGAACGATTCGGTAGAAAAAAGTTTTAACCACGGATGGACACGGATAAACACGGATTGGAAACGGCTTTCTGAAACGAAAATGCGTTCACCGATCGGTGCCTCCCGCCAAGTTTGCTGAAGTGGTCTTTGCTCCGGT
>DATLVR010000101.1:0-33760 GCA_035577265.1 Verrucomicrobiia bacterium | reverse complement strand
AACCTCCTGGACGACATCGCTCAAATCCAGCAGCGACTTTTCAACGGGCGCCCGTTTCGCCAACTGCCGAACCCGCGTGATGACGTCACTTGCGCGGTTGGCATCGTCAATGATCTCCGCCAGCGCCACCCGAACTTCTTCCAGGTTGGGAGCGCCTGTGGGCAGAAGGCTGATACTGGCATTGGCGTTGTTGACCACGGCCGTAAGTGGCTGGTTGACCTCATGGGCGATGGAGGCGGTCAGTTCGCCCATGGTCGTCAGCCGGGTCATGTGAGCGAGATCCGCCTGCGCCTGGCGCAACGCTGCTTCGGCGCGCTTCCGTTCGGTGATATCGTTGTTGGTTTCGAGGATCGCCACCGGCCGGCCGTGTTCATCACGCCGCAAAGACCACCGGCTGGCCACTGCCACCTGGATTCCATCTGCCCTGATGTGCATGAGCTCGCCTTCCCAGCGCCCGGTTCGGAGCAACTCTTGGTTGATCTCATCAAGCGGCACCGGGAAGACGGTCTGCAGCAGTTGGTGAGTCGTAACCTTGCCGACCGTTTCCGCTGCCGTCCACCCGTAGAACTCCTCCGCGCCGTGATTCCAGTAGGTGATGACGTTATTCATGTCACGCACGAAAATGCAGTCGTGCGTGAGATTGAGGAGGCTGGCCTGCTCCCTTAAGCCGGCTTCCGCCTGCTTCCGTTCGGTGACGTCAATCACGGTCCCGACAAATTCAACGAGATCGCCCGATGAATTGAAAACGGGATGACCTACCGCTTGGATGTCCCTTATCTGGTCGCCGGGATGAACGATTCGGTAATCCACCTCGTATTCCGCCTTCTCAAGGCGTGCTGTCTCGGCTATTTCCCTGACCTTGGCTTGATCATTGGGATGGACGCGCCGCAAGAATGCTTCGAATTGCGGCAGTCCATCGTGTGGTTCAAAACCCAACACGCGGTAGCATTCTTCGGAACAGTAAGTCAACTCACCGGTGGCGAGGCTCCGTGCCCAGCTACCCGTGTGGCTGAGCCTCTGCGCTTCCGTCAGGTAATTTTCGCTCCGTCGTAACGCCGCTTCCGCCCGCTTGCGTTCGGTCACATCCATCGTGGTCCCGATGAATTCAATCAATTCGCCGGTCTCGTTCACTACGGGGTGGCCGAGGCTACGGACATGCTTCACTTCACCGCCGGGAAGAACGATCCGATAGTGGATCTCAAAATCACTTTGTTCCTGGATGGCTCGATCAAGGTTCTCATCAAAGGCACGCAGGTCGGCCGGGTGAATCCGTTCTCTCGCGACCGCGTATTGCCCGCTGTCCGTGTCGGGATCGAACCCAAAGATGCGATAATGCTCCCTGGACCAGAAGACATTCTCCCGGGTCTTAACATTCCAGACCCAACTGCCAGTTTTACTCAGTCTTTGCGCCTCAGCCAAATGCGTCTCGTTCTGCCGCAGCGCCCCTTCAGCCCGCCTGCGTTCGGCGTTCTCCGTATGCAATGCCTCGTTGAGGGTCTTCAGTTCCTGAACTGTTGCGGCCAGATCATCCCGCGTCCGCCGGAGGGATTCAGTCCTGCTCCTTTGCGAGGCGGCCAGCAACGCGACCATCAACGCTGACACCGCAAAGAAGATCAGACGAGGCATGGCGCTCCATTCCACCGCCAATGAAAAGATCGGGGGCAGGAAGTAATAATCGAAGGCCAGAACGGAAAGCGTGACCGCGAGCAAGCCCGGCCCGAAGCCGCCGACCCAAGCGCTGATCAAAATAGCGAGAATGAACAGCGAAGTGAACGGGGTGGATTGCCAGTAGTAATCCAGCAGCCTTCCGAGGACGACCGCAACGGCGACCAGCACAATCGACAACAGCCACCGGACGGTGGCAACCGACCAAAACCGCTTTGGCGAACCGATGGTTTTCAAACTTTGATCTCCAATTTGAAACAAGCCTGACATTTGAATGCGGCCTAATCAATTGCCTCTGCCCATCATGTGGCGGCCCATAAAAATCTAGCAATGTTATGATTCGTGTCAAAATTTAACATGATTGCGGAACGTCGCATCCCGCGGCAGGACGACACGGTCGCAAAATTTGAAGCCGCCCTTGCGTTGATGGCTGTTTTGAAACAACGCGGAAATTTGGGTGAACGGCCAGGTTCTTGCGTTCGCACGTCGAGCGTGACTGGGAATTGTTTTAATTTCATCGCCGGTAATCGACCGGGCAAGCCTCGGTGGCGGGACATCGCCGGGCTGCCATTCAAAACCAAGTCCAGAAACGGCTCCTGCGGAGCGAAACATCGTCCTTCCAAAAATGAAAAACGCCCCACTGAAGACAGTGGAGCGTGGTGGGTAAAGCAAGTGAATCGAACTACTTGGCAGCATCAGCCTTGGGAGCGTCGGCAGCCGGAGTGGCGGGGGCTTTCTTCTTCGCGCCCAAACCGGCCTTGGTCATCTTGTCCTTGTCTTCCTGCGTCATGGCGGCGCGCTCGGTCTTGTCCAGCTTGCCGTCCTTGTTGGTGTCATATTTCGCCAGCATATCGGTCATGACCTGCTTTTGTTCGGGAGTCATTGACTTCTTTTCTTTCTTGGGAGCGGCGTCCTGGGCCTGAACGACGATGGCGGTGGCGCAAAACAGGGCGACGGCAGCGACTAGCAATTTTTTCATATCTAACAGAACTATAATTTGGTTGTTGTTTGTTGTGACTACATAGGGGCAGACGCTGGAGATTGTGGCCGGTTACATCATTCTGGTCCGTTTTATCGCCTCCATTCCGCCGCAACCTTCCTGAGCCTGCAAGTTGTTGAAAAAGTGAAGATTAGCGTAAATCGCGGGAACAATTTGAACGCCCAGCCCGGTTATTCATGAAACGGTCATCAAGATTTCGCAAGCACTTCGTCATGCCCGCTGTGTCTATTCTTGGTTTTATGGCCAGCATCAGACGCCAGCGGAGTTTGGCGGTCGCGCCATCGCTGGTTCTGGCCTCTGGTCGGGCTTCGCCCTCCCTCCGTCCAGAACCACCGAACTAAACATCAAACCAATGGCAGAACTCTACTTATGAAGTGTCCAGCCTTTGGGTCAGGTCAGGTGAAGGCGGATCATTCAAACCATTCTTGTCTTCAATTTTTCCCCGCCCTATTGTTCCCGTCTTTAAATCAAACTGCTTGAAATATTGAAAACCAGCAAACACCTCAGCGCCGTCGCACGGGAACTTTCCAGACAAGTGGAGCGGCTGAAGTTCGCGTCACCGGTCGCGCACGTTTACAATCCGCTCACCTACGCCTGGCCGGCGCATGAGGAGTATCTGCGCCGGTTTGGCGACAGCCGGAAGCGCGTCGTCTTTTTGGGCATGAACCCGGGCCCGTTCGGCATGGCGCAGATCGGAATTCCATTCGGCGAAATCGCGGCGGCGCGGGATTGGATGAGGATTCGCGCCACCATCGGCAAGCCCGCTGCGGAACATCCCAAACGCCCCATCCTCGGTTTTGATTGTCCGCGCTCGGAAGTGAGCGGCCGGCGTTTCTGGAAACTGTTCGCGGACCGGTTTGGTTCGCCGGAAAAATCCTTCGCCGGACATTTTGTCGCCAATTACTGTCCACTCGCCTTCCTGGCGGCCAGCGGGGCGAACCTCACGCCGAACAAACTACCCAAGACCGAGCGCGAAAAATTATTTGCCGTCTGCGACGAACATCTGCAGCGGGTGCTGGAGATCCTCGAACCGGAATGGTTGATCGGCATCGGTGCGTTCGCCCGGGAGCGCGGTGAGCTGGTGGTGGCGGACACAAAAATCCGGGTCGGCCAGATTCTGCATCCGAGTCCGGCCAGTCCGAAGGCAAACCGGCATGATTGGGGGCAGACCGCGACGCAGGAACTCGTGGCGCTCGGCGTCTGGAAATAATTGGATCAAATTGAAGAATTCAGCGTAACGGCGCGTCGGCAGAGCGCCGCATCTGTTCAGGAAATGAAATTATCCGGCTTTCTGCCGAAAGCCGCTACGCCCATCGTGCAGGAGTCTCGATTTATGTTTGCTTAAATTCCCGCCGGGATTACAAAGGTCAAATGAGTGAACCAACAATCTTCCAAAAATCCCCCATCGTCCAAAAAGTCGAACCCGGCACCTATTGGTGGTGCGCCTGCGGCCAGTCCAAATCGCAGCCGTTCTGCGACGGCTCGCACAAAGGCACGGGCTTCGGACCGTTGAAGACGGAAATCACGGAAGCCAAAACCGTGGCGTGGTGCGCCTGCAAACATTCCAAGACCATGCCGTTCTGCGATGGCAGCCACAGCGGCCTATGATGGTGGAGTTCTCCTGATCCCGATCGTCAAATCGAAGGAGAAGTTCCAACCGGGATCAGGGGTGCGGGAGGCGGGTCACGCCTCGTTCTTGCGGAATAATTGCGACGTGTCGGCAACATTCAGGACGGACAGGTCGAGACCCATGCCGGGCGCGCGATCGTGGGCGATGGCGAGCTGGCACGCGATGCGTTTGACGGCGGGGCCGGCAAAATATTTCACGACGCCGACTCCGGTCTGGGACTTGAAGATCACGACGAGCATGCAGTTGTCGTCAATGTTGATGACGAAGAGGCTGAACTTTTCCCCCTGCTGGTAAATGCTGTTGAAATTCGTCTCGTTCACCAGGCCGGCGATGGTCTGGTTGGCCATGAATGCGCCGGAGGACAGCGCGGCGATGGTGGTCAGGTCGAGGTCACTCGAGTCGCCTTGATGCGTGATGAGAAAGCCGCCCTTGTCGATGACCAGCGCCGCCGTGGCATCCGCCGAGATGAGGAACTCGCGGAGCGCTTCGTCGAGCCGCTGGATATCGTCTTCGATGAGTTGTGGCAGAGTAGCCATGTCATGCGTATTGGGGAACGTTTTGATTGATGTATTTCTGGAGCAGCATGCGGGTGATCATGTTCAGGGTCTCGAACACGCCTTCGCATTTATGCGCCGTCCCGGTGAACGACGGCACCTGCACGTCGCGGTTGTTGAGCAGATAATCCATGTATTCGACCGGCGCGACATTCGGCAGATCACGCTTGTTGTATTGGAGCACGTAGGGGATCTCGCCGATGTCGAGCTTGAGCGTCTTCAAGTTGTCCATCAGGTTTTGAAACGCCTCGACGTTTTCCGGCATCTTTTCGTATTGTGAATCAGCCACGAACACGATGCCATCCACGCCCCGCAACACCAGTTGCCGCGTGGTGTTGTAGATCACCTGGCCGGGCACGGTGTAAAGCTGGAACTTGGTCTTGAAACCCTTGATGGTCATCGCCTCGATCGGCAGAAAGTCGAAGAACAGCGTGCGATCTGAACTCGTCGCGAGCGAGACGAGCTTGCCCTTGTTGCCCGCGTTGGTCTGGACGTGGTCGTGGACCTGCACCAGATTCGTGGTCTTGCCGCCCATTGCCGGGCCGTAATAGACGATCTTGACCTGCAGTTCCTTGGTCGCTTGGTTGATGATGGCCATAATTTTATGCTTTCTTGCGGTCGAGTGACACGGCCAATGCGGCCAGCTGCGAACTCGGCAGGCTTTCATTCGCCCGCCCGAATGCCGCGAAATAAACGGCGTTCACCCGGAAAATCTTCCACGGCACGTTGCCGACGGTGAAACTCAAGTTGTTCATGTCGCCCATGCGCAGTTCGCGCGAGCACTGGTTCACCCGCGCAAAAATCTGCGGGAGGAAGGCCGCCAGCGTGTCGCCGTTCAAATCCGGGGGAATCTGGCTGGCGACTTTCAGCCCGTCGGGCAGCGCAATGACCACCCCGGCCACACCCGGCATCGCCATCGCCCGGGCGACGATTTCGTTCGGCGTGGCGACGCGCGACAGAAAATCCGTGCCGCCCTTGCGCCTGAATTCCGAATCCGACGTCTGCGGCTGGTTGGCGCGTGTGAAGAAATTGGTCTCCGGCAGCGGCGAGGCGGCCATCACCGGCGCCGGCATGGACGGAAGCGAAGCCGACGGGATGTGCGGCACCGGGAGAGACTGAGCGGGCGGCACCGGAAGCGCCGGGGTTGCCGGCAATGGCGCGGACGGTGCGGGTTGCACCGGGGCGGCGGCCGGTTGCGGGAATCCGAAGAAGAGGTTCGGAATCTCCTCTGAGACGACGGCTTTCTTTTGGGCATTTGCCGGGCCGTTTTTCCGGGTGAAGAACAACGGCGCGAGCACTTTCAGGGGTAATTCCAGTTCAAGGTCATCATGGCTGGAGACGGCCACCGCCGCCGACTTGATCCACGGACGCATACAGCGCCAGGAGAAAATCACGCGACCCCGTTTGAGCGCCGGCTCGACCAGATGGAGCGGCAGGGCGATCTGGGCACCCGTCAGGTCCAGCAGTTCGATTTCGTTTCGCAGCGCCTCCGGCCAGCTTTCGGACAACGAACCCAGCGGCACGGAAATCGTCGGCTGCGACTGCTCCGGCAAAGCCGCCACCGGAGGAATGGGTGAGGCGGTTGCAGGCGGAACAGGCGCAGCTGAAAGCACTGGTGCATGGGGCGCACCCTTGGCATGGCCGTTACCGTTGCCATTGGTGGCTGGCAGGTTCCAGCGCGGTGTAAATCCCGGCGGCGGTTGCGTGGCGTGCGGTGCAGGAGCCGGCGCTTCGGGCGCCGGCGACAGCCGCGACAACGGAATGGGTGCGGCCGACGGAGGCGTGGCCGGCGGCGATTTCATCTTGTCGGTGGCAATGGTCAGCCCCTGCCCGCCGGCGTTGAACGGGCTGGTGATCTCGGCGGAAAGTTCGACCGATTTTTTTTGCGCGGCCCGGCGGGACAGCAATGCCGGACTGAGTTGCGCGAGAACCAGGTTCAGCGGCAGCGTCACCGGCTTGGCATCGCAATCGCCGCCGAAACTGGCAAACACACCCGGCGCAAGCCGGCGCAACTCGCCAAAAGAAATTTTGACCGATCCGGTCGCCAGCTGCGCCAGCACCTGGTCCACCGGCACTGCGATCATCAGGCCCGTCGTGTCTGTGCCCACGATTTTGGCGCGCAAGTCGAGCGGCAACGTCATCAGGATCTGGGACACCGGCAAAAGGATTTCACCAGTTCCGGCCTGAGGGGCCGGGGCGGGCTGGGCGAACGTCGCCGACGGGGCGGGAGCAGCGGGCGGAGTGGCGTAATTGGGCGCGGGCGGCGGCCGCACCGGAGCGGGCGGCGGCACTGCCGGAAGCTGGCGTGATGTTTTTGGTGCGACCGGTTTCTCGCCATCGAAACGACGCAACAGACCCCGGAGCATCCCCGCGAACTTAATTTTTACAACACTCATGTCAGTTTTCTGACCAGTCCACTTTGACCGGTCTGTGGGGATTTAGCAGATACCGCGCCACGGAGGATTTTATATTGGATTCAACCGGAGAACTTTTATTTTCATGTGTATGACAGCGAGACTTGTCCCATCATGGGACTGGCGGGCGGCGCGTCTGTCCAGATTGAGGGATAAAACTTTATTATCACCCCGTTTTGCGTTGGGAACAGCGATTGCTATTGGTCTGAAAATATGTTTTCGCGCTTGTATTTACCTGAATTCGGCAGTAGCCGTTAACCTCAACGCTATGGACGCGCCTCATAAAATCCTGGTTTTGGACGACGACGCCGACTGGCTTGAGGTGTGTCGTGACAGCTTCACGCAACTGCCGAGCCGTCCGGACGTCCGCACGACCACGTCGAGCGCCCGCGCCCTGGCGATGCTGGAATCCGAACCGTTCCGGCTGCTGATCTGCGATTTAAAGATGCCGCGCATGGACGGGTTGCAGGTGCTCGCCATCGTCCGCCGTCGTTTCCCCCAGTTGCGCACGGTGGTGTTGAGCGGGCTGGAGGATGAGGAATTCCGTTCGCGCGCCTACGCGCTGGGCGTGGACCAGTTCTGGCTCAAGAACGACATGCAGGGCAATTCCAAAATGTTCATGGAATGTCTGGAATCGCTCCTGGGCCGCGACGAGGACGGCGGCTTTCGCGGCATCCAGAGCAAAAGCCTCATTGACATTGTTCAGATGGAATGCCTCTCGCGGAATTCCACCGTCCTGCGCATCACCCGCGGACCGCTCGTGGCCAAGATCTGGCTGCGGGACGGCGAATTGATTGACGCCGAGGCCGAAGGGGCGCGCGGCGAGGTGGCCTTCCGCCGGATTCTGGCCTGGAAATCCGGCACGTTCGAAAATCTGCCGCCCGAGCCGGATCGCCCGCGCACCATCACCAGTTCCATCAACGCCCTGCTCCTCGAATCCGCGCAGACGATGGATGAAAATGCCAATCCTTCCAGCGAAACCCAGTTTCTGGATGCCAGTCACCGCAAGACCATCTGGAAACTCTCCCTGCTCACCGGCGAAGGCGCGGAATTTGTCGTCGCCGTTCCCCCCGAGGGATTGGGCGAGCCGGAGGCGCTGGGCACCCAGGCCACCGAGCGACTGGCCGGCTGGACCCGGCTCGCGGCGAAGATCTCCAAAAAGATGAGCGACAAGCTTGAAGCCGGCCCGCTTTCGCACATTACCGGTTCCAACCTGGACAAACAGTATGTGCTCCTGCCCGACGGCGAAAAAAACTTTCTGGTCGGCTGGCCGCCAGACGCCGTGGCCAGCCAGGTGCTTGAACAATCCAAAAAGCTCACCGCCTCATGGGATTCCTGAAAACAGTTCTGAAGCGGTTCGGGTCGAGCGCCGACGTCCGGCAGCTTCCGTCCGGCAGCATGACGGTGGACCGCCACGGGCGCGTCGTCACCACCACGGTGTCTTCCGCGTATCCCAAGCCTTTGCTGGACGAGATCGGCCACGGCGTCCAGGCGTTGTTCATGGAAGCCCGGGCCGCGCAAATGACGCTCGCCGAGCTCAGCCTCAATTTCGGCAGTCTCCGCATCACCGCCCGCGAGCTGCGCGGCGGCGCCATCATCTTCCTTCATCCGCAGACCCGTCGTTCCAACATGCAACACTAACACGCTTATGACTTCCAACGAACTTAACCAGCTGGTCACCCAGATCGAGACCCACATCGAGTGCTGGAAACAATTCAATCATTTCATCAACATTGCCCGCACCAAAAAGTTCGGCCCGGCGGAAGAGAACCATTTTCTCGAGCTTAAGAGCATCATCGCGCAGGAGCTGGAACTGATTTTCGCCTCCGTCGAAGCCACCTCGCCTTCGCGCGAAGAAATCCTCGACCTCATCGGCAACTCCCCGTCACTACGCTATCTGAGCGAGATCAACGAAAGCGCCGTGCGCAACGCCGAAAACCAGTGGCACCGGATCTACATCGGCTGGCACTCGATCCTCGGCCAGCTCAAGGTGAAACAACGTATCGAGGGACCCAAGGCGTTCTGGGGAAAAAAGAAGTGAAACCGGGTCGCGCCGCGGTTTTATTGCTTGCCCAGCGCCCCGGTTTCAGCCCAAATGATTTATGCCTGACTGGATAGTCGCCATCATCTTGGGTCTGATTGAAGGGATCACCGAATTCATCCCCGTTTCCTCCACCGGCCATTTGCTCATCGCGGAGCATTGGCTGCCACGCCAGAGCGACCTCTTCAATGTGGTCATCCAGTGCGGTGCGGTCATCGCCGTCCTGCCGCTCTTCCCGCAACGGATTTACAAGTTCGTTTTTGAACTGCGCTACCAGGAGACCCAGGATTACCTGCTGAAGATTTTCGCCGCCTTTTTCATCACCGGCGTGGGCGGCCTGCTGCTGAAACATTTCAATGTCAAACTGACGGAACATCTCGCGCCGGTCGCCTGGGCCTTGTTGATCGGCGGCATCGCCTTTCTGGCCGCGGAATTTTCCCTGCGCGGTAAAAAATTAAGCAACGAAATCACCTGGACCATCGTGATCGCCGTCGGGCTCGGCCAGTTGGTGGCCGCAATTTTTCCCGGCACGTCCCGCTCCGGCTCGACGATAATTTTTTGCCTGCTGCTCGGCCTGGCGCGACCGGCCGCCACGGAATTTTCCTTCCTCGTGGGCATCCCCACGATGCTTGCCGCCGGCGGACTGGAAATTTTCAAAGCCCTCCGTCATCCCGTTGCCGGCGCGCCGCATGAGAACTGGGGGATGCTGCTGCTCGCCACCGCCGTGGCCGCCGTCGTCTCCTTCATCGCCGTGAAATGGCTGCTGCGCTATGTGCAATCACACACCTTCAACGCCTTCGGCTGGTATCGCATCGCCCTGGCCGTGGTGATTTTTATTTTCCTGATGAAATAAACGCACAGGCGCAGAGGACGCGGAGAGGCGCAGAGTTATTAATCGGCCAAGAATTCCTTTCCCCACTCTGCGGATTTTTGCGGCCTCTGCGCCTCTGCGTTAATCCGCCCCGTGCCGCTCACTTCGCGTTCGGATCGGGAATGAAGATCTTTTTCCCGACATACAAGGCATTCGGATTCAAACCCGGATTCGCCGCCAGAATCTGTTCCGTCGTCACCTTGACGCCCTGGTCGCGATACGCCTTGGCGATCGCCGACAAGGTGTCGCCTGCATGGACTTCGTAATCATAGCCCTTCTGCTTGGTGCCGGGAGGAAGAGTCGGAGCGGGAGTATCATTTGCGACCGCCGGCGGTTTGCGGGCGGAACTGCCGCCGGCTTTGCCGATCTTCTCGATGGCCTTCAGGATCTGTTCGTTGTCCGCCTGGCGCTTCTTGTCAATCTCCTGCACCTTCTCCGCCAGTTTTTTCAGGTCGTCGGCGCTCGCGCTGTCGTTCACCGCCGGTTGGTTCAGCTTGTCACGCAGGTCGCTGATCTCCTTTTCCAGCGCGTTGATGCGTTTGGCCTGCGCGGCCTGCGCTTCGAGCATGTCCTGGATCTGGCCGGACAATTTGCCGATCTGCTCCTGAGTGGCGGCGTCCTGCCCGCGCGCCGCGCAAACCGTAAAAGCCAGCAGGAAAATCAATAATGAAATCTTTCTCATGCGCCGAAAATAAACTTCTGCGCGGCGGCGTCAAGCCGCGTTCAAGCATTCTTGCGCTGCGTGGCAGCTTTCAGCGGCTCGATGTGGACCAGCACGTCGCGGACCGAAGGAACCTGTTCGCGCAACTTGTCCTTCACGTCGTGGCCGATGCGGTGCGAATTTTCCACGGTCATTTGCGGATCCACGACCACATGGATGTCCACAAAGAACTGGTAGCCCATCTTGCGGACGTGGCATTTGTCAATGTCATCCACGCCGGGGATGGCCTTGGCGATGACGCGGATCTGTTCGATCAGTTCGCGGTCGGGCGCGCGGTCCATCAGTTCATTGAAGGCCGGCCTCAACAGCCGCCAGCCGTTGAACGCGATGACGCACGCCGCCGCGAGCGCGGCCCAGCTGTCCGCGTGTTCGTAGCCCGGACCGCCGATCAACGCCACCCCGATGCCGACGAACGCCGCCGCCGAGGTGATGGCGTCGCTGCGATGGTGCCAGGCGTCGGTTTCCACGGCGGAGCTGGCCACCGTCTCCGACTCGCGCAGCACAAAGCGGAACAACATTTCCTTCACCGCGATCACGACGATCAGCAGGATCAATGTCCAGGCCGACGGGGCGACGCGCGGCTCGGTGATGCCGGCGAGCGAATGAAAGGCGATCAATCCCGCCGCAAGCAGCAGCATCGCGGAAACGATGGCGGCGGCGAGCGGTTCCGCCTTGCCATGGCCGTAAGGATGGTCGTCGTCCGGCGGCGTTTCCGCCACGACCAGCCCGCGCCAGACGATGATGGAACTGAAGATGTCCGCGAGCGATTCCACCGCGTCGGCAATGAGCGCCTGCGAATGACCGAACACGCCCGCGAGAAATTTCACCACGGTCAGCGCGACGTTCACGGCGAGGCCGAGGAACGTGGCGCGGAGACTGCGTTGCAGGCGGGCGGTTGACACGCGGAATTATTAACCACGAAACATACGAAACACACGAAAGAAAACCGAGACGGATTGATGGATGTTTGGATTAGTGGATAAATGGACTTCCCACGTCCGCCCAATAATCCATTCATCCACCAATCCATCCATCCGCTTCAGATCATGTGGCAGAACATGGCGTCGCGCAGCTTCGGTTCAAACCACGTGCTCTTCGGCGGCATGATGCCGCCCGCGTCGGCAATGGTCATCAAATCCTCGATGCTCGTCGGGAACATGCTGAAGGCGCAGGCGTATTCGCCGCTGTTCACGAGTTTCTCCAGTTCCGCCGTGCCGCGGATGCCGCCCACAAAATTGATCTGCTTGCTCGTGCGCGGATCGTCGATGCCGAACAGCGGCGCGAGAACCTGCTTTTGCAGCAGCGTCACGTCGAGTTGTTCGATCGGGTCCTTGCTGGCGGTCAGCTTGGGCTTGAGCGTCAGCGTGTGCCAGCGGTGATTCATGTATAGTCCCAGCTCGTGCTTGCGCGTCGGCGTGGCGCTGCCAAGGCGGACGATGTTGAAGACCTCCTCCAGCTTCTTCAGCAGTTCGGCGGGCGCGAGGCCGTTCAAATCTTTCAGCACCCGATTGTAGGGCAGAATCTGCATCTGGTTGTGCGGAAAAATGACGGTGAGGAATTGCCCGCTATGGCCTGCACCCTGGCGTGATTGAAACACCCGCGCCGCCGCCGCGCTGCGATGATGCCCGTCGGCGATATACAGCGCCGGAATCTGCGCGAACTGCGCCTCAATGAAGCCGATGCCTTCAGCATCCGCCACTGTCCACGACGTGTGCCGCACGCCGTCCTTGCCGGTGAAATCCACGGCGGGAGTTTCGGCGCTTTTCTTGGCGACAAATTCATCGAACGCCGCGCTGGCGCGATAGGTCAGGAACACCGGGCCGGTCTGGGAATCCAAGGCCTCGATGTGGCGCACACGGTCGTCTTCCTTGTCCGGGCGCGTGAACTCATGTTTCTTGATGATGCCGCTCAAGTATTCCGCGCAGCTCGCCGCCGCCACGAGGCCGACCTGCGCATGGCTGTCCATGATCTGCCGGTAGAGATAAAAGGCCGGCTGCGCATCCTGTTTCAGCGCGCCGTCGGCGATCAGCTTTTTAAAATTCTCTTTGCCCTTCGCGTAAACCTCCGCCGAATACAGATCCGTGCCCGGCGGCAGATCAATCTCCGGCTTGCTGACGTGCAGAAAGCTCAACGGATTGCCTGCCGCCATCTGGCGCGCTTCATCCGAGGACATGACATCGTAGGGCAGCTCGCAGATTTGGGCGGCAAGTTCGGGTTTGGGTCGCAGGGCGGGAAAAGGTTTAATCGTAGCCATAAAAGAGGTGTGAAGATACGATTGGCAACGGCCAAAGGCACGCAAATTTGCGGAAATAATGCTTGCATCATGGCGCACGACGGATAGTCTATGCGGCCTTTTACGAAAGATATTTTATGGCAAGAATCTGTGAATTGACCGGCAAACGCCCGATGAAAGGCAGCATCATCTGGCGCAGTGGTAAATCGAAGAAGAGCGGCGGTATCGGCACGCACATCACCGCGATCACCAAGCGCAAGTTCCATGTGAATTTGCAGCGGGTGAAGGCGTTGTTGCCCAGCGGCGAAGTCCGCTACGTCCGCGTCTCGGCGAGCGCCCTCAAAAAGGGGCTCATCACCAAGGCACCCAAGCGCACCTGGAAAAAAGGTGACGAAGCCAAGAAGGCTTAAGCCGGAACGAGAATAGAGAATTGAAGATGGCGTTCCGCAAGGAACGCCATTTTTCTTTTCCATCTTCCATCCGCAATCCTCCATCTTCGCTTTTACTTGCCCGGCAGCACGACTCGCCGCTTGATCTCGGCAATATCCGCCTGCTCGATGAACGTCACGAGGTTTTTCCAGACCGGGCTGAAGTGATAGCCGCCCCGCTTCATTTCCTCGATGGCTTCCGGTTTCGTCCAACCGCAGACGACGATGCGATACATGGCGCACATTGTGCCGGTGCGATCCGCACCGCGCTCGCAGTGGACGAACACCGGCAGGTTGTTCGTGTCCGTGACCGCTTTTAAAAAGCCGACGACATCTTCCTCCTCCGCGTGCCAGGGCTTGGTTTCAAACCGGATGCTTTTCAAGCCGGTGCCCGCCACTTCATCCGTGTCCGAATGAAACGCGCGCAGGTTGATGACGGTCTTGATGCCCATCGCTTTCAATTGCCGCATGCCTTCCGCCGTGGGTTGCGCGCCGCGATACAGATTTGTGGTGACCTGATAAAAATTGGTGAGGCCCGGCAATACCAACGGTCGCGCCCAGCTTGCCGGACGGTTGGTCGTGGTGGAGGCGGTAGAAATGGAATTGGTCGCGCCGGCGAAACACAAATTCGCCGCTGTCAGCAAGCCGGCAAACGCGAGTGAAATAAACCTGGGGATTTGCTTCCGAGTGTAGCAGACGACGTGAGGAGTCTCTGAATTTCTTCTGGTTTGAGCCTCGTCACCTCGGCTAGGTTTTGAAAAACGGCCCGTGGATTTTTTCATTTTTGGAGACGCGGGTTGAGTTGACGATTCGCCATCCTCCATATTCCATCCCCGCTTTCACTTTCCCTTCTTCCAATGCATCGTCGCGCGTTTGAGTTCGCGGTCGGACTCGCGCTTCTTGATGTCGTCCCTCCGATCGAACTCCACCTTGCCCTTGCCCACACCGAGCGCGACTTTCACCTTCCCGTTCTTCCAATAGAACGAGAGCGGCACGATGGTGTTGCCCTTGACCGAGCCGAGCTCAAACAGCTTGCGGATCTCCGATTTGTGGAGCAGCAGCTTGCGTGGCGCCTTGGGCGCATGGTTCTGCAGGTTGCCATGCGAGTATTCATCAATGTGGACGTTGTAAATCCAGGCCTCGTTTTTTTCGATGCGCGCAAAGGCGTCGGCGATCTGGCCCTTGCCTGCGCGCAGCGACTTGACCTCCGTGCCGTGCAGCACGATGCCCGCCTCGAAGGTTTCGAGGATGTGGTAATCGCGCCGGGCTTTATGATTGGTCACGATGTCGGCCATGGCAGGATTTTAAAGGATGAAACCGCGAAACACACTAAAAACACGCAAGGAAATTCCGGCAGAGCAAACGTCTCAATAACGTTGGTTTCAGTCACGGCATCGTTTGCCGCTTGAACGGAGCGCGGGGCACCGTCCCGGCCAGTTGGAGCCGGATCAGCTTCGCGCCGGGACGGTGCCCGACGTTCCAAACTGGGTGTGCCACAACCTTGATTTCGTGTGGTTCGTGTATTTCGTGGTTCCATCTTCTGGTTGGTGAAAACAAAAAAGCCGGAAGAAAAATTCCTCCGGCTTTCGTAAAGTTTAGGAACCGCGCTTACCGCTTCTTGCGCTTCTTGCCCACCGGACGGACCAAGGCGACGATCTCGGGCATGTCCCAGCCGATCTTGTCTTCCAGGATTTCGCGCAGCGCGATGTCCGCCGCGCCCAGGTTGCCCACGTTGTCAATCAGGGGACGGCTCATGCCGCCGCCGCCGGAGTTCAACTGGCGCACGCGGCGCGACACGATGTTCACGAGGACATTCGGGTTGCCAACCTTTTCGTTGGCTCTTTTGCAAAGTTCAGCGTTCATGGTTATATCAATCAGCTCAAATCGAGTTGCACAGGATACGCACCGCGCGCTTGAAGGCAATCAAATAATTCCCTTCAAACTTGGCCTGGCAGCGGCGCTCTGGGAACACCGGGGACGGTTGCCGGCAAACACCGGCGGTTAGCGGCCGCCGCAAGCAGTGCTGACGAAATTAAAACCTTCAAACTGGCGCGGCTTTCCGGCATTTTCTGCCCATCATTTTATGGCCGCCAAAAAATCATCGTTCAATCTGAACCAATTTCTTGCCACCCGCACCGACGCCGTCAACGCCGCGCTCGACAAATTTCTCCCATCCGAGAAGACCAAGCCCGCCACCATCCACAAGGCCATGCGCTACTCGCTCTTCGCCGGCGGCAAGCGGATGCGTCCCGCCGTTTTGCTCGCGGCGGCGGCGGCCTGCGGCGGCACCGATGCCGCCGCCATGCCGCTCGCCTGCGCCGTCGAGTGCATCCACACCTATTCGCTCATCCATGACGATCTGCCGGCGATGGACAACGACGATTTCCGCCGCGGCAAGCCGACCAACCACAAAGTTTTCGGCGAAGGCATCGCCGTGCTGGCGGGCGACGCGCTGTTGACGCAGGCGTTTGAAATCGCAGCGCAGGCCAAGGGCTGGCCGCGCTACTCGCACCGCGATTTGATCCTGGAAATTGCCAAGGCTTCCGGCTCGTTGCAACTCGTCGCCGGGCAGGTGGCGGATCTGGAAGGCGAAGGTAAAAAACTTTCCGTGGCCGAACTCCGCTACATCCACGAACGCAAGACCTCCGCCCTGCTCTGCTGTTCCGTTCGGCTCGGCGGCATGAGCGCCAACTGCACACCCGCGCAGCTCGCCGCCCTCACCGACTTCGGCTACCACGTGGGCCTCGCGTTCCAGGTGATTGACGACATCCTGGACGTGACGCAGACCAGCGAGCAGCTCGGCAAAACGGCGGGCAAGGACGTGGCCGTGCAAAAGGCGACCTATCCCGCCATTGTGGGACTGGAAAAATCGCGGAAGATCGCGGCGCAACTGACGGCCAAGGCGTTTGCCGCGCTGGACATTTTCAAAGGCAAAGCCGTCGCCCTCGAAGCGCTGGCGGAATTTCTGTTGAAGCGGAATAAATGAAAACTAAATTGCTCATTTATGCAGTCGTCGTTTTCGCGCTTGCATTCGTAGCTGGGTGCGGAAGCCAGGAAAAAGTCAAAGAATTACTTGAGCATGGTAAAGAAGCGCGACAAAGCGAGGACTATGAACAAGCGATAAAAGATTATTCGGAAGCAATCCGATTAAATCCAAAATCGGCCAAGGCATATGCTGGTCGCGGTGCTGTATTTGTCATGACCATGGAATTTACGAAAGCGATTGACGATTTAAACAAAGTAATCGACCTCAATCCGAATGAAGACCTAGCCCATGAGATGCTTGGATACGCCTATTCCGGGAACCAGCAATTGGATGCCGCGATAACCAATTACGACATCGTATTAAAAACCGAACCGGACAATGGACGTGTTTTTAAGGCGCGTGGCCAAGCCTACTACTGGAAGCACTCATTCACAAATGCCATCGCTGATTTGACCGAAGCCTTGAAATCCCGGCCTGATGATTATGAGATATATGATGACCGTGCGGATTCTTACAATCTTCACAATGAGATTAATAAAGCATTGAGTGATTATAATCATGCGATTCAACTAAACCCCGAGGATTGGCTTGGGCTTTTTGGACGAGGTCGCATCTACTCTAAATTAGGCTCATACACGAATGCTATCCATGATCTGGAAAAGGTTATCAAGCTGAAACCCAAAGGGTATGGCGCATATAATGTATTGGCTTGGTTACTGGCAACCTGTCCGGACAGTCAAATCCGAGATGGTAAAAAGGCGGTGGCATTGGCGGTGAAAGCCTGCGATTTGACGAAGTGGAAAAAATACGAGTGTGTGGACACCTTGGCGGCAGCTTATGCCGAAACAGGTGATTTTGAACAGGCGGTAAAATATCAGAAACAAGCTGCAAGCATTGGCGGGGTTCCCGAAGACAATCGCACAAACGTCCTGAACCGTGTTGAGCTTTATCTTCAGCACAAGCCTTACCGCAAATCAAATCAGGCTTACGATTAGTATCGTAAGTATAAATGCGAGGTGACCAATTTATTTTCACGCCCACCCTCACCTGTTTCCTCTCCCCACCCGCCTTCGCTGCGCTACGGCGCGGTTCATTTTTGGAGTCGCGTCATAGCGCAGCGAAGACGGAAGAAGAGGACAAACCACAGCCAGTTTTCAGTTGGTCGGAAACGCATCCGGCCAATCCCGTCGAACCACATTCCCAAGACGCGGCGCACGTTTCTCCCTCTCCTCGGAGGAGGTGGCCGCAGACCGGGTGAGGGTATGAATTGAGGGCCGGGGTGAGGACGGTCGTCCAAATCATTCCGGCGGATGTTTTATCGCATGGGAATGCCGGTGGATAATTTATCATTGACCCATTCGCGCTGCGGTTCATTGTGATCCCTCAGCATAACCAATTTCGAACGGCTGTTTATGGACACAAAAATCAGCTTCACCCTGAACGGAAAAGCCCGGACCGTCACCACCGACGCGGACCGGTCCCTGCTCGAAGTGCTGCGCGAAGATTTTCAACTGACCGGGACGAAGTTCGGCTGCGGCGAGGGCCAATGTCGTGCGTGCTCGGTGCTGATTGACGGCGTAAGCACGCCATCGTGCATCACGTCCGTCGGCGACGTGGCCAAGGCGGTGATCGTGACGATTGAAGGGCTGGCAAGCGGTGACCAGCTGCATCCGGTGCAGGCGGCGTTTCTGGCGGAGGGCGCGTTCCAATGCGGTTATTGCACGGCCGGCATGATCGTGGGCGTGGTCGGGGCGTTGAAACAAAAACCCGCGGCGTCCGAAGCGGACGTGATGGCGCAGATGCAAAAACACATCTGTCGCTGTTGCAGCTATGCGAAGTATAAGACGGCGATCCATCGGGCGGTGACGCAAAACGGAAAGGCCCACGCATGAAAACTATTTCACCGGAAATTCCCCAACCAGATTTGGAAGAGATCGACTACGACGAACTGGTCGAGCGTGTGGATTATGATTTCGGTTTGAGCCGACGGTCGTTCGTGAAAGTGCTCGGCGCCGGGCTGCTCCTCGCCGTCACGCTTCCGGCCATCGCGCAGGAAAGCGGCCAGCGCAGCCGGGCGGGCGGCGCGAAGAATCTTGGCGCACGCATTCATCTCGGCAAGGACGGCTCGATCACCGTCCTGACGGGCAAGGTCGAAGGCGGACAGGGCGCACGCACGGAATTGTCGCAGGCGGCGGCCGAAGAACTCGACGTGGCGTTGAACACCGTAACCATGCTGATGGCTGATACTGGAACGGTTCCCGACGACGGAGGCACGTTCGGCAGTGCTACGACGCCGCGGACGGTTCCCGCCGTGCGGCATGGCGCGGCGGCGGCGCGGAATCTCTTGTTGGAATTCGCGGCGCAGCAATGGAAGGTCGAACGCAGCGCGGTCCAGATGCGCGACGGAAAAGTTTTTGACGCAACTGGCAAGCGCTCGCTCACCTACGCCGATCTGGCGAACAGCGATGAGGCCGCGAAATTGCTGGAGCAGGCGATTCCGTCGGATGTCGCGTTGACGGCGGTCGCAGAGTTGAAGGTGCTCGGCATTCCGGCGCTCCGGCCCAACGCGCGTGACATCGTTGTCGGCGCGCACAAGTATCCGTCGGACATCGCGCGGCCGGGAATGCTCTACGGCAAAATCCTGCGCGCGCCGTCGTTCGGCGCGAAACTGATTTCGATTGATCTCGCTCCCGCAAAAGCAATGAAGGACGTGGTGGTCGTGCAGGACGACCAGTTTGTCGGCGTGACCGCGCCGAATTCCTCGCTCGCGGAAACCGCATTGCAGAAGATTTCCGACACGGCCAAATGGGAGACCAAGCCGCAGCCGTCGAGCAAGGAGCTTTTCGATTACCTCGTGCAGAACGCCGAGGGCGGTGTGCCGAAAAATCCCTATGCCGACGAAATCGCCGGGGCAAAAGTCGTGCGCGGGACATATCACGTTCCTTACATCCAGCACGCGCCGCTGGAACCGCGCGCGTCGGTCGCCGAATGGAACGACGACAAGCTGACGGTCTGGACCGGCTCGCAAAATCCGTTCGGCGTCCGGAGCGAACTGGCGCGGGCATTTCATCTGCCGCCGGAAAACATGCGGGTCGTGATCCCCGATTTCGGCGGTGGCTTCGGCGGCAAACACACGGGCGAGTGCGCCCTCGAAGCGGCGCGACTCGCCAAAGCCGCCGGCAAACCGGTGTCGTTGCGCTGGACGCGTGAGGAGGAATTCACCTGGGCGTATTTCCGTCCGGCGGGCGTCATCGAAGCCGAGGCGAGCCTGGATGCGCAGGGCAAGATCGCGACATGGTATTTCATCAACATCAATTCCGGCGCACAGGCCGTGGAGTCGCCTTACACCGCCGGCAAAAAGAACTGTCATTACGTCGCGTCCAAGCCGCCGTTGCGCCACGGTTCGTATCGCGCGCTGGCTTCGACGGCGAACAATTTCGCCCGCGAAGTGTTCATGGACGAAGTCGCCGCCGCCGCGGGCGCTGATCCGCTGGAATTCCGGCTCGCGCATTTGGAGAATCCGCGGCTGCGCGCCGTGCTGGAAAAGGCCGCGAAAGAATTCGACTGGTCAACCCGCGTGAAGAACAAAGACCCGAACCTTGGCGTCGGCCTGGCGTGCGGAATGGAGAAAGGCTCATTCGTCGCCGCGTGCGCGGAGGTGGCCATTGACCGCAAGGAAAACACGATCAAGGTCACCCGCGTCTGCCAGGCATTTGAATGCGGCAAGATTTTGAACCCGGCCAATCTGCTCGCGCAGGTGCAGGGCGGCATCGTCATGGGCCTGGGCGCGGCGTTGCGGGAAGAAATGCAGTTTGAGAACGGCGAGATCACCAATGCTTCATTCCGGAAATATCGCGTGCCGCGATTCGATGACCTGCCGGAACTGGACGTGCATCTGCTGGACCGGCCGGACCTGCCTTCCGTTGGCGCGGGCGAGACGCCCATCATCGTCATCGCGCCCGCCGTCGCCAACGCGGTGCGCCGCGCCACCGGCAAAAGTGTCAATGCCCTGCCCGTGCGTCTGCTGGAAGCGTAAAATTTTCGAGCTGCAACCGGCACTTATTGGCTCCACGGTAGTTGACCGCAGGGCCTTGAGTTATTCCTCGAGCGTTTCACGTCCGCTTTGGTTGCTGCCGGTGGCGACCCTTTGCGTCCACGGAACTTTTCCCGACAAATGAAGAAAGCTTCCCGGCTTCGCGTTGAATTTAAAACCGGTATTGCAGGCTGGTGTAAACCATTTCAGCGGTGTTGTTGTTGTTCCCGCCGGAAGCCCAGTCGTTGTATTGCGAGTAGGCGCATTTCACGTTGACCCGCAGATGCGGATTGATCCGCCGCGTGATGCCCGCCGTCACGGTGTGCGAATCCGCCCCGGCGCCCAGCGGCAGGCCGTCCGGGGTGTTGTTGTGGTAATCGCTTGCCTGATAGTAGAGGTAGCTCATATTCAGGTCCGTCTTGTCATCCAGCACGACCGCCGAGTTGAACGTCACCGTCCAGTAGTTGTTCTGCGAATTCAGCACGGCCTTGGTGTAGTCGGCGGCCGGCGTCTTTGTCTCACTGAGCACGTAGTTGAATCCGGCCTGCAGGCACAGGCGTGACCACGGACTCCAACTCACGTTCTCGCCGATGATCTGGCTGGTCATTTTCGACGACTGGGTTTCGTTCAACCCGGAGATAGCGTCGGGCGTGGTGTCGATCGTGGACCATTGGTATTCGTAACGGGTGACCAGCATGATGTTCTGCGCAGGCCGCAGGGTGAGGCGCACATTGCCGTCGTAGGTCTGAAAACTTTGGCGGATCAGGTAGGCCGGGTAGCGATCCGGGCTGCCCGCGCCATTGTAGGTGCTGTCGAGTGGGTCGTTGTAGTTGTATTCGTTTCTCTTGTAATAACCGCCCAGATCAATGGTGGCGCGGCGGGTCGGATACCAGCGCGCGCCGGCAAAATACTTCTGGAACCAGCGCGTGTCGTCGGTGTGCCTTTGGATGGGCGGCGGGCCGAAGCCGTTCACCTGGCTGAGCCCGCCTTTTTCATCCAGATTGCCGTTGCCCTCGGTCAATTCGGCACCGCAGTAATAAACCCAGTTGGTCACGCCGGCATAGCGCACATCCAGACGCTCCCGCACGTCCAGTGAATCCCCGTTGCTGTTGCTGGTGAACGGTCCCGTGTCGTCACCGAGCGTCCCGGTGCCGCTGGAATTCGCGTCCCAGCTGTCCTGCTGCACGCGCAGCGAAGGCACGATAGTCAGGTTCTTGAGCGGGATGGTCATCAGGTTTACGTTCATGACGTGCTCCTGCTTGTGCGCCCCGCCGTTGAGGCTGGTGTAACCCAGACCGTTCAACGGATCGGGGCTGTAGGCCACGTCAAAGTCGTCGCCGTAGACGCGGCTGCCGGAAAAGCCCTCGTTTAAATTCGCAAACGAGTAGCCGGTGGAGAACAACAGATTCTTTTTGAGCCAGGTCTCGCTGAAGGCATGCACGTTGAACAGGTCATATGTGGTCCCCTGTTTGTTGGTGACATCGCGCTGCACCGGTTCGCCCGACCAGAACGTTTCTTTGCGCGTGTCGGCCAGGCTCGCGGTGTCGTAGCGCACGCCCACGCCCAAGTCCGTGGATTTGATGTGATGGGTCAGATCCAGCGCGTAGCTGTCCACCTTCTCGTCGATGTTGTAGAGGGACGGGAAGACACCCGCAACGGTCGTCGTCAGGTTGGGATGCACGGGGCCCCAGATGGTGGAGCTTTTATCGCCGTCACGAAAGCTGTGGGTGTATTTGAACACCGCCTGCGGCAGATCTTTCAAGGTCAGGCCCGCTTCGACGGAAATCTCGCCGCGGTCCAGGGACAACTCATCATTGGGGAGCTTATACTGCATCCGGGTGGGCGGGTAATAACCGCCGGCGCCGTTATACCAGGTGCGGAAATCGCTCGCGGTGAACTTGACGTAGCCCAGCTCTTCGCGCGACAAACCGAGGATCACCTTGTAATCGTTCTGGTCGAACAACGCGTGGCCGTCCAGGGTCAGCGTGGTTTTCTTGGCCACGTCCTGCTGGATGTGCAGGTCGCTGATGCCGCCGAACGCGCCCTTGCTCATCTGATACTGCTGCTGCGCCTGCGCACTGCTGCCACTGCTGGTCATCAGGCCGCCGGCGGAAAGTTCCACCCAGTCGGTGTAGGTGTCCTTGCCGCCTTCATACATCTGTTCCGGCGTCAACGGCTTTACCGGTTTCACCGCCGGAGCGTTCGTGCTGTCGGCCCGCGCCGTCGCTCCGCACGCCACCAACATCGCCCCAACCATGATGCAACGGCGATACCACGCCCGCCGCGCGGCTTGCTCACGTTGATTTTGGGTGGAGAATTTTGTTTTCATCGGCTTTCCGTTGATGATTTAGAATCGCAGCGACGAGTTCACGCGCGACCCGTGGACGGCTTCATGGCAGCCGGCCGTCCAGCAACTGCCTTCCTGCAATCGCACCGTGTGATCGGAACCGCCGATCAGAATCTGTCCGCCCTTGACTTGCTGGAAATGGCATTTGAGGCAGAGCGTGGAATCGCGCGCGGTGAGCAATTTGGCGTTGACGCTGCCATGCGGCGTGTGACAGCTGGTGCAGCCTTCGTGCAGCGCCTCGTGTTCGAACACATACGGTCCGCGCTGGGCCTGGTGACATTGCAGGCAATTCTCCTCCTGCGAGAGCATCTGCGTGCTGCCGCCCGCGTGGGCGATCCCCTTGTGCGGCGGATGACAGAGGATGCACGTCATCCGGCCTTCGGGCACGGGATGATGGCTGGGCAGTTCGAACTGGCCGCGCACGTCCATGTGGCAGGTGTAACAAACCGTTTCCTTCGCCCGCGCCGGCGACGCTCCGGGCGTGGGCCCGCCCAAGCCCACGGGCATCGGCCGTCCGGCGGTGAAGCTGTAAGGCGGCTTGACCTCGCCGCCCGAATCCGAGTGGAGGCTGCACGGTCCGTGACACGATTCGCAGCCGACGCCGAGCGCATTGGGCCCCACCGCGATCAGGCGGGCGTGATCGGCCGTCGCGAAGCTCTTGGTGATCTCTTCATGGCACTGCTCGCATTCCGAGGAGCCGATGTATTTCGCTCCCGGCACATCGGGCAGCATCACCGCCTGCCGTGAAATGGAACTGCAGGAAATCGCCACGAGCAACTGGAGCGCCGCGACACCCGCCAGGACCAGGCCACGCCGTTGCCGGCAGCCGAGCCAGAGCTGGTTGAGGAATGAAAAGGTCTTCATGCGATTTTGAGCTGCTCGTGATTGATCATTGCAACACCTGCAAGATCCAGATTTGTGCGGCGTTCAAGAGATTAACCTCCAACGCATGGTTGTGGACACCAAAGCTGCCGTCGTTCAAAACGAGATACAGGTTGAACCGTGCCCGTTTGATCTGATCCGGGATCAATGCCTGACCGGCGGAATTTGGGCCGGTGAATGTCACCGGATTGTTCAGCGACCAACTGGTCACAATGCCGGCTGAATCGGACTGCCACGTCAAGCCGCCCGGCGTCGTGTATTCCCAGGCCACCACGCCGTTGGTTGCCAGCAGGGAATTGGTCTGGCGGGCGGCCCACTGGTTCAAGGACGTGAGCAGCGTGGTCACGCTGTTGGAGATGGACAGCGTCAGCTCTGCTTGCAGCAGTTCCGGCGGGGTGGAATGACAGTTGTAACAGACGGCGTCACTCGCGACCGCGAAGGAATGATTGCCGGCATTGCTGTTGTCGCTTTGCATGTGGCAGGACGCACATTGGTTGGTCAGATAGAACGTGCCGGAGAAGGAATATCTGGCGGAGGACGGCAGGCCGCCATGGGGACTCGGGCTGAACGTGGCCGGACCGTTCAGCAATTCGCCGACGGAACCGAGCAGAAAGTTATACTGCAACGAATGATGCGGTGCGCGCGAGGTATCCACCCAGGTGGCACCACGATCATTGTGGCACTGGGCGCAAACATTGATGTTGATGCTCGCGTTGTATTTATTGGTGAACGCCGCCACGGTGGCCGTGTCCGCGCTGGTCAGCGCAAAATAATTGGTCGAGGAAACCGGGTTGCGCAGTTGATCCGGCGAACTGTTGGTCTGATGCGGATTGTGGCAGACCGCGCAGGTGATGGGGACATTGTAATCTTTCGTGAGCGTGATCGCGGGATTCTTTCCCCCGATCATCGCGAGGCGGGCGGAGCCCGAATGACACACGCCGCAGCTCCGGATGTTGTTCGTGTTGGAAGCCATGCTTTGCAGCACGTCGGGCACGACCGCCGCGTGGCCGCTGGACGACCATTCCTCATACGTCGGCGCATTATTGTAAGCGGTATGGCTCGCACTGTGGCAGCCGCCGCAGACGGTCGCAGCAATGTCCACACGCGGCACCACCGTGAAATCATCCGGGTTGGCGGCATGGTTGGCCGCCGGGCCATGACAATTTTCGCACTGCACATTGGCGAGCCGCGGCGTGGCCGTTGCACTCACGAACCCGGTGGGCAATCCGTAGCCCACGGTGTGGCACGGCAGGCAGGAAGCGTTGTTCTGTCCGCCTGCCGCCTTGAAGTCCGGATTGCTGAAGGCGCTGGCGTGCGCGGTGTTCGTCACATAACGGCAGACGTTGTTATGACACTCGAGGCAGAGTTGGTATCCGGCATATTTTGGCGCCGGCCCGGAGACGCGGAAAAACGCATTGCTGTAAAGTTTGGTGATGGTGGCCGTGCAGGCCAGGTTGGTGGACTTGCCCAACGCCACCCACGCGGCATTCAGGTTGTTGCTTTTCTGGAAGACTTGATAATAGCCGGAAGGTCCGGACCACGTGAGTTGCACGCCGTTGCTGAGTTGGATGATGCCGGTCATCACCGGCAGGCCCGGCATGCCGCCCGGCTGCGTGATGGTGAGATGCTGCACCTGCTGGGCCGTCAACGGCAGACCGCCCAACCCCAGGCTGGCCACTGCCAGGGCCGCCATCATTTTTTTGATAGAGGAAATTTTCAAGCGACCAAAAATTGAACTGAACCTTTCATCCACCGCCCCGGCTCGTCGCCCGCTTCCTCGCAACTGCTGGCGGACACCGGCGAACACTGGAGGTTCACTTTATCGAGGATGAAGGTAGGTGTCGAACGGCGGACCGACTTACCGTAATTTGGCTTATGCATGCCCAGAATTGGTTTTTGCCAGTTTCTAAATTGACAGTCTCGCGCCATGACAGAAGATGACCCAGCTAATACAATTTTAAATTTATGAATGCAAATGCAAACCCCGCACTAAAGTCCAATCTCCCGTCACTCGCGTTGGTCATTCTCGTCTTCGCGGCGGGAATTGCGCTGGCCGGCATCTGGCTCCACACCCATCCTCCCCGCTCTGCAACCAACCCGCTCTCCGGCTCGACCAGGGCGGTGCTGGGCCAGTTGACCACGCCGGTGACCATCCGTTACTACGCCCTGCTCCCGGCGGGAAGCGCAGATGAGACGCTTCAGTCTTTTGCCGGACGCGTGGCGCAATTGCTCAACGCCATGCAAACCGCCAGCGGCGGTAAAATTCAGCTGGCCAATCTGGACACGCCGGCGAAGGCCAACGCCAACGCCGCCAGCGCGGACGGCATCCAGCCCTTCAATCTGGACAAGGGCGAGGCCTGTTTTCTCGGCCTGGCCATCGCCAGCGGCAATGACCGCGAAGCCTTTGCGCGACTCCAGCCGGAATGGGAACCGGCGTTGGAATTCGATCTGGCCCGCGCCATCCAACGCGTGGCCGCCACCGCCGCTCCGGCCAGCCCCGCGCCCGAAATCGCCAAGCCCAACCCCAAAATCATCGCCACCATCAACCGGCTCATTCCCGATGTAACCGCCGTTTCCGTGGAGCAGGCCGACCAGATTTTTCATGCTGAATTCCTGAAACGGTGCAACGAGGTCAACCTCGAGGTCGAAACCCTGATCAAGCCGGCCCGGCAAAAAGTGGTCGAGGCACAAACCAGCGGTTCACCGGAGGATCTGGAAGCCGCCCGGAAAAACCTGCTGGCGGTGCAACTGGCGCAGGCGGAAAAGGTCAAAGCACTCAACGCCGACCTCCAGACTCAACTGGCCGTCTTTCAGAAGATGAAGGCCGACGCCACCAACGACGCGAAATGATTTGAACCGCCCATCAATCGCCGGCCCGGATCGCCTGGAGATCCGGGCGCAAAACATCCTGGCAAACAGTTTGAACCGAATCATCGCGGTCCGGGCTGGCATTGCGCAGGGTTTTAGGGTTTGGGTTTCAGGGCCTGGCTCATTTGGGTTTGAGCCAGGCTCTTTTTGCGAAAATCCCCGCCAGATCAGCCGGCCGCACAAGATCATCCTGCGGCGGGCGAAGGCTTGCGCTGGGTGGCTTTTGGCTTCAGTGCCTTGGGCTTGAGCGATGCCGAAATTCTGCAACGCGAATTCATCGTCTATGATGCGCTTTACGCCGAATGCCGGCGACCGGTGGCGGGCGTTTAGCCTCCAGTCAGCTGATTTTGGGCCGGAATCAAGCCTGGGCGTTCGGATCCGATCCAGCCAACACTTCTCATGGCTTTCGTTCATGGTGACTGGGTTGGCAACCCGGCAATCCGGCATTGAACGCGCCGGATTTCCTCCGCATAATAGCCACATGGGCAAAACTAAAATTCCCGCCACCGGTGAAGGCTTTCTCGGCGAAATCATGGTCCACAAAATTTCCCGCGCCGTGGGCGTGGTGGACAGCGTGGCGCTGGCCCAGGCTGGCTGGCCCCCGCAAATCACGTTGAAGCTGCCGGACGGCACCGTAATGAAAGGCCGGCTCAGTGATTTTAGGGATCCCAGCGGCAATGAACGGGCGAAATTCTCCGCGCAGTAAACGCATTACTTGCGCGACCCGAGGCGCAGCATCCCTTCCGAGGACGAGGTCGCGCGTTCGTCGGGAATCATGCCGCACGGGTGCTGCCACGTCTGGCGGGTGTTGTTCCAATGAAAGCCAAGCCCGGCCAAAACGCAGGTGACGGTGGGCGGCTGCTTGTCCGAAAACTGAATCCAAACCCACTTGCCAACCACTTCGGCCAATGCAAAGAAGTCCGGTGTTTTGCTGCGGAGCAACGCCAGTAACTTTTCGGTTTCGAGTTTCCGATTCTTCCGGCGTAGAGCCAGATTGATTTTGGCCCGTTCGAATGATGATAGCTGGCCGGCGTTTGCTGGAGCTGCTGCTTCACCTGAGAGATTGTTTTTCATAAGCATTTTTTTGATGATCGCCGTCCGTGTCTCGCCGTATGCCGCTTGCTTCACCTGGGCGGAGCCGTCTTATGAACAAACTCAGTTTTATTTCCGGCGTGCATGGGGCATGACAGCGAAAGATGAGGCGTTACCGGATAGCCAGGTCGCTGGCGTGACCCATGCCCTTCGTCGCCGGAAATAAAACGCCTCGCAAAGCGAGAATCAGAAGTTTGAAGAAAATGGCGGCGAGGCAAGCGGACTACGGAGAGAGCAGGACGGCACCCCCTTCAAACAAAACGCGCCATGTCAAAAACAGAAACCAAAAACCTCTAGCCTCGCAGAGTCGCCGAAGGCACAAATCCGACCGTTCTGACTTCCGGTGGTTTGGGAGCAAGCACAGTAAAAATCAAACAGCAGGTCAGCAACGTGAGACCGCTTCGGTATTAATTTCAAAATATTTGTTTCGCGATGCTTCTTTTAAGCATCCCCCGAAAGAGGGATTGACTGGAATCTAATGTGCTTTAATCATTCAACTTACAAACAACGCCACACATTCCGTGTGAAATCACCAATAATAACTTTCATAAATCTTACTGGGATTAAGAATGCGCGTGACCTCCATTAAACAAGCAGCTATCGGTTTCTCATTGACCGTTTTGGTCGTGGGGTTAATGGCTGGATGGCGCATGTATGTCAAGGCTGCCAGCCCTGCCCACATACAAGAAATTGCCGCTGAGCTTGCAGCCGTTGGAAAATTGTATTCAACCATACCAATAATGCCCAATAGAGCCTGTGATAAATTATTATTTGGCCAGAGCACCGAACAAGGTGTTGGCATATTTTTATTGGATATAGTGAGTGGCCAGAAACATTTAATGCATGAACAATCGAGAAAGAAATACGACCCTGCAAGATTTCGGCTTCTAGGGTGGGCACCCGACGACAGTTTCTTCGCGTATCAGCGATATGAACCACAGGACTATTTGTTTTCTCGGATAATTATTTGCAAGGGGAACTCGGGTGAGATGTTATATAGCTTTCCTGTTCATGAAATGATGGCGGGTTTCGTCTGGTTGTCACCCCATGCCTTTGCCTACATGCGCATAACGGATGGGAAACGAGATTTGGTGGCAGTCGAAGAAAAGGCTGGCGGGGAATGGGTTCCACTTAAGCCATTCAAAAACATCACACAAAAGCCGGCAAGCGCGCTCACCGCTACCAGCACCCACTCAGTCGTCTGGCAAGAAGGGAACACTCTCCAACGCCTGAATTTCGCGACCGGATTAACGGAGCAAATATTCGAATCAACTTCCACTGGACTCCAAGGCTTTTCTTTTTCGCTGGACACCGGGAAATTCCTGCTGCTATGCCGTGATAAAACAGGCTACGGCCTGTTCGGTTTTCAGCCCGATGAAAAAGGGGTTTGGGGTGGGGTTCGTGCCGGTTTATTCACTAATATATGCAGCATCAAAAGCCTGCCAAATTCCATGGAGAAAGTGCTGTGGACTGACAATGAAAAGGGAATTGCCTATGTTGTGCAGGACTTGGGACAAAGGACGCTCTACATAAAGACCAATACCTTTGACACTTCCATATCATTACTGGCCAGGGGTTCGGTCGTTAGCTTTGCCGTGAGTCGTAATCAAATTTTTGTGGCGGGCTCCTTGACAAACGAGCCTCCCGGCATTTGGCAATACGATCTGGTCTCCGGATCTTTGAACTGTATTTATTCCAGTCAGGAGCAGCCTTTTAAATACACGAAATACATTGTGCCCTTATGCAGGACTGTCACAAACACATCCGGCAAGGAAATCACCTATCACTTGTGGGAGCCAGCGAAGACTTCCAGCAACAAAAAATCGCCTTTGCTAATTGGTCGGTCACTATATAGCTGGGAGGTGTATCCACAGGTGGCGGCCAATGGGGGGGCTTTCTTTGTAAACGTGGACAGGCCCAGTTATACAAGCGCAAACTTAAACCCCTGGGATGAAGATATCATGACCGTCTATGCTGAGTTGGTGAAGGATTCAGGTATTGATACCAACGCCGTGTTCCTTTATGGGTCGAGTTCGGAGACGGAAGGACTCGTTTCACTTGTCGCCAAGAAACCAAATCTGTGGAAGGGCGCAATTTTATTAAATCCAACATCTCTTCCGGATTTATCAGGCCCGCATCTCTCAAAAATTCTGATTGATGGTGGAATAGATGACGCCGGCACGGTTAAGTCAGCTATAAAATATCAACAGGCGGCGGCCGATTCCGGGGTGTCTGTGACACTTGCTCTACATCAGGACGCGGGACATGTTTATTGGTCCAGTTCCACGAAGCGTGAACAGGCACAACAACTAGCAAAATTCCTGTTTGGATATTAGGGGCAAAACTATTGGCTTATGCAACTCACCTTGATCCGCATCTTTATTTATTCATCCGGCGCATTGCTCCTTGCGGCGGCCAGCGCCGGCTTTTTGACTAATTGGGCCAGCGCTGGATTCACGACACCAAACGATCCAATTTTCAAAATTTCCATCCGCCACCTGTTTTGGATTGTGAGCGGAGTTGAACTGGCAGTGGCGCTAGTCTGCCTTTTTGGAAGGCAAATCCCTTTGCAATTAATGTTGATCTTGTGGCTTTCAATGAATCTGGCAATATACCGTGCCAGCCTTACCTTTTTGGGTATGCGCGGTGGATTCGGCGGATACCTTGCCAATCTGTCAGACGTTTTTGGCATTTCTCCCAATACGACGGATACAATGCTAACGATGATGATACTCTACTTACTGATTGGGGGTAGTATCTCACTGCTATTTCCATGGGTCTGGACTCGGATGCGGAAATTTTCAGTTAAAGCAAACGGGCAAATAAAAAATTCCTGTCCCTCTTGCGGCGGAAGAATTGAATTTCCAGTTTACGGAGTCGGACGAAAAATAGCCTGCCCGCATTGCATGTCAACCATCACGCTGCAGAAGCCGCCCGCAGCATTAGCCTGAAGTCTATCATCCAGATCGCACGAACATGCCAACTTTACTGACCAAAAAAAAGATTTGCGTGGATGGAATTGAGCTGTCTCAAAATCGTGCCCGCGCTTTCACGCTCATTGAATTATTGGTGGTCATCGCAATCATAGGAATTTTGGCCGCTCTACTACTCCCGGTGCTGGCCAAGGCAAAGGACAAGGCCCACCAAACAACGTGCTTCAACAACTTGCGACAGTTGGGCATCGCGTTTCAACTTTATTGGGGTGATTTCAGTGACCATTTTCCTGCGCCGGGATCGAAGAATATTTACGGCCCAAAACCGGAAGACTGGATTTGGTGGCAATATGGCCGGGAAGTTAATAATAGCGCAATCGCGAAGTTCGTGGGAAATTTCAACCCTACCCTGTTCACCTGCCCTGCCGACCGCACGGCTTTGTCCTTTCAAACACAGGGCAATGTGGTAGGAGATCCTTACCGTTACAGCTACTCGCTCACTAGCTATGATCTCACCAATAATGTCAATCCGGGGATGTCCACGATTATCGACTGGGATGGCAATGTGTTTCCTTTCAAGGCTGCTTCCATCAGGAATCCAAGCGCAAAAATCATGTTAGTGGAAGAGAGTTCTAAAACCATTGATGATTCACGTTGGGTTCCCAACGCGAATTGGATTTCATCACGGCATGGGGGCAAAGGTGACATCACTTTTGCAGATGGACACGTGGAGCGAGAGACGCCGCAATTTGGCAAGGATCCAATAAACTCAAATCCAACATATTAACATTTGCCTTTATGATTCTGCCTTCTGCGGCCTTGCCTCGATTTGTAGGACAAGTGTTGGGTGATCGCGTGAGCTAGAAGACACAATACCTTGAACACTAGATTAAACCAAATCCAAAACTGGCCTGAACTCGCCCGGCAGACCAGTTGGTCTGCCACCACGCTCGCGAAGCTCTGCGGCGTTTCCCGCGACACCTTGCGCCGGCACTTTCTCCAACACTTTGGAAAAACACCCAAAGTCTGGCTCGCCGATCAACGGCAACAGCAGGCCATGGAACTATTGCGCGATGGCTCCTCCATCAAGGAAACCGCCGCCTGTCTCGGCTACAAACAGCAGACGAATTTTACGCGCAAGTTCAAGGAGCATTGGGGAGCCTGCCCCTCCCTACCACCAGCGCCAACTGCCGCGCCAATTCGAATTGCGTCCAAATGATTAACATTGCTGCCAAATGATTAACCATTGCCCTACACCCACACATGAAATCGTGTTCTAATCTCATCGTTAAGTTTATGAATGGAGCGGGGATATAATCAACCAAACCGGTAGTGGCCAAAAGCAAACTGACGAAATCAATTCGTTTTTAATTTTATCCATCAATCCTTAACTTTTAACTAAATGACTAGCATGAAATCCAAAGCCATCTACCTCCAAGCCACCGGCATGGCGGCCAATGGAGCGATGTCGTCAGCATTCCGGTGACGAGACAATTTCGGGTATAGCAAAATGAATGCACTGACGATCCAAAACGCCACAGATTTGCAGTGGCCGCCCCCCCGACCCTGCCAACGCCGGAGTGCATGATGAATTCCGGCCCAACACTTTTCCGCCCGCGCCCCACGCACCGACACCGCCGCTCGCTGCGCCAATAAAATGAAAATAGATTTATAAAAATAATTCTATGAAATTAAGGCGTTTTACTTTCAACGCTTGCGGCGGTCTGCTGAGCGAACCGATCAGCACTGCGATTTCGAGATGCGAAAAAAACAGAACATAAAAAACTCTCAATCCAACAATGCACATCAAAGGAACAGAACAATTTGAGCGCGAAATAAATCTAGGAAAAAGAACCAATAGTTTTCCAAAGAACGTATCATCGTTCCTGCACTGCTTTGCAGGCGGGCTTTTGTTATTGTATGCACTATCGCATTTTGGATTTTTAAGAATCACAGGTTACAATGGCGCATTACCTAACCTGGTCTTTCCTTTTTTGACAAATAACAACTTATATTTAACAGCTGGCCTTTTAGAAAGTAGTGTCGCCGTGGTTTGTGTTGGATTTCGCGGTCGGGCCAACACTAATTTTGTGATTTTATCGTTTGTGGCGTTGATGTTGTTGTATCACTGGGCATTTTATTTTCTCGGCGGAAAACATTGCAATTGTTTGGGAACTTTGGGCGTTCTACTTCATGTCAGCAAAAGCGAGGAGAAAACCCTCACCTCTTTGTCCTTGGTTTTCCTAACGCTCACTACCACGCCATGGATTTACTCCAATCTTCGAGTTGTCTTGATGAGAATTTTTGGAAAAATGGCATTAGCCCTGATGGTCATTTTGATTATCCCGCAAAATGCTCACGCTGACGGTGAATTAAGTCGAGTCATTGAAATTTATGGAACATATAAGGGCACATCACAAAATCCTATAACGGGAGAACCAAGAATTGACTACCAGCATGTTGAGGCCGCATTTCATGTGACGATTTGTGGTGACGATTGGATAATTACCGTTACTAACTTGATTGACATTAGCGATCATGCCATTAATTATAATGTATCAAAATTCAGTATTGGACAGATGTGGTGCGACGGCACAAATACATATTGTCTGCAACCTGCCCACAATCACGAGGCCGACTACAATACAAATGTGGTCACCATTACACCATCCAGATTTTATACCGGGTCATACGATCCAGATTTTCTTGGAATCTCCCTGCCATGGTTGACTTACTGTCTTTCTCCGTCCACAATTCAGCCCGATAAAAATGGCGTCACAGCTTTGCCCGTCCCATGGTTGCAGCCTCGGTTTAGTGTGTTTGCCTATGGGTATAAATGGATCATTGCTGCTACCGAAGACGGCAGATTCATAGACAATTTATCCACGGTTCGTGATACCAATCTCGACTTGAGTGACGAAGATTCACTACTACGACCAGGCTTCGATTATCCTGATTCACTTGCGGATTATGACAATATCAAAAGACGATTAAATGCCTTCAGATATGTTCCATCTGGCTGGGTTCAAACTAAATTTGAATGCACGGAATGGTATCATACA
>DATLVR010000100.1:0-16725 GCA_035577265.1 Verrucomicrobiia bacterium | reverse complement strand
GGCAGCGAGGCGGTTTCCGCCCGTTTTTTCCGCGTGACCTTCACCCGCATCGGCGCGCGCACGAAGAGTCTGGATGTGGCGGAGATTGATTTCAGCCCGCGCCTGCGCATCGAAAGCGTTGAATCCAAGAACGGTGATACCGGTTCCGCGATTCTTTCTTCGCCGGTTGACGATTCCGCCGCCGAAAGTCTGGTCGTGAAGCACGACGCAACGATTGACTTGGGCAGCTTGATGAACACCAACGGGCAGATCGAGTGGGACGCGCCCGCCGGCAACTGGACCATTCTACGCGCTGGCTACACGCCAACGGGCCGGAACAATCATCCCGCCCCGCAGGAAGGCACCGGCCTGGAGTGCGACAAATTCAGCAAGGCCGCGCTCGACGCGCACTGGGACGGCTTCATGCAAAAGATTCTCGACGACATCGGACCGCTCGCCGGAAAGACGCTCAATACCTCACTGATCGACAGCTACGAAGTCGGCGGTCAAAACTGGAATGAAAATTTCCGGGCGGAATTTAAAAAACGGCGCGGCTATGATCCGGTGAAATTCCTGCCGGCCTTCACCGGTCGTGTGGTGGACAATCCGGAATTGTCCGAGCGGTTTCTTTGGGACATCCGCCGCACCATCGCCGACTTGTTCGCGGACAATTACTTCGGCCATTTTGCCGAACTCTGCCGTCAGCATGGACTGTTGAATGCGGTTGAACCTTACACCGGGCCGTTTGAATCCATGCAAAGCGGCGCGCCGGCGGATGTGGTGATGGGTGAATTCTGGAGCGGCAGCCAGGGGCATCCATCCGTCAAACTCGCCGCCTCCATCGCGCATATCTACGGCAAGACCATCGTTGCGGCCGAATCGTTCACTGCGAGTCCGGAGGCCGGCCGCTGGCAGAACGATCCGTATTCCCTCAAGGCGCTCGGCGATCTGATGTATTGCCAGGGATTGAACCGTTACGTCTTCCATCGTTATGCGATGCAGCCGTGGACAAACCGCTGGCCGGGGATGACGATGGGCCAATGGGGCTTTCATTTCGAGCGCACGGAGACCTGGTGGGATCAGGGCAAACCGTGGATTGATTACATCTCGCGCTGTGAATTTCTCCTGCAACAAGGCCGCGCCGTGGCGGACGCCGCTTATTTCACCGGTGAAAGCGCGCCCGTGGAAATGCGTGTCGGTGATCCCGCCCTGCCCGCCGGCTTTGATTACGACGCGATCAACGCCGACGTATTGCTGCATGGCGCGAAGGTGAAGAACGGCCGCATCACGCTGACCAGCGGCGCGAATTATGCCGTGCTGATTCTGCCGCCCGGTGATTTGAACCTGACGCCGCAATTGTTACAGCGCATCGGTGAATTGGTGCGTGACGGCGCCACGGTTGTCGGTCCGCGACCGCAACATTCGCCCAGCCTCATCGGTTATCCCAAATGCGACGTGCAGGTGCAAAAACTCGCCGGCCGGCTGTGGGGCAAATGCGACGGCACGAATGTTCTGGAAAATCCATGCGGCAATGGCCGCGTCGTTTGGGGTAAATCGCTGGCCGACATTTTCGCGGCACAAACGCTGAAGCCGGATTTTGAATTTCAAGCCAGGTCCAGCGCCACAAAGCTGGCCTGCGCCCATCGAACCGACGGTGTCGCGGACATTTATTTCGTCTCCAACCAGCGCCGGCAGTTTGATTCGGTCGAATGCACCTTTCGAGTCAGCGGCAAAATCCCGGAATTGTGGCATCCCGACACTGGATTGATCGAACCCGCACCCGTCTGGAGTTCACAAGCTGGACGCACCAAAGTGCGTTTGGACTTTGAGCCCGCGGGTTCGGTATTTGTGATTTTCCGTCGCGCCGCGAATGATGCGGATCATGTCATCGCAGTCAATGCGGCCATCACCGCCGAAACCGCCATCATGCCAAAGCTGGAAATTCAACGCGCTATTTATGCCGCCACCGAGGGCACCGGCGAAAAGGATGTTACCGCAAATCTGGCCGGGATGGCCCGTGACGGCCAGCTCGACATTGTCGCCAACAACGAAATGCTGGGCGGCGATCCGGCGGCGAATCATAAAAAAGAATTGCGCGTGGACTACACGCTCGACGGCAAACCCGGTCATGCGGTCGTCCAGGAAAACGAAACTCTCGCACTGCCAGCGACAGCAAATCCCGGCCAGCCACCACCATGGGAAGTCATCGCTGGCCCGGATGGCCTGATGGTCGTCAAGGCCTGGAGCAACGGCCGGCTCGATATGAGCACAGCCAGTGGGAAGGCGTTGCATGCTGACGCGGCGAATTTGCCTGCACCCGAAGCCGTCTCCGGTTCGTGGACTTTGATTTTTCCGCCGAACTGGGGCGCCCCACCATTGGTCACCTTGGATGAATTGATTTCGTGGACCGGCCACACCAACGATGGCGTGCGCTATTTTTCCGGCACGGCCACTTACGAAAAGGAAATGGAAATTTCTCCCGACCGGTTGAGTGCCGGACGCGAACTCTGGCTGGACCTCGGAACGGTGAAGAATTTTGCGGAGGTTTCTTTGAACGGACACGACTTCGGCGTGCTGTGGAAACCGCCGTTTCGCGTGAACCTCACCGCCGCCGCGAAAGCCGGCGTCAACAATCTGGTCGTCAAAGTCACCAACCTGTGGCCCAACCGGCTGATCGGCGACGAGCAACTGCCGCCGGACTGCGAGTGGAACGGCAAGGAACTCAAGGAATGGCCGCAGTGGCTGCTCGACGGCCAACCCAGCCCCACCGGCCGGCTGACGTTCACGACCTGGCATCACTGGACAAAAGATTCGCCCCTGCTCGAATCCGGACTGCTCGGACCGGTGACGTTGCGAACGGCGGAAATTGTCCCCGCCAACTAGAGCGGCGCGGCCAAGACCTTTTCAATCTGCGGCGAAGGCACCTGCTGGCCCCAAACCACGCGGCCGATTTTTTTGGCCAGCACAAATTTGACGTCACCACGGCTGACTTTCTTGTCGAGCTTCATCGCGGCGAAAAGCTTTCGGCGTTGCGGAGGGTTTAATCTGATCTTCACCGGCAATCCGGCGCGGACAAACAACTTTTCAATCCGGTCCACTTCTCCCGAAGGCAGACCGAGAATCGTGTGCGACAACCTGGCGGCTGCGACCTGCCCGATGGAGATCGCCTCGCCATGCAGGAATTTTCCGTAACCGGAACTGTTCTCGATCGCGTGGCCGATGGTATGACCGAAATTCAGGATCGCGCGCAGGCCGCATTCCATTTCGTCCTGGCCCACGACGTCCGCCTTGATTTCGCAGCAGCGGGAGACAACGGACCGGAGCGTCAGCTCGTCGCGCTGGAGCAACTTTGGCAGGTTGTGTTCGAGTTGTGCGAAGAGGATCGCGTCGTAAATGATGCCGTATTTGATGATCTCACCCAGGCCGGAAACATATTCGCGCTTCGGCAATGTTTTCAGCGTGTCCAGATCGCACAGCACCAGCTGCGGTTGATAAAATGCGCCGACCAGATTTTTGCCGGACTTGAGGTTCACACCGGTCTTGCCGCCGACGGAACTGTCCACCTGCGCCAGCAACGTCGTCGGCACCTGAATGAACGGGATGCCGCGCAGATAGGTCGCCGCGACAAACCCCGCCAGGTCGCCCACCACGCCGCCGCCGAGCGCGACGATGAAGGATTTTCTTTCCAGCCGGTGCCCGGCGAGCTGGTCGTAGCAATCGCCAACCACCGCGATGCTTTTGGATTTTTCGCCGGCGGGAACGGTGATCAACACCGGCTCAAAACCGGAAGCGGCGAGCGATTTCAATGCGAGCTTGGCGAAATGTTTGCCGACGTTGGCATCCGTGATGACAGCGCAACGTTTTCCGAGTTTGAGTTGCGCACATTCGACGCCGAGCCGGGACAGCAAACCGCCGCCAACCTTGATGGTGTAACTGCGATGACCGAGCGGAACCTTTACAATGCGCATGACGGAAGGATAAACACCCGCACGCGGGTGTCAAAAAATGAAATGGCCCGGCCGAAAATAATGTTGCATGGATGCCAGACTTGCCGATTACGTGGCGGCGGGTGGTTCACCGCATTTGCGTGATAATGCTCGCGCAGCGGGGCCTCCGCCAGCATCTTGCCAGGTCATGAGGTATCGCACACAAACAAGATTTTGCGTGGTTTTGCTATTTCAGTCTGACAATTTTTTATCATGCGAGTTCTAATTGCGCCGGATAAATTCAAGGAAACCCTGACCGCCCGGCAAGCGGCGGCGGCGATGGCGCGCGGCTGGAAACGGGTTCGCCCCCGCGATGTAGTCGTGATACTGCCCATCTCGGACGGCGGTGACGGCTTTGGTCCGGTGCTGGCCGGATTGCGGCGCGTTCGCCGGGTGCAAACCGCCACCGTGGATGCAGCGGGTCGCCGCTGTCTGGCGAGCTGGTGGTGGGATTCTGCCGATCGCCTGGCGATCATCGAATCCGCCCGCGTGATTGGACTGGCGCAATTGCCGCCGGGCAAATTTCATCCGTTCGAACTGGATACGCGTGGATTGGCTGCGCTTTTGCGCGCCGCCGCCAGGCGTGGAGCGAGAAACTGTCTTGTCGGTATCGGCGGCAGTGCGACGAACGACGGCGGTTTTGGTCTGGCACTTGGATTGGGCTGGCGATTTCTGGAAAAGGACGGAACGCCGATTGAGCACTGGCGGGATCTGGACCGGCTGGCAACCGTGGTTGCACCGGGTGCTCGCATGTTGCAGTTGAAAGTGGTCGTGGCGGTGGATGTGCAAAACAAGCTGCTTGGACCGCTGGGTTGCACGCGGGTGTATGGCCCGCAAAAGGGTTTACGCCTGCGGGATTTTACCGTGGCGGAAGCTTGCTTGCGACAACTGGCAAAGGTGATGCGCAAGACACTGGGGCGCGATGTGGCTGCGGCGGCAGGCACCGGGGCAGCCGGCGGATTAGGTTTTGGATTTGCTGCGTTTGTCGGTGCCGAAATGAGACTTGGTTTTGAATTGATGGCGCAGGAAGCCGGACTCACCACACGATTACGCCAGACGGATTTGGTCATCACTGGCGAAGGTCGGATGGATCGTTCAACGCTCATGGGCAAAGGCGCGGGCGAACTGGCGGCGCAATGCCGTGACGCCGGCGTGCCGTGTGTTGTCTTGGGAGGCGATGTCACCGACCGTGACAAGCTGGTGAAAAAATTTGCGCTGGTCGGTGCGCTGACGGATTTGACTTCGCCGAAACGTGCACGGGCCGGGGCGAAGTTCTGGCTGGAAAAACTGGCATCCCGGACCGCGCGATATTTTACCGCGCAGGCTGCCGATTGAAATGATTCAGCGGGAAGTTTTGCTTTTTTCCGCGATGGCCTCGGAGAAGATGGCCAGCATCTGCGCGCGGGAGAGGGAGCCGACCAGCCGGTTTTCCGCCAGCGTGTTCACGACCGGAATGTTCCGTAATTCGCTCTCCAGCACCAGCGGCAGCGCGTCCAGCAGACGCTGGCCGGGCGTCAGGCATTTCGGCGGCGGACGCATCAGGTCCAGAGCGATCACGCCGGCCAGTTCCCGGTTGTCGTGGAGAAATTCCTTCAAGTCCTGCAGGGCGACCACGCCGATGAGTTGCTTTTGCGCGTCCACGATGGGCACAAAATTATTCGGGCTGGCCAGGAAGCGATCTGCGATTTCCTGCAGCGAAACGGTTTCGCGCATCGGCGTCACCGGCGACTGCATCAAGTCGCCAACTGTCTTGTCCATCGCCGCACCGGCCTGATCGGTTTCCCGCAGCAGCGACAGGCCCTTCAGCCGCATATGCTCGGTATAAACCGACTCACTGTGCAGTTGTCGTGAGACGAGCACCGCCACCACACACGCCAGCATCAGCGGCGGCATCAGCGAATAATCCAGCGAAATTTCAAATGCCATGATCATCGCCAGCAGCGGCGATCTCGTCGTGCCCGCCAGGGTGGCCCCCATGCCCACCAGTGCGAACGCTCCAACTGGCACGCCCGTTGCGCAGTCGAAATGATGCAGCGTCATGCCGAACAGCGCCCCCGCATCCGCCCCCAGAAACATCGTGGGCGTGAACACGCCGCCCACCGTGCCCGCACCGACCGTGATGGCCGTGGCCACGAGTTTGGCGAAGAACAAGCCGCTCAGATGCGGGAACGCATCGGCAACTGATTCAAAATGACCGTGCAAAATCGCATTGGTCACGAAATAGCCGTTGCCGCACACCCCGGGGTAACCGGCGACGGCAATGACGCCGACCGCGAGCCCGGCGAACGTCATCCGGCCATAGATGGGCAGTTTCACGCGGTCGAACTGTTGCTTGGCCCCACGCAGGAATTGCAGGAACAGCGCGCTGACGCCGCCACACAGGATGCCCATCACGATGAACCACGGCAGTTCCAGCGGCGCGGTCGGTGGAAACGGCGGCACCACATACCACGGCTCGATCCCGAAAAAGCTGCGCGACACCATCGTGGCCACCACCGACGCGCAGACCAGGGGCGCGAAAATGTTCATGGAAAAATTCCCCAGCACGATGAGCGAGGCAAACACCGCTCCGGCGATGGGCGCATTGTAGGCCGCTGAAATGCCCGCCGCCGCGCCACAACCCACCAGCAATCGCAGCCGGTAAGGCGGCCACTTGGCAAACTGGCCGAGTTTGGAGGCAAGTGTCGCCGAGAGCTGCGTGATGCCGCCTTCGCGCCCGATGGAGGCGCCGGTGGCAATGCTCACCAGCGCCGAGGCCGTTTTGACCGATTCCGTGCGGAACGGCAGCCGGCCGTCGCCGGCCACCACCACCTCGAGCAGATCGCTGGAACCCTGCCGTCCGACCAGGCGAAAGCCCCAGAATAAAATCAGGCCCGCCGCCAGGCCGCCGAGGGTGGGCACGGCAAGTCGCAACCATGGGGAAAGCATTTGGGCGGCTTGAACCGGATCCGCCGGCACCGGCAGAAAAATCCGCTGCACGGTTTCGCCCGCGTAGAAAAAGAACAGATTCACCAGGCCGCCGATGACGCCGACAATGCCCGCGAGCAGAAGATGGAAGGCCTCTTCCTTGAAAACGATTTTATCCCGCCAGTGCAGCGCACCCTGCCAGTGGCGGTGGAAAAAATTTCGCGCCCGGGTAACGAAGGGCCTGTAAAATTTCGGCTCCACACGGGGAATTTAGCCGTAATAATCCGGTTTGACGAGCCGCGTCTACCAATGTCCTTGAGGTGTCCGAAGCGCGTCTTCAATCAGGTTGGTCTTGACGAAGCACGGCAAAATCCCATTATATATGCCACGTTGATTTTTGTGTCCTCGCAGCAAATGCGCTGATTTTTCCGTCGGGCTGCTGATCAAATGCTGCCGACCAGATGGTGGCCATTTTACGGATGCTTGCGCGGGATGTAAAATTTCTGTTTGCCAATGTAGCTCAGTGGTAGAGCAACGGTTTCGTAAACCGTCGGTCGCCGGTTCAATCCCGGCCATTGGCTCCACTTTCTAACGCTTGGGCGTTAGTCGGTTACGAAATCAGGGAGTCAAAGTTTCAGTGGAAGTTTCAGTAGCCGCACAATCCGGTTACTATCCGAGACCAACTCGGCCACTACTCGCTAACGCAGCCGGATTGAATTGGTTCATGCTCATAACCATGAAAGATGACATGAAACAACGCTACCGTGTATTCCTCCGGCCTTGGGGTATTTATTATTACGAGGACCTCCAGACCGGCCAGCAGGAAACCCTCAAAACCCGCGACAAAGCCGAAGCCCATCGTCTGGTCGCGGCCAAAAACGAAACCGCCGCCGCGCCCGCCTTCAGTTTGCATCTGGCGCGCGTCTATTGGAAAGCCGGCGATCCCGCCGCCGCGAGCCGCACTTGGCAAAGCGTGATGGACGAAATTCTCAAACTAAAAAATGGCAATACGCAGACACGCTGGGTGACGGCCATCAAGGACAAAGCCTTTGACTCGATTCGGAATCTCGTCGTGCTGGAGACACGCCCGGAGCATTTTCTGCGTGCTTTGGAAAATGGCACGGTTTGCACCAATATCTTTTTGCGCCGGTTGCAAAACTTCGCCCTCGATATGTCGTGGCTGCCGTGGCCGGTGTTGCCGAAAAAGGGCTGGCCGAAAATCCGGTTCAAGGACAAACGAGGCATCACGCGTGCCGAGCATGAGAAAATTTTGGCGGGCGAGCAAAATTCTGAATGGCGGGCATTTTACAACCTGCTCTGGCATCTGGGCGGCTCTCAATCGGACGTGGCCAATTTGCACGCGGAGGATGTTGATTGGGAAATGAAAGTCATCGGTTTTAACCGGATGAAAACCGGCTCGGTCGTGCAACTTCATTTTGGAAAAACGTTGGAAAACATTCTCAATGACCTGCCGGGCGAAGGTTTTCTGCTTCCGCGCATCGCGCCGATGAAAGAATCCGACCGGGCCAAGGCGTTCATGCGGCGTTGTCATCTGGTGGGCGTTTCCGGCGTGTCGCTGCACAGCTATCGTTATGCTTGGGCGGAACGCGCCAAGACCTGCGGCTACCCCGAACGGTTTGCGATGGAAAACCTGGGACATGGCAGTAATGCAATGACTCGTGCGTATGCGAAGAAAGCCAAGGTGCTGTTGCCCTCACTGGAGGAATACGAACAGAAAATCGCACCGCAGGCAGCGTAAGCTAAAAACGAAGTCCAAGGGCGCAAACGGACGATTCTCTGCTTGCGCCTTTTTTCGCGTCAGTCCCCTGCCCTGGCGTCTTGGGTTTGCAGGCTGGCCGACTGACGGGCGTCCGTCGAATCTTGTTTGCGGGCATTTTTGTGTCGCCAGTATTCCGTGATGGCATCTGCCGCCTTACCATGCCATTTCTCATCGCGCTCTAAATCTTTCAATGTCGCCGTCAAAAAGTATTTTGGGGCGTTGACCGCTGGATGTCCCAATGGCTTCAATAATCCCTTGGCCACAAGAATGGGAACTTCATGTGGAGAAATACCAAGCTTGGCCGCAGTTTCTGCTGCCGTCAGCCGATCAGGAAGATGCCTTAAATTCAAAAACCGTTCGATGTCTGGATTCATGCGCCCTCCTTAAATCCTCATGCCCCGGTTGTGGCCTTGCTTGTTTGAATTTGTATGCCTCACCGTTTGCGTCTGCGAAATTGTCTCCTCATCCGTGACCGCCAACCGGCAACACTCCGAAATCGCCTCGACTAACCGGGCCGGGCGATGCTCGTGAAATTGTCCCCAAATTATCCTCTGCGCCGTGGCGACCTGATTGCTCGCCATGAATTCCAGCGTGTGTCTCGCGTTCGCATTGAAAGCCGCCGTCAGTTCGCGCGGATCATTTCTTTCCAGCAGAATCTCCGCGATGCCGTTGGCTTTGGCATAAGGCACGTTGTCGTGGAAGCGTTCAATCACCGCAAAGCCGTTTTGCTTCTGGCAAAGCAAGACATCGCTTGGGCCGAGATTCAGCAGCGTTGAACGGACCTGCCAGACGCCAAACTGTGACGTGCAGATTTCCTTTTCAGGCGAAGGAATAACTGCCACAGGTTTTTCCAACTGCTTTCGCAATTCGCCTAATGATTCAAATTCCGTGGCGATGACGCTGAAGGCGGCGCGGTAGCCCCTCATTTCGGAATCAGTGAAGCGCCGGGAATCATTCCCCGGCACATGATATTCCTGATGTTCACCTTCGCGCCGCGATCCGCTGTAAGGCTCCTGTTTAATGCCCAAGCGGGCGTCAGGCAAGACCGACTCCGGTTTGTCTAGTGGAATGGCCAGAGAATAAATGGACAGCTTGGAAAGCCGTTCCAGTTCGCTGATGGGTATGGCCATTTCACCCGACCACAGCCTGGCGGCGATGATGTCACCAGCCTGGATGCGCGAGAGCAGGCTGAATTCGTGAAGGCCCAGGGCGGACGCACTTTTGCTGATCGTCACAGCATCCGACGCCGACACGTCATTTTTTATCTGCATGGTTTTCCTTTCGCTTTTACGCAACGCCTGGCTGAAACCGGAAATCAAAATTGTAATGAAATCATCACAACTTTCAGGCACACAGGGATTCCAAAAGCCAACCTCTCAAAGTATCTTTGAGTAGCTGGGGGTCATCAAACTGACAGCAAACCGGCGTCAGTTCTCGCCAATAAAGGCTCAATTGAGGGAGAAACAGGTATTTACCTGACCTATGATAGGATTTAAGGGGCATCATCAAGCCAGCTTTCGCCAACTCTAGCCAAGTCGGAAAACCACAACTTTCGTCGTGCCTCAATGGGACAATTAACACAATTCGCTTGAAACGCAAGCGCGGGATGCCGCGACCAACGCGCGTTACACAGCCCTGTAACGCGCGCTCGTCGCGGACGGACAGTGGAAAACGCAGTCGCGTTGGCTTCCGTCTGGCATTGGCAGCGTCGCTCCGGCGGGCGGCTTCACTCATGCCGTTCCACCGCTCCGCCTATCACTTACCGCCGCCAATGCCAGACCGAAGCCGCAAAACAAATTAGAAATTACTCAAAACGAGATGCTCAATCTAATCACCCAAATATGGCTCCAATTTCACATGGCCAGCCACGCCTTTGAAATGTCGATGGCCTCGGACGCTCGCCAACGAACGGTTCAACTGTTTTGCCAAAGCCGCATCCGGCATCGTTCCCAACAAGGCATCTTCCAGTGCCGCCCACCGGCGCATCCGGCGATCCGGTGGCGGTATGCCTAACCGAAACCGGCGATTTTGCACCGACGAATGCGTCCGGCCCAAACGCCGGGCAATTTCCGCATTTGAAAATTTGCCAAATAATTCATCGGCGGCAGGCGTCCATTTTGGTCTCAACGAACCAAAAATGGGAACTTTGCGCCGTTGCCGCCGGAGCGACACGCCCATCTGGGGACGATTGAGTTTCTTCGCCAGCTTTTCATCCGGCATTGTCCCCAACAACGCATCCTCTGCTTTCGTCCACGGGCGCACTTGCGGATCGGGTAGGCCAATGCCCAAATTGCAGCGCCGATGATGCACGGATGAGACCAACCGTTTTAATCGTTTCGCCACTTCCTCATCCGGGAATTGCCCCAACATCCGGTCTTCAGGCTTCGTCCAAAGACGATAATTCGGATTGGCTGACTGAATCCCCAAATGCCGTCGGCGCATGGAGACGCTGGCGAGGCTGCGATTGAATTTGCGCGCAATCTCCGCGTCGGAAGCCGTGCCTAACAGCCGGTCTTCCGCTGATGTCCAATAGCGCAGGAATCCGGCAGAGTTTGGAATGCCCGATTGCGTGCGCTTGTGCTGAACCACGCCGTAACTCCGTGTCAGCCGTCGCGCGATTTCCTTGTCGGGCAGCTGGCCCAGAAAGGCGATTTCCGCCGGTGTCCAAGCCTTGACTAAAAACATGCCGGGCAGTCCCAATTGGTAACGCTTCTTTCTGACGCCGACCAAGCTCCGGCCAGTTTTCTGCGCAACGACATTATCCGGCGCAGTGCCGATCAGGGCGATTTCCCATTTCTGCCAATTCCGCGGCAAGCGCAACACCCGCCTGTTGCGCTTTTTCGTCGGCAGACTCCGTTTGCTCGCCAGTCGCTCAATCACGGACCGGGATTTTGTGGCGAGATATTTCGCCACGCGCTTTGCCAGCAAATTTTTGGAAGTGCGACCCATGCCGTCAACCTATTCAAAATGGCGGCGCAATTGCAGCGCAACCGTTTCGAGTTGGATGTTCCAATAATCCATTCAAGGGATTGAATCGTGTCGCCGAAGTTCTCGCCGGATTTATTTCACGCTTGGTCACGATGATGAGCATCCGTACTCGCCGCGCCGCTTCACCCCGCTCTAATCGTCCGCGCAACACGGCGCTGACGGTTCGCAGATTGGACGGCAATGATTGTTCCTGGAGCATTGAAGCGTGACGCGAGACGAATTGCTGGCATTTGAGAATCACGCGCGGGCGAATTATTCGCGGCGGAAATTAATGACGAACGGGGAACAATGCCTGCTCATTGGTTTTCAGGGCTTGCGCCAGAAAAACCAGTTCCACATCCTTAACACATCTAAGTTGAGCTTCGATTTTAGAAATTGTATTTTCGCCGATGTCCCAGCCGACACGCGAACAACGAGCAGCGAGCATTGCCTGCGTCCAACCCTTTCCGTAACGGATTTTTCGCACGACCGGGCCGACCAGATTTTGAGGAACGATTTTGCCCACAATTTTGCATTGACAGTAATGGAGCGCGGCCTAAGATTTCTTCCGATTTCGGAAGGAACGGTTTTGCCGCTTGAAAACAGATGATGAAGACGACGGAGTTAAAATCGTGTGAAGACAAAATCAAGCGACGAATATGGGAAAAGCTCCGGCGGTGGGAATCGCGGCTTGGGCCTGATTCGGATTGTCCAGAAATGAACCCTGACGTTATTGTGATTTGTCGAAGCCAAACCCTGGTGTTTGAACCACAAAACCGGCGTGCGTCGGAATGGCTGGAACGGCGTTGTAATTTAACGTCTGAAAACACCAGTGGACATACTGAGATTCAGGTGCATCCTCAACTTCGGGAAAAATTGATTGCCGAATTGAAATCCGCAGGATTTACGGTGAACAGTTGAAATGATTGCCAACCTACATTTGCCCGGTGCCCAAGCGTGTCTGTTTTTGAGGCGCGTTGATAATGCGAGGGTGAAAGGTGGCTTACATATCGCAGAAAAAATCACGAATGGGCGTTTTAGTTGCCGCCGCGATGCGGATCAGGGCATCCACGGAAATATTTTTCATGCCGCGCTCGATCTCGCCGATATATTTGGGATTCAAATCAGCAAGTTCTGCCAGCTTTTCTTGGGTCAATTTCGCATTTCGACGGTGAAGGCGGATTGCTTCGGCCAGCAGTTTGCGATGTTTCAAGATTTTGGGCGGCACAAACCGTAAATCTAGCCGGTATGAAAAAGCATCTTAAACCACTTATAGGTGGACTTTGCTGGTTGACTCGGAGAATGGCCGGCGATAGAAATACATCCATTCACAGGAGCATCGGATTTGGAAAAGAATTGGAATCAATCAATCAAATGAAAACCATCACAAAAAACTGGATAGCATTTGCCGGAGTTTTCGGCAGCGGCTTGATCATTATTGTCACGGCCTTGACTGCCCTGTCCCAGACAGCCCCGGTCCTGACCATCACCCCACTGGGCACCAATACATTTTCCATCGCCTTCACGAACAACATTGGCACGGCAAATTATGATTTGCAGTGGACGCCGGTGCTGGCCAACCCGGCGTATCCCTGGACGTTTGCGGCGATTGGCGCACCCGGCCAGACGAATTACCAGTTAGACATGGCGGATTATCAAACAGGTTTTTTCAGGACCATTCTGGACACCAATAACATTCCCCTCTGGCAGGCTGCCGACCCAAACAATCCAGGTGCGGGGATTTTGACCGTATTTATTGACAGCCCGACCAACGGGATGGTGTTGCAGTAATTTAAAGGGGAATCAATCAGGAGGATAAAATATGATTTTTCAAAAATGGTCGAAAATATTCTTGGCGCTGGCGACCGTCGTATTGCTCACAACAAAAACATCTGCGGCCATAATAGTGATGGTAAATGCAACGACTTCTTTTGCCTATACCACAAACGCGGGAGTATTCACAGTGACTCGCACCGGTGACAGCACTGCCGTTACCGTAAAACTGGCTGTCAGCGGCACAGCCGTATACGGGATGGATTATCCCGCCTTTCCCACCAACATAACGATGGGATCAGGTGTTTTTTCCACCAATTTGTCTGTAAGATTGACCAATTCGATTGCAGCCGCCAAAACGGTTGTATTGAGCTTGCTCACGAACGCGTCATATTTCACAGGCCTCTCCACCAACGCAGTTGTCACACTTTTACCTTCAAGTTCAGTGACCAACTCCGTGTCGTTGCCGACTGGACGATATTGGCGGGGCAGTGGTGGTGATCCAAGCTACTGGTCGCAGGTCGTGCCTTTGGATTATGAAAAAGGGGTTGTGTATAGCAACCTGAATGGAAACGCAGCAAGTTTATACCAAATTTCCTCATGGAGCTCGACCACTCTCTATCATTACAACGCCACAAATCCGCTGTCGCAAAACATTGTCAGCAACCGGATCGCTTTCAATAATCCCATTGTGGCTTTTGGCGAGCGAGTGGGAGGCACGCCTTTATATCTCAACCAGCCTTACAGCTTCGGCATTGCTGCAGGCATGGGCATGTCGGCGACTCCATCGCCGCCGATTACAGTGGGCGCTATTCGGATAGACGTATTTTACCAAACCAATTTTGGATATGCGGGCGTGATCTTCATGTATCCCCCACAATTTCCGTTCAACTCTGACACCAATCGCTGGCAAAGATACATTACGAATGGGTTTCAGATAGCAACCAGCACCAACTACGCATACACGGGTTCCGCCTTTCAGCTAACAACAAACAATTTTGGGTTGAGAAACATTTTTTCTGCCACACCCAATCTAAAATGGGGAGCCAGCGCTAATCCCGGATATGTGATGACACATACGGCAAACAACCAAGCCACCAATTTCTATTATATGGTTCAGGAATATAGTTCTGTGGACACCAATTGGATGGTACTGGATGGGTCTGGTTTTACTTCGCCGTCATTTCTTTACACGATGGAATTTGAGCAGCGTCCGGCATGGCGTTCGGTGTTTCTTGACCAGCCACATTTTGACGGCAGCCCACTGCCGCCATTTTACGCGGGCAAAACTGTTGCTGAAATACTGACCAACACGCCTCCGGTCACAAACATCGTTAATTTCACCCCGTCCGCTGCCACGAATCTTGATAACAGTCCCGAGCTGCGACGCCATCCGATCCTGGACAATTTTGTCGCCTGCATGGGCAACGATCCGATTGCGTTGGCAAACTATGTGGTAAATGAAATTGGTCTGACCGACCCGATGGATTACAGCGACAATGGCAACGTTGCCGAACAATCCATCAATCCAACTGGAGTCACGCGCGGTGCCTTGGGAGCCTTCCTTGAAAAACAAGGTTCGCCCGTTGAGCAGTGCGCATTGCTGGTTTATCTGCTGCGACAAGCCGGTGTGCCTGCCGTCTATGAGTTTGCGCCACGAAACGGAATCCAGATTTTAGATGCGCGTTTGAGCCGGATGTTAAAATTTCAAGTGCATGGCGGCTTTACGGAAGCCGGAAAGCTTTACACCACCAACACCATGATCGGAGTGAATTATCCGTGGGTGGCTGCCTACATCGGGACAAATTGGGTGCATATCTTTCCTTGGCTGAAAGACTACGAAATCAGCGAAGGATTTGATCTGTATGACATGATGCCCACCAATTATAGCAACGCCTACGGTTGGCTGAAGGATTACATTTATGCCAGCACCAATCTGTTGAATCTGGCGGTGGATGGCAACAATACACCCAGCGTCATCTTTCCAAGATTTTTGCAGCAGACGCTCCAGCAAAATCATCCGGGCATTTCGGTGGATGACATCGGGGTCAAAATCCTCAATCGGCGGCACAATTACGCCCGATGGCAGGACTTTCCCACACCGACTTGGATAACGAACGTCAGCAGGTCCATTGAAAATCTGACTTCCAGTGCCATCACCAACATCAGCCCAACGCTGACCAACATCTTTGACACGGTGAGCGTGGAGATCTACAGTCTGGCCGACCCGACCAAGGATATTCAGACTGGTGACATGCGGCTATGTGATTTACATAACCGCGAATTCTACATCTACCAGTATGTCACCAATTCCACGCAGGTGCAGTTGAATCTGATATTGTTGCCATTTCGTTCGAGCATCACGAACCAGTTTTCCTTTGGAAACGACACCAATCTGCTGTCAAGACAAGCGCTGTCGCTGACATTGGCATCCAGCGATGACCAGTTGGGTTTTCGCTTCCATTACCACCGGCATCGGGCCTTGAGCGCGGCTTATGCCATTGATCCGACCTTGTCGTTTTTGGGTTTCAGCGCCGGGGAAAAAATCGATCTTGAACGTCCGCTGCGCAAGGGTGATCAAGCGGCCATTTGTCTGAATTACGGGCAAGTAACTCACGACATGCTCAATGTTCACGCGGCTGATATATGGCAGATGGAAAATGGTCTGCGCACCAACTCCGCACTCACTAACAGCGTGTCGCCGGATGTGTATATGGGTGCGCTCATGTATTTAGCGGGCATGTCGTATTATGAAAAGGTGAGCAGTTTCGACCAGGTGAATCAACATCTGCACAAGATGGACATTCTTTCAACTTGGTCGGCAGGTTTATCCAGAATCAGCCCGGCTCGCAACGGAACAGGCGGTCTTCTGAACGGCAAGATTGATCCAGTTTTGCCCTGCGTGGATATGTTCTTTTATCTCGTAGCCGGGACCGGTAACTCGACGGTGCAACCGGATTCCGGACAAACGGAGGAAATGGCGCAGCAGAACTATAATCTGATTGCGTTGCTTGATAAATCCGCGCAGGAACATCAAGTCATCAACCGTTTTTACAAACAGACGAATGCTGTTTCCACAGTTCGCTTGTTACAAATGGCGCAGAGTCAGGGCTTGGGGATTGTCCCATTGAACATTTTCAATTATGTCTCGCAAGGCACGACCTTGTATCAGGGGCATCAATTGCGCACCTATGACACGAATATGTGGCAAGATGTAACTAATTTTCTCAAGGTTTTAAGCCCAAATGGGTCTGGTAATAACATCGCTTACATGACCCCGGGACCCATAAACAATTCATCGTATAGTGGTATGGCAGCTCTGAAAATCGGATG
>DATLVR010000099.1:0-3729 GCA_035577265.1 Verrucomicrobiia bacterium | reverse complement strand
GCCGTTGCCCATCGCGAGCGCGATGAACGCCGCGAGCGCGGACAGCGGGATCGAGAGAAACACCGCGACGGTGGCCCGCAGGCTGCCGAGGAAAACCAGGATCATCAGGCCCGTCAACACGAGGCCGATCAAGCCTTCGTGGATCAGATTTTCAATGGCGTTGCGCACGAACACGGACTGGTCAAAGACGACTTTGGACACGAGCTGTTTCGGCACGTCGAACAGGTTGGCGACCGCCGCCTTGATGCCATCCACCACCGCGATGGTGTTCGCGTCGCCGCCTTGTTTGAGCACCGGCAGATAAACCGATGGCTGGCCGTCCACGCGCACCACGTTGTATTGGATTTGCGAACCGTCCACCACCTGGCCGACATCGCCGACGAGCACGGAGGCGTTGCCGATGGTTTTCAGCGGCACCCGGTTGATGTCCTTCAGGTCGTCAATCTGGCTGTTCACATACAGGTTGTAATCGTAAGGGCCGATCTTCACGTCGCCGGCGGGCAGGATGAGATTGGCGTTGTTTACCGTGCGGACCACGTCCATCACGCTCAACTGATGCGCCTCCAGTTTGAGCGGGTCCACATAAACCATGATCTGGCGGTAACGTCCGCCGAACGGCTGCGGCACGGACGCGCCCGGCACATTGGCGACTTGATTACGCACGTCGAACTGGCCGAGGTCGCGGAGCTTCGCTTCGTTCAAGCCTTCGCCTTTCAACGTGATCAGGCACACCGGCAAGCTCGACGCGTCGAATTGCAAAACCACCGGCGGCAAGGTGCCGGGCGGCAGCTTGCGCAAATCGGCCATCGCCAGATTGCCAATGCTGGTCACGGCGGAATCGGCATTGTAGCCCGGCTGAAAATAAATCTTGATCAGGCTCACGCCCGGCAGCGAGCGCGATTCGATGTGATCCACGCCGCTGGCGAGCGTGAAGAACCGTTCAAAGCGCCCGGTGATGTCGGTTTCAATCTGCTCGGGCGGCATCCCGTTGAAAAACGTGGCGACGACCACCACCGGGATTTTGATCGGCGGAAACAAATCCACCGGCATCCGCACCAGGCTCGTCACCCCGACGACGCAGGTGATCAGGCAGATGACGATGATGAGATACGGCAGGCGGATGGCAAAGCGTGACATGGAAATGAAGCGGGGTTAGGAACGGCCGTTGGCGATGACGTCGCGCAGTTTTTCAACCGAGAAATCTTTGGACTGGCAGAACGTGATCAGCTCCTGTTCGCGCGCGATGATTTCTGCCGCCGCCTTGGGAATTTTTCCGGCGAGACTGGCGGGGATGGTTTGCACGCCATGCAAATCGCCGTGGAGCAGATCGCCGGACGCGATTTTGAGACCGCCGATTTCGACCGGGGTGCCAAATTCCACGATGTGAACGTAGGCGTGCGAAACGGAAACACTCCCGGAGAAAAGCTGAAAGCCCAGCTTTTCCGCCGCCGGCAGATCGCGCACCGCGCCATTGGTCACCGCCCCCACGCAACCGAGCGCCCGCAGAATGTTGGCATGCACCGCGCCCAGCAACGAGCCCAGCCCAACCTTCGTCGCGACATCTTGCACCACCACCACGCGCGGCGCGGGCAAGGCAAGGATGTAATCCCACCAGTCGGTGCGGTCAGGAAAGCGGCTGTCCGCCGTGGGCGGCGCGGAACCGCGAACCTTGACCGTCGCCGCGTAGCCCAGCGTCGGCGGCAACTGTGGAAACTGGCAATGCACCGAGCTGTCAGTGAAGCCTTCATTCCGCAGCCGTTCGTCAAAGGTTTCAATGGCGTTGGCCACGGTGCAGGCGTCCAGCCGGCGCAAAATTTCAAATTGTTCGGAACTCAGGATGGCATTCATGGATTCAATGGATTCTCACAGCGGCAGGATTTTCCGGCGGGCGTCCGCCACCGCAAAACCGCGATTGCGCCGGCCGACGCGACGGCGCGGGTCCACCCGCCTGAAAATGATGACCGGCGTAAAACGCACGCCGCCGTCAAAAATTGTGAGCTTAATTTTCATGGCGCAGGGCAACCACGGGCAGTTTGGGTTCAACTTTTTCACCGGCCTGAAATCCCGCGCGGTTGCCGACCACCACCAAATCGCCCTCCTGCAGGCCGGCGAGCACTTCAAACCGGTCCGGCGTTTCCAAGCCCAGCTTGACGGCGCGTTCCTCGATCTGATGATCCGGGTTCACCACATAAACCGTGGGCGTCTTTTCACCGCTGACGGCTTCGGTGGGCACGGCCAGCGCTTGCAGATGCTTCTCCACTTTCAAAACGACGTTGGCATACATGCCCGGCATCAATTCCAGATCCGGATTGGGCACCTCAATTTCCGTGATCATCGTGCGGGTGTTGTCATCCACCTGGCGGGTGAAGCGCGAAATCTTGCCGGTGAAGGTTTTGCCGTTGAGCGAATCCACCCGCACCGCCACCGGATCGCCGAGTTGAATGTCCTTCACGTAATCCACCGTGACGGGAAAATCGAGGCGCAGGTGGTAATTGTCCGAGACGCGCACGAGCGGCAGGGCTTGCGTGTCCGACGCCGTGCCGGCCTGGATGAGCGTGCCCGGATCGGCGTAACGATGCGTGACCACGCCGTCAAACGGCGCGGTGATCTGCGTGTAACTGACCATGGTCTTATATTTTTCAACCTCGGCCCTGGCGGCGGCGATGGCGGCGGCCGTGGCCAGGTCACTGGCCTGCGCCGTGTCGAGATCCTGCTGGGCCACGAGATTGGGATGGGCTTTGTTGACCGAAAGCAGGCGCGAGTAAACCAGGTGCGCGTTGGCGTAATCGGCCTCGGCCTTTTGCTGCGCGGCCTGGGCGCTGTTCAACTGGTCCGACAATTCCGGCACCTCGATCGTGGCCATCAACTGGCCGGCCTTGACCTTGTCGCCAAAGTCCACGTTCATTTTGCTGACGTAGCCGGAAACCTTGGCGTGCAGGGAGACTTCTGCGTAGGGACGAAACTCCGCCGCCATCGTCACTTCTTTGGCCAGGTCTTCGCGCGTCACTGCCGCCACGCCCGCCGTCGGCGGGTCTGCCGGAACAGTGACGCCGGCGGTTTGTGCCAATGCCCGATGAGCCATCCATACGCAGCCGAGGCCCAGCAGGAGGCCGAAGACTCCCAGCACACAGGATTTCCGATTGAACCGGAGGTTGGACACATTGAATTTCATGAGGGAAAGATTTTTCAGCTTTTTGACAGGGGAATTTTGACGCAGAAACAACTGCCGTGACCGAGGGCGCTTCGCGCCTCCACTTCGGCATGGTGTGCGATGCAAATGGATTTAACGATGGAAAGCCCAAGTCCCGCGCTCTCGGAATCGGCGGAACGAGCCTGGTCCACGCGATAAAAACGCTCGAAGATGTGCGGCAAGGCCTCGGGGGGAATGCCGATGCCGTTGTCCTCCACTTCCAGCACGGCCTGGCCGTTGATGGGGAGGACCCGGAGTTGGATCCTGCCTTTTGCCGGGGTGTATTTGATGGCATTGTCGAGCAGGTTGACCACCACCTGTTTGAGTCGCACGCGATTGCCCTCCACCGTGGCCGGCTGGCGGGCTTCGCACGAAATGGCAATGCCCTTGTCTTCCGCCAGCAAGGTCATCTGGTCCGAAGCCGTCCTGGCGAGTTCGGTCAAATCAAAGCGGGTCCATTCGGTTTGAGCCTCTCCGGCGTCCAGCCGCGAGAGCGTGAACAATTGCTCCACGATCTTGCCCAGATGCACGACCTCCTC
>DATLVR010000098.1:0-60713 GCA_035577265.1 Verrucomicrobiia bacterium | reverse complement strand
TTTTGAGAAGGCCAACTACCGGGTTCCGGCGGACATTAACAATCCCACCAACAGCCCCTGGCAGCAGGTGACGATCTTTGTGCAGCGCTTCGGAACCAATGGTGCCGGGGAAACGCTCCATTATCGCATCAATAATCAGCTGGAAAGTGACACGGACGCTGCCGAGGAGCAGAATATATATTTCCCGCTGCAGCCTGGCTCTGATTATGCCGTGCCAACGCCACAGACCGTTGGAATCGTTCGCGGGACCAATTCTGATTTCGATATGGTTCAGGGGACCATCACATTCCCATCCAGCGGTCCAAGGTTTAACTATCAACCCATCACCTTCACGGTGCCTACCAGCAGCCTGACCAAGTTTAACAAGGATTTCCGCATCCAACTCTTTCGTCTGGTGAGCATCAACAATCAGACCGTCCCGCGACTTACCGGCATGGTGGCTGAAACTTGTGTGACCATTTTGTTTGACGATCAAAATCCGCCAGCTGGCTCGGTGGATGAACTTTATAACGCCGATTTTAACACGTCTCTGGCACTGCCGCCCAACAAGATACCTGACACGTCGACCCAGAACAATCCGAACCCTGGGACCAGTGGCCAGGTGAATGGTGTGGCGGTGATGAGCACGGATCAGGCGATTGTTGTCGGTGATTTTCCGTCCTATAACGGAGTTCCGTTGAATCGCATCGCCATGGTTGATACGAATGGCTCGCCCGCCGATACGAATGTTTTTTACCCGGGATCGGGCGCCAATAATTTCATTGAAGCAGTCTCTCTGACACCGAATAACCAGATTGTAATCGGTGGCGGCTTTACCTCATTTGATGGGACGCAACGCAACGGTATCGCACGTTTGAATGCCAATGGTTCGCTGGATCAGACATTCAAACCGGGACTGGGCGTTGACGGGGTTGTTCATGCCGTGGTGGCGCAGTCGGATGGCAAAGTCGTGATTGGTGGTGATTTTACGCACTTCAACGGCACGGCGCGCAACTATCTGGCGCGGCTGAATGCGGATGGTTCATTAGATACCAATTTTGACTCGGGCACGACATTAAATGGCCCGGTTTATACCATGTCCGTGCCGATTTCATCGAACGTCATCAATGTTACCAATACCGCTACTGGCAGCGTGCCGGAAGACGACAATACGGTGAATCTGGGCACGGCGAGTGCCGGTGTCCTGACGGTTAATTTCGACATGCTGGGGGTTCCCGATGACATGCGGATTTTCTATGGCTCGACGAACGTTTCCGGTGGCACTGGGGTTTTGATTTACGATACCGGCAGCATTCCAGGTCCCGGCAGCTTTGTGCTGCCTTTCGGCCCGACCAATGGTCTGGTGGCCACCACGATCACCATTGTCATGAATCAAGGCGGCGGGAATCCGGGCACCGCCTGGCTATACGACGCTTCGGTGGCGACGACTGGCAGCACTGGTGGAGCGTTATTGGTCGGGGGTGATTTCACAGTCGGAGGAACGGGATACAAAAATATCGCACGTTTGAATCCAACCAACGGTATGTTGGACACGACCTTCAATCCCGGCACGGGACCCGACGGTTCGGTTTACGCGCTTGGCGCGCAGCAGGATGGAAAGGTCGTCCTGGGTGGCGCATTCACCCATATCAACGGCAACGACTTGAACCGCTTGGCTCGGCTTAACGAAGATGGTTCAATTGACAGCGCAAATTTCTTCCCGGGCACGGGTGCGAATGACACAGTTTACAGTATCAATTTGCAAACTGACGGCTCAATGTATGTCGGTGGTGCCTTTGATTCATTTAATGGCACGCATCGACTTGGATTCACCCGTTTGTATGTCAATGGAACGGTGGACACCACATTCCTGGATACTGCCTATAACCAGTTCGCCGGTCTGAAGCGGATTTATTCCTATGACTCACCGTCAGTTTACGCCGCCGCGGTTCAAAGTGACGGCCATATTCTTATCGGGGGTTCATTTTACCAGGTGGGCGGCGGTCAGGCGGAGACGAACGTGTGCAACACTTTAGACACTGAACTGGGCTATCCGCAAAGTTTTGCGGATCCGAATTTGCATGTCGAACCCAAGGCGCGCGATGGTGTCCGTAATCGCAGCAATTTCGCCAGGTTGATTGGCGGGGTTACGCCGGGACCTGGCAACATCAGCCTGATGCAAAATAATTATTCTGCCAACCGTAGCCAGTCTGCCCTCGCGGTCAGCCTGGTTCGCACCAACGGAACATTGGGACCGGTCTCCGCCAACTTTTCCGTGGCACCGAACCTGGCACAGGTCGGTGTGGACTATAATTATAATGGCGCGGCTCCTTTGTTTTGGATCGCTTGGGAGTATTTGGTTGCGCCAACCCGCATGCACGGTGATGGCCTCTACGGGCAGAATGGGTCTTTGTATGACAGTTATGGGGCCAAGCTGACCAGATCGGATTCTGCCGTCAATAACCTGCCTTCAATTACGGTCAACGTTCTCCCCAACAAGACGACCACCGGCAACTTGAATGCGTCTTTCCAATTGGCCAATCCGAGTGGAGCCGACCTGTTCTATCTCGGCGGTCAAAACATTCCGGTTGGCAGTGCTTTGGGTGCTTCTTCCGCGCCGTTCACTTTGGTTGACGACAATAAGCAGTCCGGCGTTTTTGGTTTCAAGTCGCCAACCTATACAGCGACCAACTTGAATGCCGCCATCAGCTTGGTCCGGTCAAACGGCGTTTATGGCACGGTTTCACTGAAATATTCCACCTCCAATGGCACCGCCGTGGCAGGAACCGATTATGTTGGTGTTACTAATGTAAATTCCATTTTTGGCTCCGGTGTCAGCAGTAATAGCTTCAATGTTACGGTTAAGAACTTCGGTCTGATTTATACCAACATTGTCGAAAAAACGATTAATCTTCGCTTGGGCGGATTGAGCGGGCCGGTTGACGGAACGGCGTCTTTTGGGATTTCAAATGCCGTGCTTCGGCTGGTTAATCCCAACTATCAAGGTTATCTGACCTTGAGTGCCACCAACTACCCGGGAACGCAAAGTTCCGGCTTGATCACCTTTACCGTCAATCGTGTCAGCGGTAGTTTGGGAACCATTTCGGTGATGTATGCCACCACCAACGGCTCGGCAGTGAGCGGGATAAATTATCTCGGGGCCACCAACAATCTGTTGTGGAATGATGGCGATGCCTCACCGAAAACGGTCAGCATCCCGTTATTAAACCCCGGCACGGTCGGCACCAACAAACAATTTAACGTCCGGTTGTTTAATCCGACCAACAACAGTTTTGGCAGCGCGCCGTCGTTGATTAGCGGGGCTGTCACCAACGCAACCTTGACGATTCTCAACGATAACAGTTACGGCACCCTGCAAATCGGATCGCCATTCTACACGGTCAACGAAAACGGTGGCTATGCCACCATTACTGTCCTGCGAGGAAACGGCACGGTCGGTCAAGTTTCCGTCAAATACGCCACGAGCAACGGCACGGCTGCCAGTGGGGTCAATTATGTTCCCACCAATGGCGTGCTGACGTTTGCTGCCGGACAGGTCAGTGCCAGCTTCAATGTGGGGATTCTGAACGACGGCATCATGGACCCGACACCGCCGACAAATTTCTTCTTCAATGTATCGTTGTCCAATCCGACGAACGCATCGCTCGGTTTGCCAACCAACGTGCCGGTTCAAATCGCAGATGTACAAACCTACAACCAGCCGCCCGGCTCGCCGGACACAGGATTTAATACGAACACCACGATGAACGGCAGTGTGTTTGCGCTGGCACTGCAATCCAACGGGCAGATTATTGCCGGCGGCAATTTCACGCGGGTTGGCGGCACGATTGAAAACAGCATCGCCCGGCTGAACACGGATGGATCATTGGACACGGACTTTTTGGATGGCTTGTCCGGTGCCAATGGGGCCGTGCTTTCCGTGGCCTATCAGACAGATGGCCGCATCATGGTGGGTGGTGACTTTACGTTCGTGAATGACGTTCACCGTAATTACATCTCAAGGTTGATGACGGACGGTTCGCTGGACAGCAGCTTCAATCCCGGCTCTGGTGCGGATAGCCCGGTTTATGCCATGGCAGAAACCTTTGTCGGGGGTGCGCGTAAGATTTATGCCGGCGGTGCCTTTGGCAACTATAACAGTGTTTCCAGCCCGGGTCTGGTGCGCATCAACGGTGATGCAGGCAATGATGGCGGCGCGGGCACGGTGGACAGTTCGTTTGACACGGGCCTCGGAGCCGATGGTGCGGTGTATGCCGTTGCGGTTTATCCGACGAACTCCCCCTACGCTGGTAAAGTTCTTTTTGGCGGCACATTCACCCACTTCAATGGTGTCGCGCTGAATCACTTTGGCCGTTTGAATGTGGACGGGTCGGTGGACACCAATTTCAACGCCAGCCTCGGGGCCGGTCCGGACAATTCGGTGAATGCCATTCTGGTGCAGCCAGACGGACGGGTGTTGGTTGGTGGCAGTTTCACCAATTTTAACGGGACGGCTTTGAATCGTATCGTCCGTTTGAACACCGATGCAACTCTAGATGCCAATTTTACAGCCAATGGAGGAGCGGGTGCCAACGGCACTGTGGAAGGCATCGCATTGCAGCCGGATAACCGCATCGTATTGGTGGGACAGTTCACCCAGGCCAACAGCGTGACACGTTATCGCATCACCCGCTTGCTGCCCAATGGCGCGACGGATCCAACCATCAACTTCGGCTCTGGTGCCAACGGGGATATCGCAGCCGTGCTGGTTCAGCCGACGGATGGCATGCTGGTCGTGGGCGGCAGTTTCAGCCAGTTCAATGATCAGGCGCATGAAAATATCGCCCGTATTTATGGCGGTTCCGTCACCGGTTCCGGCGACTTTACTTTTGCGGCGGCAAATTATCAAGTGACGGAAACCGGAGTGGTGGCGGCCATCGCCGTGCGTCGCACCGGTGGCACCAGCGGCACCAACGCCGACGGTTCGGGTCATGTATTTGTGCACTTTGCCACCAGTGATGACACGGCGGTCGCCAACGTCAATTACACGCCCGTTTCCGTGGATGTTGATTTCCCGGCGGGCGAAGTTTTGAAGACGGTGCCGGTGCCGGTGGTGGATGACCAGGTTATCACCTCCGATTTGAAGGTGACTCTGACGCTTTCAAATCCGACGCCGCCCTGCGGCTTGGGCGTTCAAAACCCGTCCACACTGACAATTCTGAACAGTGATAGTTCGGTGAGTTTCTCCTCCACCTACTATTCACAGGTCAAGAATGCGTTGAACGGTGTGGCGACCATTGACATTATTCGTTCGGGCAGCACCAACGGTTTCTGTTCAGTTGATTTTTATACCTCGACCAATGGCACGGCCATTACCAACATTGATTATCTGCCGGTGACCCAGACCATCACCTTCAACCCCGGCCAGTCGGATGTTGGAGTCCTGATTCCCATCATCAATAACGGATTGATTGAAGGGAACACCACGGTCGGCCTGGTGCTGACCAATGCCATTGGCACGCTGTTATATAGTCCGTCCAATGCGCTTCTCACCATCATTGATACAACGCCAGGACCCGGGCGGTTAAGTTTCTCGGCGACGAACTATGTCGTCAACGAGGCGGATGGGATCGCCAGTGTGATTGTGTTGCGCACGAATGGATCTTCCGGATCGGTCTCCGTTGCCTACACCACGGTTCCGGGGACAGCCCAGCCGAGCATCAATTATAACACGACGTCCGGCACCTTGACTTTTGCGAATGGCGAAACCTCTAAAATGATTTCAATTCCACTCGATGAAAACAGCCTGGTGCAGGGCCCTGTTACTTTCGGGGTCGTGTTGTCCAATCCCACCGGCGGGGCCTTGTTGATCAACCCGACGAACACTTCGGTGACCATTTTGGATGATGACAACGGCGTCATTTTCTCGATGGCGACCAATTATTTCCGGGAGAATTCGGGCTTTGCCACGGTGTATGTTGACCGGGTGGGCAGCACCAATGGCAGCTTCTCGGTTGCTTACGCGACCACCAATGGCACGGCGTTTGATAACACCAATTATACTGCCGTCAACGGCACGATGACGTTTAACAATGGTGAAACCGTCAAGGCCATTTCAATCCCGCTGATTGATGATCCGATTGTGACGGGAGATTTGAACTTCACCGTCAAGCTGTTCAACCCCAGTGCCGGATCGTTGGTCGGTATTCAGAGCAACACCGTGGTGGTGGTTCAGGATGCCGACGCGGGGTTGAGCTTTACGAATGCGGCCATGAACGTCCTGAAAAACGCGGGCTTCGCGGTCATCACCGTGGTCTGCTCCAATCCCAGTGTTGAACCGGTGGTGGCCTCCAACACCATTCCGTTGTCGGTCAATTATTCCACCACCAACGGCACGGCGTTGGCGGGGGTTCATTACATCGGAGTGACGGGCAAGCTGGTGTTCACCAATGGCATTGGAACCAACTATTTTGTGGTGCCACTCATCAACAACGGCAGCGTGGACGGCAACCGCACTTTCACGGTCAACCTGTCCAATCCAACCGCGCCCGGACAACTGATGACCCCCAGCGTCCAGACCGTTACGATCGTGGAAAACAACAACGGATTCAGTTTCTCCAGCCCGACCTACACGGTGTTGCGAAGCGGGATTGCGGCCACCATCAATGTGCTGCGCACCGGCAACACCGACAGTGTGGCGAGCGTGAATTTCAGCGCCACGAACGGGACGGCGCTGAACGGTCAGGATTACTATGCGACGAATGGCGCGTTTGTGTTCACCAATGGCCAGCTCAGCAAGAGCTTCCTGGTGACGGTGATCGCCAACACCACGGTGCAGCCGGACAAGACGGTTCTGCTGCAATTGTCCAGCCCCACCAATGCGATTCTGATCGCGCCCAACGCCGCCACGCTCACCATCCATGACACGAGCGGCAGCCTGGTGGTGCCGGCGGGTTCCGCGTTTGCTCCGGGCGGGGATCCCAACAATAACGGCATCATTGATCCGGGTGAAAACGTCACGCTGCTCTTTGGCTTGCGCGTCAGCGGCGGCACCAACATTTCCAATGTGAGTGCGACCCTGCTGGTCACCAACGGCGTGACTTCACCTTCGCCGGTCTCGCAGAATTACGGCACGCTGGCGTTCGACGGCCCTTCGACTTCGCGGACGTTCTCGTTCACCGCGAATGGGACCAACAGCCAGTTGATCGCGCCAACCTTCCAGTTGAAGGGCGGGACGAGCGGGACGAATAATCTGGGCACGGCCGTCTTCACCTACAGCTTGGGTTCATGGACGACCTCGTTTACCAACTCGGGCGTGATCATCATCAACGACAATGCGATGGCGTCGCCGTATCCTTCGATTATCAACGTCGGTGGCATCGGGGGCACGTTGATCAAGGCCTCCATCACATTGACGAACCTCTCGCATAAGACGCCCGGGGACATTGACGCGTTGCTGGTGGCGCCGAATCAGCAGGATGTTTTGTTCATGGGACATGCCGGTGGCACGTTCACATTGAACCATTCCACCCTGACGTTCGATGATGCGGCGAGCAATTCACTGCCGAACAACGCCCAGATTTACTCAGGCACCAATAAACCCACGGCCTTTTTGCCCGTGCCCGCCTTTCCTTAACCGTTATGAAATTGACCAGCAATATGAGTGATTTAGCAGGGAGAAGTTTGTTGACGGTCGGACTGGGCCTGCTCCTGTCGGGTGGCGCGGTGGTTTCCAGCCGCGCGGCGGATGCCGGCACGGTCAAGAAGCTGCATGGCAACATGCCGTCGGTCGTTTCAAAACTGCAGGCCGAAGGTGACCTGCCGGCGGCAACGGAGTTGCATCTGGCCATCGGCCTGCCGTTGCGGAACGGCGAGGCGCTGACGAATTTGCTGGAGCAGATTTACGATCCGGCGAGCACAAATTATCATCGTTACCTGACCCCGGAGCAGTTCACGGAACAGTTTGGGCCCAGTGAGCAAGACTACGCGAGGGTGGCCGAATTCGTACAGGCGAATGGACTGACTGTAACTCACTCTCATAGCAATCGGATGTTGCTCGATGTGCGCGGAAAAGCATCGGATATTGGGAAGGCATTTCATACGACGCTTCGAACCTATAGGCATCCCAAGGAAAACCGTGTTTTTTTTGCGCCCGACACGGATCCAGCGGTGGATGCTGCGTTGCCCATATTGTCAGTGCAAGGCATGAATAACTATCAACCGCCGCAGCCCCTTTCAAAGAGAATGTCCGCTTCTGGTGCCACTCCGGCTAGTGGCTCCAGTCCGGGCGGGGGCTACATCGGCAAAGATTTCAGAAATGCCTATTTGCCGGGATCCACTTTGAATGGTTCCGGACAAATCGTAGGTCTTTTGCAATTCGACGGCTATCTTGCCAGCGACATAGCAACCTATATGAGTATTGCGGGATACACGAATGTGCCTTTGGAGAACGTTTTGTTGGACGGATTTAATGGTTTTCCGGGTATAAACAACGGCGAGGTTTGCCTGGATATTGAAGCGTGTATCGCCATGGCACCGGGCCTTGCCAAAGTAGTGGTTTTTGAAGCTGGTCCCTTTGGAAACCCCAATGACATATTGAGCAGCATGGTGTCCCGCAGCGAAATTAAGCAATTTAGTGCCTCATGGGGATACTCTACGGATGCGATAAGCCAGCAACTCTACCAGCAAATGGCTTTGCAGGGACAAACTTTTTTCAATGCTTCAGGTGACGGCGATGCTTGGGTTGGCCCGATTCCATACGGGTCATGCGAAAGCCCAAATATCACGATTGTTGGCGGAACGACCCTGACGATGAATGGTTTGGGGCTTTCGTATGTGTCAGAAGTAGCTTGGAATTGGGGCTTTATCGGCAACTATAGCTGGAATCCGGCTGGTTATTTTGGCAGTAGCGGTGGCATCAGCACCACGGTTCCTATTCCAAGCTGGCAGAAAAGCGTCAGCATGACCAATAATCATGGTTCCACTGTATTCCGCAATGTGCCGGATATTGCTCTCACAGCCGATAACGTGTTCGTGGTTTCTGACGGTGGTTCCCAAGGCTTGTTTGGTGGCACCAGTTGCGCTTCCCCCCTTTGGGCCGGCTTCATGGCGTTGGTTAATCAACAGGCGGTTGCCAACGGAAAGCCGCCCGTAGGTTTTCTTGCCCCGGCTGTCTACGCGTTGGCCCAGACGACCAGTTACGCGAACAGTTTTCATGACACAACTGTGGGTAACAATACTTGGTCCGGTAGTCCTACCAATTTCTTCGCGGTGCCCGGTTATGATTTGGCGACCGGTTTGGGAACTCCTAATGGAACCAATTTTATCAACGCCCTCACCGGCGTTGGGGTCACCAATACCGTCACGCATCTTTCCCCGCCACCGGCACCTTATGGTTCCACTTTGAGCACCTTGAACGGCGGCAATCCGAATGGTTCATGGTATCTCTTCATTCAGGACGACCGGCAGCCGGATTCGGGCAGTGTTTCCAACGGCTGGGTGCTAAACCTCACCACGGCCAATCCGGTTGGATATTCCGCCAATTCGGCGCTGTCGATGGCGGTTTCAACCACCAACACGGTGGAAGGCGGCACGGTGGTTTATACCATCGGGGTCACCAACTATGGACCTTCGACTTCCAGTAACTCGATTGTGACCGATACCTTGTCATCCGGCGTCACGTTGATTTCAACCACTGTTTCGCAGGGTTCTGTAAATGGATTGAATTGGAATATTGGAACGTTAACCAGTGGTGCCGGTGCGCAACTGACGCTGACGGTGCAGCCGATTTCTCCCGGCTTAATGCTCAACTCTGCTATTGTCAATGCCACCACTCCCGACCCGAATCCCACTGACAATTCCCGCTCGGTTTATGTCAATGTTGCGACAATCCTGCCGCCTTCGCTTTCCGGCGGCTCCGTCAGTGGCGGCGGCACCTTCAGCATGGCTGTCACGGGTGCACCTGTGCCGACCATCATTCAGGGGGCCACCAACCTGGTGTCGCCCATCTGGATTTCCATTGTCACCAACACGCCGCCGTTCCTGTTCACCGATCCGAGTGCGGGTAGCTATCCCTACCGCTTCTACCGCGCCGTCACCGCCGCGCCCTAAACGCGGGATTTCACCCGATGAAAGTCTGGGGGTTGACTGGCGGCGTGGGCATGGGTAAGTCCACCGCGGCGGACACCCTGTCGGCTCGCGGCGTGCCGGTGGTGGATACCGATGATCTGGCCCGGCAGCTGGTGCAGCCCGGCGAACCCGCCCTCGCTGAAATCCAAAACCTCTTCGGCAAGGACATCGTTGCGCCGGACGGCCGGTTGCGCCGCGACGAACTGGCCAAGGTCGTTTTCACCGATGCCGCCGCCCGCCAGAAACTGGAGGCGATCCTCCATCCGCGCATCTCTCAGGCATGGCTCGCTCAAATTGAAGTCTGGCGCAAAGCCGGTCACCATCTGGCTGTGGTCGTGATTCCTCTGTTGTTTGAAACCCACGCGGAATCACACTTCGACAAGGTCGTCTGTGTGGCCTGTTCGTCCGCTGCTCAACAGGAACGGCTGGTGGCACGCGGCTGGGACGGGGAACAGATCCGGCATCGCATCGCGGCGCAACTGCCGGGCGACCAGAAAATCGCCCGGTCACAATTTGTGATCTGGACCGAAGGACTGCTCAAAGTCCAGCAATGCCAGATTGAAAAAATTCTGGAGCGGCTCTAAATCCAGGATGGGGTCGCCGAAAAGGCGGCGGATTCGCGCCGTTGCCGTGGTATAAACCTGGATACAGCAGTAGAAACCACGAAACACACAAAAGAGGCAAAAGAGACAAGGCATTGCCGGACCGCTCTATTTCACCCGGAGGGTGAAGGTTGGAATGGAGACAAAACAGGCATTTTATCCTTTGTTTTCGTGTATTTCGTGGTTCATCCCTGTTGCGGATTTTAGGTTCAACGGGGTTCCTCACCTCTACTCCTGGTTTCATCACCGGACAGATTTGTGGATCGGGGCAGAATCAAGAATGATTTTCACTTCCTTCTAAATTTCAAATTGGCCAAATAGACCATCCCGCTGACGCGTGTAACCAGAACTGGTGACTGGCTGGAGACGGCAATTGGTATACTCTGATTATGTTGATGGCGGTGGTCATCAATCAAAATTTAAGTGTTGTTCTTGAAAGAGGCCGGAGTAGTGTCCGGCCTCTTTTCTTTTTTATGGCAGGTTTTTCGGGAATGGCAGGTGGGTCGCTAAGTTGGCATCACTACTGCTTGTTAAGTGGCATGATGAACAAGCAACATGCCATCACGATGCCAAAACCTTGGTCCCACACGGGTCTGTTTGGGCTGCACCTCCATGACGTCATCGCTAAACTCCGTAAGACGATGGAAATCCCCACTGCCTATCAGGATGAAACGGGGTTTCACTTCGGCGATGAGCCGGCCAAAAAGGAAGTGAAGTGGCCGCCGGTTTGGTAAGCTACCTTCCACAGCTGGCCAATCGCCTATCTCGGCGTGTCCCAAAAAACACGGTCGAGTGTATGAATTTAGGACATTTGCCAGTTTAGTCGTTCCCTGCTCAGTCCTTCGTTTTTTTCTTCCTCCTGATTTTGTTCTGCTGGTTCTTCATTCTCTTAGCCGGTGTTGGTTTTGAGGAAGCGGCCATACTTTTACCGTGTTCGGCCAAACTTGGGTTCACTTGTTTGAGCATTCGCAGCCCTCGAATCCCGCCCGTTTATTTCGCTTCAGTATAATTCGAGACCTCTGCAAAAGGGCAGAACCTACGCCGCGTCGCTTGTGCAATGGATGGAAATTGTTAAAAAGACACATGGTTCCCGGCGACGAGGGCATCGCCGCCACGCGTTTGGCAGAGGTCTCAATTCTTTTGTTCAAACCGAAGCACGGTCATTCCCCCACAGCAGCTTAAAAATATTTCGCTTTGGCATTGCTTTAACGTGCCTTGGGGAAAAAACTCTGATAAACCTCAAGCGTTATGTTACTCACCAAAGACGAACTCCGGAGTCTCGTTGACCTGAAACATCAATCGCCGCATACACTTCTTGGGATGCACCCGCTCGGCGACAAATCCGGCGTCGTTGTCCGGGCGCTGCTGCCGGACGCCGCCAAGGTCGAGATCCAGCCTGTGCATGAAAAGGACAAGCCCAAGTTCACCCTGGAACGCATTCCCAACACGGATATTTTTGAAGGCCTCACCAAGCTGGCCAGTTCTGTTTACGCCTACGACCTCGTCATCACGGATCAACAAAATAAAACCCGCCGCACGCGCGACGCCTATTCCTTCCTGCCGACGCTGGGCGAGGCCGATCTGTTTCTCTTCGGCAAGGGTGACGAGCGGAGAATTTACGACAAGCTCGGCGCGCAACTGCGCACGATTGACGGCATTTACGGGACGAGTTTTGCGGTCTGGGCGCCCAACGCGCAGCGCATCAGCATTGTCGGGGATTTCAACAATTGGGACGGGCGTTTCCATGCCATGCGCCTGCTGGGTGCATCCGGCGTGTGGGAAATTTTCATTCCCGGCGTCGGGGTGGGCGCGCACTATAAATTTGAGATCCGCGACGCGCACGGCCACATCAAGCTGAACACCGACCCGTTCGGATTTTTCTTTGAGGTCGCCCCCAAGCAGGCCGCGATCGTCTGGGACACCAAAAAATTCAAGTGGAGTGACGATGCGTGGCTGAAGAAACGTCGCGAGCGGGACCCGCTCCGTTCGCCGATGAGCGTCTATGAAGTCCATGTCGGCTCGTGGCGCAAAAAATCCGCCAACGAATCGTGGAGCTACCGCGAACTGGCCGAGCCGCTGGTGCTTTACCTCACACGCATGGGCTTCACGCACGTCGAATTCATGCCCGTGGCGGAACACGCCTTCTATCCGTCATGGGGTTATCAAGTCACCGGCTTTTTTGCGCCGACCAGCCGTTTCGGCACACCGGAGGATTTTCAATTTCTCGTCAACGCACTGCACGAGGCCGGCATCGGCGTCATCGTGGACTGGGTGCCGGCGCATTTCCCGCGCGATACCTGGGCGCTCGCGAAGTTTGACGGCACGGCGCTCTATGAGCATGAAGATCCGCGCAAGGGCGCGCATCAGGATTGGGGGACGCTGATTTTTAATTTTGGCCGGCACGAGGTCGTGAATTTTCTGGTCGCCAACGCGCTGTTCTGGTGCGAACGCTTCCACATTGACGGCCTGCGCGTGGACGCGGTCGCCTCGATGTTGTATCTCGACTATTCGCGCAAGGCAGGGGAATGGATCCCCAATCAATACGGCGGCCGCGAAAATTTGGAAGCCATTGAATTTTTAAAACAGTTCAACCACGTCACGCACACGGAATTTCCCGGCGTGATGACCATCGCCGAGGAATCCACCGCGTGGCCGCAGGTGACGCGCCCGCCCTACATCGGCGGCCTCGGTTTCTCCTTCAAGTGGAACATGGGCTGGATGCACGACACGCTCGGTTATTTCATGCACGAACCGGTGCACCGCAAATACCACCAGAACGACCTCACGTTCGCGATGCTCTATCATCACAACGAAAATTTTGTGCTGCCGCTCTCGCACGATGAAGTCGTCCATGGCAAAGGCTCGATGATCGGCCGGATGCCCGGCGACGACTGGCAGAAATTCGCGAACCTCCGCTGCCTGATCGGGTATCAGTGGCTGTTTCCCGGCAAAAAACTCATGTTCATGGGCGGCGAAATCGGCCAGCGCGCCGAGTGGAATGAAAACGCGCAGCTCGACTGGTGGCTGCTGGATGCCGGCCCGTTCCATCGCGGCCTGCAAAACTTCGTCGCGGATCTGAACAAACTTTACGCCGCAGCCCCGGGGCTCTGGCAGGCGGACTACGACCACGCGGGTTTCAACTGGATTGACTGCAACGACCGTGAGAACAGCGTGCTGTCATTTTTGCGCCAGACCCACGATGGCGCCAATCAACTTGTGGTAATCCTGAATCTGACGCCGGTACCGCGTCCGAATTATCGCATCGGCCTGCCGCGTGGCGGCAAGTGGCGCGAGGTGCTGAACAGCGATGCGGAGATTTACGGCGGGAGCAATCAGGGCAATTACGGCGGCGTCACGGCCGACAATTACGCGATTCACAGCCAGCAGCACTCGGCAGAATTTAATCTGCCGCCGTTGAGCGTGATCGTGTTTCAGGCGGAATAAAGCGACGGAGTGGCGACTGATAATAGCCCGCTGTTTCAACGGCGGGACGCGTTGGGTAAATTGCCAAGCCCCGGAGAGGCGGCCGAATCTTTCGCCCCTCCAGGGCTTGTTTTTTTGGTGCACAAACCCGCCGTTGAAACGGCGGGCTATTCTCATCCGCGCTGGTGGCGCTTGTGCAAAAAATTAAAACGAAAGCTGCACCACGCGTTCCTGAATCTGGCTGTTCCAGCGGTTGAAGTAGCCGAACAGCCGGTAAAGCTCCTCCAGCTTCGGCAGAATGTCCCGGCGCGCAGCGGCATCCGCTGAAATCCATTGTGCATCCAGCGATTTCAATTCAGCCGTCAGGTTCTCGCGCAGGTCGTTCAGTTTTCTTTGCAGACCATTCAGCTTCTCGACCCAATCCTGTCCGCGCTCAAACAACTGGACTTGCAGCAACGGCGAAGTCACCTTGTTCTTCTCCGCGAGAAAGCCGTCCGTATTCCGGCAACTGTTCGCCACTTCGGCAAACAAATCGGCGAGCGCGGTTGGGATCTGCTGGATGTCCTTGGGCTTTGCGCCGAGTTCCAGTTCGAGCAGGTGGAGCAGGCGCAGTTTGGCATCGGCCAGACAATTGTAGGCCGCATTTAACTGGGCGTAACGATATGTGACATGAGCTTTGTCCGATTCGCTGGCGTTGTGGGTTCGATCGGGATGCGCCGCTGAAGCCAGCCCAAGAAATTTCTGCTTGAGCAAATCCGCATCGAGCCAGGGACGGCGCGGTTCGTTGAGCAGGGCAAAGTTGTCATTCATTAGGGAGAAGAAACATTCAACGTTGAACAGTCAACTTCCCACATCCCATGGCGGCAATGCGCGTGACTTTCGATGTTCGGCGTTGAAGGTTGAATGTTCGATGTTTCCCATTTCAGGCGCTGAAGCTCTCGCCGCAGGAACAGCTCGTGGCCGCGTTCGGATTTTTCACCTTGAAGCCGCCGTCCTGCAACGCCTCGATGTAATCCAGTTCGCTGCCCGTGACGTAAAGCGCGCTCTTGGGATCCACCACCACGCGCACGCCGCCGCTTTCAACCAGGATGTCGCGGCTGGCCGGGCCGTCCTGCAGATCCATCTTGTATTGCAGGCCGGAGCAGCCGCCGCCGACAACCGCCACCCGCAACACGCCTGCGGGCCGTCCTTGCCTGGTGAGCAGCGTGGAAACTTTGTTCGCCGCACTGGACGTCAGTTTGACGAGGCGTTCATCGCCGGTGCGGAAAGTTGGCGCGGACGTTGGTTGGCTGGCGAGATTGGCAATCATTTTTAACTGACAGCAAGGTAGCCGTTCGCAGCGTCACCGTCAACGCGTTGTAAAACCGGGCAGATGGTCAATTGGGGAAATCATAAATCGCGTCTTGCTTTTGATGCCGCGGTGATTAGCTTTCGGTTGGATTGGCGGATTACCCAACAAATTCCAAACCTGAAATTGCGAAGGCTGAATCCGGACAGCTACGCTTGGGGTTTGTTGTCGAAACGCGCGACCGCGATGCCGATGACCCGTTTCGTGAGTGGCTGCGTGGTGACCAGCCGGTGAGGATTGATTGGAGCACGTTCGGAATCGAGAAGCTTGAATCACCGCGCTAAACATACCTTTGAAGTTTCCAAAATCCCTCGTTCCTTCCTTCCGTTTTTTTTAAACCTGGATTGGCGTCGCTATCAGCCGTGCGGTTCAGGGGTCGTGCAACGGAATTCCAAAACGTCAATGGGCCGTCGCCACGGTAACGATTTTCTGCTCGTCGAGTTTCCGTTCGTGGTAATCAACAATGCGGTTGAACACGACTTCGCGGCCTTCGAGATGCCAGTCCAGGCTCCGCGCAAACCAGTAGCCCTCCGGGGTCCGCACCCGGGTGAAGTCGTAGGTGAACTTCCATACCGCACCGGCCAGGCCGCCGACAATGTTGACCTGCTGGGTGAGGTGCACCGCAGCCTGTGCGATGGCGTAATCCTCCTCGTCAATCCACACGCGCCCGGCCGCCTTGTTGATGAACCGGTCCGCGAAGCTGTTGTCGGGCAGATGGCCGCTGGCGGGCTTGAAATCCGCCACGAGCGTTGGCCGGCCATTCAGCATTTCCCGGCCGACGAGCGTGAACTGAAACCGTTTTGCCAGGTTCGGGATGGAATAATCTTTAACCTTTAGCGCATTGCCCCGGATGTTGGAGTGGGTTTCTGACACCGGCTCATCCTTGACGACCGGCGGTGCGACAGGCTTTTTCAACGTGTCAAGCCGGTCGGCCCTGGCAGCGATACGCAGGGGCTTGTTTTCCACGCTGCTCTTTGCCTCGCGACTGTTCAATTCACCGCTGCGATTGCGGTATTCCCATGTCCGGGTGCGGGTGTATTGATAGTTCATCTCGAACCAATTGTCGTTCTGGTCCTCCTTGTCCACGGCGCGCGCGACAACCTGCTGCAGCACAAAGTCGATCGTCGGCAATGGCTTTGCATCGGCCTGGCTGGTGTCGTTGGTCTGCGCGGGCGTCAGCCGGACCAGTGAGAGCAAAATCGCCAGGGTCAATATCGTTGTTTTCATATGGATATTAGATGCCCGACCTGCCGGGTTTATTCAGAGGCATGGCACAAAGACGAACTGCGGCTTTGCATGGCATCCATTTTTCAATAATCTTGCCGCCGTGAAACTGATCTCCTGGAACGTCAACGGCCTGCGCGCCGTCCTGAAGAAAAACTTTCTGGAATATCTCGCGGCGGAAAAGCCCGACGTACTTTGCCTGCAGGAAACGAAATGCACGCCCGACCAGGTGGAACAACTCTGGCCGGCGAGCTACACCACTTTCTGGAACTCCGCCGAAAAAAAGGGCTACTCGGGCACGGCGATCTTCACCAAGACCCGGCCGCTCAAGGTCCATCCCCACATTGATATCAGCGAACATGACCGGGAAGGTCGTGTGCTCACCGCCGAATATGACGGTTTTTTTCTCGTGAATGTTTATACACCGAATTCCAAACGCGAACTGGAACGGCTGCCGTATCGCCAGGTTTGGGACAGGGATTTTCTCGCCTACCTGAAACAGCTGGAAAAGAAAAAGCCCGTGATCTGCTGCGGCGACCTGAACGTGGCGCACACGGAGATTGATCTGGCGAACCCCAAGGCGAATGTTCACAATCACGGATTCACCATCGAGGAGCGCAACGGTTTCACCGCGTTCGTGGACGCCGGGTTTGTGGACACCTTCCGGGAATTCGAGAAGGGCGGGGGACATTACAGCTGGTGGAGCCCGCTGGCCGGCGCGCGTTCGCGGAATGTCGGCTGGCGCATCGATTATTTTCTCATCTCCCAGGCGCTGCGTCCGCAGCTCAAACAGGCGTTCATCCGCCCGAAAATCCTGGGTAGTGATCATTGCCCGGTGGGGATCGAAATCAAATAATTCTCGTCAGGGATTGGAAGGTCTTCAGCGAACTTGCCTCTCAGTCAAAGCGGATTGCGGGGCAGAAAAAAAGAGAGGCCGGACACTACTCCGGCCTCCCAATGAGAACTACGCGCTTGGCTAAATTGCTTTTGTCGGACGCGGTGCCGCAGACATACACCGAACAACACACACGGAAAACTGCATTTCTGCATCAACGACGAGAGCAGGATATCAGGGTTCATCTCTCCCGCGAGTCACCAGTAATGGTTACAGGGGCAAAATCCGGGAATACGCCAGAAAATCCTGATTTCACCGCCGTAAAAATTTGGCGACGGCTTCGGTGCGGGTGCGGACCTGGAGTTTTTCGTAGATGCGGCGGATATAGGTATGGACGGTTTCGTAGCTGATGCCGAGCTTCTCCGCGATTTCCTTATACATCAGGCCGTGGCTCAAGTGGTCGAGCACCTGCTGTTCGCGCTCGGAGAGGTTTTCCGTGGGGTTCGCCGTCCCCGCCGTCTGCTGGAGGGATTGCACGACTTTGCGCGCGATGTGCATGGTCATGGGTGAACCGCCACGATGCACTTCGGTGATGGCCTCGAGCAATTCCTTGCTGGGCGTGCGCTTGAGCATGTAGCCGTTCGCGCCCGCCGTCAGCGCGCTGAAGATGTTTTCCGTGTCCTCATAAACCGTGAGCATCATGACCTGCGTTTGCGGCAGGAGTTGCTTCAACTGCCGCACGCATTCCACGCCATTCATGCCGGGCAGATTGATGTCCATCAGCACAACGTCGGGCTTCACCTGCGGCAAATCCTTCACGGCATCCTCGGCGTTGGCGTATTGGCTGACACAACTGAAACCGTCGGCACGGTTCAGCACGCGGGCGAGCGTGGTGCGCAACTGGTCGTTGTCTTCGACGATGGATACGGAGATGGGCATAATTTTAAATGGTCTTCAGCGGAACGTTGAGGCGCACGAGGGTTCCGCCCTTGGCGCCGGGGACGATGGTAAACTCTCCGCCGATATCTTCCATCCGTTTTTTCATGTTGCGCAGGCCGTTCCGGTTTTGCGGGGCAGGGGAACTGCCCAGGCCGCGTCCGTTGTCTTCGATTTCCAAGACAAAACCACCGGGCGACAGCCGCAGCCGGATCCAGGCTTCGGACGCCTGGGCGTGCTTGACCACGTTATTGACGGATTCCTTGAAGGCGAGAAAAACATTGTGGCGCACATCCGGCGGAATGGCCGTCGCGGGCAGATGCGCCGGCACGTCGGCGCGATAACGCAATCCGGCGAGCGCGAGATATTCCTGCGCATATTTGCAGGCGTAATTGGCGAGGCCTTCCAGCGTGTCGTTGGAAGGGTTGATCGCCCAGACAATTTCGTCGAGCGCGTGGGTGGTGATGCGGGCGGTTTGGGAAATCTGCTGCGCATGGGCTTCGATTTCATCGGGCAGATGTTTGTCGTCCGCCGCCATTTCACCGAGCAGGGCGACCTGGGTCAGGTTTGCGCCGAGCTGGTCATGCAGGTCGCGGGCGATGCGGGCGCGTTCCTTTTCCAATGCCTCCTGCTCCTTGTGCGCCTGCAACTCCCGTTTCAATTTCTGCGTTGAAACATAACGCGCCATGGCCCCGACGATGCCGATCAGGACCAAAATGCCCAAGGTGCGGAACCACCAGGTCTGCCAGAATTGCGGCTGCACAGTGATCTTCAGCACGCTGCCGGCTTCGTCAGCCACGCCGTCTTCATTGTAGGCGACGACGTGGAAACGGTATTGTCCCGGCGGCAGGCTCGGGTAGCGCGCGATGCGCCCGTTGCCGGCATCCGTCCACGCCGCCTCGTGGCCTTCGAGTTGATATTTGAAGCGCACCTTGTCCGGCGCGGAAAAATTCAACCCCGTGTAATGAATATCCAGCTGCTCGCCGCCGGGCGGAACCACCACCGACTGCCGCCATGACGAGCTGAGCGCATTGGTTTTTTGTTCGCGGCCGTCCACCACGACGGATTCGATCAGGACGGTCGGCGGCTGGAGGTTGCGTTTCAGTTCGGCGGGATTTACGGACACGATGCCTTTGGTGGTGGGGAACCATAGCCGGCCGTCGCCGGTGCGGCACGCGGCGGGCTGCGAGCCGATGGAACATTCGCGTGTCGGCAGGCCGTCGGCCTTGCCGAAGGTGCGGCAGGAAATGATGTTCGTCGCGCCGCTGGCAAAATCATCCAGCGATTTTTTCAGAATCCGCATCAATCCCGCGTTGGAACCCAGCCACAGGTAACCGTCATCATCCTCGATGATATAGCCGATGCTGTTGCTGACGAGTCCGTTTTCCGTGGAAAAGCGTTTCCATTTTCCGTCCTGAAACCGGGCCAGACCATGGCCGGAGGTGCCAACCCACAGGGCGTTCTCTTTGTCGAGAAAGAGGCAGGAAATGTCATTGCCGGGCAATCCGTCGGCCGATTTTTGAACCGCGGTGAATTTTCCGTCCTTGAAAAAATTCAAACCCGATTTCTCGGTGCCGATCCATAGATTTCCCTGCGCATCTTCGGCGATGGCGCGGATGTTTTTTTCCGAAAGTCCGTCGCGGGTCGTGAACGGCTTCCAGTCCCGGCCATCCCAGCAGGCAAGACCGTTTTGCGTGCCGGCCCAGAGCTGGCCGAGGTGATCCTGGAAGAGCGCATAAATCCACGGGCCCAGAATTTGCGCGCCGGGTGCCGGTTCAAAATGATTCAAGAAGTTGGTTTGAAAATGAAACAATCCTTCGTCGCGCGTGCCGACCCAGATTTGCTGCTGCCGATCCGCGAGCACCGTCCAGGCATTGGAACCGCGCCCAATGCCGAAATTCTCCACGGAGTTGGTGAGCAACAAAGAGACGCCGGCTGCGTTGAAGGCCGTCCACAATCCGTTGTGATCGTCGGCGGAAATGGATTGTGCGGTCAACGGGCGGAGTTCCGCCGGCACGTTGAAGATTTTCCTTTTAACGCGATTCAAGCCATCGCCATCCGTTCCGACCCAGAGATTTCCCCCGCGATCCATGCACAGCGAAAGCACAAAGTCGGAAGACAATCCTTCGGCCTTGGAAATCTGCCGGTAACTGCCGTCGGCGGCATACCAGAAAACGCCCGCCTTGAGCGTGCCGACAATCAAGTCGCCACTCTGGTCTTCGCAGGCCGAGGTGACGGGTGAGCCGCCCCAGGGATACGGCCCAAGATTTTTCTCGAGTGCGGTGCCATTCCATTTCTGAACCTGTCCGTCCACCAAACGCCACGTTCCACCACGCTGGCTGGCCAGGACAAAATCCAGCTGACGCGCGAGCATGCTTTTGCTTTGATCGATCGCCAGTGCGGGGGGATGGAAATTGGCCGGACTAAAAGCGGTCAGCCAGGTGTTCTGGCCCGGTTCATATTCACTGATCCAGACCGGGCCGGATTTTTCGACGGCGATCATCCGTGCAACCGCCGGCACGGGGATGTGCAGATCCAGCACGTCCATTTTGCCATTTTCGTAACGGCCCAGACTGGCGTCGGCGGAATAAAGCCAGACCGCGCCAGTCGAATCTTCGCCGGCGGAGACCAGGCGGCCTTCGTGTCCGCCATGCCCGATGGTAAAATCTTTGATCGTGCCATCGTGGACCAGCGCCACCACCGCCGTGTCCGTCCCGACCCAGAGATTGGTGTGGCTGTCCTCGAACAGATAAACGATCCGGTCGCTGCCCAGGCCGGGCGTGTTGTTTTCATCGAACGTGACAAAACGATTTCCATCGAAGCGCACCAAACCGTTGAGCGTCCCGAGCCAGAGATAGCCATCCCTGGTCTGAATCACCGAGATGACGGAGCTTTGCGGCAATCCCTCTTCATTGCTCCATGAATTGATGATGAACGGCGAACTGGATGGATCCGTTGCGGCGGCCATCGCCTGTGCGATGGCAGAAAACAACAAGCCAGGCAACAGGATGGCAAGGCAGGGTATCCAGCGGTTCGTCGGCATAGATGATGGTTCGGATTGTCCGGGCGGGAATGTAACTGGAACCGGAAAAAATGCAGCCTTAATGAACTCTCAAAATATTCTCAAAAAACGCTTGCCTCATCCGCCCGGTGGGCTAGGTTGGCCTTGCCCAATGAGAACTGGGCGCTTGGCGGGTGTGGCGATAAATTAAACCGTGTGTAATTGCCGCATCCGCCGGCTTTTTTTTCCTCGTGGAACGGAGATTCAACTTGCGCCATTTTTACCGATTGTTAGAGTCACGCTTGCAATTTTATCCGCCGTCTGCGGCGGTTTTTCTGTTTTAACCCGAACCTGTCATCGTGAAAATTTTTAGCGGCACCGCGAATCAACCCCTGGCCCAGGCGATCTGCAAATCCATCGGCGTGGAACTGGGCAAATGCACCATCAAACCGTTTCCCGACGGCGAGACGTTTGTCAAAATTGAGGAGAACGTGCGTGGTGAGGAAGTCTTCATTGTCCAGCCGACGTCGCCGCCGACGAATCATCATCTCATGGAACTGTTCATCATGATGGATGCGTTGCGGCGGGCGAGCGCGGCGCGCATCACCGCGGTGCTGCCGTTCTACGGCTATGCCCGGCAGGATCGCAAAGACCAGCCGCGCGTGCCGATCACCGCCAAGCTCGTGGCGAACCTGCTCGTCGCGTCGGGCGCGAACCGGATTCTGGCGGTGGATCTGCACGCCCAGCAGATCCAGGGCTTCTTTGACATTCCCGTGGATCATCTCTATGCGGCACCGGTGATGTATGACTATTTAAAGCAGAAAAACCTGACGAATCTGGTGGTGGTCAGCCCGGATGCCGGCGGGATTAAGATGGCGCATGCCTATTCGCAGACCCTCGAAGCGGAACTGGCCATCGTCGCCAAACGCCGCAAAAGTGCGACGGAAGTGGAATCCATGGCGGTCATTGGCGATATCGAAGGCCGGAATGTGCTGCTGGTGGATGATTTGACCGAGACGGCGGGCACGTTGACGGCGGCGGCGGCGTTGCTGAAGGAGAAGGGGGCCCAAAAGATCATCGCCTGCGTTTCCCACGCGATTTTGAACGACACGGGCATCGAAAGATTACGCAAATCGGTGATTGACGAATTGATAACTACTGATACAGTCCAACGCCCTGCTATTGACGGTGTGAAGATAACAACGTTGTCGGTTGCGGGGCTTTTGGGTGAAGCCATCAAACGGATCAACAGTAATTCGTCGGTGACCTCACTCTTTGAATTCAAAGGCGGGCGCACCAGTTAAGCGCCGGCCAAAACAAAATTTAAGAAACATGAAAACAGTCGCATTGAAAGCCTATCCGCGTTCGCAGGTGCAGCGCGCCGAAGTCAAAAAACTCCGCGCGTCCGGCCGTGTGCCCGCCACCATTTACGGCCGTCAGGCCAAGCCGCAGAACCTGGAAGTCAATTCCAAGGAATTTGCCGACCTGTTGAACCACGCCGCGTCGGAAAACCTGCTCGTGGATCTGTCGGTGGACAATGACGCCCGCTCCAAGCGCCTGGCGCTGGTGCAGGAGATCCAGCATCACCCGCTCGATGGCAAGGTGCTCCACGTGGACTTTCATGAAGTCGCCGAAGATGAAAAAGTCACCGTGCAGGTGCCGGTGGAAACGACCGGCGAAGCCGTGGGCGTGAAAACCGGCGGCGGCACGCTGGAACATATTTTGTTCAAGCTCAAAGTCCGTTCCCTGCCGAAAGATTTGCCGGAACAGATCATTCTGGACGTGACCGCTCTGGAAATCGGCAAGTCGATTCACCTTGGCGACATCAAGGCGCCCCAAGGCGTTGAAATTTTGGGTGACAAGCACATCACCGTCGTCGCTGTCTCCGCCCCGCGCGCCGAAGAAGAAGTGGTGGCCGCCGCCGCCGCTCCGGCTGCAGGAGATGTGGAGATGACCAAGGAAAAGAAAGACGAAGAAGGTGCCGCACCGGCCGCCAAGGGCGACGCGAAAGCTGCTGCCGGGGACAAGAAGGCCGAGGCCAAGCCCGACGCCAAGGCAGCCGAGAAGAAGAAATAATTTTTGCGGTCCCGCCATGCGGGGTCGCCTTTCCCACGCATGGAGTCAGTGCATCTCATCGTGGGTTTGGGAAATCCGGGCGCGGAATACGCGAAGACGCGTCACAACGCCGGGTTTCTGCTGGTTGAAAAACTGGCGGCAAAGTGGAAGACTGATTGGACGAACGAACGGAAGTTCGCAGCGCGCATGGCCAGGGCCGATCGCGGTGGCAGGCGCATTTTGCTCTGCCAGCCGCAGACGTTCATGAATCTGAGCGGCGAGACGGTCGGGGCGCTGACGAAATTTTATCAGCTGCCGCTGAAGCAGGTGTTGGTGTTGGTGGACGACGCGGATCTGCCCTTCGGCGAAATCCGGTTGCGCGCCAGTGGCAGCAGCGGCGGGCATCATGGACTGGAGTCCATCGAGCAACATGTGGCTTCGCGCGAGTTTGCCCGGCTGCGGATCGGGATCGGCCGCAAAGACGGCGCGCGGGAGATTACGAATTTTGTTCTCGGCCGGTTTGAACCGGATGAGAATGCGGTGTTGGAAAAAGTTTTGGTCCGGGCGTCCGACCAGGTCGAGTGCTGGCTGGACGGCGGGATTGAAAAGGCAATGAACCAGTTTAACGGAGTCGTTGACTCCACGAACGAAAAGAAAAAATAGTGAAACGATACGAAGGTCTGTTCATCTTGAACACAGCGGGCAAAGAAGAGAGCGTCAAAGACGCGCTCGACAAGATTTCTGCGGACATCGCCACGGCGGGCGGCAAGGTGGAAACCGTGCAGAAAATGGACAAGAAGGCTTTTGCCCGCATCGCGGACAAGAAGCACGCCGCCGGTTTCTATGCGAACATCATTTTCGCCGGCACGCCGACGATCATCGCCGCGCTGCAATCCAAGTTCAGTTTGAACGAGGAAGTGTTTCGCGTGCTGTTCACCGAATCGCCGGAACTGAAGCCGGCGAAGTAAGAGGAAATTTCTGTCATGGCCAGTTTCAACAAAGTCATCTTGGTCGGGAACCTGACGCGCGATCCCGAATTGCGCTACACCCCCAAGGGCACCGCCATCGCCAAAATCGGCCTGGCGGTCAACCGCGTCTGGACGAATGAAGCGGGCGAGAAAAAGGAAGAAGTCACTTTTGTTGACGTGGATGTTTTCGGCCGCACAGCGGAAAACGTCGGTCAATACATGCGCAAAGGGCGTCCGATTTTGATCGAAGGCCGTCTGCGGCTTGACCAGTGGGATGACAAGCAGACCGGCCAGAAGAAGAGCAAGCTCGGCGTGGTCGCGGAAACCGTTCAATTTCTCGGCAGCGCGCCCGGTGCCGGCGAAGGTGGTGCCCCGGCGGCTCCGCGTGCGCCGCGTCCGGCTGCCGCCTCCTCCGCTCCGGCGGCGGAAGCTGGCGATTCCGAACCGCCGCACGATGACGACGTTCCCTTTTGAGGGCTTTGTCTCTCAACTCTCAACCATCAACTATTTTTCATACGGCTAAAACTGAGGTTTTTGTCCAGAGTGCAATAAAAATTTTGCCCTGACCACTTCCCAAAGCGTTTCTGTCCTGCAGTTGTCAACCATAGTTGAAAGCTAGGTTTCCCGCGCTGGAACTGCTCTCATCTGAGTCGAGTATCAGTCCACCTCGTCCGTTGATTTTAGAAGCGTTTTCACAATTTCGATTCGCATTGAGTGAAGGGTTGCATTCAAGGGTTTTGGACCGGGAGATTCAGTCGGGCCCAAGTCGAAAACTTTGTCGGTTGCCTGCTGGCTATTTTGTTAGCGAGCGCAATTCGGTCAGACGAATCCGAGCCCAAATAGGTATGGGCTTGGAAGTAACTGAACATCTCCGCAATCTCGGCGGCGCCAGGAAAGAAAGTGGCGAAAAGCTCCGTTGGGACTTGTTTGACTGACAATTTATGCCCCTGTTGATTTAGCGTTTCAATGATTTCGTTGAAGCTCAAGAAATCACCGACGAGGGGCAGATACTCGCCATGGCCAACCTTATCCGCGTGCAGGAAGGCTCCGGTCACGATAATGCCAAGTTCGCTGACGTCGCCCATGTGAATGCAACGCACGTCAGGAGCCAGAGGGACAGCCCAGCCGAACGAGCCGTCTGGTAGTTTTTGCGGCCCAAAAGCGCCCGTCAGGTTCTGGAAATAGAAAGGCGCGATGACAAACGTGTGGGACGCAAATCCCGCCGCCTTGACGATTGAATCCATCCTGGCCTTGCCGGTAAAGTGGGGAACGTGGAACTTGCCGCCGCTGATGGCTTCCACATCAGGCAGTGTGGACCAAATGAAATGTTTGACACCGGCATTCCTGGCAGCGTGCACCGCCGCTGTTGCCTGCTTAAGCTCGTCCGCGCCTGTTTCTCGAAAATTAGTGACCAGAAAGACGCCATGCGCGCCTTCGAATGCAGCTTTAAGGGTTTCCGGTCGGTTTAAATCGGCTTCGACGACTTCGTCGGCGAGTTCGCGATGCTTGCTTGGGCTGCGGCTTAGAGCGCGCACGTTGAATTGTCCGCTGGCTTGCAGAGCGCGGACGACTCCGCCTCCCTGCTGCCCCGTTGCGCCAATCACGGCGATTAGTTTCTTCTCATTGTTCCTGCTATTCATAATTTTGATGTTGTTAAGTAAACAGTTGTTTAATCATTGAAGTCTCTTGCTTCGAGTTCCAAAAGGTCCTTTCCGAATAGTGAATCAGGACTTAACGGTTGCGTTTCCCGTCGCAATTGTTTGGCGGGGCAATTGCGAGGGTGCCGGACCGCCGTCTTTCACGAGCCCGGCGAAATGTCCGCGATGGCGCCAGAGCAGGAACAGGGCAAGTAACGAAACCACAAGCGCCATCGGCAATCCCGCCGGTGCCATCAGGACGTGGAAGCAATCGATATTCACAATGACAGGTCCCAGCAGCGTTAGACCCAGCGGCACATAGCGCCCGCTTAGCAGGATGAGGCCGCCCACGACTTGCAGCGCGCCCACCACGTAGACGTAATGGCTCATGAACAGAGCCGTCATAAATTCACGCGCCGGGCCTTCCGGTGGCGGCGGCATCGGAATGAAGTGCAGAAACATGTTTAAGCCGAACGTGACGAAGATCAGTCCGAGCAGAACACGGGAGATGATGGTTGCTGTTTTCATATTATTTTTTCCTTTTTCTTGTTTGTTTTGGGTGAAAATTCCACATCACGCGACTTTCAAAACGATCTTGCCGCGCGCATGTCCGGTCTCGCTCAATTCATGGGCACGCCGGGCGTCCGCCAAGGGAAGGACAGTTTCAACAACCGGCTTCACTTTGCCGTCGTCGATCAGCTTTGCGATTTCAACGAGGTCGGATGAGCTGGGATGAGTAGATGGCTCGCACCTTTATTTGTAGAGCCAAGGCTTATAGGCAATCTCGATGTTGTATCCGTCCGGGTCGCCGATGTTTGCCGCGAAGTAGTCGGCACGCCATTCGGGCCGAAGGCTCGGTTCCTTGATTGAAGTAGCTCCCGCGTCTATCGCCGCCTTGTAGCTGGCCCTGACAGCGTCCGCGCTCTTGGCGGTGAATGCGACGTAAAGGTCTTTGCCGACTTCGCCATTCTTCAGCCAGAAACCAGGCTCGGTATTGATTGCGAAACCCAGCAGTTGATCGAACTCGTAGGGCATGTCGATGCCAAGCGGCTTAAGCATCTTCTTGTAAAATTCGCTCGACCGTTTCAGGTCAGAGATGGGGAGATAAATATGGTCGATAATCATAGCTTTCCTTTTTTTGTTTTTTTTGACTGTGACAGCCCCGATCAGGGCTCTGCTAAATCCTGACCCGGTGTGGGGCGTTGCATTTCGACTTGTGCCAGAACTTCGGGTCCGCCGTATTGGTGAATTCGTATCGCTTTCATATTCATTTTCTCCGATTCGTTGTTTGTTGTTTCCGCAGTTTCAATGACCATCTGCCTCCAGCCTCCCTCTTCCGTTTGAATCTTCCCAATACCATGATGCTTGTGCAGCCATGCCGTTTTGGCATAATGGTCCGCGATGGAACTCCGGCACTTGCGATATTTCCTGGCAGTTGCTGAAGCGTTGAATTTCACGAAAGCGGCGGTGCTCCTGCGCGTCGCGCAGCCTGCGCTGAGTCGGCGAGTCCAGGATCTGGAAGACGAAATCGGCGTTGACCTGCTCAAACGTAGTCCGCGCGGCGTCGTCCTCACGGCTGAGGGAAAAGTCTTTCTTGATAAAACCCGCCACATCTTAAAGCTCGCCGATGAATCCGTGGAACAGGTTCGCGCGCTGGCGCGAGGCGAGGAGGGAGAATTGCACGTGGGCTACGCGCCCGCTCCGACCGTGGAAATTCTTTCTCCGGCGCTCGCTGTTTTTCAAAAAGCTTTTCCTCGCGTCAGGGTCTTGTTGCACGACCTCTCCGAGCAGGAACTCATTGACGGACTTAGGAACGGCAGACTGGAACTCGCGCTGATGCCGCGTGGCGCAGGCCCGCAATCTGTTGGTCTGGAATTTGAAACGTTGCGGAGCTATCCGATTTGCGTCGCAGTTGCTCCGACGCATCGATTTGCCCGCCTTAAAACCATCACTTTGGAAATGGTCGCTGCCGAACGAATGATCGGTTTGAACCGGAAGGAATACCCCGAGTATTACGTTGGCCTTGACCGCCTCTTCGAGCCGCTGGGCATCAAGCCTCGCGTCGTGGTGGAATGCGACAGCTCCAGTTCCCTCATCACTGAAATTGAAACCGGGCGTGGCGTTGCCATCGCGTCCCCGGTTCTCAGGCATGCGAGTGGAAAACGACTGCTCTACCGCCCACTCACCGGCACGACAGAAGTGTTGTCCGTGGGGATCGCCCGGGCCACAAAGGGTGACGTGACACCCGCCGGGGAGAAATTTTGCGAAATCTTGCGGAAGACTTCAGAGGGAGCGACTGCGGCAAAACCAAATGGGACCAGGTCTTTTTGAATCACAAAAGGTTGCGATCTTGGATCACAACCGAAGAAAGGCGAGCGTCGGGTTTCGAGCCGACAAACTCACGCTTGCCGCCGAGATCGCCCTGACGCAGGACAAACTCAACCAGGTCACGCACCGAAATCGTGTGCACAGGTTTTGACACCGAGATACTCACAGGCGGTTCCAATTCTGATCGATGAACCGCATCGATGAATCCATTAGGTGCCGGAAGAAATCCTGACCCATCGCCTCGACCAGTGATCGCGGATTTGGAAGCAGCAATGTTTGTGACGCCGGCACGGAACCATTAAACGCCAGTGACCGGGACAACGGAAGTCCAACCAGCCAGAAACAATTTTACTGGGGCGTTGGTCTCAAAAACAGACTGGCGACCATTTCATACGAGTGCAGGCGGTCTTCCACCCGATAAAAGTCCGAATGTAAAATCAGTTCATTCGCCTGGGTCAATTGGAGAAATTCCCGCAGCTTGCGCTCCACCGTCTTTGGGCCGCCAATCACGGCGGCGCCCAGATGTGTTTCCACGGCGCGCTGTTCGGCGGCATTCCAAAGACCGTCCATGCTGGCCACCGGCGGCGGCGTGAAGATCGGCTGGCCGCGAATCAGCCGCAGAATTCGTTGCCGGGCGGACGTCGCCAGATGTTCGGCTTGCGCGTCCGTGTCCGCCGCCAAAACGGGCAATCCAACCATCACATAGGGCTGAGTCAATGAAGCCGAGGGCGTGAAGTCTTCTCGATAGAGCTGAATCGCCTCGAGCATCATTTGAGGTGCGAATTGGCCGGCGAAGGCAAACGGCAAACCGAGCGTCGCCGCAAGATGTGCGCTGAACGTGCTGGAACCCAGCAGCCAGATGGGCACATTGGAATTGCCGCCGGGCACGGCTTGAATCCGTTGGTTCGGTGCAACCGGCCCCAGCAGATGCCGCAGCACTTCCAGTTGTTCCGGGAACCGGTCGCCCGCGTTGGGATTGCGGTTCAGCAACTGCGCCGTGAAGGCGTCGGAACCGGCGGCACGGCCGAGCCCCAGATCAATACGACCGGGATAAAGCGCCTCGAGCGTCCCGAATTGTTCCGCGATGACCAAGGGCGAATGGTTCGGCAACATGACGCCACCGGAACCCACCCGGATGGTTTTGGTGACACCGGCTACATGGCCGATCAAGACCGAAGTAGCCGCGCTCGCGATGCCAGGCATGTTGTGATGTTCGGCCAACCAGAAGCGCCGGTAACCCCATGTCTCCGCTGCCTGCGCCAGCTTGACCGTGTTGGCGAAACTCTCCGCCACCGTTCCGCCCTCGCGAACCGCTGCGAGATCCAGGACCGAAAGCACGATGTTTGTATCCAGCTTCATCACGCGGTCCGCTGCAACACCGGATAATCGGTGTAGCCCTTGGCCCCGGGCGCATAAAAGGTGGATTGATCCGGCGCGTTGAGCGGGGCGTTTTGCCGGAAACGTGCCGGCAGGTCTGGATTCGCGAGCAGCGGAACGCCAAACGCAACCGCGTCGGCTTCACCCGCCGCCAGCACTTGATTGGCCGTTGCCTGATTAAAACCTTCGTTGGCAATGTAGCTGCCGCCAAACGCCGCTTTCAATTCCGGCCCGATGCGGTTGGCGCCGAGTGATTCGCGGGCACAGATAAAGGCGATATGCCGCTTGCCCAATTCCCGTGCCACATAACCAAACGTGGCCAGCGGATTGGAATCGCCAATGTCGTGGGCATCGCCGCGCGGGGCCAGATGCATGCCGACGCGATCCGCGCCCCAGACTGAAATCACCGCATTGGTGACTTCGAGCATGAGTCGGGCGCGGTTTTCAATCGAGCCGCCATAGCTGTCCGTGCGCCGGTTGGTTTTGTCCTGGAGAAATTGATCGAGCAGGTAACCGTTGGCACCATGAATTTCCACGCCGTCAAAGCCGGCGAGCTTGGCGTTTTCTGCGCCGAGGCGATAGGCCTCGATGATGCCGGGAATTTCTTCCAATCCCAACGCCCGGGGCGTGGCAAACGGTTTCGGCGGACGCACCAGGCTGACGTGACCCGCCGCCGCGATGGCACTCGGGGCGACCGGCAAGGCCCCGTCCAAAAATTGCGGATCGGAAATGCGGCCGACGTGCCAGAGTTGGAGCACCATTCGCCCGCCGGCTTCATGCACGGCCTCGGTGACGAGTTTCCAGCCGTCCACCTGCGCAGAAGACCAGATGCCGGGCGTGTCGGCGTAACCCACGCCCATCGGGGTGACCGAAGTCGCTTCGGAGATGATCAAGCCGACCGCGGCCCGCTGGGCGTAGTATTCCGCCATCAATGCATTGGGGATGCGTTCCGCACCCGCCCGCGCGCGGGTCAGCGGGGCGAAGATGATGCGGTTGGGCAGCTTCCAGGCGCCGATGCGGACGGGATCAAATAATGTTGGCATATGGGTTCTAAAATGGTGTTGAACGGTTCCGGTTTAAATATCGTCCGTTGTTCGATACGCGTCGAACCTAGCGCCGGTGGCCGGCGATGTCAAAATATAATTCGATGGTTGTCGAACTATCCATTTGGTGGCATGCTGTATCCCTGTGAAGACGTATTCTCATCCGGCCATGCGCGATGTGGAGCTGTCTGTCGTGATGCAGGCCATGTCCGATCCCTGTCGGATTGCCATCGTCCGACAGTTGCTCCAAAGCAAGGGCCGCGCGCTGGCCTGCAACGAGGTCGAGTTGGATATCGCGAAGGCGACGCGGTCGCATCACTTCGAGGTGCTGCGGACCGCCGGCATCATCTTCACGGAGATGGATGGCACCAAATGCATGACTTCCGTGCGGCGGGCCGAGCTGGACAAGCGCTTTCCCGGGTTGCTCAAATTGGTTTCTGCCGCGAAGTAAGCCCTTTACGATTCAAGCACAAGCCGCGCCTTGACAGGTCGGGTCCATGATAGTATCCATTTGGATACTATATGACCGAATTGACCAAAGCCCAAAAGCGCGTGCTGGATTTCGTCCAGGCCGAGCTTGCCGCCAGCCGGTCGGTCCCCACCCTGCGTGAAATTGCGGCGAGGTTCGGTTTTGCCGGCCACCGGGCGGCGGCCGTCCATCTGGCGGCGCTCAAGCGCAAGGGCTTCATCGAATCCGATGTCGGCAAGGCGCGTTCCCTGCGGGTCACGTCACCGCTGACAAAGCTGCGGAGCCGCATCGTGGACATTCCCCTCTTTGGGACGATTCCGGCGGGAACACCCCAAGACCGGGAGCAGGATGCCGAAGGATGTATCTCGGTGGATATTGAAAGCATCGGTTACAAACCCACCCAATCAATTCAGCATTTATTCGCAGTGCGTGTCACGGGCGATTCGATGAATGGCCGGCATATTCTCGATGGCGATTATGTGATTTTGGAACGCGGTCCCGACCCGCGAAACGGTCAAATCGTGGCGGCGTATGTTGATGGCAAGAACACGCTCAAAACTTTTGTGCAGAAAGGCAGGAAAATATATTTGAAAGCCGAGAATCCGAAATATCCCGCCATCGTTCCCGCAGAAGAACTGATGATTCAAGGCGTGTTCAAGGCGCTCATTCGCCGGGCAAAGGAGTGACCCCCGGACAGCGGTTGACCGAACCAGTTTGATAGGAATGATGCCATGGGGACACTCATTCATCTTGATGCGGATGCGTTCTTCGCGTCCGTCGAGCAATCGGCCGACGCGCGATTGCGAGGCAAACCCATAGCGGTCGGTGGTGAAAGTCGTGGCATCATCGCCTCGGCCTCCTACGAAGCCCGGAAGTTCGGCGTTTATACGCCCATGCCCACGGCCCGGGCGCACAAGCTGTGTCCGAAGCTCATCGTGCTACGGGGCGACTACGAACGCTACGAACAGTTTTCCAACTGGATGTTTGCCTACGCCTATGACTTCACGCCGGACGTGGAACGAACCTCGATTGACGAAGGTTATTTCGACATCACGGCCAACCGGAACAAACCGGCGGTCGAAATCGCGCGAACGATCAGCCAGGCCATCCGCCAATCTTTGAAAATCACCGTGAGCCAAGGCATCGCCTGCAACAAGCTCATCAGTCAGATCGCCTCCAAGCTCAACAAACCGGCGGCGTTTCTAACCGTGGCCACCGGGGATGAGAAACGCTTCCTGCATCCGCTGCCGAATAAATGGCTTCCTGGCGTCGGGCCAAAAACTGCCCTGCGACTGAATGCGGCGGGACTCGCCGACATCGGCCAGATTGCTGCGACACCAACCGACCTGCTGGCGCTGTTACTGGGCAACCAGGCACCGCTGATGCGGCAGTTTGCCAACGGGATTGACGAACGCCCGTTGCTGCCGGCGAGCGAGCCGCAGAAGTCATTCAGCAAGCAGGAGACGTTCAACGAGGATGTGACCGACGAGGAATACGTTGAAGCCGTTCTTCGACGCATGGCCGATCATCTGTTTGCCGACGTGCGTGCAGAAGGCCGGAGCGTGCGGACGCTGACCGTGAAGGTGCGCTACAACGACCGTGATGAAAATCAGCGGGCCGAAAGCCTGCGTGAACCCACGGACTTGGAAACGGACGTTTACGGCCGCTTACGCGGAATGCTGCGCGAAGCGTGGCAACGGCGTGTGAGTCTGCGGATGGTGTCGTTGAAATTGTCCAACGTGTATGACGACGTATTCCGCAGCGAACTCGCCCTCGAAAGCAGCGCCCGCAATCACGAAGCCCGCGAACGGCTCGCAGCGGTGCTGGACGAATTGCGGCGTAACAAAGGCTGGTCGTCAGTCATGCGCGGACACGACTTGCGGTTGCGCGATGCTCCCAGAGACATCGTGAAAGAGCGCGCCCGGCCACAGATCAAAATTCAGTTCAAGGTCGCGCAGCGAGCCAGCCTGCCAGCCAAGACCACGACCTACGTTCCACTGCGCGTTCGCAGTCATTACACGTTTCTTGACTCAACGCTTTCGCCCGCTGCCATTGTAAGCCTTGCCAAGCAGCACGGCATGTCGGCGATTGCATTGACGGACATGGGTAATTTGCATGGCGTGGTGGAATTCGCGCAGGCCGCGAAGCGCGCGGGCATCAAACCCATCTTCGGCGCGGAATTGCAAGTGAACGGCCAACCGCTTCTGCTCTACGTCGAATCAGCGGGTGGTTATCACAATTTGAACCGGTTGCTGTCTGCAAAGGCGGGAGCTGGTGAAGAAGGCGCGGTTGCAGCGCAACAACGCAGCCCTGCCAGACTGGAGGCATTTCAAGGATTCACGGACGGCTTGATTGCCGTCAGTCCAGACGCGCGCGTTGCCGGACTTTTCCCTGGTCGGTTTTATCAGCTGGCCACGAAGCAAATCGCCATCGGCAGCTTGCCGGTCGTCGCGTGTCCGGCGATTCACTACGCGGTGCCGGAAGACCGGATGAAATATGACATTGTGCAATCCATCCGCACGCTGACGCTGCTCCGTCAGGAGCACCCGGAGAAGCGGTTGGACGGGCGGCTTCACTTCCGCACGCCAGCGGAAATATTGGCCGCCTGCAAAAACCATCCCGAATGGCTGGCGCATTCGTTGGAAATCGCTGAACGCTGTGACTTTGAACTGCCCTTCGGCAAACCACAGTTTCCGGCGTTTGTGCCGCCGGATGGTTCAAGTCCGCGCGAATTCCTTCACCAACTCGTTGCAAATGGAGTGCGCCGACGCTACGGCGAGCGCGCCGCTTCGATGCGTCCCCAAGTTGAACAGGAATTGAAAATCATCTGCGCAGTCGGCTACGAAGAATACTTCCTCGTCGTCTGGAACATCCTGCAAGACTGCCGTGCACATGGCATCGAATGGATCACGCGCGGCAGCGCGGCGGATTCGCTCGTGTGCTACTGCCTTGGCATCTCGGACGTGTGCCCCATCCGCTTCGGCCTCTACTTCCGCCGGTTTTTGAACGAGGAACGGATGGCGCTGAATAAGCTGCCCGACATTGACATTGATTTTCCGCACGATCGCAAAGATGACGTGGTGGACATCATCTTTGCCGAATACGGCCGGGAGCATTGCGCCGTGGTCGGCGGCTTCTCGACGTTCCAAGCCAAGAGCGCATTTGCAGACGTGGCGAAAGTCCTGGGCATGGCCGAACGCGAGGTGCGCCGCTTCACGGCACATTTCAGCTTCGGCGGCGGCTGGGTGCCGGACGAACATACGCCCGGCGGCGGGGCGAAGCTGCGCGAACTGCTCGCCGCCAGTCCTGAAAACCGTGACCTGCCGTTGGATGAAGAGCCGTTTAAGACCGCACTCGACATGGCCGAGTTTCTGGATGGCGTGCCGCGCAATCCGAAGATGCACCCTTGTGGTGTGGTGCTATCCCGCCAGCCGATGCACGAGCTGACGCCGACGTTCATTTCCAACAAGGGCTATCCGACGACGCACTTTGACATGGACGCGGTCGAGGTCATCGGCCTGGTGAAGATTGATGTGCTGGCGCAAGGCGGGCTGGCCGCGATGCGTGACGTGAAAGCATCTCTGGCCCAGCGTGGCATCAGTGTGGACTTGAACGCACTTGAACCGTGGCAAGACCCGCAGGTGTGGGAACTGATTTCCGGCGGCGCACGGGCGGTGCATCACATTGAAAGCCCCGCGATGACCGGCCTGTGCCGTCAGTGCAACGTGCGGGACATCGACACGCTCATCGCCATCGTGAGCGTCATCCGGCCGGGTGCGGCCAACCAAGGAAAGAAACTGGCGTTCACGCGCCGCTATCAGGGTCTTGAGCCGATCACCTATCCGCATCCGTCGCTCGAACCTGTTTTGAAGGACACGTTCGGCTTGGTGGTTTACGAGGAGCATATTTTGCAAATTTGTGAAGCCTTCGCCGGGTTGCCACCGGGCAGGGCGGACGTGTTGCGCCGGGCATTGAACAAACAGAAGCGCGTCGTCATCGAGGAAATCCGCAAAGAATTCTATGCGTCATCCACTGAGCGCGGCCACACGCCGGAAAAGATTCAGGAAGTGTGGGGACTGGTCACGGGCTTTGCTGGTTATGCGTTCTGCAAGGCCCATTCCACGGCGTATGGCGTCGAGGCGTTTCAATCGGCATGGCTCAAGCGCAATCACCCGGCGGAGTTCATGGCTGCCGTGCTGACCAACGGCAAAGGATTCTATGACCCGCTGGTCTATGTGCTGGAAAGCTACCGGCTCGGTTTGAAATTCCTGCCGCCGTCGGTCAACGAACCCGGCCCCATGTTCACGGCGCAAGGCAACGCGATCCGCGTTCCCCTGACGCGCGCCAAAGGACTCACGGAACGAACGGCCAAACAGTTGCTGGCCGAGCGCGAGTGTGTGGCATTCTCTTCGTTGCCGGACTTCTATCGGCGCGTGAAGCCGTTGCCGGAGGAATTGGAAGCGATGATTCGCGCGGGTGGCTTTGATGAGTTTGGCGAGACGCGCATACGGCAGTTTTGGGAGGCCCAACGGTTGGTGAAATCCGAAATCCGGAATCCGAAATCCGGAATCGGAGCGCGGAACTTGGAATTTGATTTTGATGCGGGCAAGAATCCGGTCGCCGCGTTCTTCATGGATAACCCGGCATTGCTACGCGAGCCGCCGCGCTGCGAACGGCTTGAGGCCGAGACGGAATTATTCGGTTACGCGGTGAGCGGGCATCCGCTGGAATTGTTCAACGACATTGCTTGGGACACTTATTGTCCGGTAAACCGTCTGGGCGAACACGTTGGCGAAACCGTGGTGGCGTGCGGGTTGGTGGTGGAGCAACGGACGCACCATCAGATCACCGGTGAGCCGATGAAATTTCTGACGCTGGCAGACTGGACGGGCATCGTGGAAACGGAATTGTTCGCGCAAACCTACAAGAATTATGGGCTGGCAACCGTGCGATATCCGGTGCTGGAAGTGGAGGCGACAGTTGAGCCTTTTGAGAATGGACGGGGATTTTCGTTGCGGGTGTTGCGGGCTGGCAAACCTCGGCAGATAAATTGAGGGAGCCATGCGAATGCAGCGTTATTACTCGCCGGAGCAAATCGCGGCTGGCGTTTGGCGCTCAGATTGGCGTGCCTAATCTGGGCCAAAGCGGCGGGCGCAGGCATGAAAAAGCTGAGCTGCGAAGCAACTCAGCTAAACCGCCACCCACTTTACCCCTTGCCTCCTTCAAAAACAGTTGAACACAAATTCAGGTTTCAAACCATTGGTAGAATAGCCAAATGCTGCCTAAAGATTTCACCTAACGCCGCACCCGGCTGGCGGAATCTTGAGGGGCGTCAATATGGGTTGGCCCCTGCAGGTTTGTAATTAATGTTTACGCCGCCTTGGTCAGGTTTCTCTCTTAAGCCGCCTAGCTGCCGGTTTCCCAGTTCATTCAGCATGGCCGCCTCGCTCGCATACTTGGTAAACCCGTCCGAAGGTAAAAACAATCCTACACCCGGTGTCTCCAGCCGGACTTTTGAGAGTGTCAGTATGAAAGGTTGGAGGCTGTTCAGCGAATTTATCTGGATCGGCAAACTGCCCATGTCTTTCGCCCGAACAAGCTGATAGCCCAATTTTTCACCGTTGCTGCACAGCACCGACACGTTTGCCTTTTCAACTGGGTGGCCGTCCATCCGGTCAATCGGGCTGGTGACCAACTGGGTCGTGATATTGGTGAAGCGAATCGCTCCGTAAATCGGTGCATATCCCTGTAAATCTTCGCTAAAGACACAACCCTGATTGGACGCCGCATTCCAGATCAAACCAACATCCCCCGCAGCCATGGACTTCTCGAAGACAGCTTCAAGGCGAATTTTCCCTTCGCGCATCAGAAGCTGGCCAGACACCTGCGATGGTTGCCCTGAACCATCGTCAAATTGGATTGTGAAATCCGAACTGAAGGCGCTTCCATTGGTCAGCAACACCCCAACCGGCCCGGTTATCACGGATGTCAGCTTTGGCAGCAATTCCGCAGGCCCGCCTCTTGCAAAAGCATTGGGCGGGTTCGTGGAGCAACCGGAGACGAACACTGTAAAACCAAACAGCAGGATGTAGATTCTAAAAATTTGGATGATCATTTTGACGTTACGTAGAAAAAGCCACAGCGAGACAAACGTGTCAATCGCCAAAGCTTACCGGCATCACTCCTGGCAAGAAGTTGGTGGTGCAAATCGGGCCGTGGAAGGCGCTGGGGATGGCGGTGGAGAACAAGTGGAATCGGCTTTCCGGGCTGCTGGCGCGGTTGCTTCCGCTGGGATTATGCTCGTGTGGCTAATCCGGCACAATCTCGCGCTAAATCCACCTCCAGTAGCTGGATTCCAATAGCTGATTTTCCGAGCATGTCCTGACGGCATGATCGACAGCACCGTCACGCAGCCCGACTGCACCGGAAACGCTGCCAGCGCCTCCGCCGTCTCCACCAGAATGATCTGCTGTGGATAACTTTCGCATAGCCGAGTGTGAAGCGTAACCGTGATCCAAAAGCCAGCACAGGTCGTGGGTTGCGGCGCGCAACGCCGGGAGCTGCTTTGGGCCAAAGAGTTTTTGATCCTTGGCCGCTGGCCCGCGATGGGATTGATGTGATGCCATGAAACTAACTTGGTACACCGTGCCCGAAAATCATTTGCTTCGCGTTGGTTGCGTAATCGCTATCTCAGGATATCCGACTGCTTCAACACGTGGAATTGATGACGTTTGAGCACCTGCTCGGCCAACTCGCTCTCTTCCATGCTCAAAGCGAGAATGGATTTGCCATGCGGATGCGGGATGAAGGAATAGAGGTAATTGACGTTCAGTTCAGCTTCCAGCAAGGCCGCAAAGAGCCGGTTCAATTCATCGGGCGCCGCGACTTCCACCGCGACCAGACCGTTTTCTGTAAATGGAAATCCATTTTCATGGAGCAATCGGCGCGCCTTGTCTGGATCATCCAGCACCAGGCGGAGGATGGCACTGTCCGTCGTGTCGAGCACCGTGAGGGCGAGGACGTGAATGTTGTGGGAGCCGAGCAAATTGACAAGTTCATGCAAACGTCCAAGACGGTTCGGCGTGAACACGGAAAACTGCAGGACGGCATCGAGCCGTCGACCTGACAAGATTTTGGCAGTCATGAATCAAACCTGCCACATTTTCTCCGATCTGCACCTTCAAGAATTACGGTATCGCTGCGATTGGGCGGCATGGCCGGATGGCCCGAAGGAATGGTTAGCTGACGCTGCAGATCTCCTCAATGACCACCGGCTTGTTTAACTTTCGATCCCACTCCAACCAAGCGGGCAGGCGACCCTGCACGGCTTTGCCCGATTTTATCTGCTCGCGCCGGGCGTCCATCGCTTGGCGAATGCGATAACTTCTTTTTTTGTTCTCAGCATTGGCGAGGAAGCTGCCGAAAAATGTCGGGATCAGGACGCCAGCGTCATTAAAATTGCTGCGGTTGACGACATTTCCGGTCTTGAGGAAAACGATTTCCACACCCCGGTTCACGGTTTCGCGCATCGCGCCCAAAGAATCGAGCGGACTTTCCCGGCTCCAACGATCAGTGTTCTCAACCAATATCGTGTCGCCTGACTTGACGATTTTCAGTAATTCACCCAGCGCGCCATCACTGCGATTGTGGCCGTGCCAACCGGATACGCCTCGGTCGGTGAACCTTTTGTCAGCCAGTAAGCGCCCGTTTCGCTGGCACCAATCTTTGGCCATTTGCTCCTGCCGTCGCTCAGAATCGCCCCAATTTTGCGGTTCCGACGACCACCGCATATAATTGCAAACATTTTGTGCTTTACCAATTCGTTTTGCCATATACCATCAAGAACTAATTTTTTATACACGTTATGGCTAAAACTGAAGTTATCCTCACTCACAACATCATTGGTCTCGGCGGTGAATCCGACCAGGTCAAAGTGGCCGCCGGTTACGCGCGCAATTATTTGATCCCGCAGGGCTTTGCAATTCCGGTCAGCGGTGCCAACAAGCGCCGCATCGAGGCGCTCAAGCAGCGCCGTGCGGAACGCGAAGCGCATGAATTCAATGCGATGACCGAACTGGCGAAGAGCGTTTCCAAGTTGATCTGTGTCGTCAAGGTCAAGGCGGGCGACGACGGCAAGATGTTCGGCTCGGTGACGGCTGGCATGATCGCCGACGAATTGAAGCACCAGTTCGACATCACGCTCGACAAGCGGAAAATCCATCTCGAGAGCGCCATCCGTGCGCTGGGCGAACACGAAGTGGCGTTGCATCTGCACGCCGAAGTCAAAAGCACCCTGAAGGTGCGCGTGGAAAGCCTGACGCCAATCGTCGCGCCGGTGGTGGAAGCGGCTCCGGCCGAAGCCAGGACGGAAAAGCGCGGCAAGCGCGTGGAAAAGGCCGAAGTCGCCGAAGAAAAGCCCAAAGCTGAAAAGCCGGCCAAAGCGCCGAAGGCGGAAAAGAAAGCCAAGGCCGAATAATCGCGTCCACATCATCTGTTTTCAGGGGCCACGGAAAATTTCGTGGCCCTTTTTATTTTTTATGGGCGTGAAATAACTTTGACGCTTTGGAAGGGGTTTGGTCTATTCTTGCCGTATTAAGGATTGAACCAAGTTAGATGAACCCAGAAGCACCTGCTCATTTTGCCCGCCCGAAATATCCGCCTGGCTTTCGCGCGCGCCGTGGTTTGAACTGGGGCATTCTGGGTTTGATGTATGCGTCATACTACATGTGCCGCTACAATTTCCGGTTCGCCACGCCGGGGATGGTCAAGGAATTCGGATTCGATGAGGTGCAGATCACCGGCATGTTGAGCGCGTGGTCCATTGCCTACGGCACGGGGCAGCTGGTGAACGGCCTGATCACCGACCGCATCGGCGGCAAGGCGGCCATGCTCATCGGCGCGACGGGGGCGATTACGATGAATCTGATTTTCGGATTCGCTTCGTTCGCCGGGACCTTCTCGACCTTTGCGCTCATCTGGCTTTTGAACGGCTGGTTTCAATCGTTTGGCGCGCCGGGCATGGTGAAGATCAACGCCGCGTGGTTCAACCGCGTCGAGCGCGGAACCTTCGCGGGCATTTTTGGATTCATGATCCAATTGGGGCAATTCGCCATCAACAATTTCGCGCCGATTCTCTTGGGCGGGTTCACGATTTTTGTGTGGACGGCGGCGGAAGGTGACTGGCATTGGTTGTTCCGCATTCCGCCGTTGTTTGTGGCGGCTGCGGCCATCTTGCTGGTGTTTATTCCGAAGGAATCACCGGAGGAAGCCGGTTATCCGGGGCTTGTGCATGATGAAGCCACAGAAGGCGACGCGGGGACACGGGCCACGCTCAAGGAATCTTTCGTGACCGTATTCAAGCATCCGCTGGTCTGGTTTTATGCGATCGCCTATGGCTGCACGGGCGCAGTGCGCAACAGTTCAGATCAGCTCTCGGTGCTCTACTTCGTCAATCAACTGCATCTCGACATGTCCAAGAAGCCGGCGGCGGTATTCTGGACTTACAACCTGATGCCGCTCGCGGCGGTGCTGGGCTCGTTCACGGCCGGCTGGGTGTCGGACAAGTTCTTCAAGGGGCATCGTTCGCCGGTGGCCATGACGCTTTATTTTGTTGAAAGTCTGGTGATCATGATCGCGGCCATGGTCATCTACATGGGCATTGTCGGGCCGACGCCGGGCGGCATTTTCCTCGGCTGTCTGTTTCTGATTTTGATTTCACTCACGGCCAATTCCACCCATGCGATTGTCGGCGCGGCGGCGCCCATGGACATCGGCGGCCGCAAGATGGCCGGCTTTGCCACGGGGGTGATCGACTCCTTCCAATACTATGGCGCGGCGATCGCGCTGCCGATCACCGGCTGGTTGATCAAACATTACGGTTGGGGCACCTGGTATCCGACCATGGCGGGGTTCGGCATCATCGGCGGCTGTGCGATGCTGATGGTGATGCGCAAGCAGAAACGGATCGCAGCGCCTTGAAAAATCCCCAGCCAGATTTTGTAACGCGAAAATCTTTGACCGGCGTGCGTTGCTCTGTTTAGCTGCGCGGCGAAACGGGAATGATTCCAGATTACTTTTATCCTATCACGGTCGCGCTATGTCTGGCGGTGGTCATTGCCGTGTATTTTGGCAACAACCCATTGAAGCATACGGGTTGGTTCATGACGCGCCGGTTCATCAACTGGTTCCCACTCGGACTGACCTACGCGTTTTTGTGCATGGGACGTTACAATCTGATCGTGGCCAAGGGCGCCCTTGGTTCGCTGATGTCCAAATCGGATTTGGGAATAATCTTCGGCGTGGGCACCTTTGTTTATGCGTCGAGTTTTCTTGTCAACGGGCCGCTGATCGACAAAAAACTCGGCGGTAAACGCGGGATGTTGATTTCCGCGATCGGGGTTTCGCTTTCCAACCTCGCGCTCGGAGTCTTGACCTGGTTGATCATCGCGAAGCACTGGAAAGTGAACCTGGTCGCCAGTTTTTCGCTGCTCTACGCCGTGAACATGTATTTTCAAAGCTTCGGCTCGATGTCCATCATCAAGGTCAAGGCCTACTGGTTTCACGTCCGCGAACGCGGCGTATTCGGTGCCATCTTTGGCACACTCATTTCCGTTGGCGTCTATTTCGCCTTCGACTGGGGCAGTGCCATCATCAAACTAACGAAGGTGGATTCCACCGGCATCCTGCATGATCTATTTGTTTCCTCCGCCAATCCGCTGGACGCGACGTGGTCCATTTTTTACATCCCCGCCATCATCCTGATTTTCTGGGCGGTGATTGATCTCTGGCTCATCAAGGACTCGCCGGAGGAGGCTGGATTTCCCCATCTCGATACTTGCGATGCCTCGTCGGGACAGATGCACATCGAATTCTCCGTGGCCGACCTGCTCAAACGGATTTTTACCAGCAAACTCATGATGCTGATCGCCTTTGCGGAATTGACCGGCGGCGTTTTCCGGTATGCGATGATGAACTGGTATTCGATTTATGCCGGAGAGATCAAGCAGCCCGGCGCGGAATTTTTCGCGCAACACTGGGGCTGGTTCACCTGTGTCTTCGGCATCGTCGGGGGCTTTGCCGGCGGTTTGATTTCAGACAAGATGTTCCAATCGCGCCGCGGGCCGCCGACGGCATTGTTGTGCGGATTTGTGCTGATCACGGCAACGGTCATGTCATTTATTTTGTTCACTCAGCCGCAAATCGTCGGCTGGTCGGCGGTATTGATTGTCATGGCGTCCATCGGCATCACGTCGCTGATGTCCGGCACGGCGGCGACGGATTTTGGCGGGCGCAAAGCGACGGCGACCTCCATGGGCATCATCAATGGCTTTGCCTATCTGGGCAGCAGCATCCAGTCGATCTGCCTGGGTTTTTTGATTGTGCGCGAAGGCTGGCAATGGTGGCCGGTGTTTGTGATTCCATTCGCGGTGCTTGGCCTGTTGTGCGCGATTAAAATCTGGCACGATCTGCCGGAAGCGACACGACGCTACAACAAAAGTCTTGAAGAAAAAGATCCGCCGTTGGTGTTGTGAGTCGTTTGTAGAGCAGCGGTTCAATCATTCGTCATTATCGTCGATCGAAAGGGCGGAAGCCGCGATGCTTTTATGTGGGGCGCGTGACCGGCACCGGAGGCCGCCAGAGACTGCAACGGCGAAGCGAAGTGGCGGAAACAAGGCTTGACCGTGCCGGGAATTCCGCTACCCTGATTTGCAATGTTGAAAAACGTATCACAAGCTGTCATTCTGGTCGTCGTAGTAAGCGACGCCGTTGGTGCTTGTTGAACTGAGTCAATTTAACAAGAACCCACGGCTGAAAAGTCGTGGGTTTTTTGTTTAACCCGCGACGATTGGCCACAACCGAAAGACACATGAGCAAGACAACTGAAATCGCAAAATCGAAATCCGCAACGCCGAAGTCCAAACCCCGCGCCGAAGTCGGCCCGGCCATGCTGGGACGCGATATTTTTGTCCAAGCCCTCGAGCGCGAAGGCGTGGAGGTGATTTTCGCCTATCCCGGCGGCGCGAGCATGGAAATCCACCAGTCGCTCACGACTTCCAAGATCCGCACCATCCTTCCGCGGCATGAACAGGGCGGCAGCTTCGCGGCGGAAGGTTATGCCCGCGTGACCGGCAAGGCCGGCGTGTGCATGGGCACCAGTGGCCCCGGCGCGACCAATCTCGTCACCGCCATCGCCGACGCTTACATGGATTCCTGCCCGCTCATCGCCATCACGGGGCAGGTGAGCCAGGCGATGATCGGTCGTGGCGCGTTTCAGGAAACCGACATCATCGGCGTGACGCTGCCGATCGTGAAACATTCGTATTTGATCACCGACATCAACGATATTCCGCGCATCGTGAAGGAGGCGTTTTACATCGCCCAGTCCGGCCGCCCCGGTCCCGTCGTGCTCGATTTTCCGAAAAACATTCAGCAGCAGAAAGCGCAGCCGGTCTGGCCGACGCTGGAACAGATCAAAAAGGGACTGCCCGGCTACACGCAGCCCGATTTGAAAGCGGACGACCTGGCGCTTAACGAAATCATGGGTCTCATCGAGAAGGCCGAACGTCCCGTGCTTTATTGTGGCGGCGGCATCATTTCCAGCGGCGCGGCGGCGGAATTGAAAAAATTCGCCGAAGCGACCAACATTCCCGTGACGACCACGATCATGGGCATCGGCGGTTTTCCTGAAACGCATCCGCTCTCGTTGCGCTGGCTCGGCATGCACGGCTCGGCGTCGGCGAACTGGGCGGTGAACGGCGAATACGAAAAGCGCGCGAACTTTGACGCGCCGATGGTGAAGCTGAAGGATGGCGCGGATTTGTTGCTCGCGTTCGGCGTTCGCTTCGATGACCGCGTGACCGGCAAGTTCGAAGAGTTCTGCAAGACGGGAACGATCGTCCATATTGACATCGATGCGTCGGAGTTGAACAAGAACCGCAAGGCGAATCTGCCGGTGGTCGGTGACATCAAGGACGCGTTGACGCGCTTGAACAAGCTGGTGGCCAAACGTCCGATCACCAAGAAACACACGCCGTGGCTCGCGCAGATCGCCGAGTGGCAGAAGAAAGCGCCGTTTGCCTATCGTATCACCAGTGAGATCGCCAACAGCGATCACATGAAAGACCATCTTGCCGGACAGGAGAGCGAAGTCATCCTGCAGCAGATGGTCATCGAGATGCTTTTCGAAATGACCAAGGGCGAAGCCTACATCACCACCGGCGTCGGCCAGCATCAGATGTGGGCGGCGCAGTGGTATAAATACACACATCCGCGTCAGTTCACCACCAGCGCCGGCCTGGGCTCCATGGGCTATGGCTATCCCGCCGCGCTCGGCGTGAAGGTGGCGTTGCCCGACAAGCAGGTCATTGACATTGATGGTGACGGCTCGTTCCTGATGAACATCCAGGAACTCGCCACCGCGCACATCGAAAAAATTGCGGCGAAAGCCATCATCCTGAACAACCAGCACCTGGGCATGGTGGTGCAATGGGAGGATAATTTCTTTGAAGGCAAGCGCGGTCATACTTACCTCGGCGACCCGGATCATCGCGCACAGATTTATCCCGACTATGTGCGCGTGTGCAATTCCTTCAATGTCAAATGCGAGCGCGTGATGTATAAAAAGGATCTTCGCGCCGCGCTCCAGCGGATGCTCGACGCGGACGAGCCATATGTCCTGGATGTGGTCACTCCCTACAGCACGCACGTGATTCCGTTCATTCCCGCGGGCAAGACGGTGGCGGATATGATCTGGAAGCCGTGAGTTAAGCGAATTTAGGACGCGTTTCGAGACATCCCCGCCTTGGGGCGGGACACGCGCATTCGTTTCTTTGGAGGGGTTTTCGCCGTTTTTAGCGGCCAACGGGGATTGGCGCATGGTTTGCTAGAAGGTGGGCAGCACGGACCGATTGCGGCCAGCAGTGTTGCAATTGAAACCCTTAACCAATAAGACAAACGCACATGGCATTGCCATTCCTAAAAAAGTCTACAGGAAAGAAGCGGACACAGATCATCTCGGTGGATTTAGGGTCCCGCACCACCAAGGCGGTGTTTCTTGAACAGCGGGGCGCGGCATGGGCATTGTGCCGGTATGCGTTATTGGATGCGCCGATTTTCGATAAAAAAATCTCCCCGGAACTGCTGGCGGAACATTTGAAAGCCGTGGTGCAGGCTTTGGAGACGGATGCAAAATACCTGACGCTGTCCGTCAGTCTGGACGATGCCGTAGTCCGGCAGCTGGAGTTGCCGCAGATTCCGATTGATGAAATGCGGATGGTGTTGAAGAACAATACCAAAGGTTATCTGCAGCAGGATCTCCCCGGACACGTTTTTGACTGCTATATTTTCCCTCCCAAAGAGGTGCTCGCCGGCACGGCGCCTGAGACGCCCAAAGTTTCGGGCGTCCCTAAATTCAAGGTGCTCGTGACGGGCGCAAAGCAGCAGCTGATTGCGGATTATCAGGAGGCCATCACGGAAGCGGGTCTGGTGGCCGACTATATTGTTCCGGGACTGGTCGGCCCCATCAATGCTTTTGAAATGGCATTGCCGGAAGTTTTCAACAACGAAACGGTGGCGTTGGTTGACATCGGGTTCAAACACACTTCGGTGTGCTTGTTGGATCGCGGGGAACTGGCTTTGATGCGCGTGGTGAACATTGGCGGGGACAAAATCACGGCGGGCCTTGCCGAAGTGCTGAGCATCAGTTACGCCGAGGCCGATGGCATCAAGGTCGGCATGGCGCCGGAAGTCCAGTCGGCCTTGGAAATGCAAGTGATGCCCCTGGGGCGTGAGTTGCGGGCCTCGCTGGATTTTTTCGAGCATCAGCACGATCGCCCGGTGACGCAGGTCTATTTGAGCGGCGGCTCGGCCTGTTCGGAAATGATTTTGGAAATATTGCGCGCCGAGTTGATTGTCGAGTGCAAGACGTGGAACCCCACCCGGTTTCTCCAGCTGGCGTTGCCAGGGCCGCAGTCGGTGGAAATCGAACATGTCGGATCGCAATTGGCCGTAGCCGTCGGCGCGGCCCTGGTGGCACTGTAATTCTTAATCTGATTATGCCCATACGAATCAATTTGTTGGCCGAAGCAAAAATCAAGGAGGAAATGCGCCGTCACGATCCCGTGAAACGGGCGATATTTTTCGGGGTGTTTTTGGTGGTGTTCGCCCTGGTCTGGAGCAGCTCCCTCCAGCTTGAGGTCATGATTGCAAAAAAGGACCTGTCCCGGGTGCAGGCGGAAATCATGACCCGCACCAACGAATATCAAACGGTGTTGGTCGGTAAACAGAAGCTTGCCAGTGTCAACGAAAAGCTGGCGTCATTAAAGCAATTGAGCGCCATCCGCTTCCTGCACGGCAATTATTTGAACGCCTTGCAACAGGCAACCATGGACGGCGTCCAGCTGACCCGGATACGACTAAATCAGGCCTATGACGTGAAGCCGGCCGCTCCAAACCGGAAGGAGGATGGCCGTGTTGTGTTGGGGCATCCGGGGTCGTCCACCGAAAAAATAGTTCTGGTGCTCGACGCGAAAGATTCCAGTGCGAACCCCGGGGATGCGGTTGACAAGTTCAAGGAACGGATTGCCAGTCAGGCCTATTTCAAGACCGTTTTAAACCCGACCAACGGGGTAAAACTGATCAGCTTGTCACCGCCGCAGAGCGTCGACGGCCGGCCGTATGTCCTGTTCAATCTGGAATGCAATTTTAAAGAAAGAACCCAATGAAATGGTTGCCTAAAGAAAAACGGAATCCATTTATCGTCGTCGTGGTCATCACGGTGGCGGTATTGGCGCTGATTGGTTTCGGGCTGCTGCACTCGCAGAAATCCACGCTTGCCGGAGTTGCGGCCAGCCGGAATGATGCGTTGGCCCAGCTGCAGGGCATTGAAAAGACCATCAAGAATGCCGATGTGACCACCAATGAATTGGCCGCCGCGACGGTGGCGCTTTCGCAGGCCGAGCAGGACGTCGCTTCGGGCGATCTGTATTCCTGGGCTTACAATACCCTGCGCCTGTTTAAGCAGCCATATAAAGTCGAGATTCCAGAAATAGGCCAGCCGGCAGAGGGCAATGTGGATTTGTTTGACTCGTTTCCGTATAAAGAGATGAGTTTGGTCATCAGCGGCAGAGGTTATTACCATGACATTGGAAAATTTGTGGCGGATTTTGAAAATAGTTTCCCTCATATCCGCGTGACCAGCCTCACCATCGACCAACCTGGGGCTGACAGCGAAAAATTGTCGTTCAAGATGGAGATTTCGGCCCTCATAAAACCCAACGCTTCATAAATCGATGAACCAGCGCATAACACTTTTGCATAGTTTCAAGCTCGTCCTGTTGGCCATGCTGTTTACGTCCGGAGTAAGGCTCATGGCCGGGCCGGTCTTGCAGGTAACCAGCGCATCCACCAACTCTATGTCGGTTTTTATCATGCCGGCAAGCCCTACAGACGGTCGCGACCCGTTTTATCCGGCTTCAACCCGTCCGTATCAGACGTCGGTGGTTCCGAATGCCAAGACGGCGGATGTGAACATGTCCTTGATCTCGTTGCAGGGCATTTCGGGTCAGCCACCGCAACGGCTGGCGATTATCAATAAGCGCACCTTTGCCACAGGGGATAACTTGGAAGTGTCCACTTCTCAAGGTCGTATTCGCGTCCGTTGTCTCGAAATTAGTGAAAATTCAGCCGTAATTGAAGTAAATGGCCAACGGCATGAATTACGCTATGAGGAGAAACAATGAAAAGTTGTTTAAACAAACGACAGACAGCCCCGGCCGTAAAGCCAGGAGGAAGCATTTTTTTCAATCGCTCGCTCAACCCAACCATCAACCACTGGACCACAACTCATCGCACCCATAAAGAAGGTATGAAACTAAAAATACTGCTCACCGCCCTGTTGCTCGGAACACTGATGTTTCAGCAAGCGGCCTATTGTCAAACTAACGTCGTCATGCCGGATCAGCCCACGGTTGTCGCCGTTACCAATGCGGTGGCTGCGGATGTTGCGACGAATGTGCCGGCAGTCACTGAGGCCGTGACCAACCAGCCCGAGGTTGTGGTGGCCAGCAATGCTCCAGTCGGGGCTGTTGCCAGCAATGCTCCAGTCGAAGTTGTGACCGGGGAGGCCTCCACCACGACCAATGCGCCAGCCCCCGACGTTGCGACCATCCCCCTGATTCAATTTCAGGAAGTTCCGATCACCACGGCCATCGAAAATCTGGCGCGCCAGGCCAACATCAATTACCTGTTGGATCCCAAGATCGCCTACGGTCAGCCGGATCAAAACGGGCAGATCAAGCCGGAGCCGACCTTGTCGATTCGTTGGGAAAACATCACGGCAGCACATGCTCTGGCGGCCCTGTTGGACAATTATGGATTGCAGATGATCAGCGACTCGAAAACCAAGATTATCCGGATCACCGTCAAGGATCCGGCGGCGCCTCCGGCGCTGGTTACCCGTGTCATTCAATTGAAATACACCAGCGTTTCCAACATGATGCTTGCAGCGACGAGTTCTTTGACTGACAAGCGCAGTCGTGTGGTGGGCGATACGCGCACCAGCCAGATCATTGTCGTGGGCACCGAGCCGGAACAGGTCGCGGTGGACTTGCTGGTAACCCAGTTGGACAAGCCCACCCGGCAGGTTTTGATTGAAACCCGGCTGGTTGAGATTACCGACAACCCCACCACCCGCAAAGGCATTGATTGGCGCGGCACCTTGCAGGGCCAAAATGTGAGTTTTGGCAACGGCAATATCAGCGGTTCATCCGTCGTGACGACTCCGGGGAATGGGACGGGCATACCTAATCCCAATGGTTCAGCTTCCAGTGGAGGCGGCGGTTCCAGCACCAAGAGTGTCTACACAACCTCGGTTGGCAGCGGTGGGCTGGCTCTCAGCACCCAGCAAGGCCTGATGCCCAACGTTGGATTTCTCAATGCCGATGGCTTGAATGCCGTCATTTCATTTATTAATTCCTCGGCTGACGCCCAGATTGTTTCCACCCCGCGGCTGGTTACTTTGGACAATGAGGCTGCAACCATTTCAGTCATTCATCAGGTTCCAGTGTTCAACGTTGCCGCCGGTTCGGCTAATAATTCTGGGGGATCGTCGGTTAACTATTCCAACGTCGGCACCATTTTGACGGTGACCCCGCGGATTTCGGCCAATGACAATATTTGGCTGAAAGTCACCCCGGAAGTCTCCAGCCAAGGTGCTGATCAGAGTCAGGCTGTCGGCGGTGGGGCGAGCCAATCTGGTGTGCAGGTTTTGTCCGCGCCAACGTTCGATATTCGCACCATCACCACCCAGGTCATTATTCCCAACGCCAACACCCTGGTCATGGGCGGATTGGTCTTGGATAATCCCGTGTCGGAAACCACCAAGGTTCCGATTTTGGGCGATATCCCGTATCTCGGTCATGCCTTCCGCAGCGAAACGAAAAGCTCGGACAAAAGAGACCTCGTGATTTTCATCACCCCAACCATTGTGAAAGATGAGGACTTTCAACTCCATCCCGGCAACTTTCTGGCCACCCAACCCGACGCCAAACGGCCGAACTTGATCAACCCGGAATCTGCATGGAACAACACCGAGCCTTACGACTGGAGCAATCCGAAGAAGGGTAACGGTCTTACCCCTACGCCGTAACGGCATTCAACAAGCCTAATTGATATCAAAACTATGAAAAATAATTTTTTCAGATGGTTGGGGCGGGGCTGGCGATTGACGATGCTTGGATGCCTCGTGGGATGTGCCTCGCTGCTGGGTGCCGCCAGCCTCCAGGCTGCCGTGACCGTGACCACACTTGGCGGCGGCAGTAATCTCAATAAAAACCCGAAGTATCTTGGCTACAGCGACGGGAACACGTTTAGTTCAGCCTTGTTCCATACCCCTTGCGGTCTGGCGATTGACAGCACTGGCAACTACTTGTTCGTGGCCGACCGTGACAACAACGCCATCCGCTACCTTGACCTTGGGGCTGGCCAGACGTGGACCTTCGCCGTGGCCAACACCGCCCTGGTCAACCAGCCGGTCGGCGTCCTGGTTGATGCGGCGTATAATGTTTATGTGCTGAACCGTGGCACCGGCAACAACGGTTCGGTGGTTACATTCGACAACTTTGGCGAAACGGTCGCCACCAATGCCACCGGTTTGATCAACGCCGGCGGCCTGACCATGGACAACCTTGGCAATATTTATGTGACCGTGAGCGGCAACACGGTGATCAAAATCACCCCGGACGGCGTCAGGACAAACGTGGCCACCATTCCGATGGCGGGAACGTCGCTACAGGGAATTGTTTTCAAGCATAATGGCCTGCTGGCCGCCTGCGACGCCGGCCGCAACGGCATCTACCTCATCAATCCCACCACCGGCCTGGTCACCACCAATGCCGGTTTCCATGGCCGTGGCGACTTTCCCACCAACGGCAACAACGTTGCCTCCAGTTCCACGGCAAAATTCTACCAGCCCACCGGCATTACCGAAGCGGGCGACGGGACTTTGATTGTCACGGATTATGGCAACAACCGCGTCAAGGTGGTTTTGGCCAGCGGCGTGGTCACCAATTTATATGGAGTTGCTTCCAACTTTTGGACCAAATCATATTATCCTGGATGGTCTGATGGGACGCCCAAATTGCCCGATGCAACTGCCAACAACGTGCAGTCGCGGATTCCTTTTGGTGTGGCCTTTGCCCCTGATGGCTCGGTCTATACCAGCGAAGATTACTATCATCTGATCCGCAAAACCACCGGCGCCGGCTTCGTCCAGCCGCCACCCACGCCGCCGGCAGCTCCGGTCATCACTTCGGTCCTGACTAACTACGGGACGGTTACTCTGAACTGGTCGGCATCGGCGACCGCAACCAGCTATAATGTCAAACGGTCCACATCCTTGGGCGGTCCATTCACCACACTCGCGAACACATCCGCCACGACCTATACCGATACCAGCGTTGTCAACGGGACGACTTATTACTATGTGGTGTCTGGCCTGAACGCCGGTGGCGAAGGCCCCAATTCGGCAGTTGTTCTCGCGCAACCGCCATACCCGCCGGTGACAGATCCGCAGATTGGATACGTTACTTTTACACCTATTACCGATGTTTCAGTCTTTCATCCGGTTTCATCATTTGATTTTTTCAATGTTGTGCCGTTTGTAATCAAAGGCACTCCTGGCAGCGGCACATACTACACCTATGGATTTACGACCAATGCGGCGACGGTGCAGGACCCGACTCCTTCCGATGCTTCGGTCCCGTCCGATTATGCAGATGGGCTCTCCGAACTCCAGGTGCCACTGTATCAGGTTTCGCAAGTGGCTCCTTTTCTGACCATCAAAGCGATGGCGGCACAAGGCGGCAGACCCAACAGTGCCGTTGTTATGTCCGTGGTTCAGTTCAAAACCGGCAACCCCAACATCACGGGGAACAATGCCGCGCAATTCACCATCAGCGACATCACGGCCAATGCCCATCTCTATTACACTTTGGACGGGTCCGACCCGTCCAGCACCAATGCGAGCTCGGTTGACTTGGGCACGGTTGGCGCGGCGACAAATGTCTGGACGGTTTCGCTCGGCATTCAGGCGACCACGGTGTTCAAAGTCCGGGCGTTTCGTGACAATTTCCAACCCAGCGCCATCATCACCAATCAGTTTTCCATCACGAATTACGTGGCCAACACCGTCAGCTTCGGATTTGCTTCGGGCGAGGCGTCCAGTGATTTCGTCGGCGCTCCCGGACAAACCTTTTATGCCCCGGTCACCCTGACCACCTTGCCGAACACCAAAATATATAGCCTGCAATTCGGTATCACTGTCACCAATGGGGGGATTGCTACCAATGCCGGTCCCGCGGTTGCAGCTAACGAATTTGTCTTTCAATCCATGCTGATGAAGCCCGATCCTAAAAATCCGGGGTATATTACAGCGATCCCGCCAGCGATGTTTGTCAACTATACAATCAATACAGTAACTGTCACCAATTTTGGTGTTCCAATAACCATCACAAATTATGTTCCGAACTTCACCAATCTGGAAACTTACGTCACATCAGCTGGGTTATTGACTGTGGGCTGGCTGGAGCGTTTCACTAAAACCAACCTTTATCCCACAACGTTACAAACCCTCATCACCTACTCGCAAGCCCACGATGATATTTTCCCAACCGCACTGCAACCCAACGGGGCTATTTTGGGCGGATATGCCTTCCATATTCCGCCCAATGCCACCCTCGGCCAGCAATATCAAATCCAGATCAGCCGCCCGTCCGCGACCGACGACGGCGTTGGTGCTCCCGGTTCCTCTGTCTACATTGCCGCGCCGACGAACGGTGCGCCGGCGGGTGGTTCCGTGAATGCGGTCAAGGTGGTCACGGCTGGCCAGCGGAAATATATCGCGGGCAGCGTCTATCCGTTCCGCTGGTTCAATGCCGGTGACTTCGGCTCCAGCAACATTGTCAGTGCCGACGTTGAGCAGGTCTTTCAATCGGCCATTTATTCCTTGAATTATCCGCCCGCGGGCAGCGACTTCTTTGACGCCATGGATTCCTGCGGCTTTTACTACGTGGATAATGGCAACGGCTATTTGGAAAACTCATTCATACCTGCAGACACGAGCTTTTTGTTCGATGGCAACGACACGACTATCAATCAAATCGCCTTTGGTGACGGTACGCTGGATGTGTGCGACGTGTTCGTTACCTATCGGCGCTCGTTGGATTCGAGTTTAACCTGGTTCCGCCGTTATTGGAACAATGGCCAGCTTGTGGCGGACACCGCGCCTAATCAGTTTTACGCCAAAACCGTGTCCGCCTCTGTCAAATCCAAAACCGTGTCCGCTGCCGCTTCGGGTTCGTCCAAGGTCAACTTTGCCGCCGGTGATATTCAAGGTTCCGCCGGCCAGGTGGTGCAGATTCCCATCACCGCGACCATTTGCGGCGACTATCCGCTCCGGTTACTAATGCTTAACCTCACCGTTGACCCACTGGATGGTTCGCCGGCACTCACCACTCCAGTCCAGTTCAACCAGACCGCTCCGATCGGCGCGCCTTACACGACCGATTCCAAGGGCAACGGCAATTACTCTGCTGTCTGGCTTAACATCACCAATGCCGGAGTGACGGGCACTGTCACCCTCGGAACGTTACTCGTCACCATTCCGGCCGGCGCCCCAGCCACTGCCGCGTATGCGGTCCATTTCGATCACGCCTCCGCCTCACCCAACGGCTTGGCCACGTTCCCGAAACAGACGCTCACCGGCCTCATCACCCTGGCCAGTCGCACCAACTCCACCTATGGTGATGGCATCCCCGATTCTTGGCGCCTCCGGTGGTTTGGCTCCATATACAATTATCTCTCGCTCTCCAACGCCTGTGCCTCGGGCGATGGGGTCAACAATTTCAAGAAATATGTTGCCGGAGTGGATCCCAATGTCGCGAACAATTTCCCGAGCGTGAATGCCAAAACGCCGGTTCCGGCCGGCTTCACCACCGCCATCCACTGGCCTTCGGTCAGCGGGAAAAAATACGCCATCGAACGTTCCGCCACCCTGTTCCCGGGCAACTGGTCGGCCATCACCACCAACACCGGCACCGGCACGGACATGGAATTTGATGACAACGTCGCCGGCTCGTCGCAATTCTATCGCGTGCGGATTCTCCCGTAAAAAGTCAGACTGCCTCGTCACGGCGCGTCCTTACGGACGCGCCGTTCTTATTTTGCCGCGGCCAGGCGTTGCAGATAATCGAAGGAGTAGATGCCCGTGTTATGCCCGTCCGCCCAAACCGGCTGGATCGCATAGCCGCCCACGCGGATGAGCCGGACCAGTTGAAACGCGGCTGCCGTCAATTTCTGTTCCGGATTTTTATACAGGTTGCCCATGATGTCCGTCTCCCCCTGGCAACCGGCACAGGGGCACGCACGCCGCAAATGTTCCAGGGGAATAAAACTTTCCCCGCCGTCCGGCCACTTGACCGCCAGCTCGGTCCCGATCTGTTGGATGTCGTCCGGTTGCATCAGCGTCTGGCCAGCAGTTTTTCGAAGGCGGCGAGGGTTTCCGGGCTGACGTGATGTTCAATGCCTTCGGCGTCCAGCTCGGCGGTTTTTTCAGACACCCCGAGTTTGCGCAAAAATGCCGCCACGGTTTGGTGCCGTTGTTTGCATTCATCGGCCAGCTTGCGTCCGGTGTCCGTCAGGAAAATCGCCCGGTAAGGCTGGGTGTTGACATAGCCGGCCTGTTGCAATCGCGTCAGGGTGCGGTTGACCGTCACATGGGTCACGCCCAGCCGCCGCGCCAGATCCACCACCCGCGCTTCCCCGAGGGAGGCGGACAGGTCGGCGATGGCCTCGACGTAATCCTGCGCCGTCTCCACGGCGCGATCGCGCCGCGAACGGCGCAGGTTCTCGGCCTGCTGCGACGACGGACGCGGTGCCAGTGCAAGTGCAGCCTGTTTATTTTTTGAGATGGGTCGTGCCATTTGCTTGGTTCCATTGAAACCGGCGCCGGCTTGCCGGTCGAGATTTTTTAATTGTAACCTAGGCTACATTTGGGTTGACAGGCGGGCTTTAAAATGTAACCTAGGCTACATCTTGATGAGCTGGGTTCGAACATGGCGGTTGTCGTCCATCGTCCTCTCCGCGGTCACGGCGGCGGCGGAGAACGTGGTGCCGGACAAAAGCGGTTACACGTTGTTCAACCCCGTGCCGCAGGCGTTGCTGCGTGAGTTAAGTCCGGACCGTCCGGACAAGACGGAATCGCCTTACACGGTGGATGCCGGCCATTTCCAGCTGGAGATGGATTTTGCGAATTTCACCTACAATCAAACGGACGGCGCCACGACCCGGGCGTGGAACGTCGTCCCTTTCAATCTCAAGGCTGGTTTGCTGAATCACGTGGATCTTCAGCTTGGGTTCGGCAGTTACCTGTATGCCAACACTCACGCGGCGGGCGATAACACGACGCAATCGGGTGTCGGCGATCTGACCACGCGGTTGAAAATCAATCTCTGGGGCGACGATGGCGGGGAAACGGCTTTTGCCTTGCTGCCGTTCGTCACCTTTCCGACCAGCACGGACAACCTGGGCGCCCCCGCGGTCGAGGGCGGCATCATTTTGCCGCTCGCGGTGAAATTACCGCATGATTTCAATCTGGGATTGCAGACGGCGGCCGGTTTTGTGCGCGACGACAATGACCGCGGCTATCACGGAGATTTCATCAACTCCATCACCGTCGGCCACGACCTCATCGGCAGGCTGAGCGGTTATCTGGAATTTTTCAGCGACATCAGCACCGAACCCCATTCCAGCTGGGGGGGAACGGTTGACGCCGGCCTGACGTTTGCCGTCACGGATAATGTGCAGCTCGACGGCGGTTGCAACTTTGGCGTGACGAGTGCGGCGGACGATTACAATCCATTCGCTGGCATCACTTGGAGATTTTAATGCGGCGAAAATTTATCGACGAAATAACTTTTTATGCCTCAATCCGAACCTCCTGTTGAACCGAACCCCAACTTCGCCTGGCGCAAGGCGGCGGGATCGGTCTCGCTGCCGGAAGTTCACCGGAGCGTGCTGGTGCCGGCGAACGCTTCCTTCTGGCGCAAGCTGCTGGCATTTTCCGGCCCCGGTTTTCTGGTGGCGGTCGGCTACATGGATCCGGGCAACTGGGCGACGGATCTGGCGGGCGGCGCGCAATTCGGCTACACGCTGCTGTGCGTCATCATGATTTCCAACCTGATGGCAATCCTGCTTCAACACTTGTGCATCAAGCTGGGCATCGCCACCGGCCGCGATCTGGCGCAGGCTTGCCGCGATCATTATTCCACGCCGACCGTCTGGTTTCTGTGGGTGCTGTGTGAAGTGGCCATCGCCGCCTGCGATCTGGCCGAAGTCGTCGGGTCGGCCATCGCGCTGCAGCTGCTCTTCGGGATTCCGCTGGTGTGGGGTTGTGTCATCACGGTGCTGGACGTGCTGGCCGTGCTGTATCTGCAGAACAAAGGCTTTCGTTACATCGAGGCCCTGGTGATCACCCTGATCGTGACCATTGGCGGTTGTTTTGCCGCCGAGCTGATCTTTTCCAAACCCGGCATCGCCGGCATCCTGCTGGGCTTCATTCCCAGTGCGCAGATCATCACGAATCAGAGCATGCTCTACGTCAGCATCGGCATCATCGGCGCGACGGTGATGCCGCATAATCTTTACCTGCATTCGTCCATCGTCCAGACGCGCAAATACGAACAGAACGCCGGCGGCAAACGGGAGGCCATCAAATTCGCCACGATTGATTCCACGGTGGCCCTGATGTTCGCGCTGTTCATCAACGGCGCCATTCTCATTCTGGCCGCGTCGGCCTTCCACTGGTCCGGCCATCAGGACGTGGCCTCGATCCAGGACGCCTACAAATTATTGCCCACCGCGCTTGGCGTAACCGGGGCGAGCATCTTGTTTGCCGTGGCGCTGCTGGCTTCGGGACAGAACGCCACGCTGACCGGCACGCTCGCCGGCCAGATCGTCATGGAAGGGTTCATCAACATCCGGCTGCGTCCGTGGCTGCGCCGGCTGATCACGCGGCTCATCGCGGTGATTCCGGCCGTCATTGTGATTGGCTACTTTGGAGAAAGTAAAACCACGGATCTGCTCATCGCCAGCCAGGTTGTGTTGTCCATGCAGCTCGGCTTTGCCATCTGGCCGCTGATGCGTTTCACGGGCGAAAAGACCAAAATGGGCGAGTTCGTGAATCCGCTCTGGATCAAAATCCTCGGCTGGAGCATCGCCGCGATTATCATTGTCCTGAATGTGAAACTGCTCTTTGATACCTTCATGCCCGCGTCCGTCTTGAAGGCGTTTTACGGACTGCTCGGCCTGCCCGCGCCGTCAGAATAAAAACTCCGCCTATGACATTACTGAAGCCAACCATCCGCCGCGAACTGCGTATCACCTTCTCGTTGCATGCGCAGCCGGTCTGGTTTCGCGTCGTTAAATGGACGTGCGTCGTTGCCGGTGTCATCTTATTCCACCATCGAAGCTGGTTCTGGTGGACACTGGCGGGCCTGGCGTTGGCGGGAACGCTGCTGCACTTTTTCTATCGTCGGAAAACCAATGGCTGGACCCGGGCGTGGGGTGGCTGGAACGATGTTGCGGCGGGGCGCGACTGATTCCTCAATCATATGTATAAAAAAATTCTAGTCGCTCTTGAAAACGGCCCGGCGGATGAAACCATGCTGCCGCAGATCGCGCAACTGGCCGCGCACCTCGGCTCCGAGCTGCTGCTGCTGCACGTCGCCGACGGCTGGGTCGCCCGCAGTTTTGACCAGTTGAAACTCGCCGAATCGGAGGAGATAAAAAACGACCGGGCGTATTTGGAAAAAACCGCCGATGGTTTGCGGACGAAAAAGCTGACCGTGGCGACCCGGCTCGCGATGGGCAATCCGCCTACGGAGATTTTGAAGATGGCTGAAGCGGAGCATTGCAATCTGATTGCCATGACCAGCCACGGCCACCGGTTGCTAGGCGATATTGTTCATGGCAGCACCATCAACGAAGTGCGCCATCGCACGCACATTCCGATTTTTCTCGTGCGGGCGGAGAAGAAATAAGGTTGGAGCGCGGGCTTCCACCCGCTTCAACGTCAACAATATGTAGGAGCCGACGTGAGGAGGCTCATGCTTCTGCGGTGCTTTTCAATTTTTTTTGAGCCTCGTTACCTCGGCTCCTACAGAGCGGGCAGTTTGGAATCTTTCGGCCGCTCGACGAAGTGGAGCAGGTTGCCTTCGGGGTCGGCAAAGTATTGCACCTGTCCACCGCCTGCCGCCGGGCCGGGCTCTCTCGTGAAAATCAGGCCGCGTTTGATGGCTTCTACTTTGGCCGCTTCAAGCGAATCCACCCGCAGCGCCAGATGACGGAAGCCCTGGAGGTTGTTGTTTTCCGGCGCGGATTGTTTCTCCTTTGCAGCATAAATCTCCAGCCAGCCGCCGCCGGGAAAGGCGACCAGATAGGCTGGCGGCGTTTCGCCGCTGTCCCAGATCGTGCGGGCACCCAGCACGCGTTCATACCACTTCTTCAAGGCGGCCGGGTCGGTCGCCGGCAGGCCGACGTGTTCGATGGCGATGTTCATGGCCGGATTAAAAATCAAAAATCAGAAATTAAAAATCTAAATCACGATTTAATTTCCGGTTCACTCGCCGCCCTGGCCGTGTATCATGCGCCCGCCAACTTATGAACACTGAATCCTTTCTCAAACAACGGCTCATCTGCGTCGCAGTCATCGACCAACCCGAGGACGCTGTGCCACTCACCGAGGCGCTGCTCGCGGGCGGACTGAACGCCATCGAAGTCACTTTCCGCACGGCGGGTGCGGCGGATGCCATCGCGCGCATCAGCAAGGCGCTGCCGGATGCCGTCGTTGGCGCGGGCACGCTGCTGACGGCCGACCAGGTGAAACAGGCCGTGGACGCCGGCGCGCAATTCGGCGTATCTCCCGGCTTGAGCGAAGCCGTCTCCAAAGCGGCGCATGAAAATAAATTCCCGCTGTTTCCCGGCGTCATCACGCCCACGGAAGTCATGGCCGCGTTGGAACTCGGTTGGAAACATCTGAAATTTTTCCCGGCGGAAACCTTCGGCGGTGTCAATGCGCTGAAGGCACTAAGCGGCCCGTTCGGCCACACCGGCCTGAAATTCATTCCGACTGGCGGCATCACCGCGGCTACGCTGCCCAATTATCTCGCGATTCCACAGGTCGCGGCCATCGGCGGTTCCTGGATGGCTGAGCGCAAGCTCGTCGCTGAAAAGTCATGGGATAAAATCACCGCGCTCACGGCGGAGGCGATGAAGGTGATTGCGGTTGCGCAGAAATAATCCGTAGCGGCGTCTCGGCAGAGCGCCGCAAACCAAATGAATGCGGCTTTCTGCCGAAAGCCGCTACGCCAGATTTTAATTCCCCACTGTCACCTGCAATGGCTGGTCGCGACGTTCGGCGAAACGTTTCACGTAATCCTCCCACTGCACATGGTTCGTGAAATCACCACTGCGATCCCAGCTGGCGCCGAAGTAGTAGCTGAACGGCTGGCCCACCTCGACCTGCGTGATGGCGAGTTGGGTGCGGATGGGCGGATAACCCTCGTGCGTCGGCTGCGGCACATTGGCGTGTTTCACGCTGTCGGGCATGTCGGGATTGTCATTGGTGAATTCTTTCACCGAACCCTTGGGCAAAAGCACCGCCACCGCCGTGGTGCCTTTCGGCTGATCTTCCGGCTGCCAGTAGGTCATCCAGCCTTCAACCAAATCGTGCGCGATGAATTCTTCGCGGTTCGTTGGACACGCACGCTCGGCCAGACCGACGCCAATCGTCAAAGGAGACTTGTCCTCGCTGGAAATGGTAGACTGCACCTTGGTGAGCCATGAACCGGCGTCAATGCTGAAGCGTTTCATCTCGGAAACCATGCGGCCATTGCCGGCATCCCACGCATCATAGGTTAGCTCAAATTCCGAACGGATCGGGCCGGTGGTGATGAGCTTCCAATTCTTCCAGTTGCTCGACACGTAAAGCTTTTTGCCGTCCCAGATGCCGAGGCCGCCGCAGCCCCGGCTTTTGCCGACACGATAATCGTCGATGAACGAGCCGTTGTCCTCGTGATAATGTTTCGTGGCATACATCGTGTCCACGATGAGGCCGCGGTCTTTTTTGATCCACACGTCCGCGCCGCTGCTGACGGTGCCCTCGGCCTTGATGAGCGCCTGGCCGTAGGTGCGGTGCGCGGTGCGGTCGCTCTCCCACGCAAAATCGTCGAAGCGTTCCGGCACATAACGCGCCATCGTCTTCACGATGGGCGGCGGCACGGCGGGCAAAGCCGAAGCGTCCAAAATGTAAAACGTCCGCGTCTCGCCCGGTGCGAGGTCAACTTGGAAAAGTAATTTGTCGGGCGCAGAATTTGATCCCGTGGAATAAACCTGTGAATCTAAAATGCGTGAGGAAAGTCCGTCCATGACGGCAATTTGTCGCCAAACTCCCGGAAAAGTTTCAACGGTTTCACAGTCGCGTCTAAAATTTGCTGGATTGGTGATTGAAACTGTCCAGCGTTTGCTAATTCCATGCGAGCCTGGCTTAGTCTTTGTTTCTTCCAACACCGCCATCCGATAAACCTCGCTGCCCGCGAGCAGGAATGCGCCGACGCCGTAAACTTCCGTGGATTCGGGTGCGAACTTTTTCGGATCCGCGCCGATGGGCTGGACGTGCGTCAGCTTGCCGTCGGCATCCACGCAACTGACCAGCGCCGCCCACGCCTTGCAGACGGCAGGTTCAAATTGCGCGCGATCGAGCAGCCCCTGATTCACACCCCACGCCAGCGCGTAGGCATAGAAACCGG
>DATLVR010000097.1:0-198477 GCA_035577265.1 Verrucomicrobiia bacterium | reverse complement strand
AAACCCTTGGCCTACTTCCACCGGCCCGTAGCCGGGGTTGCCCACCAAGGTCCCGTGGTTGCCGCCACTCTGGTCAAAGGCATTCCCCTCCGCCGCCCACCAACTCACCAATCCCGATGGCGCCGGAGCACAGGGCGTCACCGTTAATGCGGCATTGGCACTGTTGGTGGAACCATAGATGTTTGTGAGCGTGACCGCATAAACACCAGCTTGGAAAAATTGAATGTTATTCAACGTCAATATGGAATTGGTGGCATCATTAATGTTTGTTCCGTTAAATGTCCATTGATAGTAGATGGGTTTGGTACCCAGTGCCGTCACCGCGAACTGGGTAAAGCCTTGCACCACCACGGACTCATTCGTCGGTTGCGTGGTGATTACCGGTGCAGAAGGGGTAATAGCAAGGAGCGCATTTGAACTGGTCACTGCACCGGCAAAATTGGTCACCACCACGGTATAAATCCCGGCGTCGGCTGCGGAGATGTTGTTGATGACAAGGTTGGTGGTTGTCGAGCCGGACACTTTGCCGCCGTCGGTCAGATTAGTCCCGTTGTCCTGCCACTGATAGGATAGCGGCAACCCGCCGGTGGCCGTGATCGTGAACGCGGTGGTCGATCCTTCCAATACCGAACGATTCGTTGGCTGAAGGGTAATGGCCGGAGGACTTATCACCGACACGCTGAATTGACGGTTTTGTCCAATATTGTCGTTTAAATTGGTGAACCACAGCGTCGCGCCGTAAGTTCCCACCACCAGATTGCTGGCGTTGGAATTCAAGCTCACGGCCACGGTGGTCGCAAGTCCGCCGGGTGCCAGCGTGCCGCCGCTGGAGGAGGCTGTGAGCCAGGATCCCGTGGTGGCGACGGTCCAAGTCAACGAATTGGTTCCGGCATTGGTCAGTGAAAAGTTCTGGGAGGTGACCGTGAACGGTCCGCCGAAACCACCGGTGGAAGCGAACCCTGCGGGCGGTGTGATGAGCAGCGCTTCGGGATTGGCGAGCGCGTTAATTAATTTTTGTCCCACCGGAGTGCCCCAGCCAGTGCAAAGGTCGTAGCCGGCCACGGCCAAAAATTTCGCGGGACTGCCGGGCCTCACATTGTTGCCGGTGGCGATGTCGTGAAAAGCTGAAGTGTAGTTTGCGGCCGTCCCGATGGCGTCAACTGCGGGGTTGATGAATCCGATTGGCGTCCGTCCGGCAGTGGCGGCTTGTTGATTGATCAACGCCGCAAAGCCCGCCCACAACGGTGCCGAACAACTCGTCCCCGCCACATTGTAATTATTGCCATTGGCCCGGACGTAAATATTGTTAGCCGTGAGTGCCACGTCCGGTATGTTGCGTTTGATGGTCGAACCCTGATTGTTCGCCATGCTGATGTTGGTTTGCCAGCTTGGAATCGGATATTGGGTGCTGATGCCGCCGCCGCTGCCGATGCCGTTGCCAAAATTCCACACTGTTTCCGAAACCCAGGCGCCGCCTGCTCCGCTCGTCGTCAAAGTCGTGCCGCCGACCTGCGTGATATAGGGCGTGTCGCCGGGAAAGCTGATCAAGCCGGTGTAAGCATCATTGTCCCCCGATGCGTTGAAGAACGACTGGCCCTGCGCCGCCATCTGCTGAAAAATCTGGTCGGCAGTCGGATTGGCTGCGCCATTTGGAACATACCATGAGCAACTCAATTGCTTGGCGAGATTGTCCGTGACCATGCGGTTGAGAATGTCTTCAAAAGGACTGGGATTCGGTGCTTCATAAACGATCACTTTAGACAAACCCGGCGCCATCGAAATCGCCATTTCAATGTCCAGAGACACCTCAACCTCTCCGCCGGCATGGGAAGGGTTGCCGCTAAAGCCATTCAGCAGCACGTTTTGCAAAGTCACATTCGGCAGGCCCGCCTGGCTTGTGTAGTAAGTGATGTCGCTGGCAGTATAGCCGTCAAATTGCAACAGCCCGACAACCTGCCCTGAGCCGGTCAGCGAGGTATCAGGAACGTAGGCTTTGCGGAAATCATTTCCCATATAGGTGCCGTTCGGTCCGGAGCCGGCATTGGGCGAAATATTTTGTCCGTTGACCAGGGGCGTGGCCACGAAATGCGGTTGCGGCAGGGAATAATTGTCCAAACCGCCGATATGCAAAATCGGAACGGTTAGATCGAGTGACGGCTCAGCGTCTGGTGAAAAAAAAGTCCGGTTTTCAGACGTATGCTGGTAGGTGTTCATCGTCACGTGCAAGGCGCGCTCCACATTGGTCACCGCTCCGCGCACGTCCAGCAAGAGGCGATTGGGATGCGTGGCGGTCACCGTCAGGCCATTCACATTTGCAAAGGCAACGACCGCCTGATAATCGGCTTCCGTCGGACCGAACCGTTCCGTGAACTGTTCCGGCGTCAGATAGCGATGATAATTCGTGCTGGCCGGGTCATAAATTTGTTGCAGCAAATTGGAAAGCGCCGGCTGGTTTCGTAGCGGCAATCCGATGGCCAGATTCAAATGGTTCGTGCCGGGAACGCGACCCAAAGAAGTCATGGATTTCACGACGGACGGCATGCGTAAGCGAACTAGTTGAGTTTGTGCCGCCCGCACGGTCTGCAGGGAGAAGATAAACAGCAGCCCCGCCAACACGCCCGTGCCCCTCCAAAATCTTTTTTCTTTCATATCTGATTACACCAATGTTCAAAAAAACCTCAGCATCGCTGGAAAGGCTCCTTCAGGCTTGGCAACCAATGTCAGCAGTGAGAAATTTCCAAGATATTTTCTCACTCAAGTCAAGCCAGCCGTGCATCAGTTGACAATGAAAACAATCTGTTTACAAGGGAATTGCGTTTACAGCCGTTTGTCATGGCAGTTTGACTGGTGGCCTATTAATATGATCATCAGTAAAACACCCTTGCGCATGAGTTTCGTCGGCGGCGGCAGCGATCTGCCGGTGTTCTACCTCAAGTTTGGCGGTGCAGTCGTTTCGACGGCCATCAACAAATTCGTGTCTGTGACCGTCAACCAAAAGTTCGACGAGAAAATCCGCATCAGCTACTCGAAAACCGAGGAGGCCAGATTGGTCTAGAAGGTCAAACATCCGCTCACGGAAGACATCGGGCCGCTGTTTCCCATCTCAAACTACGGCGCGATGAAGCTCGCCAGTGAAGCCGCGCGCGCTGCTGGACCTTGGGTGCGGCGACGGCGAAAAATTATTCGGCCATCTGGATTACCAGCCGGAATTGTTCTGCGGCGCGGAGGCTTCGCCCGACCACGTGGCCAAGGCGGAAAAACGTGGCATCAAGATTTCCTCGTTCGACTTGAACGGGCGCTGGCCGTATGCAGACAATTCATTTGATGTCGTCCATTGCGCCTTCCTGATCGAGCATCTTCATAACACCCGGCTCTTCGCGATGGAATCGTTCCGGGTGCTGAAACCGGGTGGAACCGTGGTCATCACCTCGGAAAACCTCTGCAGCTTTCTCAATCTGAGCGCGATGATCTTGGGCTACACTCCTTTCACGCTGATCAACTGCTGCGGCTGGAGCCTCGGCAACCCGCTGGGGCTGCACTATCAGGAAAATTCTCCGGAGTATGTCGCAATTGACAACCCGGCATTTTCGGGTGTGTCCGGCCACGTTCGGGCGCTATCGGTCCCACAAGCCAAGGAGCTTTTTGAACGGGTGGGATTCCAGGCCGAAGCGTCCTCCATCGGTTTGCTGCCGCTGCCGGACTGACTGGCCTTTGAATCGCTCTGCTACCGCCGGGGACATTTCCTGATGATCAGAGCGACCAAGCCGGCAGGAAAAAAATCACCACCATAAGTAATTGGGATCAGTCGCTGTGAATTCATCGGCAGCGGTGTAGCTCGCCGGAAAGGTAAAATACTCCGCATGCTGGTCGCCAAAGGTCACATTGAAGGCGCGTTTTTCGCCGTGGTTATGCCATTGGGTGCGCTTGTCGGTCAACGGCCGGTTCGCATGCAGCGGCCAGTCACCAGCCAAAATTTTATTCACTGTGCGTATGATTGCGGAAGTTTTGACGGGCTTGCCTTGAGAGCCGTCTTTGTTGGCGAGAATATATTTGATGCGAAAGCTGTCGGCCGACATTTGCATCAAATAGCTGTTACCATAAGCCGTCCATAACGGATCACTCACGCCATTGAGAGCATCCCCCTTATCGCGGGGGCAGGAAAAGACATTGGCCGAAGCATAAGCATTCAAAGGCCGGTTGGTGGGACCGTAGACATTCGAGCTGTAAATGGGAGAAGTTCCCAATTGCCCGCCAAATATCGGCCAGCTCCAGGCGACTGGAAAGGTGTCGCTGTTATCCTCCGCATAAAGATGGATGGCCATGCCCACTTGGCGCAGATTGCTCAAACAGAGAATTCGCGCGGCGGTGTCCTTTGATCTGGCCAAAGCGGGAAGCAGGAGCGCCGCCAGGATCGCGATGATGGCAATGACAACCAAGAGTTCAATCAAGGTGAATCCACCTCCCTTGGAAGCCGTGTTTATTTTAGTTTTCATGGACATGCCCAGTTGAACAATAGCGTAATCTAATACTTGCGCTGCCGTATTTTTTATCCTGGCAAATTCAGTGACCCAAACCGTTGGCTTTAGCAGTTATTGTGGTGACATAAGGATGCGATAAAAGCGTTGCGGACTGCCGGCTGCGTTTGGATCGGTCAAGGTCAACGGCGCGCCCACTCCGCCCACCGTCAAAAAGGGGAGCCACTGCGTCAGGTTCGTCGAGTATTGCACAACGTAATTCACGCCGGTGGCCGTATCGAAACTGAATTGGAACTGGCCACCGGCGGGAATCGCCGGGGCAGCGATGATCAGCGGCGACACCGTCAACATAGCCGGATTGCTAGTGAGGCTCCCGTAGACGTTGGTGATGACAACCGTGTAAACTCCGGCGTTGGCCGGGAAAGCGTTTGGCAGGTTCAGCGTTGGGCTGGTCGCCCCATTCAGAGTTGTCCCATTAAACTTCCATTGGTAAGCAAGGGCAGGCCAGCCGCTGGCTCCCACGACGAAATTTACGGCATGGCCATTGGTCAGCACGGTCAACGGTGTTGGTTGGTTGGTGATGACGGGTGTGCCGACCACTGTCACCGTTGCCACAGCACTGGTCACCGCGCCGGAAGAATTTGTCACCACCACAAAATAACTGCCCGCGTTGGTCGGTTGGATGTTGGGAATTGTAAAGGTGGCATTGGTCGCACCGGCGATGGCTCCCTGACCTTTTTGCCATTGATAAGTCAATGGCGGAAGACCCAAGGCGGTCGCGCTTAATACGGCAACATTTCCCGCCAGTATGGTAAGATTCAATGGTGTAATGCTCACTGTTGGCGCTGTCCCGAAGTTTGCCTGGACGTTTTTATTTGTGGTCATCAGGATCGTCAGTGGATTATTAGTTCCGGATGCGTCCTGGGCCCAACCGAAGAAGAAGGCCCCCACATTATTGGTCGCCTTCATTGTCACCGTGTCGCCCGGATTGTAATAGCTGCGCTGTGGGTTGTTCGTCACAAACCCGTTACCATTGACAACCATGTTCAACGTATATTTTCCGACGGGCAGCGGCGTAAACAGCGCAATGATGTTTGGGTTGGCATTCGTGACCGTGATGCGTGTGGGAGCATTTGATCCGCTGACATTCCCACTCCACGCCAATAGATAATTTCCGGCATCCGGAACCGCCGATACCGTCAAGCTCGTCCCATAAGGAATCGGATTTGGCTGGCTGAAGACAATGCTGCCACCCACCGAATTTGTCGCCACGACCGTTCCGAATATCCCTTGAATATTGTTCGTCTGGTCCATGACCACGTTCAGCGGATTGTTGGAGCCACTGACGCTGCCTTGCCATCTCACAAAACTCCATCCGTTGCTTGCCGCGGCGACGATCGAAACCACGCTACCCGTCGGATAATAAGTTGCTGGAGCAATGACCTGCCCGTTGGCCGCGAGATTCCCGCCGCCGGGCGTGGTCAACGTGAGCGGATAGGCGTTTTGCGCAAATACCGCCTGCACATTGCGCGGTCCATTCATGATTATGTCCAGCGGATTCTGATTACCGGTTGCATCTCCAGCCCAATGATCAAAGGCCGAGTGCGACCCCGCGTTTGCGATCAAGGTGACTACAGAGTTGGAAACATACGGTCCACTTGGAGGATTGGTGCTAAGCGTCCCATTTCCGATGATAGAGGTCTGCAAGTTGAAGGTTGGAACGACTTGCACTGTGACTGGAATGCCTTCGGCAGTCATTAAAAAATCTGAGCTCATACTTAACGTCCGCACGAGCGCAGAACTGTTTAAAACGATTGGCCCGGTGTAAAAAGTTGAACTCGTCGCCGGAGCGCTTCCATCCAGCGTGTAGAACAAAAAACCGCCCGGGTAGCCGCCTGAAAGGGTCACGGTGCCCGGGGCACCGACATTCACCGTCCCGGTAGCAACCTGGCCATTCACCTTCACCAAGATGAAGCGCACGTCCAACATCGCGGGACTACTCGTGACGCTGCCGGCAGCATTGGCAATTACCAGCGCATAGTTTCCCGCCTGGCTTAATGTCAAATTTGGCAGCACCAAAGTGCTGTTGGTTGCCGACGGCAGGTTGGTCCCGGACAGTTGCCACTGGAAGCTGAACAGCTGCACCCCGGTCGCCGTAAATCCAACATTGAACGCGGCTGTCGTGCCAACCAGATTGGTTTGACCTGCCGGCTGCGCGGTGATGACAGGTAGGGTAGTTGGTGGAAAAGAGGTGGCATTCGTCAGCACCGAGAGCGTGTTGCCAGATAGATTTGCGCTGATCAAATCCGGTTTGCCGTCCCCGTTGACGTCCGCCGCTGTGACGGAATTGGGATTGGATGAAGCCACGCTCACCACGGCAGCCAGACCAAATGCGCCACCCCCCTTGTTCGTAAACACCGAAAGTGTGGCATCAAACTGATTCGCATCTATCAAATCGATCTTTCCATCTCCGTTGATATCCGCCGCCGTTACCGAACTCGGATAGTTGCCAACACTCAGCAAAGAGGCCAGTGCGAAGCCACCACTGCCGTTGTTCGTCAACACCGACAGCGAATTGGCATAAATATTCGCGCTGATCAAATCCGCCTTACCGTCCCCGTTGACGTCCGCTGCCGTGATGGAAAATGGACCGCTGGCTACCCCGGGCGAAGACGACAAAGCAAAATCACCATTGCCCTTATTCGTCAATATAGAAAGCGTGCTGGAATTCAAGTTCCCGCAGATCAAATCGATGCTGCCATCCCCATTGACATCCGCTGCCGCCAGCGAATACGGGTTACCCCCTAACCCCCCGGGCGAGGAAGCCAGCGTAAAGCCACCGACGCCATTGTTCGTCAATACCGAAAAAGTTCCACTGCCCGAATTTATGGTGATTAAGTCTAACTTGCCATCCCCGTTAACATCCGCTGCGTTCACCATCCTGGAATCGCTGCCCACGGCATTCGTGCTGGACGCAACAAACACACCACTCCCGTTATTTGTCAAAACTGAAATCGTATTGTTGCCATTGTTCACACAGCTCAACTCCGTCCTGCCATCGCCATTCAGATTCGCCGCAATGATCCATAGCGGAGAACTGCCCACATTTACCAGGGATGCTGGCACAAAAATCCCGCCGCCACTGTTTGTCAAAACCGTCAGTGTATTGTCCTGACCGTTTGCACTGACCAAATCCAACTTGCCATCCCCATTGACATCCGTCGCTGCAGCTACCCAAGGTTGGCTGCCAGTGTTAGGCTGGGAGGATAGATTGAAAGAAACTTGTGCTTGCAGACATAAACTAGCGGTTGTCACGACGATCAAAGCGAGGATTTGCTTCATATGGTATGTCAGTTCCTTTTCGGGCATAGTGCCTTACAGATTCTCGTGGTCAAGTTTTTCAGCTTTGTAAACTTTACTTATTGTGTCCAAAAAACCCGGGCGGTGGCGGGCCAGGAATGTGCGCGCGAAAACGCTTCAGTGTCCACGTGGGTCAAGTAATTCCGGTCATTCCGCATGTCTTCGATTTGCGACCAGGCCTGGGCCTGAAAGCTGTTTAGATCAAAACAAGGAACATATTTTAATAAGTCCCCAAAAATGGGACGATAGGTGTCCACGGCATACGCCACAACCGGAACTTGACACACCAGAGCTTCAGCGATGACGCGCGGTGAGCCTTCAAACCGGCTGGTCATCAAAAAGACGCGGCTTGCGTGGAACAGCCGGAATTTTTCCTCCTCGGACACGAACCCGGAAAATTCCACGCACCGCGCCAGGCCGCGCCACTCTAGCTCCGGCCCGAGTTCGGCGCGGAGATTGCCGATGAGGACGGCGCGAAAATTTTCGATCCGGCCCGCCAAATGCGCGAGCGTCGCCAGCAGATCGTCAATCCCCTTCTGTCGGTGATGAACGCGGCCGATCAGACTGCATCATAAATCTTGTTTTGCCCGCGCGCCCCTTCGGCCCGCTCCACATCCACGCCAAACGAAATGTCAGTCAATTCCTCCGCGCGATAACCGCGCGCCAGCAACTGCCCGCGCATCGTCGGGTGAACCAGCAACACCTGCTTGTCCCGGCAAAATCCAAACAGCCACAGCGAAAAATTCTGGCTCAACCAGTAGTAAAACGACACGAACCTCGTTGCATCCAAATCGGGCCGGCTGCGGCGGACGATCTGGCCCAGCGTCGGCGCCTGCATGTGCCAGACCGGGATTTTGTTCCGGGCCTTGCACGCCAGCTGAAAGCGGAATTACAAACAAACAATCTGGATGCGTTCGGCGAAATCATCCACAAAAACTGGCTGCTCAAGCGCAGTCTCGCCAGCGCGCTGAGCAACGATGCGATCGATGGCTGGTATTCCCGGGCGCGGAAGGCCGGAGCGGTGGGTGGAAAATTGCTGGGCGCGGGCGCGGGCGGATGCCTGATGTTTTACGCCCCGCAGGAAAAACACGCGGCCATCGCACGCACTGAAAGAATTGCGTCTGATCAAGTTCGGGTTCGAGGCGCAGGGCAGCAAGATTATTTTCGTCCACGACTAATGCCATGAACTTGGGTCCAAGCAGGCTTCACCAGCTCTGGCTGGTGCTCTGCATGACTGTTATCGCCCCTTGACAGTGGCCCGTCTAAATTTTTACTAGGCTCTCCCCGGCATATTCGGCTTGGCCGTAACGATCACGGGCTTTTTGCCACTGTCAATCACCACCCCGCCACCCAGGAACCGTTTGATGTCCCCCCAATGGCCGAATTGAAACCGGAAAAAGCGGCGGGTGATCCACCAGTCACCGCGCTGGCGATAACTGCGGATAAGCCTGCGTTGAGAGAAAATGTGCTGGCGCAACCGCCAGCAATCAGCCACCGGCTCAACCAACGAGGAGCGAATAAATGAGCGTTTCCGGGCGAGCCATGCGCCGGCCACGGCTTCAACGGTGATGAGCGCGACATGACTGAACGCCAGCAGCAGCAACGGACCATGTGCATTCTTTAAGATGGTGAGAATCTGGTTGCGGTTGGCATAGAAACGTCTGGATTCGGTCGTCCTCGCTCTTTGATCCGTGCAGCCGGAGGCGGCATGATGCACCCGGGCGGCGTAAACTAATTCGATGGCTTCGCCAGCGATGCGGGCGCGCCAGGATAAATCCATTTCCTCGCCATACATGAAAAACTGCTCATCAAATCCGCCAAGCTTTTTGAACAGATCACTCCGGATGAAATAGAAACTTCCGATGGCGAAAAGCTCATGAAGATTTTCCTTGGGGGAAGGCGGGGTCGTGCAGCCGAAAACATCAAAGCCCGGAGCCCCCTGGCCATGACTGCCGGGCATCAAATCTGCGCCGTCATAGCCAAGTTCAATCGCGGAAAAAACTTTTGCCGAGGAGGCTTCAGCATGACGGACGAGTGCTTCCAGGCAATCGGGCTCAAACCAGACATCAGGGTTTAAAAAGAACAGGTATTTTCCTTGCGCCACGGCCGCGCCGATGTTGCAACCGCCCCCGTAGCCGTAGTTACCCCCGGTAGGCAGAACCCGGCCATTTGGCCAGCCAGCCATTGCCTGCTGGCAAATCTCCACCGAGCCGTCCGTGGAAGAATTATCCACCACGATGATCTCGCAGCGGTCAAAGATCGTTTGCGCCTGCACGGACGAGAAAAACCGCTCGAACCATGGTTTGCAGTTGTAACTGACGACGACGAGGCTGACGATCGGATTCATGGCTCAAAACAAAATGACATACCGCGTAAAGATACAATCGAACATCCTCAATACAATACAACAAAATTTACTTCAGCCGGCAACGAAAACAGGCCATCCACCGCCCGAGGCGAATCAATCTGGCACATTCAGCCGATGCCGCTTCATGGCGATGAACCAGGCGAAAAATAAAATACCAAAGGACAGACCGACCACGATGGGCATTGTTTTCAACAAATTGGCCGGTGAATTTCCAAAGCAAAACAAGGCGAGCCAGTAGCCCAGACCCAGGCCGCCATACAGCAGGGCGATTTTGATCCACCGGCTCGCCTGTGCCCACATGGCCAGCGCCTGCAGCAGGGCGACAAAAACCATTGTCAGAGCCAGCGGGCCGATCATCGCCGCGGCCTCCGGTGTATTTCTCCCGATCAACGTCAGGCAAAACGTGCGGAGAAACAGCAGGCCGATGGCGCCGCATAACAGGCTGCCGGCATAAAGGGCGATCAATTTCAACTGCTCGCGCAAAGCATCCCCGGTATGCGCGGCGGAGCGGTGAGTGAACAGGACAATCAGCAACGGCGCCACGGTCATGGGCAGGGCACGGGCAAACACGCCGGCACTGGAGTAGGCATCCAGTTCGGCCTGGGAAAACCGGTGTTGGGAAAAACAGCGTTGGGCCACCAGCAGGTCACCTTGCAGGAAAAAAAAGCCGCCGCCCACGCACGCCGCCGCCACGATGAAAAATTGGAACAGTTCGCGGTTCCAGGGCGAAACCGGGCTGGCCGGCCGCGTGAGATCTTTCCGCCAATAAAGCAGGACCAGGTTGGCCAGCACGGCGATGCCCGAAGCCAGCACCGCCCATTCCGCGAACGGATATTTCAGCACAATCAACCAGCCGAACAACAGCCGCAACCCCACACCCAAAAATCCGATCAACGCAAGTCGTTTAAACCACCCGAGCCCCTGACACAGAGCTGTGGCGAATCCACCCCAAAGCCCGACCAGCACACAGACCAACGCCGCCAGCGCCAGGTTTGTCCGAAAATGGAAAAAATCGCTCAACGGTTTCGCCAGAAACACGGCCAGCACCGAACCTGCAATCGTCAGCCGGAACAGAAACTTCCGGCACCCGGCCAGCAATCCCCGCAATTGCGCATCATCCCCGCTGAAATTGAACCGTGCGATATAGTGGGTGATCGCCGTCGTGGCCACCGCCAGCGGCAGCCCGAGCAGGCCGACGAATCCCAAAGTGGTGTTGACCAGCCCATACTCACCACTTTCCTTGAGCTTGTGGCTGATGATCGCTTGAAAGGCAAAATTGCCCAGGCCGGAGAGAAAGCTGACGGCGGATAGAATAAGACCGCTTTGCAGCAGGCCGCTGATCCGAGAATTTTTTTTCATGCCGGTCGTTTCCATTGTCCACCGTCGTTCAAAATTACCAAGTTCATAAAATTCAGCACCCCGTTTTGCCGGGGTTTCCACCGGCCATTATTTTCATTTAAACTGATAGCTTTGTCGGGCACAACCTTCCGGGGCAAGACGATTTTAGCTTCCTGCGGGATTTACCGGCGGCACCCGTTCACGACAGGGGCATTCATGATGCCGCCTGGAGTTTTTGCGTCACCGTGACGTAAACAGCTTCGACGCTTACCGACGCCATGCAGCGCCGCAGTTCTTCGCGGGTGCCTTTGATGTGACCGCCGTCGTAACGGTAAAATTCCAGGCCGCGCCCGGCCACCGCCGGATTTGTCACGAGGGTGAATGGATTCGCGTAAGGCTCGATGGGCTTGTTCCACGTTGGCGTCTCGATGACAATCTGCCCGCGCGCCTGCATCGCCGCGGCAATGTTCATCAAGGCGGTGTCCACGCTCAAAAACGCGGCGCACCGGCCGATCAAAGCCGCCGCCTGTCGCAGGTTTTTCGTCGGCGGGAAAATCGCCTGGGCCAGTTGCAAATGAATTTTTTCATGATCACTTTTTTCCTCCGGCCCGCCGAAAAATAATACGCCCAAGTCCGGGTGGCTTTGGCGGAGGCGGCGTGCCAGCTCGATGTAGTTTTCCAGCGGCCAGCGGCGCAGCGCCAGGTTCTTGGTGCCGCCGGAACCGACGTGGATGCCCAGCCATTTTTTCCCGGCCAGATGGTTTTGCGCCAGAAAATTGTCGGCCCATTTTTGCTCTTCTGGGGTGAGATAAATCTCGAGCGCGTGGGTTGGTAGTTTTTTTGAGGCGCCAACCAAAGGCAGGACGGCCAGATTGTTTTCCGCCGCGTGACGCATGTAATCTTGCGGCAGTGTCCTATTGACCAGCCGGCGGTCGAGCCAGTTGAAGCATTCGTATTCGTGGCTGATGCGCGTTGGCGCGCCCGCGACATAGGCCGCGATACGATAATGCATGCGGCTCTGCGGATGCGTGTTGATGGAAACCTGATAACCTTCCGGCCGCAGCGACCAGAAAAACCGCAGCGCCTCCAACCGGCCGCATTTCATCAGGTTCTTGTAGAAGACGCGGCTGATGTGCGGATTGCTCTCGAGCAAATCTCGCGCGCCCGCCTCCTTTGTCAGCACGTCAATCGTCGCGTCGGGAAAGTTCGCGCGCAACTCATGGATGAGCGGCGTGGCGAAGAGCGTGTCGCCGATGCCCGCGAGCGAGATGACCAGGATTTTCATTCAGTTCAAACCAAGAAAGAAACGTTTTGCAAAAATTCAGGATTAGTTCCTCCCTCACCCTGACCCTCTCCCCAAGGAGAGGAAACAGCCGCTGACTGCGCCGATAAAATCCGTGAACCGTGGAGCAAAAGCCCGGCGTGGTTGCGCCAAAAAGCTGGGAGCGTTTCTCCCTCTCCCTTGGGGAGAGGGCAGGGGTGAGGGGGAACAATGCAACCAAGCATGAGGGATCTTCAAAGCTTTGAAATCTTCTCCAGCAAGCCCGTCGTGGATTTGCCCGGCACGAACGGGACCAGAACGATTTTGCCGCCCGCTGACTCGACGGCGCGACGCTCGTCCTGATTCAACGTGTCCAAGGTGTAATCACCGCCCTTGACGTAGACGTCCGGCTGCGCAGCGGCGAGAAATTTTGTGGCCTCTTTATCCGTGAAAATGCAGACGCCGTCCACGCTTTGCAACGCAGCAAGCACTGAGGCGCGATCCGTCTCAGAATTCACCGGACGTCCTGCGCCTTTCAAGCCGCGCACCGCCGCGTCGGCATTGACGCCGATGAGCAGCGCGTCGCCAAAATTGCGCGCAGTCTCCAGATACGTCACATGACCCAGATGCAAAATGTCGAAGCAACCATTGGTCACTACGAGTTTCCTGCCATTGTTGCGCATAGCCTCGCGCCACTCTGACAATTTGTCCCACGCAATGATTTTGCTGCGGAAATTCATGTCCTCATTCTGCCTGCGAGTCTTGCGAATTCAATATTTTCCACACGCGCAACGCCTCGGTCACGCCCCACGCCTGTGCGTCGCAGCCGCGTTGCGTGTGCGGCGCGTCGCCATCGAGGATTTCGGGAATCTGGCCGAGGCAGCCTTGATTCAGGATTTTTTCCGAGCTGCCCAGATAACTTTTTGCCGCCGCGACGGCTTCCGGTGAAAAATCCCACGCGCGCGCGAGCGCTTCGCAAAAGGTCGGGAAGGTCCAGGTCCACGCCGTGCCGTTGTGATACGCGGGCTTGCGGCGCGTGTCCTCGTCACCTTCGTAACGCGGCCAGTAGGGTTCGGCGGGATTATTGAGCAAAAATGCGGTGTTGCTGTAGATCGGCAGCGGAGCGGAAACCGGCAGCGGGGCGAGCGAACGGAGCGCACCGGGCACGACGAGATACTTTTGCGCCGCTTCGACGCAGCGTTTGGCGCGTTCGCCGGTGAGAAGGCCGAGGCTGACGGCGAACAGGCAATTGCTCCGCAGCGCGTCGCTGGGCTTGGCATCGCGGGCGATGACACGCGGCCCGCCCATCAGCACATCGGCGAACCAGCCTTTGTCTTCGAGCCAGAATAATTTTTCAAACGACGCGGTTGCATGGTCAGCCCGCTCGCGCCATTTCGTTTGTTCCGACTGGCCGCTGATTTTCTCCAGCAGCCGGAGCAGGCGGATCCACAAGACCTGAATCTCCACGGGATAACCTTCGCGCGGCGTGCCGGCGGGATAATTCGTATCCATCCAGGTAAAGTGACTGGGACTCCAGATCAGCGCGGAATCGGCGTCCATGCGGATGCCGTTGGGCGTGCCTTTGGAATAATTCTCCGCAATGCTGGCCAGCACGTCGCGGATGGTGCGTTTATTCCCGTCAACCGGCGTGTCGAAGAAATTTTGAATTTCAAAGAAGTCCTCGCACACAACGGCGAACCACAGCGGCGCGTCGGAAGTGTCGCGGTTGGAAACGTCGTTGCCGTGGATTGTGTTCGGCAACGTGCCGTCCTTTTCAAATTTCGCGAACGTGAGCAGCAGTTGTTTCACCTCGTCGGTCATGCCTGCGGCCAGGAGTCCGCGCGCACAGATGAGCGAGTCGCGACCCCAATCCAGAAACCACGGATACCCGGCGATGACGGTCTTGCTTTCATCGCGGCGCACCACGAATTGTTTTGCGGCGTGTTCGAGCTGCGCATCGAACGGAACGCCGAACTCCTGTTCGGCAGGTTTGAGTTGTGCCGGCTTTTCTTCTCGCCGATCGGGAGATCGGCGCTCCAGTTCCGCCGTCAAAATCAGATTGGCGCTTGCACCTTTCGCCAGGGGAATCTCAAACCAGCCCGGACTGTAGGCGTCGCCGCTGCCAGTCTGGCCACGCGTCTGCTCGACGGGATGCGGGATGTTCTCGCACCATTCCGGCTGCGAATGATATTCGCCGGCGTCGGCAAACACGCGCAGCTGGCGGTCTTGGGCCGGCGTGAAAGCGAAGCCGGACGGGGTCTGGGATTTGGCGTCTGGCGTCTGGAGTGAATGGCAATTGGATGAGAAATGATAATCCGCGCCGCCGTTACGTTTGGTCTCGCTGTGAAAATTCCGGTCTTCGATGTCCACGCGCACGGTCAGGCGGACGTCGGCGTCGGCGGGCAGTTGTTTGCCCTGCGCAAGGTTTTCCGTCGGCCGGCTGAACTGGAAGACCGTGGTGTTCTGGCCTTCCACCATTTCGGCGCGGGCTTCAATTTCCACCGTGCGCCCATCGCCGGCGTTTGCCGTAAAATTCCACGCGGCGGGTGAACCGGCCTGAAATGACGCGAGATTTTTGAAATCGAGCGCCGATAGAAATCCATCGGCATTCACCCAGACCCGGAGGCGCTTCACGAAAACGTGGCGGTCCACCGGCACGGTCGGATTCAGGTTCGCGCCCAGGGCACAGTCATACTTGGAATTCACGCGGCCCAGGTCCACACACAGGCGCGCCATGCCGCCGATGCCGTTCGTGAGCAAACCCAGATCCGAGGACGAGATCGAGGACGAGGACGAAGGTTCGGGCGCGAGAAAACGGATGGTCGCGGAAATTTTTTGCGAGGTCGTGGCGTGGCGTTCCAAAGTCAATACCGTTTCCGCTGCCGAATCGCGCGGTGCGAAGCTGGCGACGTGGTGGTCGCCGACGGCGATGGATTGAACATGGATTGGGGTCTGGAGTTTGGCGTCCGGGGTCTGGGCAGAAAGCGTCGCGCGGAACGGGGCGGAATCCTCGAGCAACAGCCAGTGACCTGCCGGCACGGGTGTGATCCGGCGGGTGTCAACCAGAGTCCATTCGACCACGCGCGGGAAAACTGTTCCGGCTTCAACTTCGACCAGCAGATCGGCGAGCGGAGTCTTGGCGTCACGGGCGGCAAATTCGCTGGCGGCGGCCAGAACATTTTTCGGTGATGAGGCGACTTTTCCGGCCAGCCATTGCCAGTCGAGGCCGTCCGCAATCTCGGCGGGCATGATTGCGCCCAATGCCTGGATCGCCCACGCGGCGCGGGCGCGGGTGTGACGATAACCTTCACCGCTCAATCCGGACGGCTTTGGCGTGGGGGCAAGGCAATACACCGCGCCGGGTTTTAGCGTGAAGGTGATGGAATTTTTAGTGACGGACATTCCCGGCACCGGCTGGCCCAGCAGATCAAATTTGAAATCGGTGATTTGAAGTTTGAAATCCGCCAAAGCCAGCGCGATTGAATTGACTTTTTCGACCTCCGGGTTGACGAGAACGAACACGGAATCCTTGCCTTCCGCAGATTCACGGAGCAGCGCATAGACGGGCGAGTCGGGCGCGCTCAAGCGCGTCAGCTTCGCGCCGTCGAAAAAGCCGGGATGGTCGGAGATGAGCTGATTCAGCTGGGCAAGCTCCGGGATGATGTTGTCGGGGCTGTCCCAGTTCAAACCGGTATTGCCGTGGACGCGGATTTTTTCAGCGGCCAGCCATTCCACCCCGCAGGTGAAACCGAAGCCGCCGCTGGGACTGGTGAGCGCGCAGAGGCGGTTACGCAGCAGCGACCAGGTGCGGCCGACCGGGGTGACAGGTGGCGCGTGAGCGGTGGCAGGAAGTGCGGCGGACTTGTCACCTGTCACTGGGCGCTCTTCACTCTTTTTCGAGGCAAGCCGGCTGTTATCGTGCGTCTCACTGTAATGAACGTAAACGCCGATGCGTTCGCTCTGCCGGCTGGCGTAGTCGAGATACCCGGCGACGTCTTTGCCGGAATAATTTTGGAACAGCTCGGAGTAGGCCCAGTGCATCCCGCCCTCGGCGAGCAGTTCTTCGGTGGCTCCCCAGGAACCGCCGAGCCCTTCGAGCAGGAAAATCGTTTCGGGAAATTCCTCCTGCACGCGGGCGACAATGTATTGCCACGCCGGCACGGGGATTTTGTAGCCGGCATCACAGCGAAAGCCATCGACGCCGCGCTGGCACCAAACAATGAGTGAGTCCGCGATGAGATCCCAGAGATTGACGTCGTATTGTTCGAGCTCGACCAGATCTTCCCATACCGTTCCCCACGCGCCGGGGCTGGCGAATTCGCCATCGGGCTTTCTCAGGAAAAATTCCGGATGATTCTCCTGCAAGGTCGAACCCCAGCCGGTGTGGTTGATGACGATGTCAATGAACACGCGCGCGCCGAGCGAGTGCGCGGCGTAAGTCAGCTCGCAAAACTGGTCAATGCCGGTGGTGCGTTTGTCGAACTCGACGAGCGCGGGATCCACGGCGGTCAAATCGAGCGCGGCATACGGACTGCCGAAACGGCCGAAGCGCGCGTAGGTCGTGGGCGTCGGATGCACCGGCAGCAGATGGAGGATGCGACAGCCGAGCTGGTGGACGATGTGCGGAAGCTGGCGCGCGAGGTCGCGGAATTTTCCCGACGGCGGTAGCGTGGCGTAGCCGAGGGCTTCGAGCGATTTAAGTTGCGCCTCGAATTTTTCGTCGGTCGTGGAGGCGAGATTTTTGGTCGCGCCAAACAATCGCGTGAAGGCGCAGTAAATCGTGTTGGCGGTGCGCGCGAAATTGGGATGGACGGAAATTCCCACGTCCGAACCCTCGGGCCAGTGCTGCCAGTTTTTGTCGTCGAGCAGATAGGCCTTGGCCTTGAAGAAGCCGACTTCAGCGAGCGGCAGTTCGATTTCCCAGCCGTCGGTGGTGGGTTGCATGGGCACGTCACGCCACGAAGAATTGGCGACCACCGCCTGGCCGGCGTGGGCGGAAATGATTTCCCGGCGGCGGGCGGCGGCGCGGCCGAGGTTGGTGCGCAGCCGGGCGGACCAGTTTTTTTGAGCGGCGAATTTGGTTTCGGCGCGGATGGAAAAAAGAATTTTGTCACCGACGAAACGCAGGAGGCGTTCGCCGGTGGCCGGAGTCTGGACTGGTTTGAGTTGATCCACCTGAAAAAGTCTGGCCAAGAAGCGGCGGGGCGAAAAGCGTAAAAGCGTTTTTCTTTGGATTGCTTTGGGGACAGGGACGTCCTAATTTGGCGTCGAACTTGCTAATTCTTGGACGGTCGGAGACAACATATATGGTGGCAGCAGCATTAAATCCGGGCGAAGAGGCTCAATTGCAGCAGACAATTGAGATGTTTGAGGTCATTGTGCAATCACAGCCGAACGATTGCCAGTCGCTTGAAATCCTCAAGGAGGCCTATTCCAAGCTGGGCCGCGAGCCGGATGTCATCAAAACGTCCAAGCGCATTGCGCAGGCTTACATGCAGACGGGGCAATTGTCCTCGGCGATTCTGGAATTTGAGACAGTTTTACAGCGCTGTCCCGACGACACGGAAGTGCAGGCGGCAATCCTGGAGATCGAAAGCAAGGCGAACAACTCCGGGGCGCAGCCGGATGGCGCGGAACCGGCGGCGCTGGCGCCGGCCCCGGACGCGAACCTGGCGGCGAAAAAAGCGCGGGTGGTGACGACCGAGGTTGAGGATGGGCGCAAGATGTTTTACAAAATTTTCGTCGAAAGCAGGCTCATCACTGCGGGCGACTTTGACGCCTGCTGGCGGCCGGCCGACCTGACCGAGCCGCCGGCGGAAGCGGCTGAACCGTTCATCCAGACCCTGCACGACCGGGGGGTCATGCTGGTGGAAAAATCTCTGAAGCTGTTGTCGGATAAATCGCGCATGGCCTATCTGCCGCTCGATAAATACGACGTGGACATCGACCTGACCCGCGGTTTTTCGGCCGAAGTCTGCCGCCGCTGGTGTGTGCTGCCGTTTGACCGCATGAGCAAGGCGATCCTGGTTGCGACCGCAAACCCGTTCAATCAGCAGGCGGTGAAAGAACTGGCGGCTACCACGTCCCACCGGCTGGTGTGGTATCTGGTGCCGCCCACCGATCTGAAGCTCAATCTCCGCAAAGCGTTCCGATAATCCCATGGCCAAAATAAAATCATTTGGAGAACGCATTGCCGATGCCCTCGTCGAGGATGGCCTGCTGGGCGTGAATCAAGTTGAGGAGCTGCTGGAGCAGCAGAAAAAACAGGGCGCGCGGCTGGTCAAGCTCATCATCGAAAAAGCCTACGTCAGCGAGCAGGATCTGGCGGTCTGCATGGGTCGCGTGCTGAATGTCACGCCGGTGAATCTTGCCCGCATCTATATTTTGCCGGAGGTGGTGGAATTGGTCACGCGCGACATGATGCACAACCACCGGGTCGTCCCCATTTCGCGCCTGGAGAATAAATTGTTCCTCGCCATGGCCGACCCGCTCAATGTCCTCGCCATTGACGACGTCCGGCGCCTCACCCGGCTGGAGATCGCCCCGCTCATTGCGTCCGAAAAAGCCATTGCCGACCGGCTCAGCGCCCTGGATGCCGCCAAGAGCGGTTCGATGGAGGACATCATCAAGGACGCAAAAAAGCAGCAAGAGGCGGAAGAGGAAGCCGGTTCGCTCCAGAGCGTCAAGGAGTCCGACGAGGACATAAGCATCGACAAGCTGGCCGCCTCCAGCGAGGAAGCCCCGGTCATCAAGCTGGCCAACCTGATGATCATGCAGGCCATCAAAGACCGGGCGAGCGACATCCATCTCGAGCCGTTCGAAAAAACCATGCGCCTGCGTTATCGCATTGACGGCGTGCTGCTGGACGCCACGCCGCCGCCCAAGCAGATGCAGCTCGCCCTGGCTTCGCGCTTCAAGATCATGAGCAACCTGGACATCGCCGAGCGCCGCCTGCCCCAGGACGGACGCATGCGCGTCAAGGTCAGCGGCAAGGATTTTGACCTGCGCGTTTCGGTGATGCCCACGGTTCACGGCGAAAAGATCGTGCTACGTGTCCTCGACAAGACCAACCTGTCCGCGAGCATCGACAAGCTGGGACTCGATGGCGAGACCCTTAGAAATTTCAAGACCGCCATTGACGCGCCGCACGGCCTGATCCTCGTGACCGGCCCGACCGGGTCCGGCAAAACCACCACGCTGTATTCCGCCCTCAACGAGCTGAACAGCCCGGTCTACAACATCATCACGGTGGAAGACCCGGTGGAGTTTCAAATTCCCGGCATCAACCAGGTGCCCACGAAAAAAGAAATCGGCCTTTCCTTTGCCAACGCGTTGCGCTCCATTCTCCGCCAGGACCCGGACATCATCATGATCGGGGAAATCCGCGACACCGAGACGGCGGAAATCGCCATCGAAGCCGCGCTCACCGGCCATCAAGTGTTGAGCACCATGCACTGTAACGACGCGCCGGGTGCCATTGCGCGTCTGGACGACATGGGCATCGCGCCGTTTTTGATTTCCTCCTCCGTGATTCTTTCCTGTGCGCAACGGCTCATGCGCCGCATCTGTTCGCACTGCAAGGAGCCGGTGTCCTACCCGGACAAGATGTTCAACGACCTGGCCATTGAACCCGGCACATTTAACGGGGTGCAACTTTATCGCGGACGCGGTTGTGACCGTTGCAAGACTTCCGGCTACGCCGGGCGCATGGCCATCATTGAGGCCATGACCATCAGCGACCAGATCCGCAAACTGATCATCGCCCGCGCCAGCACGCGCGAGATGGGCAAAATAGCGGTCGGTCAGGGAATGAAAACCCTCCGGATGGTCGGCCTGGACCGCGCCCGTGAAGGGGTCTCGACTTTGGAACAGGTTCTGGTCATTACCTCCGCGCACTGAAGCCTTCAGAATTTCTGCTGCGGGAACGCGGTCGGTGGCCCCGACTGGGAAACCCACGGCGGTGGCTGGGGTTTCCAGCTGGGAATCACCGCGGGTTGCGGGTGGGTCGTGAAGGCTCCCGGCAACGGGGTCAATCCCGTTGGCCGGCCGATGCTGCTGCTTAAGGGCGTGAACGAGGCGCCCGCCGGATTCGGCACAAACTCCGGCGCGGTGTAGTTCGGATTCACGACCGGCTTGGGTGCGGGAAAATACCGGCTTTCCGTCGAAGGCGCCGAACCCGGCTGCAACATCTGGCGGAACCGCTGCATCGCGGCCAGCTGTTCGATTTTTTCCTCGGTCTCCTTTTTCGTGGTAAAAGCATCAAACGCCTGGTCGTCAATTTTCCCGTCTTGGTTTCCCGCGACATTTCGATTCTGCTGGCTGTCCAGGAAGCGTTTGAGGTTTTGCGCCGGATCCGCCGTGCCATCGGGGCGACGGGCGAACTGGCTGGCATTATCCTCATCGTGCGAAAGATTCCAGGGTGAATTGGCCCGGTCATTGCGCCAGCTGTTGGTGGGGCCAATCCGCGACTGGTTTTCCCGTTCGAGAAAACGCTCCATCGGCGTCGTCTTTTTTTCCCGGCCAAACGCGTCCCGTTCCGGCGGTTGCAGCAGTTTGTCCGTGGACTTGATCCCAAAAATTTCCTCCGGCGTCATCATGGTCCAGTCCCGGCGCTCCTCCTGCGATTGTTTCAGCCGCTGCTGTCCGGACGAATACATCGGCGCGAGCGGCTGTTCGCCGTCCAGACTGGAGCTGGAAGGAAAGGCCGGCATAGGTGCCAGCAACGTGCCGGGCAAGGTCGGCAAATCCGAATTTTGCGGCGCCAATGAAGGCGTGACCGCCTGCGTGTCGTCAGATTTGGGCGTGGAAAAGATGATGGCCTGGCCGGAATCTTGCGCGGCAGCGGACAAAACCAATGCACTCGCTGCCACCATGAGCAGCGACCGGTTCAGTTTTGACCAACAAGAATCCATTTCAGGCTACCACGTTAGTGTAATGGACCTCGGCAGTCAAAAATGAATTCAAACATAAAACGGGATAAATTCCGGGCCGAAGCCACCCGGGATTCCATGGTTGCGTTCGAACCCGGGCTGCCTAGCGGTTTGCTTTGCGCCAGACTGATGGTGCGGCTATTGTTCATGGGTGAATCCAATCACACGCTTCGCCCTCGCGTTGCCGGCCGTTCTGTTCCTGAACGCGTGTGAAATGCAACCACAGCAACCAAAGCCAATGACGCCCGTGAACCCGAATCCTGTCTTCGCCCATACCAACCGCCTCGTGTTGGAAAAATCGCCGTATCTCCTCCAGCACGCGCATAATCCCGTGGACTGGCTTCCGTGGGGCGACGAGGCATTCGCCCGGGCGCGCGTGGAAAACAAGCCCATTTTCCTGAGCATCGGCTACTCCACCTGCCACTGGTGCCATGTCATGGAGCGCGAAAGTTTCGAAAATGAAAACGTCGCAAAATTTCTGAACGGGCATTTCATCAGCATCAAAGTGGACCGTGAGGAACGTCCCGACGTGGACAAAATCTACATGACCTTTGTGCAGTCCACGACCGGCAGCGGCGGCTGGCCGCTGAATGTCTTTCTCACGCCCGACCTGAAGCCGTTTTTTGGCGGCACCTATTTTCCGCCAGAACAGCGCCACGGCCGGCCGAGTTTTCTCCAGTTGCTCCAGCAAATCAACCAGCTCTGGCAGGAACGCCATGGTGACATCCTCAGTTCCGCCGGGGATATTCAAGAGCGTCTTGAAGCGGCGACGGCGGGCACGGGGGAGGCGACGAACATCGTGCTGACCGCGGACACCTTGCAACGCGCCGGCGTGATGTTCAAAGAATCCTATGACCCGGTTCACGGTGGATTTGGTGGTGCGCCGAAATTTCCGCAGCCCAGCATTCCTTCATTTTTGCTGCGCTACGCCGGGCGGTTTCACGATGAGGAGGCCACGCGCATGGTGTTGAAAACCTGCGACACGATGGCGGCCGGCGGCATCCATGACCAGCTGGGTGGCGGTTTCGCGCGCTACTCCGTGGATGCCGAATGGCTGGTGCCGCATTTCGAGAAGATGCTCTACGACAACGCGCAGCTCGCGCAGCTTTATCTCGATGCATATCTCATCAGCGGGGACGAGCAGCCGGCCGGCACCGCACGCGACATTTTGGATTATGTCCTGCGCGACATGACGCATCCCGGGGGCGGGTTTTATTCCGCCGAGGACGCCGACAGCGAAGGTCAGGAGGGAAAATTTTATTGTTGGACGAAGGCCGACCTTTCCAAGCTGCTCACGCCCGAGGAATTCAACGTGGCCGCCAAATATTTTGGCATCACGGCGGCCGGCAACTTCGTGGATCACAGCCATCCGCAGCCGCTGGCCGGGCTGAACGTGTTGAGCATCGTGGAGCCGAACGTGCCGGCGGAAGACCAGCCATTGCTCGCCTCCGCAAAAGCGAAAATGCTTGAGGCGCGGGCCCATCGCATCCGCCCGCATCTGGACGACAAGATTCTCACTTCCTGGAACGGCCTGATGCTGGGTGCCTTCGCACGGGCCTCCGTGGTTTTGAATGACGGGAAATACCGCGCGGCAGCGGCGAAGAATCTCGCATTCATCCGGACGAAACTTTGGGATGCAAACAGTAAAACACTGTTCCACCGCTGGCGCGATGGCGAGCACGACCAGGTGCAGCTGCTCGAAGATTACGCCTGCCTGTTGTCCGGCGTGCTGGAGCTGTATGAAGCCACGCTGGATCCCAAGGATCTCGACTTTGCAAATGAGCTTGCGGAGGCGCTGCTGGCGAAATTTTACGATCCGGCCAACGGCGGTTTCTGGCAAAGCGCCGCCGACACGCAGCATCTGATCCTGCGCGTGAAGGATGATTATGACGGTGCCGAGCCCTCAGGTAATTCGGTCGCCACGCTGGCCTTGCTGAAACTGGCCGCCATCACCGGACGCGACGATTACCAGAAGCCCGCCGAAGCGACGCTGCAACTGTTCGCCCGCCGCCTCCAAACCCAGCCGGCCGCGCTGGCGTTCCTGTTGCAGGCGGTGGATTTTCAACTGGAAGAACCGCGTCGCGTTGTGATTGCCGGCGATCCTCACGGTCCGGAATTCAAAACCCTGCTGCAGGCCGCGCACGCGGTCTATCAGCCGGACAAGGTGGTCCTGGGCAATATCGGCGCCGTGGAAGAATTTGCCAGAACTTTGCCGACGAAGGATGGCCCGATGGTTTATCTCTGCACGGGCACGGCGTGCCAGCCGCCCACCGGCGATCCCGCCAAAGTGAAAGCCCTGTTGAAATAGTCCGCCTACACCGCGTTGTCATCGCGCTCGTCGGTGCGAATGCGATAGGCTTCGGTGACCGGCCAGACGAAGACCTTGCCATCGCCAATCTTGCCGGTCTTGGCGGCTTTGATGATCACCTGGATCGCCTGGTCGGCCAGATGATCGGGCAGCACGGTTTCGATTTTGATCTTGGGCAGAAAATCCACCGTGTATTCGCTGCCGCGATAAATTTCCGTATGCCCTTTCTGGCGGCCAAAGCCTTTCACTTCGGTGACGGTCATGCCTTGGATGCCGATATCGTTCAAGGCGGTTTTGACTTCGCTCAGCTTGAACGGCTTGATGATGGCTTCAATTTTTTTCATAAATGGTTCCCGGTTGACTATTCAGAGTAGGCGCGTTCGCCGTGCTGCGTGAGATCCAGTCCGACGCTTTCGTCTTCGATATCCACGCGCAGGCCGATCACTGCATCCACGATTTTGAGCAGGACAAAGGTGATGCCGCCGGCAAAGACCGCCGTGAACAGCACGCCGATGACCTGGTTGCCGAGTTGGCCCAGGCTGCCCGCAAGCGACACTGCTGCACCGTTGACTTGGAACGTCGAGGCAATGGCGGGATTGACGCTCGCGCTGGCCAGACAACCGAGCATCAGCATGCCGATGATGCTACCGACGCCATGCACGCCAAACACGTCGAGCGAATCGTCGTAAGCAAAATGGGCTTTCAGTTCGGTTACGGCAAAATAACAGGCCACCCCGGCGACCAGTCCGATGCAAAACGCCGATGGCACCGTGACAAATCCCGATGCGGGGGTGATGGTGGCCAGCCCTGCGACCATGCCGGATGCCGCACCCAGCACGCTGGGGCGGCCTTTGTGCCACCATTCCACCATGGCCCAGCTCAGGGCGGCGGCGGCGGCGGAAAAATGCGTGGCCGCAAAGGCGCTTGTCGCGAGCGCTCCGGCATTGAGCGCGCTGCCGGCGTTGAAACCGAACCAGCCCACCCACAACAAGCCCGTGCCGATGAGCGAGAGCACCACGTTGTGTGGAATCATCGCCTCCTGCGGATAGCCCGCGCGTTTGCCCAGCATGATGGCGCACACGAGCGCCGAGACACCGGAACTGATGTGAACCACCGTGCCGCCGGCGAAATCCAGGACCGGGATTCTGCCTCCGCCCGCCCAGTTGAAATAGCCGCCCTTGCCCCAGATCATGTGGCATAACGGGAAATAAACGACCGTCACCCAGAGCACCACAAACAGCACATAGGCCTTGAATTTGATCCGTTCCGCCACCGCGCCGCTGATCAGCGCGGGCGTGATGATGGCAAACATCATCTGGAACAGCATGAAGGACTGTTGCGGCACCGTGCCGGCATAATCGGGATTCGGCGCGCCACCCACGCCCTTCAGCATGAAATAAGTGAGCGGGTTGCCGACGAACGCGTTGCCTTCCGCGAACGCCATGCTATAGCCAAAAAGCATCCACAACACGGAAACCAGCGCCATGAGGATGAGGCTGTGCATCATGGTGGCGAGCACATTTTTGCTCCGCACCAGTCCGCCGTAAAAAAGAATCAAACCCGGCGCGGTCATCATCAGCACCAGCGCCGAACTCGCGAGCAACCACGCATTATCCCCGGAATTGATGACTGGAGACTGGCTGCTCGCCGCCAATTTTTCGAGGTGGTCGAGGCGTTGTTCCAATGAAGCGACGTCCGCAGCGCGCGCCGGGAGAGTTTCTGTCCCGAGGATGACTCCCAAAGTCAGCACGACCAAAAAAAGAGACACGGAGAAACGGCAAGGTTGATTCATGAGTGGCGATAAGTGAACAAAACTTATGTTCGCCGTCAATCAAACTTCAGCCCGATTTGGCCGGAATGCGGATTGTCCTCCATCCGCAGCGGTTGAAAAGTGCGAACTTGCTGCGAGTTGAGACAACTCGCGCTCCGTTCAAAAGCCAGCGCGCTACTCTGAATCAATCCAGCGGCCGCGTTTCCGGTCCTTCCGCATGTTCGGATTGTTCCGGCCGGTCCAAACGCTCCGGCACTTCGTGATGCTCGTGCGTTTCGTCGGGCTGGGAATCGGACGATGGCGCTTCCGAACGCTGCGGTTCTGGCCGTTCGCGGCGGGCCTGGGGTTCGGGACGTTGGGGGCGGTTATGGCGCGGTTGCGGCTGGTCTTGGCGATCGGGGCGGTTGTGGCGCGGTTGTGGCTGGTCGCGCCGGTCACGATCACCCCGGTCCTGACGCTCTTGGCGTTCGGGACGATCCGGACGATCGCCGCGGGATTGAAACTGGCGCAAGGCGCGGAGCAGGGATTCGATCTCGCGTTCGTCCGTGAGCTTCTGGCGTTCGGCAAGTTCGACCAGCTCCAAAACTTCCTCCATGTGTTCCAACGTGTCGCGCAGTGATTCAACGATCAGCATCACCTCATTGACCGCCTGGCTGATGGCGGAACCGTCCGTGCGGGGCACCCGCGGCGCGTGAACCACCGGCTCAGGCCTTGGGCGCGGCGGTAACGGGCGAGATGGCAGCGGACGCACCGGATGTTCGGACAATCTAATCGGAGCTTCCACGGGCGGCTGGATTGGCGGCGCGGTGGATTCCACCGGCAAAGCTGATTCCACTGGCGTGGACGTTTCGGCGACAGCTGCAGTTTCCGCGGCTCCACCTTTGACGGGTGGACGCGGAGCACGACTGCGACCGCGACCGCCGCGGTGTCCGCGACGACGACGGAGGGGCAATCCTTTTGCAGGTGCAGGGCTGTTTGATTCCGGCTGTTGTTCCTCTGACATTCTTACAGAAGCATGACGCGCCAACGGGTAAATGCAATAACGATTCTGAGCCAGGGGGGGTTGTCTTACTTTTTTACGAATAGGGCCAGCGACGCCGTGAAGCCGTGCAAATAGTTCTTTTCGCCGACCGGGCCGATCTCGCCGTTGCCGTAAAACCCGGCCAGACTAAGCGGACCCAGTTCCTTTTGCACCAGTGCGGCATCGTGGTTCGCCTCGCCGAAAAGGCTTTTCCCGCGCCCGTTGCAGCAGCAAAGGCAGCCGCCATAGATCGTGGCCCCATCAAGTTTATCCTTCTCGTGTTCGAGCAGTTCGCCCATGTCCTCGTTGGCCGCCACGGCGTCGCGCCGGTGGAACTGGATGGTCTGCCCCGCGCGCGGCAAGGCCGCCACGGCCAGCACGCCGGAATTCGGATCGCCGCCGATCAGATTGCGCACCAGGAAATCGCCACGATGGAAATCCTCCAGATATTCGTTGACCACCAGGCCGATGAACAGATTGCCGCGCGCCTTCTGCTGGTCGGCCGGCGAAAGCTGTTGCACCGTTTCCGCCAGCACGGCGTAGGCGGGGCGGTTCGCGATCTGATGGATGAGATTTTGCTCGACGCGCGTGAGCGTCCACGTTTCGCCGATCGGTGTGCAGCCTTGCGAGATCACCCCGGACAATTTCACGGCGCCGCCCACGGAAATCGCCACGCCGCCGTCTTCAAACACATCGCCATTCAAATAAACCTGCGTGCTCTGGTCGGAGTAGATCCCGCTGGAAAGGCCGCCAAACGTGGGCAACGGCGCGAAGGCCGTGTTCCACGAGCGCATCCAGTTTTCCGCGTCCAGATGAAACGGATCGATAAAGGCCAGCCAGCCGTTGGTGCGCTTTGGGTCCACGCCGGATTCCAAAGGCCAATACGATGCGTCGTCCGCCTCCTCGACTTGCGCCTGCGTGAATCGAAAGCCTTTCAACTCCGCCCCGGGCAGCGAATACAACGCGAGCACAATGCCCGTGGCATTTTCAAATTCGTGCGACCCGGCCACCAGGCTGGCGCTGGAACAGCCGGCCAGCAAGGGAATCCGCGCATGAACGCGCAGAATCTCCAGCGTGGCCTGGGCGTTCGGGAAAAACCTGGGGGACATGAACACGAGGCCAAGCGAAATCGGATGCGCCCCGAGTTGCGCGCGCAAGTTCTCCGCCCACTCACGCAGGCCCTGCTCATCAAAGTCGCGCTCCCAGTAGGCGGCGGTGGAAAATTCACTGTTCACGTGCTCATTCTAGCCTCCGGGCGGACAATTGCCAACTTGGAACACGGGGATTTAGTCAGATTTATTTTGGTGCCGGCCTTTGAAAGTCAGTTCGGCGACGCCGGATTTGTCCAGTTCGCCCAACCCCGCGGTCATCATGCGGTCGAATTGTTTCTTCGTCGCCACCGCCAGCGGCAGGCTGAGCTTCTGTGCCTTGGCCAGTTTCAGCGCGATGCCCGAATCCTTCGCGGCATGCGCGGCGGAAAAAAAGCAGGAATGCTCGCGGTTCTGCATGTCCTCACCGTCCGTCCGCAACACGTTCGAGCCGGCGCCAGTCTGGGAAAAAACTTCCCGCACCAGGGTCAGATCCAGACCGAGCGCATCGGCCAGCCCCAGACCTTCCGCCAATCCGGCGGTGTTGATGTTCATCACCATGTTCACGAGCGCCTTCAATTGCGCGGCTTTGCCGGCGGAACCGATGTGACGCGCGGAGGAACTTAATTTTTCCAAAACCGGCCGGGCGCGCTCAAAAACCTCCGGTTTGCCACCGCACATCAAGTAGAGCGAACCCTGCCGCGCCTGGGTGATGCTGGAGGCCATGCACGCTTCGAGCGACTGCGCGCCCGCCTTTTCCGCCTTCGCCTCGATCCAGACATGGATGTCCGGCGTGACCGTGGCGCAATTGATGAACAATTTCCCCTTGGCACGACTCAACAGGCCGCCGGTGAAAATCTTCTTCATCGCCTGGTCATCGGTGACGACGGTGATGATGACCTCGGACAATTTGGTGACCTGGCGCAAATCGTCGGTGGCCGTTGCGCCCAATTCCTGGCCAAGGGTTTGCGCGGCGGACGCGTTGACGTCATACACCGCCGGGATTTCAAATCCGCATTCTTTGAGACGCCGCGCCATGTTCGCACCCATGCGTCCGACTCCAACGAAGCCAATTTTTTGCGCCATAAGTGTGTCCAAGTTAGCGCGTGAGCAGGCGATTGCAAATGTTCTCCCGGCCTGGTGACGTTATGATTTGAAGCCGTTGGAGCGCGAACCGTCCCGGTTCGCAGCGGCTGGCAACGAGGAAGACTTTGAAAACCAACGCTGGTCTCTGGCGGTCGGACGCGCTGCGGACGGAGACCGTCCGCGCTCCGCCAACCCTGCCACCATCAGCCCGACCGTCGAGAAAGCATTTTGTTTGGCGGATTTTCCGGTTATGCTGGGTGCCGGATGATTTTGACCATCACAACCGATGCCGCCACCCGCGCAATCCAGCCACCCGCTCGTCACCGCGCGTGGCGTCTGACTGCCTTTGTGCACAAAACTCTTTTCTTACCATGAGGCACATCGGTCATCTGCCGGATGAGAAGCAGGGCAACGCGTTTGGCGATTTTCTGGTCGCCAAGGGCATCCCGAATGAAATTGAAGCCGAGGCGAATGGTTCATCCATGATCTGGATCATCGACGATGATCAGCTTGCCGCGGCTCAGGCGTGGCTGGAGAAATTCCGGGCCGATCCCAACAGCGCGGAATTTCGAGATGCGGCCACGCTTGCCGCCAAGACCCGCAAAATCGAAGCCAAGGAAAAGGCGGAATACCAGCGGCGTGTCCGCACGCGCAAATCCCTGTTCGTGAAATTTGGCGGCTATGGCGTGGGGATTTTGACTTACACGCTGATCGGCATCTGCGTGGTGGTCATGTTCTATTCTGACTGGGGTAAAAACGAAAAATTCCTTCAGCACCTTTATATCGATGAACCAGGGCAAAGCCTTTCTGGTTTTTTGCCGGACGTTTTCCAGCATGGCGAGTTCTGGCGATTATTGACCCCGATATTCATTCATGGCGGAGTGCTGCATTTCTTATTCAACATGATGTGGCTTTATCAACTGGGATGCATGATTGAAGCGAGGCAAAGCTCGTTGCATCTGCTGCTGCTCGTGGTCGTGACCGGGGTTTTCTCCAATGTGGCGCAATATCTCGCAGGTGGTCCACATTTTGGCGGGATGTCCGGAGTTGTGTATGCCTTGGCGGGCTATGTCTGGATGCGGGGAAAACACGACCGCGCTTCCGGCCTCGGTATCGATCAGCAAAGCATCACCATCCTGCTGATCTGGCTGGTCGTGTGTTTCACGGGCTTCGTCGGCCCGGTCGCCAACATGGCGCATCTTGCCGGGCTGGCCTCCGGCATGGCCATCGGCCGCGTCTCGGCTTACCTTGCCATGCGCAAACCAGAATAAATGATTGCCCCAACTCCCATTCCAATCAGCGAAGGCGGTTCAAACGCGCACAGCGCCATCCGTCTGCCCGAACTGCTCGCGCCCGCCGGCGACTGGGAATGCGCCAAGGCCGCCGTCGAAAACGGCGCGGACGCGATCTACTTCGGCCTCGATAAATTCAACGCGCGGATGCGCGCGCACAATTTCACCGAGGCTGATCTGCCGAAGTTGATGGAGTTCCTGCACCGGCGCGGCGTCAAAGGCTACGTCACCTTCAACACGCTGGTGTTCCAGAACGAGCTGGCCGATGCGAAAAATTATCTGCGCGCCATCATCGCCACCGGCGTGGACGCGGCCATCGTGCAGGACGTGGGCATTTGCCGGCTCATCCGCCAGCTCTCGCCGGATTTTCCGATCCATGCCTCGACGCAGATGACCGTCACGAGCGCGGCGGGCGTGGAATTCGCCCGCGAACTCGGCTGCAATCTCGCCGTGCTGGCGCGGGAATGTTCCATCAAGGAGATCGAGAAAATCCAGGCCGCGCCGACCGTCGCCGACTCTCAACTTTCAACTCTCAACTCTCAACTGCCCCTGGAGGTTTTCGTCCACGGCGCCTTGTGTGTGGCCTATTCCGGCCAATGCCTGACGAGCGAATCGCTCGGCGGACGCTCGGCCAACCGCGGCGAATGCGCGCAGGCGTGCCGCATGCCCTACGATTTGATTTCCGACGGCAAACAAGTTCCACTCGGCGACAAGCGCTATTTGCTGAGTCCGCAGGATCTGGCCGGGCTGGAAGTGCTGCCGGAACTTGTGCGCGTTGGCGTCACTTCGCTGAAGATCGAAGGCCGGCTCAAAGCGCCGGAATATGTCGCCAGCATTACGAAGGTTTATCGGCAGGCACTGGACAAACTTTCGCGTAGCGGCGTTCGGGAGAACGCCGGTGATATGGCTGAAAGTTTGCGGCTTTCTGCCGAAAGCCGCTACGACATGGAGATGTCGTTCTCGCGCGGCCTCTACACCGGCTGGTTCGGCGGCGTCAACAACCAGCAGCTCGTCCATGCGCGTTTCGGCAAAAAGCGCGGGGTGTTCCTCGGCGAGGTTGCGCGTGTCCAAAACGAAAAAGTCACCCTGCATTTGCAGGCCCCGCTCAAGCTCGGCGACGGCGTCGTGTTCGACGCCGGCCGGCCGGATGAAAAAGAGGAGGGCGGGCGCATTTACGGCATCAAGAATTTCCAGAACAAAACGACGCGCACCGAAGAATCGGTTTTGGAATTCGGCTACGGCAACATTGATTTCAACCGTGTCCACGTGGGCGACAAATTGTGGAAGACGAACGATCCCGAACTCGACAAGCGTTTGCGCCAGAGTTTTGCCGGGGATGCCCCGCGCTTTCAGCGGCCGATTGCGATGGAAGTTCACGGCCTCGTGGGAAAGCCGCTCAGCGTGATCGCGCGCGACGAAGAGGGCCATGTCGTCCAGCTGGATTCCGCCATGCCGCTGAGTAAAGCGGAAAAACAGCCGCTCACGACCGAGCGCTTGCGCGAACAACTCGGCCGCCTCGGCGGAACGCCGTTTAATCTCGGGGAGTTAAAAAATAATTTGTCCGGCGAAGTGATGCTGCCCATGAGCGAACTAAACCGCCTGCGCCGCGAAGTTGCCGCGGGACTGGAAACGCTCCGCGCCCAACCGAAAAGATGGGATCTGGCATCCGGGGTCTTGGATCTGGGCCTCGACAAGCGCACAACTCCCCCGGACCCCAGACCCCAGACGCCAGACCCTTCATTGATTGTCCTCGTCCGCAGCCTGCCGCAGCTCGAAGCCGCGTTGAAATGCGGCGTGCGCACGGTGTATTGCGAGTTTGAAGACCCGAAGAAATACCGCGAGGCGGTCACGATTTTCCACACCGCCTATGGTTGCTCGGTTCCTCAACTCTCAACTCTCAACTCTCAACCGTCCATCTGGGTCGCCCCGCCGCGCATCTTCAAGATGGGCGAAGACTGGGTCTTGAAGTTGGTCCGCTCCTGCAACGCCGACGGTTACCTCATCCGCAATTACGACCACCTGAAATTTTTCGCCGATTGCCGGAAGCGCGGGGATTATTCGCTCAACGTGGCCAACCGGCTGGCGGCGGATTATTTCAAAAACAAATTCGGCCTGGAGCAACTCACGCCGTCCTACGATCTGAATTTTACCCAGCTCGAAGCCCTGCTGCAGGCCGCGCCACCGGAATGGTTCGAAGTCACGATTCATCAGCACATGCCGATGTTTCACATGGAGCACTGTGTGTTTTGCGCATTTCTTTCCACCGGCACGGACTACACAAACTGCGGCCGGCCCTGCGACACGCACGTCGTCAAGCTGCGCGACCGCGTCGGCGCGGAGCACACGCTCAAGGCGGACGCGGGCTGCCGCAACACGGTGTTCAACTCCCAGACGCAGACCGGAGCGGAATATGTCGCGAAGATGATCGAGCTCGGCGTGCGGCATTTCCGCGTGGAGTTTCTGGATGAAGCCCCGGAAACGGTCGAGCGCACCATCGCCAAATATCGCCAGCTGCTGCGCGGGGAAATCGATGGAACACAATTATGGCGCGAGCTGAAATTGTTCAACCAGCTCGGCGTCACCCGCGGGCAGATGGGCAGGTAACAGTAGCGATCGGTCTTAAACCGATCCGGTCATTGCTTGCGATCAATCCCGGGCTTGTCATGGTTCTAAATCCCAGGCCAGGGGAATTCTCACGGGGTTTTCGCGTGTCCAGCAAACCAGCGACAACAGGATGTGAAATCACGACCGCTTGCTTCGATTGATCATTCCATGGTTCAAGGTTTAAAACCTGCGGCGAAATCGTTGGATGGCCGGCTTCCCGATGAGGCGGCTTCACCCCGAAGTCAGGGCGCTATTTGCTGAAGCTCTTTGGCGGAAGGAAAGTTTTGACGCCGGTGCGGTTGTTTCAATCATTCCAGCCGGATTATGTCCGACGACGACGGCTTCTGCTGCGCCGGAAATCTTTTATATTGAATATGTTTTGAATTGCGTGCAAAAATGCTGCCTGAAGAAAGCGGTCTTTATTCATCCGGTTGCACCCTGAATTATTTATGAGAACCATGCGATACTTTTTTATTGCTGTGCTGGCAGGGCTGGCTGGCGTTCATCCGGCTGACGCCCAGGGCCAGCGGTTTTTACGGGTCTCGGGTCCGGCGGCCACGAAAATCACCGCGTTCCGGCCGGATGGCACGCTGGTCTGGAGCAATGCACTCGCCGGCCAACGATACACCATCCAGACCGTCACCTCCCTGCCAGGGGGAACCAATTGGGTGGACTATCTCCAGCTGGACGTCACCACCAGCGTGAACACCAATCGGCTGATCGACTTCAACCCGCCGGCCGGGATGATGCTGGTTCCGGCGGGTGTGTTCGGGATGGGGGACACGCTGGATGGCGAATATGACGCCGTTCCCACGAACGTGACGGTGTCGGCATTTTACATGGACGTGAATCTGGTCAGTTACAGTCAATGGCAGACGGTCAATGCCTACGCCATGAACCACGGCTATGGCTTTGACCACGCCGGTGCGGGAGTGGGCATGAATCATCCGGTGCAGACGGTGGACTGGTATGATGTGGTGAAGTGGAGCAATGCGCGGTCCACGCAGGCGGGGCTGGCCCCGGTGTATTACACGGATGCTGGCTTGACCCAGGTCTATACCAATGGCGAGGTGGATGCGGTTTATGCGAACTGGACCAACAACGGCTATCGTCTGCCGACGGAAGCGGAGTGGGAGAAAGCGGCGCGGGGCGGCTTGAGCGGGCTACGTTTTCCGTGGGGCAACACGATCGATTGGAGCCATGCCAATTACTACAGCCTGTGGTCTGGCGGCACGGCCAGCTATCTCTATGACCACGCTCCGGTGAGCGGTTATAATCCGGCATTCAACAACACGAGCCCGGTGGGGTCGTTTGCAGCGAATGGCTATGGGATATACGACCTGGCCGGAAATGTCGAAGAGTGGTGCTGGGACTGGTATGATGACAACCTGGCTTTGGAAGGCAGCCCGTATGCGGGCGGCACCGATCCCCGCGGTCCGGACTCCAGCACGTATGGACTCCGGGTGGTGCGCGGCGGCGTTTGGAACGACGCCGCCAATCTCGCGCGCTGCGCCTCGCGCGAAAACGACTTCGACCCCCACTCCGCCGCCGGCGGCATTGGCTTTCGATGCGTGAGAGGGCATTAGTCTGGTTCCAGCCTGATTCTTAGGACCGGACAAAGGGGTGGTTCCTGATTTGCTTTTTTCGGAGCGCGGCATTTCCCCAACGACCAGTTGAGGATCGCCCGCACAGACACAAACGTTTAAAAAGTCTCCGCGCCGGGAGGTCTCTCGCCATGCTGCCAGCAGGAACAACTCGCGATCCGGTCAGACTAAGCGTTTTCAAAAAACTTTAGCCGTAAGATGGGCTTTGGTGATCGGATCGCGCGCCAGCAGTCCAAAACCTCGCGGATTTGCAAACGGGCTTTTGAAACAAGGCTAGAATTTTAATGAAACTGCTCTAGCGCACGACGGATAAATTCCGTGAGTTGACTACAATGGGGAACGGAACCCGGTCCTTACTGCGCCGGCAATTCATTCCAGCTTTGGACGACGTATCCCGGTGGTCCCAAGCATGGAATCGGTAATGATGGTCGGGCGAATTTACTCACTGCGGACTTCGGACGATCGCTCCAGCCGTGAAACCTGCACTCGATCACTTGAAGCCGGCATCCCTCCCAATGCAAAAAAGGCAAAGGTCTTAGACCTCTGCCTTTCAGGGTTCCGTTCGTTTGCGAAGATCACGCTACAACCATTTTTCTATACACCGTGAGCGAACCGAGTCCGATCAGCGCCAACAACGCCGTAGACGCCGCGTCGGGAACGCTCGGCGGGGTGTATGGCACATAGTCGACCGTCGCGCCGGACATCAGCGTGATTTCTCCATAGCCGCTGTAAATCGCGCCGTTCACGCTGTGGAAGGTGGCCGAATCATAGGGAATCAGTGTGGTTCCGTTGATGACATTGCCAACGTGTGCGATCACACCCAGATTTTCGGGGGTCGTATCCCAAAGATTAACCAGCAAATGCCCGGGCAGTCCGCCAATGATCGCCGCGCTGCCGGTCATATCCAAATCATGGGCGATATTCAGCACGAAGTAGTCGCCTACATCACCCGTGAAAGTGATATTCCCGCCGCCCGATGTCAGGTTGTCCACGTTGATTACGGTAATGTCCACAATCCCATTCACAGCGCCGTAAACCACCCCGGCAGCAGGCACAACTACGCTTCCAAGGGTTCCAGGAACCAGCGATGCGAGCAGTGTGGAGGCGGTGAACACCTGTTGCTGCGCCGCCGTAAGGTTCTGGTTGAGGAAGGTGGACCCAGTTACGGCTCCCGGGCCGATCTTAGTGGCACCGGCCGCCAAGTAAAGATTCCCGTTGATAGTGCTGGGAGCCATTACATTCACCGTTCCGTTCGCAGAGATGCCGACGTCGCCATTGATGGTCACATTGCTGTCCAAATAGGTGTTCCCGAAGGTCGCAAACGGGGTCAGCAAGCTTAAATCAGGAAGAGAGGAAAGGGGGACGGCCCTGCCGACGCTTGGAACTAAAAGTGCCCCCATCACGGCGGCGGCTCCTGAAGATTTTATCCACTTGGTTTTATTTCTCATATCTTGTCCTTTTTCAGAGTTTTGTGTGATTATTTTAGTGAAGCTGAACCCTGTTCAGCATAGCCGGTGCCAATCAATGAGTTATACATTTAATGTAGTGTCAAGTTGTTGTGGTTGCGTGATTTGAAAATAGACATTTCAAATTATCCGCTGAATTGTGTCCGGCCAAAATGTAAGTAATTCCGACAAAAAAACCTTGCCGACGCGGTAATTGGCTGATAAATAACTAAACATAAGGTGCTTGTTGCGATACCCCCCCCCCCTTGTAACTGCCGCCGACAGTTTCCCGCCGTTTTTCCTTATGGTGGGAGGATGCGTTTGGACAACAAAGCGCTAGGCTTGCGTGGCAACGCAGTCCCACCTAGTGGGTGGGGTGAGACAAACAAAAAAGGCAGAGGTTTAAACCTCTGCCTTCATGAAAGGGTTGAGCGATGAAACTTCAGGCGACCGCTGTTTTTCTGAACATCACGAGTCCCCCGAGTCCGAGCAGCGCCAGTGTCTTGGAGTTGCGGCCGCCCTCGGCCGCCTACGTCGCCAGCCCTGCAGTGGAAAAAGCGGCAGAGGGCTTGCCACAGTCCAAAACCTCGCGGATTTGCCAAACAGGCTTTTGAAACACGGCTAGAATTTTAATGAAACTGCTCTAGCGCACGACGGACAAAATCGGTGAGTTGCCTGCAATGGGGGGATGGGTCCCGGTTCTTACTGCGCCGGCAATTCATTCCAGCTTTGGACAACGTATCCCGGTATCCCGCCCAAGCAGGTGTCCGCATGAACGCCGGCAGACCCGCTGATGGTCGCGGTGTTAGCCAAGAAGGAACCGAACGCCCCCGCTCCACCGCTGAAGGTGAAATCCGCTTCCGGCGCATATACCGTTCCAATAAAGGCCGCACTACCGCTGTAGGTTATCTTATCGCAGGTCGGCAAGCCGTAAATGGAACAGGCACTCGGGCTCTGGCTGCCGTTGAGGACGCCGCCGCCAGAAATAGTCATTTCACCGGCGCAGTAAAGCGTGAGACTGGATCCCGGCGTGATATAAATAAAGCCGCTGCCGCTGACGACGACGGCGTTGCCTCCCGTGTAGGTGACATAGACGACCGCGTTGCCATTGACCACCATGCCTTTGGTTTTATCGGAAATATCAGCCAGCGTGGACACTACGTAATTTCCGGTGCCGGCGACGTGCAGGTAATTCGTGCCATTCACTTTGCCCGAAGGAATGGAGGTGAGAGGGCTGCTCAACACCGGTGTTAGAACGTCGTCAATCTGGACATTCGCGTCGTTGCGGACAGTTCCGTTGACAGTGCCGCTGCCACTAAGTTTCACCGTGCCGTTGGGGCCCGTGGACGCAGTGCCGTCAATGTAGCCGCCGCTTAAACTGATGGCACCAACTATTCCGGAATTAGACGAGGCCACGGCATTGCTCCCGAAATTGTTTGTGCCATAAGGACCGGCGCACGAACTATAACTGTCGAGGAAGGCACCGCCACTAAAACCGATGGTGCCCTTGGTAATTATGCCGATGCCCGTGCTGGGCAAGTTGACAGCCGTGACCTTGATCAGCCGTCGGATGTAAACATTAGTGCCAAACGGGGCCGCCACATAACCGGTGGACCAGATGACCGGTATCGTTCCCACTTGAATGGCCACGCCATAAGACTCCCCGGATGCCAGCGTCCGATTTTTGTGATACAAACCGTCGCCGCCCCGCACCCAGGAGTTGGTCGTAAAACTGGAACTGTTGGTGCCGGTATAAAGCTGGGTCAACGCTTCTTCGATTCCCGCCTCCGCCGCCGGGATGGCCGTATTCCAGTCCAGCGACCGCTGGGCAATCTTGCTTTCGGTGCCGACCAGATAAAGATAGGTGCCCACCATCATGCTCGTCGCCACCAGGAGGAACAACGCCAGCAAGAGGGCGCTGCCGTTCCGCGGATCAACTTTATTTTTGACGTTCATAACATTACCCTTTGCGGATGACAATCCGGGCCGATTGGCCGCTTTGAATGTTGGTTTCAGTCCCCAAAATGCTCCGCGAACAGTTCCAGTCCACCTGAATCACCTTGCAAACGGCGGCGCTCAACGAGTTGGTGAAAACCTCGTAGGCGGCATTGGTCGGGTTCCGCTGATAGTAGGAAAAAGCAAACGAAGTCAAGTTGGTAAGCAGCACCCGGACGTCCGCATTGGTGCTTTCGGTATAGGTCCGCGTCAACGTGGTCGCGTTGGTATTATAATTGTAGCGGATCGTGTAGGGTGCCAGGCTGACGGCATTGATGCCGGTCAGGGTCACGCTGCTGGAGGAATAGGTGGCATTGGTCTTGCAGCCGGATGCCTGCCGGACATCGGCAGAGAGGACGTCAAGCGCCGTGCGGCTAGCCTTGTTCATACCCTGATAATTCGTCAACACCTGATAACTCCGCATGGTAAACATGAGCGTGTAGATTGACGCCGCACTGAGGAGCGTCCCGAGCCCGACGGCGACCATCATCTCGATGAAAGTCATCCCCCGGCAACCGGCGGGTCTAGTTGTAGATGTAATTTTGCAGACCATAATGCGAGATCAAAGTTGTCATTTGTTGCTGGCAGGTGCGCGTGCCCGAGGTCCAGGAAACGGTGACGGTGACGAGCTTCAGCTGATCCTTGTAACTTGGGTTGTCCGCGAGGGGCGCGTTGGTGATGCTCAGCGCGCCGGTGAACATGGTGCCTTGGTTGGTCCCGCCGGCCGGATCAAACCAGTTGGTGAAGGTTGTCGAGACGAAACCGGCGGTGTTAATTTGATTCCAGGTATAGAGGTGGATGGTTTCCGTTTTGTCCTGAAGTATCTGGGTGGCGCGCAGGCTTTCCTGCGTGGACTTGGTGACGGCAAACGACTGGATAATGCCCTTGTAGATGGCAGTGAACATGATGCCGATAATGACCAGGGCAACCATCACTTCTATCAGCGTGAAGGCCTGGTCGCATCGGCGGTCTTTCGGCGGGATTTTAATGTTCTGGCTAAACATGCTGAAAATGGAAAGCAATAAGCAAGCCACCAATTTTGACTCTTATAGTCATCAAGACCGGTGTTTTATTTAAAAAACTGTCTCATACTTTGACACTATGACAGGAGTTGTCCCATAATTTGTCAACCATATAAGGTGACCAGCCACCCGGGCGGCCGTCACCAAAGCTCGCGCGTTGCCGAAGGCGTAAATGGTGAAAGGAACGACATCAACTGCCTATAATCTCCACACACCTCACCGTTGGATCTGTTGTGCGGGGCATCGCTCCCCATCCTGTGAGATGGCGCAAAGGCCATTTGAGAATCATTCCGGGAGTTTTTAAAGATTCATGAAACGTGCCTCTGCCACGGCGCGATCTTTTCATCCGTCCAGATTTTGGCCACGGCCTGACGCTCGCGCACGGCGGCGAACGTTTTGCCGTTCACCAAAACCTCGGCCGGCAGTGGACGCGCGTTGTAGTTTGAGCCCATGACCGAGCCATAAGCACCCGCGCTCAACAACACGAGGGTGTCGCCTTCGCCGAGCTTCGGCAGCGGCCGGTCTTGGCAGAAATAATCGCCGGATTCGCAGATCGGCCCGACGACATCGGACGAAATCGGCGCGCCGCCCTTTTTCGTGAGCGGCACGATTTCGTGATACGCATCGTAAAATGCCGGCCGGATCAAATCATTCATCGCCGCATCCACGATGAGGAAATTCTTTTTGCCGGTGCGCTTCACGTATTCGATGCGCGTGACGAGGATGCCCGCGTTGCCGGAGATGAAGCGTCCGGGTTCGAGCAGGATTTTCAGGCCGAGCGGCTTGAGCAAGGGCACGAGTCGATCGGCGTATTTGGCCGGGGTCAGCACATTTTTTGCGGCGGCGGAATTCCACCATTCCGCCGTGCCGCTCGCAAGCGCCGGCTGATAAACGATGCCCAGGCCGCCGCCGATGCTGAAAAATTCCAGATCATATTTCGCCTTCAGCTTGATCACGAGCGGCAGCACTTTGCGAATCGCCTGTTCAAACGGCGCCACGGTGGTGAGCTGCGAGCCGATGTGCATCTGCACGCCGCGCAGCCGCAGATTTTTCAATTTGCTGGCGCGGCCATAGACGCCTTCGATGTTTTCGAGCGCGATGCCGAACTTGTTTTCGTAGGTGCCGGTGGTGATCTTCGCATGCGTCTTGGCGTCCACCCCCGGGTTCACCCGCACGGCGATGGGCGCGATTTTTTTCAACCGCGCGGCGACCTGGTTGATGCGCTGCAATTCCGGCTCGCTCTCGACGTTGAAGCAATAAATCCCTTTGCGCAGTGCGAATTCAATCTCCGCTTCAGTCTTGCCCACGCCGGCAAAGACGCATTTACGCGGGTCGCCGCCCGCCGCGATGACGCGCTGCAGTTCCCCGCTGCTGACGATGTCGAAGCCGCCGCCGAGATCGGCCAGCGTGCGCAATACGGCGAGGTTCGAGTTCGACTTCATCGCGTAGCACACCAGATGGTCGAGCGGTGCGAGTTCCTGGTCCAGTTTGGAGAAATGGTTGGTCAGCGTGCGCTGCGAATAGACGAACAGCGGCGTGCCGAATTTTTTGGCGAGGCTTTCAATGGCGACACCTTCACAAAACAGTTTGTTACCGACGTAGCGAAAATCGTGCATAAAGATTCAGTTTAGGGTTCAACGGGCAAAGTTCAAGTTTGGGAAATGAAAAACCCGCCGGAACGGATCGTCCGGCGGGCGCGGGAAAATGATTTTACTTCACGGCTCGGCCAGAATCGCGGCGCGTTGCTTGTGGTATTCCTCCGGATTGATCTGGTCGGCCTTGTATTTCGCAAGCAGCGCCTGCAGCCGCTGTTCTTTCGTCATCGAAATGGGGAGGGCGGGCGCGATGATCGGAACCGGGCCGGAGGGCGTCACTGTGGCTGGCGGGGCCGGGTTGGTGATGATCATCACTGGCGCGGCGACGGGAGCGGAAGCGGCCGGAGCCGCTGGTTTTGTTTCCGGAATAGCGGGAGCTGCTGCAGGCGCGGCGGGTTTGGCTGCTGCAGACGCGGCGGGCGGCGCCTCCGGCGCTTGCACTTGATCCATCTGCTTCATCAAGGCTTCACGCGCGGCGGCCTGGGCTGGATTGTCCTGGGCGCGGAGGGAACCAAAACTCACGCAAAACGCAAATACTCCGATTGCAGGCACCAGTTTGAAAATCTTCATGCCACTTTTTTACGCCAACTTCGCGCCTGACGCAACAGCTTTCCGGCTTGGAACAAATTGATTTCGCCATACTCCCGGTAGCGGATAGGCCAGAATGGAACGCAGCAAAACCCCCCGCACCTCGCCGCGCGTGACCTTTACGCGTTGTTGCAAATCCTTCACCTCCGCCGCCCGCAGCTTCGCCAGGGTCTTCATTCCGAGCAGAACCGGCCAGGCACAGGCGAGCCGCACGCGCACCTGACCGAAGGGCAGTGTGTTCGTATAATGCCACCCCGCCGCCAGGTGCGCTTCGGCCTTGTCGAGGTATTCGTGGTAGAGCGGCAGAAACTTCATCGCGTTCGCAGACGACAGCAAGGTTTCCGGAAACAATTTTGCCTCGTCCAGTCGTTGCGTGGGCAGGTAGCAGCGGCCGTTCTTCAAATCCGCCGGCAGGTCACGGAGAATGTTCACCAACTGCAGCCCTTTGCCGAAACGGATGCCGTCCGCGATCAATTGGGTCTCGTCCAGCCGCGCTTTAGGAAACAGATGTGCGCGGCAGATCTTTGTCCAGAATTCGCCCACGCAGCCGGCCACGCGGTAGGTGTAATCATCCAGGTCGGCGGCGGTTTCAAGGGCGATGATTTTTTGGTCGCCCGGGCGGGACTCTGCCGGGCTCACGCTGCCAAAGCGGCGCAAGTCCAGTTCCTGTCCACCGATGATCGTGGCGAGGACGTCGCGCACCAGTTTCAAATCGGCGGGCGAAAGGGTATTGAGCAATGCCAGGCTGTCCTCCACCTTTTCCAGCAACCGCTTTTCCGCGGGCGAACCCTGGTGCTGCGCCAGGCTGGTGAAATTTCCCGGCTGCTCCCGCACCCCCAGGATTCGCTCCCGCAACAGCGACAACGCGTGAATGCGCTGGGCTGACGGGACCAATTCCGTGTCGGCGATGGTGTCAGTCGTGCGCGCGAGCAGATACGCGAGGCCGATTTGCGGGCGCACGCGCGCGGGCAGCACGCGCAACGTCAGATAAAACGAGCGCGAGGTGGCGCGGAGCAGATCGTTCAGCGAATCGGCGGACGGTGGCGACATCGGTTGCGGCTCAATAGACCACAAACCGGCGGAGATTGTCAGCAAATCGTTTCATGCTCCGCCCCGTTTTGAACCTCCCGCTGCGCCTTCATTTTCAGTGAACAATTTGTGGTTGCAATTGCCAGCCGGTCGAAATAAAAATCGGCCAACTCTCCGGGAAGTTGACGGGAAGGAAACTTATTCGCGAAATCGAACCAAAGGATACATCATGAATCGGCTTCACCGCCCCCAAAAAGGACAGCCCCAATTCGGTTGTCCAGTCTGCACCATCATTCCCTCATACATGCTGCGCTATCTCTCGCAGAATGGTCCGGCACGTCTGCGTGAACACGCGTTCCAAACACTGCAACATTCCGAACGCCTGCGCGGTCAGCGCGACATGCTGGCCTTCCTCGGCGCTGTGGCGGTGGGCACGCCCGCCGGCGTCAAAAGCCGCACCATCTATGATCTCGCGCACGGGACGTCGCTGCCCGGCAGGCTGGTGCGCGGCGAGGGCGCCCCCAAAAGCACGGACGTCCAGGTCAACGAAGCCTACGATTATTCCGGCGCCACCTATGATTTTTACAGCATGGTATTCGGCCGGAACTCCGTTGACAATAAAGGCATGCGGCTCGATTCCTCGGTGCATTACTACACAAATTATGACAACGCCTTTTGGAACGGGGCGCAGATGGTTTATGGCGACGGCGACGGTGTCATTTTCCAGCGCTTCACCAAATGCCTCGACGTCATCGGCCATGAACTCACCCATGGCGTCACCCAATACGAAGCCGGCTTGGCGTATCAGGGCCAGTCGGGCGCGCTCAACGAATCGCTCTCCGACGTGTTCGGTTCGCTGGTGAAACAGTGGAAGAAAAAACAAACTGCGGCCAAGGCGGACTGGCTCATTGGCGAAGGTTTGTTCGCCAAAGGCGTGAACGGGGTTGCCCTCCGTTCCATGAAAGCGCCCGGCACCGCCTACGACGATCCGCAGATCGGCAAGGATCCGCAACCCGCGCACATGAAGGATTACGTCAAGGGCTCGGCCGACCACGGCGGCGTCCACACCAACTCCGGCATCCCCAATCACGCCTTCTATCTCGTCGCCACGGCGCTGGGCGGCTACTCGTGGGACAAGGCCGGGAAAATCTGGTATGACACCCTCTGCAATATTTTGCAGCCCAACGCCAACTTCGTGGCGGCGGCCAACGGGACCATCCGTTCCGCCGGCATCCTGTTCGGTGTCGCCAGCCAGGAACAGAAGGCCGTCAAATCCGCCTGGCAGCAGGTGGGCGTGCTCAAATAATCCATCGTTCAACGCGCGGACGCGGCCTTGTCAACCTCGTCCACGCGCTCTAACTTGCCACCATGCACCTCAAACTCACCCGCACCGGCGGCTTTGCCGGGATCACGCCACCGCCGGTGGAGGTGGACACCGCCATGCTTTCAAAAAAGGACGGGCAATACCTCGCGGCGATGGTGGCTGGCGCAAATTTTTTTGACCTGCCGAAAACTTTCCAGGCCGCCAGGCCCCAGCCGGATCGGTTTCAATATTCCCTGAGCATTGTGCACGAAGATGGACGCAACCACGCCGTCCTCTGTGACGAGGAAGCCGCTCCCGAGCCTTTGCGTCAACTCCTCCACGCCGTGCAGAACTTGAAGCGGAAATGAAACGGCGTCGCGCCGTGCGGCAATGTCAAACAACTCGCGCCGAAGGGCGCATCCAACCCGGTGAAGCTTTGAAGAGCCTCCAGCGCGTTTGGCCGGAAAAAATAATTACCAGAAATGCCACGCGCCGCGCCAGATGATCCAGGCCCCGAGCAGAAAGTTGGTGATCGCGTGAGCCGTCATCGCATCGCCCAGACGGTTTTTACGGAGGACCAGCCATTGATACGCCGCGCCGCATAAAATCCCCGCCAGCCACTCGTTGTGGGCGAAACCGAAGACGACCGCCGTCGCCACAAACGGCCACGGCAGAAATTTATTCAAGGGCACGGAGAGAAAATTCTGATTCGCAACGTAGCGATACAAAAAGGAGCGGTAGAAAACTTCCTCGAGCGGTGGGACAATGAGGGTCGAACCCAGCAGACGTGTCAGGATCATCAGCCACGCGACGGGGGAGTTTTCGCCGAATGGTTCATTCGGATTCCAGCCAGCGGCGGTCTTCATCAAGTGGGGATAAAACGGATCGAGCCCGACCCAGATGGCAAAAATGCCGATGCCAACGACCACCGCTTCCCAGCTGAACGCCCAGCGCATTTCGGAAACGAGCGGGCGCATCTCCCACACCAGCCACGCGCCGACGATTGTTTTGGCGAAGTAAAACCAGCAGGCCGAGGTCGCGCCGAATTGTCCCTGGCAGACGGTGAGCGCGAGGAAAATCAAAAACGGCGCGACACGCGCCGCCGCGGGTGAGCCCGCCAGTTTTTTCTCAAGAAAACGCACGCGAAATCAGGGCCGGTGGATCAATCCCCGACATAGAGCAGATTTGTCTGCCCATTGCTGCCAAACGTGACCGAGTTGGCGTTAATGGCGACGACGCGCACACCTTTGACCAGATCACCCACATGGACGGTTCGGCCGCTGACAATCGCCCAGGGACGCACCGGATCATACGCCACGCCCTGCAAGTGCAACGACTCCGGCAGCACGAGCGGTGGCGGTGGCGGCACGACCACCGGAGCCGGTGGCGGCGCGGGCTGGCTCGCAGCGGCGGGCGTGATGGCAATCGGCACGGCTGCATTGGGTGCCGCTGCGACCGGCTCGGCGGCCGTCGGCGCGGGCACAACCGCCGGCGCCGGGGCTGCGACCGGCTTGCTGGGTGCGGTGGCCGCTGCGACCGGAGTCACCGGGGCCGTCTTTGGTGGCGCCGCGTTTTTTTTGGCCAGACGCCCGGTCATCGCCAGTCCGATGAAAGCAAAGGCGGCGGACAACAGCACAAAGATGACGACGACCAGCAGCCGGCTGGTGACGGGTCGTTCCGGGCGCCGCGGCTCGATGGTCCGGATGGACGCCGCGCCGGATACGGGGTTTGGCCGTTGGGCTTCCTGGGCGCGCTTCAGGGCGTCATTGATCAGGCTCATGCTTTAAAATCTCCTTCTAATTCCCGGATGGCGCGACCCACCATCGAAAAGGTGATGCGTTCACTGCGCGCGACGAAACTCGCGAGCAGCGCCTTGTCGCAAACCGCGTTGACCAGGCGGGGGACGCCTTTGCTGTAATTAAAAACGCGCCAGAGCGCCGGGCCGGTAAAAAATGGAACCCCCTTCGCTCCGGAAACCTGCAGCCGATGCTGGATGTATTGGGAGACCTCCACGCGGGTGAGCGCGGCGAGATGGAAACGCACCGTGATGCGCTGGCGCAATTGTTTCAGCCGCGGACTGTTCAGCCGTTCGCGCAATTCCGGCTGGCCCATCAGCACGATCTGCAGCAATTTGCGGTTGTCCGTTTCGATGTTCGAAAGCAGCCGCACCTGCTCCAGCAAATCCTCCGTCAACCCCTGTGCCTCGTCAATGATCAGCACCGTCTCCTTGCCGAGTTCAATCTGCTTGAGCAAAAACTCGCCGATGGTCGAAACGGTCTCCAGCCGGTCGCGGCCCTTGACATTCAGGCCGAATTCCGTCGCGATGGCTTTCATCAGTTCGTCGGCGTTCAGGACGGGATTTAAGATCAATGCTGTCGAAAAACTGGAATCCAGCTGCTCCAACAGGGCACGGCACAGGGTCGTCTTGCCCGCGCCGATTTCGCCGGTGAGCTGCACGAAGCCTTTCCGTTCGCGGATGCCGTAGAGCATGTGGTTGAACGCCTCACGATGCTTTGTGCTATGGAAAAGGAAGCGCGGGTTCGGCGTGATGTCGAACGGCGCATGCGTCAATCTGTAATATTCCAAATACACGCATGGTTATTAGCAGAATCCGTGCCCGCTGCAAAGGAAAGGTTTGCAGCATGACAGCCTAACCTGTTGAAACTGACCGCACCGCCCGGATTAAAGCCACCGCCTCCGCCTGGGTGCCGATGGTGATGCGCAGAGAATCGCTGACTTCCGGCGCGCTGAACCAGCGCACAAGGATTTTCCGGTCGCGTAATTTTTGCAGCCATTCCTGCGCCGGGAACCGCGGCGGTTTCGTCAGGATGAAATTGGTCTGGCTGGGCAACACACGGAAGCCGAGCCGGGTCAGTTCACGCGAAAGCCATTCGCGTGTGCCGATGATTTTTTTGAAGTTCGCGCGGTAGAATTTCAAATCGTCCAGCGTCGCGGCGGCGGCGATCTGGCCGAGACCGTTCACATTGTAACTGTCCCGGATCTTGTCCAGCGCGGCGATGAGTCCGGGATGCCCGACGAAATAACCGACGCGCTGGAAACAGAGCGAATACGCCTTTGAGAAGGTTCGCGCCACGAGCACATGCGGAAATTTCAGCGCCAGCTTCAGCGCGTTTTCTTCGGCGAAATCCACATACGCTTCGTCGAGGATGACCACGCCCTTTTGCGCACGACATAATTTTTCCAGCTCCGAGGTTTTATAACCGCGCCCGCTTGGCGCATTCGGTGTCGTGATAAACGTCAGGGCCGCGCCGAAATCCCAGCGCCTGTCACGCTTCAATTCCTCGACACCCGGCAGGCCGAAGTCCGCCTTGAGCGGCACGATGTTTTTCGCTGCGCCATGGATGTCCGCCAGCACCGGATACAGCGAATAGCTCGGCGTGAAATACTGCACCGTCGCCACTCGTAGCGGCGTCTCGGCAGAGCGCCGCAAACCTTCCTGCGTTTTAGATGGCGGCGTTCTACCGAACGCCGCTACGGGCTCCACAAACGCCCGCACCGCCAGCGCCAGCACTTCATCCGAGCCGTTGCCAACGATGATGTTCCCGGGCTTGCAGCCATGCAGCTTTGCCAGTTTTTCGCGCAACGCTTGCGCCGTGGGGTTCGGATACAGCCGCAGCCGCCCGTCCACCGCCGCCCGGACCGCCGCCAGCACACGCGGCGACGGCGGATACGGATTCTCGTTCGTGTTGAGCTTGATCAGCCCTTTGATCTTCGGCTGCTCGCCGGGCACATAGGCGTGCAGGTCGCACACGAGCGGACGGATTAATTTCAAGTTGCGGATTGCGGATTGCGGATTGGCCATCGCGGTAATTTCAATTGAAATTCCCCTGAAAGTCCAGTCCGCGCGCGGGCAGCGCCTGAAACGCGGTGCAGTTCCGCTTGCCCCGCTGTGATTGTGCAGTAGGTTGTTCCAGCAAAAGTCCGCGGTAATATTGGAGTGTGCAGTTTGCGGGTCATGGGTCGGGAGTCCGGCGGCGTTATGAAACGGCGATTGTTCATGGCGGTAGTGCTGGCGGGACTGTTCCTGACCGGGGGGTGCAGCAGCTTGCTTCCCCATGGCGAGAACACCACCGTGTCGCGCTGGAAAACCTATCAGGACGTGGACACCGCCTTCGGGAAAATCGCGCCTTACTACACCACTGTGGAAGATTTGCAGCGGCTGAACTTCGACCCCAAACTGTCGCCGAACGTGAAAATTCTCACCTACGTGGACATCATTCAGACGTTCATGCCCGTCCAGGCCATCCAGCTGCAAGACCTGCCGGAGGGCGTGCGCGAGTGCATCAAGGCCAAAGAACACAGCCGGGCCTACCTTGTGGAGTTGCGGGAGCTTCGGGACAAGCGCCACGGCAACCTGTTCCTCGATATTTTCGGGTTCAAGCGCCAGACGCACGTCTCGGGCTGGGAATTCAAAGGGGTCATCCTGCTCCAGGAAGACCTGGTGGTTTATAAACTTTCCTCAGGCGAGCCGCGCGTCTCACGGGATGAGAACAAAGTCAAACCGCTGGGCCCGCTGCAGGAAATCGACAGCCTCATCACCGGCCCCCCAAGTTATGTGAGATGAGCCGGGCGCGTAGGCATTCCAACCGTGAAACAGTAGGCGGATCAATTCTGAATTTTGGATGGCAGCCAGAAAAATGGATAAGTTTCAAACCACACACAAATTCTCCGTCTTCGCGATACTCACGGCGGAAATGGGAATTCCCCGGTCAAATGTCGCGAGTTTCCCGTGATGCTTCGCCGCCAGCGCGAGCAGATAAAGATCGGTCAACTGCCGCGAACTGTGCATCCGCTCAGGCGTGAAGGTTTTTCCGTCGCGCAACGAAACTTCGTCCGGCCAGAATTCATGGTTCGTCTGCGCCGCGAACTGTTCCAGCCGCGAAATCAAATCCGCCGGCGTGAACCGTGCCTTCGGGCTGTAAGCTGGATTTGACATGATGCGGACGACGCCGTTTTCCACGATTGGGCAACTCGCCCAGCCGGACTTCGCGTGCTTCAGCCACCAATCATGCGCCCGCTCATGGAAAGCATGGTCGGGATCAAGCAGCGCGATGACCATATTCACATCCAGCAGGGCGCGCATGGATCAAATGCCTTCCTTGTCCTGCAATTGCCGGACGTGTTCGAGCGTCACCACCTCGCCGCGCGACGGAAGCACCGGCACGCCGCCACGCATACCTGAACGATGTTTCCGTCCCGACACCGGCAACGCCAGCCCGCGCCGCGCCAGCGTGGAAATCACCTGGCCCGCCGTGCCGCCTTCGCGCTGCGCCAGTTCCTTGGCCGCTTGCAACACATCATCTTCAATGTCCAACGTTGTTCTCATGCATCTGATGCTATTGCATCACCGCATCAAAGTCAATGGCGGCGGCCCGCCCGGCACAGCGGCGTGCAAGTCGTGGACGAGCGGGCGGATCAATTTTTTCAAATTGGCTTTGTTCATTTCAAATCAAGTCGCTGTGATGACAGAGGACCAATCTAATTCTGGCATACGATAATGGAATTGCGGTTTACGCCAGTTGTCCTTCGGATTCCAAAAATAATCTGCTCCAAGGTGTTCGATAGCGAGAGATTCGGTGGCTGATTGTCTTATTGTATCTTGAGCTGAACAGGCGAGCTTGGTCAACACCCCCTCGGCACGGCGCGAAACCGTGAATGAGTTGCAAGATTTGGCCAATTGTTTGTCCATCGCTTTGGTATAAGCTTTGCCAAGATAAGTAATCCAATGTAAACGTGGCATACAGTGGCCGAATCCATTGGGAGAATCTATCTTCGTTGAATCCTCAAGCTGCATCGAACCGTAAATGGCTCGAAAGCTCTCGCAAAGAGAAATAAAGATGCTTTGGAAGGAAGAAAAATGTTCGCCGCTTAAAGCTTCTTCCCAACGTTCTGATGAGAGACCAATCCAATTGAACGGCTTTGTCGGATGTTTTGCGAACCAATCATGATTACCCTTTTGCCAATGAACAGAACATTCAAAGATCCTCTGGGGCTTAATTAGACTGACATCCCCTTGGCAATAAAATTTGCCGGGCAGGCATTCAAGAAAAGCTTCCGGTGAATCAGGGGAGAAATTTTGGGCGGGCAAATGAGATGTTTGGATTTTTGTTGGAACGAATGAACCCGGCAATGCGCGCAAAATCTTAAGCAAATCCATCGCCACGGCGTGAGTGCCTAGAAAAGACGTGGTTTGTATATTGCAAACAAGTCGAAGCACAATCGCAGTTTTTTATTTTACTCGCACTTCCGCGCTTTTTCCATGCGCGCCGAGGCCTTCGAGTTCCGCGAACTTCTTCACCGTCTTCAGCGCCTTCTTGAGCGACGCGCGGTTGTATTCCACCACACTGGTGCGGCGCTGGAATTGATCCACCGTCAGGCCGCCACGGTTGCTGCAGTGGCAATTTGCGTGGTGAGCTGTTCAACTTCAATTTGAAGGCGGCGCATTTCTTCCAGTGGGCTTTCGGCAAGGATGGCAAATTTTTTGGGCTGGCCGGGCAGCAGTTCGCGGCGCAACGCGGCAAGCGCCTCGCTCATGCGCTCCAATTGCTCCACGGTTTGGGTGAGAACCAATTCGGTTTTCATAGGCTCAAACGTAACATCCCTTTGCTCACACTGGGACTATCCCGCACCCGGCTGAAAAATTCAATGTATGTTTTGCAGAGTTGGCTGCCTTTTTCGGCAATCACCACATCGAAGCCATAACGCCGTCGCAACAGGGCGCGGGAAACCAGCGCATATTCGGACATGGGCAGGTCACGTTCGAAATTGTGTCCCGGCAGCAGCACGGCCACGAGATCAATATCGTTGGGCGCAGGCTTGGCGGTCACATAACTGCCGTCCACCAGCAGCGCCTCAAACAGTCCGCTGCGTTGCATGGTTTGAAACATGTCATCCAACCGGGCGAACAAGCGCGCGCGCTGATCGCTCCCGGAAAAAATCCCGAACCGCTCCCGCAGTTCTGCCAGCGGGCAATCCCAGATTCCGGGTGGCAGGAAACCGTCGTGATTGAGGGTTGGGATGGGCATTGGCCTATTTCCTGATCTCCGCGCTTTTTCCATGCGCGCCGAGGCCTTCGAGTTCCGCGAATTTTTTCACGGACTTCAACGCCTTCTTGAGCGACGCGCGGTTGTATTCCACCACACTGGTGCGGCGCTGGAATTGATCCACCGTCAGGCCGGCGAACGACGCGCCCGCGCCATCGGTCGGCAGCACGTGGCTCGGCCCGGCGACGTAATCGCCCAGCACCGTGGGCGACCAGTTGCCCAGAAAAATCGCGCCCGCCGTCACGATGCCGCCGCTCACGCGCCGCGCGTCGCGGGTGATGACTTCGCAATGCTCCGGCGCCAGCTGGTTCGCCAGCGCCACGGCGTCAGCGACGCCGGCCACCTGGATCAGCCAGGTGTTCCGGTCGAGCACGCGCTGGATGAAGTCGCGGCGTGCCAGTTTGGGCAATTGTTTTGCAATTTCCTTTTCCACGGCCTTCAGAATTTTCGCGGAGCTCGTCACGAGCCAGACGCGTTCGTGGCCGGAACCGTGCTCGGCCTGTGCGAGCAGGTCGGCGGCGGCGAACTTCGGATTCGCCGTGTCGTCGGCCAGCACCAGCAAATCGCTCGGCCCGGCGAGCAGATCAATCGCCACGCGCCCAACGAGCAGCCGTTTGGCCATGCTGACGTAGGCGTTGCCGGGCCCAAAAACTTTCTGAACGCGACGAATCGTCTTGGTGCCGTAAGCCAGCGCCGCAATCGCCTGGGCCCCGCCGACACGGTAAATCTCCGTCGCCCCTGCCGCGCGCGCCGCGAAGAGGATCGCCGGATTGATGGCGCCGTCCTTGCCACAGGGCGTGGTCACAACGATCTCCTGGCAGCCCGCCACTTTCGCGAGCGTGATCGTCATCAGTGCCGTCGAGACCAGCGGCGCGGTGCCGCCGGGAATGTAGACGCCGACGCGCTGGAACGGGTCAAACTTCTCGCCAACGCTCGCGCCGTGGGAGTTTTTGCTCGACCAGCCTTTGCGTTTGGATTTTTTGGCGAAGCGCGCGATGTTCCCTTCCGCTTCCGCCACCGCCGCGCGCAACGATTCATCCGCCATGAGTGAGGCGGCCATGAGTTCGGCTTGCGTCACCGCGAGTTGCTCGGCGGCGAGCTTGGCACCGTCGAACTTTTCCGTGAACTCCAGCACCGCATCGTCACCGCGCACAAACACATCGTGCAAAATCACCTTGGTGCGCTGTTCGATCTCGGCGTCGAACAGGCTGGAATCGGAGGTGGCTTCGCGGATCCGGGCGGCAAAATCTTTGTCGGTGAAACGGACAATGTTCATGTGTGGAGGCTAGAGGAATCCACCGGCGAAGTCAAAAAACCGTCGGGCGGCAAATCCACTTTCATTTTCGGAACGCTTGTGGGATGTTGTCGGCATCATGTCCGGCAAGGCGTTTTACTTTCATCTGTTGGTCGTGGCTTCGGTTTTAATTTCTGTCGAGTCGGCCGCATCGGCCGCCGCTCCATCCCCACAGGCTGCGTATCGCACCGACCGGATTTTGATCCAGCCCAAGGCCGGGAGCAACCCGGCGGCGCTGAACAATTTTCACCGGGCGCGCAACGGCGAAGTGCTGCGCACCTTCGACGGAATCGGACGCCTGCAAGTTCTCCGCGTGCCCAAGGGAGAGACGGTGACCAATCTCATCGCCCAATATCAGAAGAGCGGGCTGGTGGAATTCGCGGAGCCGGATTATCTGGTTTACGCGAACGCAACCGTGCCGAACGACCCCAAATTTGTGGACGGGACCTTGTGGGGCCTGGAGAATCACGGGCAGAGCGGCGGCACACCCGGCGCGGACATTGATGCGACGAACGCCTGGGATGTGCTGACCTCGGCCAGCAACATCGTGGTGGCGGTGCTGGATTCAGGCATTCGCGCCACGCATGAAGATCTTGCCGCCAACATGTGGGTGAACCCCGTTGACGGCGGACATGGCTACAATGCCTTCACCGGTACAAATAACCCTGATGATGACGGCACTAGCCACGGGACGATGGTTGCCGGGGTATTGGGTGCTGTGGGCAATAATGGCAAAGGTGTGACAGGTGTGGCGTGGAGATTGCAGATTATGGCCTGCAAATGTTTGAATAATGGCACAGGCAGTGATTCAACGGTGATTGCCTGCATTGATTATGCCATTACCAATGGAGCCAGGATCATCAATGCCAGTTTTGACACCCCGACGCCTTCGCTGGCGCTTTCCAATGCAATTGTCGCGGCTCGTGATGCAGACGTTCTTTGGGTGGCTTCCGCCGGCAATAGCAATACTAGTGCTCCGGGCAGGAACATCGACACCAGCGCCAGTTATCCGTCATGCTATGGCATTGATAACATTGTGTCGGTGGCCTACACGACCCGCACCGATGACTTGGGATTCTTGTCCAATTACGGCGCAACGAATGTGGCTCTCGCCGCGCCGGGTGACCAGATTTACACTACTCATGCTGCATCGGATTCATTTTATTATCCATTTGGCAGTTTTAATCTGGCCGGCACCTCCTTTTCCGCGCCCTATGTTGCTGGTGCCTGTGCCTTACTCATGGCGCAGTACCCGGCGGATGATTATCGGGCAACCATCAATCGGCTGTTGAGTTCCACCGATCCGCTGCCGTCACTTGCGGGAAAATGCCGGACGGGTGGGCGCCTTAATTTGCGAAAGGCGTTGCGGACCATCAGCGTCGCCACCGTGCCGGTCGCCGCCCATGCGCCATTTCAATTGAGCGTGGCCGGTGGGTTGAACCGGACTTGTGTCGTCGAAGCCACAACAAATCTTGCCAGCTGGTCGCCTGTCTTCACCAACACCACTTCGACGGACGGGACGTTCGATTTTGCGGATGAACAATCCACCAATCTGCCGCATCGGTTCTTCCGCGCCACGGCTGCACCGTAAGCGGTCTGAAATTTCCGGCGTGAGCTTCACGCATCCGGCGCAACCTTCACGCGTCGGTTCATCCCTTCGTTTCTGGAACAAGTCGTTTCGTTGAGAATTCGGAGCGAAATCATTTGGCGCGGGTTATGCAGTGAGAAATCGTCGCCAAAAATGTTCGGTCAAACCTGCGAGGTATTTATGAATGAACATGACCCGGTCAGCCCGCCGCCGATAATTGCCGCCAATCCAAGTTCCGACATTCCGCCGGGCCGGCCGCTCCCGGAACCGGCACTGCCGAAACCCTTTTCCTGGTGGCTGCGAAAATTATTCGCGTGCAATCCGTTTTATCTCGTGAGCGCGGCACTGCTGTTGTTTGGATGTTACCGCGTCTCTCTCGATGCGCCGTTCCTCAATCTGGAGTCGGCGCGCCTGCTGTTCAATTTCACTTCGGTCCAGCTTTACGAAATCTTGCTTGTGTTCACCGCCATTTTTCTCGCGCGCCGCCGTCTCTGGTATGATTCCACGCTGCTGGTGGGCCTGGAAAACCTGCTGGTCTTCGTGCCTTTCATCCTGATCAGCCAGGCGGCATTGATCGATTCGCAGATGGCGCTGGCGATGAGTCTCACCGGCGGCGCGATCGCCGTGCTGCGGTTTGGCAGCTTGAAGCGGTTTTTCATTCAACTCAATCTGCCGGGCCGGCTGTTGGTTCCGGGGTTCGTCCTGCTCGCGCTGAACGTGGCCCTGCCGCTTATCTACCGGCACTTTGGCGAAACCAAGATCGGCATCCACATCAATTCCGGCCCGGCCTACGTGATGAACGAATACACCTGGCTGCTGATTTTGCCGGCGGTGCTGGCGCTCGCAAATTTCCTGCCACGCCCGAACGCGGCGGGAACTTTGCTGTCGCAACATCGCTGGCTCCCGACGGGCTTGTTCGCACTCTGGATCGCGGTCACCGGCGTGCATCTCTACAGCCTGGATTACATCTATCAATTTGATTTACGTGGCGAATTGCTTGCCCCGGCCGTGTGGGTTTTGGCGTGGACCGGCTGGCTGCGGTGTTCCGGCCAGGCCACGGTGTGGGCTGGCCACCTGAACTATGCGCTGACGTTTCCGCCCGTCTTGATTCCGCTGTTCGCAACGTCGCCGGGCGGTCAAAAGACATTCCTCATCCTTGCCGCGCTGAACATCGCCGTCTATTGCGGGATCTGTCTCAAGCAACGCCAACCTCAATATGTGCGGCATCTGCTGTTCGCTTCGGTGCTGATGTTTGTCGCGGGCTTGCCGGAACTCTGGCTGCAATCGGTTGCATCCGGATTGAACCGTGCCGGGTGTATCGCCGCCGGTGTGATGGCTTACACGGTTTTCTGGATCATGCGTTCGCGAAACCCAAGGCTGGCCATCGTGGGTTCCATCATCCTGGGTGCCGCCGTCACGTCTCTGTTTGGCAGCCACGCCGGGACCGGCTACTGGGCGTTTCAGAGCGGCCTCGTTTTCCTGCTGCTGCACAGCTTGCGTTGGAACGATGCGGAACATCAGGGCGCCAACATCGTCCGGATGGTGGCGGGCCTCGTCTGGGTGATGCAATCGCTCGTCTGGATGCATTCCGACGCCGGCAAATTCTGGATGCCGTTCATACCCGGCGCGCTGGTCTTGGGAATTTATTCGGTTGTTCAAATCGGGCGCGGACGGTGGAGCCTGTTCAGCGTGCCCGCCGCCGCGGCGCTGGTCATGCTCTCGGGCCCGGCCTGCGGCACCGCCGAGGGTGTGCGGACGATGCCGCCCGGTCTGCTGGCGGTCATGGGAAGTTTTCTGCTCTTCGGGCTTGGCACTGCTGTCGCGCTCACCAGACATCACTGGCAAAGGAATGACCCCGGCCTGGAGGCGAATCCATCCAAAACCACAACCCGGCACGGTTGATTTTGCTTTGCAACGACCGTTGCGCCTGGGGCAGGCTTTTTTTCCCGGTAATCCGTGTTTGCCTTTATTCATCCGTGGTTAAATAATTTGCCCCATGCGCAATCCAATCATTGCCGCGCTCGACGTGCCGACGGCGGAACTGGCCTTGAAACTCGTAACCCAGATCGCTCCGGCGGTCGGGGCGTTCAAGATCGGCAGCGAACTGTTCACCGCCGCCGGGCCGGACATCGTGAAAAAAATCCGCGCCACGGGCGCGAGCGTTTTTCTCGATCTCAAATTTCATGACATCCCGAACACGGTCACCAAGGCCGTGTCCGCCGCCGTGAATCTGGATGTTCAAATGATCACCGTCCACACCAGCGGCGGCTTCGACATGCTCAAGGCCGCCGAGCAGGCCGCCGAGGAGGCCGCGTGGAAACTCGGCCGCATCCCGCCGCTCGTCCTGGGCGTGACCGTGCTGACCAGCATGAACACCGCCACGCTGCGCGAACTCGGCTTCGACGTGAACGTCGAATACCAGGTCCGCCGGCTCGCCATGGTCGCCATGAAAGCCGGCCTGCGCGGACTGGTCTGTTCCCCCCAGGAAGTCGCCAAACTGCGCCAGATGATTCCCCCCGCCATGCAACTGGTCACGCCCGGCATCCGCACCGGTGCGGAAAAGGCCGACGACCAGAAACGCACGCTCACGCCGAAGGAGGCGATCCAGGCCGGAGCCAACTGGCTGGTCATTGGCCGGCCGATCCACGCGGCGGAAAACCCGCGCCAGGCGGCGGAGAAGATTTTGGAATCGCTGACTTAACCACCATCGCCACGAAGAACCATCCATCATCATGAGCTCAAAACCAATTACCGTCATCGCCACGTTTCAAGCCAACCCCGGCAAGGAAGCCGAATTGCAAAAAGCCCTGGCCAGTCTCATTGCCCCCACGCGCCAGGAGGCGGGCTGCCTCAATTATGACCTGCATGTTTCCTCCGAATACCCGTCGAGATTTTTGTTTCACGAAACCTGGACGAGCCGGGCGCACCTCGACGCCCATCTGCAATCGGTGCATATCAAGGTGATGTTTCCACGCGTGTCCGAACTGTGCGTGGCCTTCCCCGACATCGTGGTTTGGGAAAAGATCGCGTGACCGGAGCGCGGACAGCTTGTCCGCGTGTTCAGGTTTCATGCTCAGAAACTCGCGGACGAGCCGTCCGCGCTCCATCCGTCACTGGATGACTTCGACGATGAGCGGAATTTTAGCCGGGCGCTTTGTGGAAATTTCAAAGGCTGTTTTCAGTCGCGCCAGCGCATTTTTCGCCTGAGCCGAATCGGCGGCGTGAACGCGGCAAAGCGTTGCCGATTTTTCCACGCGCTCGCCGGGCTTGATGATTTGATCCACGCCCACGTCAAAATCAATGATGGCGTCTTTCGTCAGCCGCCCGCCCCCGAGGTCACGGATGACTTCGCCGATGATGCGCGCATCGCACCTGGAAACGTAGCCGGCTTTTTCCGACTTCACCTCAGCAACAGTCTTGGCGGTGGAATCCAACGCCAGCTTGCGGTTGAACGCCGTCAAGTCCGCGCCTTGAGCCACAATCATCTCGTCCCATTTCGCGCGCGGCGCGTCGGAGTTCAAACAATCTTCGGCCAGCTTGCGGGCGGCGGTGAGGGATTTTGACTTCTTGGTTTGAACCAGTAGGTGTGCGGCGGAATCAATGACGAGCGATTTCAAATCATCCGCCGTAGCAGCCGACGTGAGGAGGCTCTTGGCAGGTTTGGTTGAATTAGAATGAGCCTCCTCACGTCGGCTGCTACGAAAATCCAGGCACGCCACGCTTTCCTTTACTTCCAGCCAGTTGCCGGCGGCGCGGCCGAGTGGCGTGTTCATATCGGTCAACATGGCGCGCGTATCGGTGCCGCATTCGTTGCCGAGCGCGACCATCGCCTTCGCCAGCTTGCGCGCGTCGGCCTTGGTTTGCATGAAGGCGGCGCAGCCGAACTTCACATCAAGGATCAGCGCGTCCAGATTTTCGGCGAGCTTCTTGGAAAGAATTGACGCCGTGATGAGCTGGATGCTCGGCACGGTGCCGCTGGCGTCGCGCAGGGCGTAAATCTTTTTGTCGGCGGGAACCATCGTGTCCGTCTGGCCGCAGATGACGCAGCCGACCTGCTGGACCCGGGCGATGATTTGCGCGGCGGGCAAAAGCGTTTTGAAGCCGGGGATGGAATCCAGTTTGTCGAGCGTGCCGCCGGTAATGCCGAGGCCGCGACCGGAAATCATCGGTACGCGGAAGCCGAGGCACGCGAGCAGCGGGGCGAGCGGGAGCGAAACCTTGTCGCCGATGCCGCCGGTGGAATGTTTGTCCACGAGCGGGCGTTTGTCCCTGGGAAATTTTAAAACGTCGCCGGAATCGCGCATGGCGAGCGTGAGCGCGGTGGTCTCGGCGGTGTTCAGTCCGCGAAAATAAATGGCCATGAGCATCGCGGCCATCTGGTAATCGGGGATGTTCCCGACGGTAAACTCGCGGATGAATTCACGGATGTGCTCCGGCGCGAGGATTTTTCCTTCGCGCTTCGCTTCGATGAGGGAAAGAAAATTCACAAGGTTTTCCCCGATTCAGGTGTCCCTGGCAAAACGATTACATCAATTCTCAAAAACTGCCTGAAGCCATCATCAAATGTCACAATCGCGCAGCCACCTGCCACGGCAAATGCGGCGAGATATGAATCCGTCCACAAATCTTGTTTGAAGCCGGCGGTATCGGTCATGTCCAGCCATGCCTTTTCCAGTTCCGGCGGTTCTTCTGCGAAAATGATGCGCGGGTCGGCTCGGAATTTTCGGTAAGTTTCCCAGGCTTGTCGCGGCGTGAGAACATCGGCGCCCATGACTTTCGGATTTGTCACGAGGCGCAGAAAGGCCATTTGGGTGACGCGGCAAAAGATGAGTGGCGCGGCTGCGGCGTCGAGCCAGCAATTGACATCAAGCAAGTAATTCTTCGATGTCGGCATGGGTGAGGTCGAGAATGCCCGGCTCTTTGGAATCAATCAACGGCAATTGCACGCGTTTTTGTTGGGAAATTTCCAGCGGCTGGTCAAAATCCGGCGCCATGTGAACGAGGCCTTTGGCGCTGCCGGCTTTTGGCGCGGTGGGGGGCGAAGCGGCATTTTGCCGGGCAAGCTTGTCCACCAAATCCAAAACCGTCTTCTGCGCAGATTCGGGAAGAACCTGCGCCTTCTCAAAAATTTGCTCGGCCACGCTCACGATTTCAGCATAGCTTCAAAACGGAATCCGGCAACCGGTTTTATCCCGCACGTTTTCCCGGCGGTGAATTCGCGGATGAAGTCTTGAATCTGTTTTGGCGCGAGAATTTTTCCTTCACATTTGGATTCGATAAAGGGGGAGAAAATTCACAATTACAATCCCCGGTCTTTATTTAACCACTCTCTTGGATTCCACAAAACCGCTTGTGCGCCGACTGGCTGAAAGTTAAGAGTCGGTTCGTCAACTTGAACCATGCAAATCAGCCTTTTTCCAAAAAGAAGATGCAACCGGCCATTAGATGCAAGAATGTCAAGGATTGGCCATGATGTTTTGGGTTCTAATTTTTGAAACAAATCGTATTTTGAAAATACGAGAACAAAGCCACTTTCAAACGGAATGTCAATGTCAGTCAAAAGATCGTTCAGAGCATCCAGACTCTTTCCATTCCACTGAATGTTCAGTTTTGAACTAATATCGACGGCACTTTCATCCATTGTCTTCCACGAAGAACAATCAAACCTCGCAATTCTGTAATTCAACTCCTCAAGTTTCTGAACATCCTCATCTAAATAATTTATCCGCCAGTAAAGATTGATAAACCCATTCTGAAGAAGTCTCCAATCGAGACGACCCAAATCTTCTTGGCGGAAAAAAGGCATTTTTACCCCACAAACTTCTTCGCCGCAATCGTCGCATTATGCCCGCCAAAACCGAACGAGTTGTTCACTATGGCGTCCACCTTCATTTCGCGCGCGGTGTTCGGCACATAATCCAGATCACATTCGGGATCGGGCGTCTGCAGATTGATGGTGGGCGGAACGACGCCGTGTTTGATGGCGAGCGCGCACGCGGTCATTTCCACGGCGCCGGCGGCACCGAGCATGTGGCCGGTCGCGCCCTTGGTGGAGCTGACGGCAAGTTTTTTCGCGTGTTCGCCGAAAACGGTCTTGATGGCCTGCGTTTCGCAAACGTCGCCCTGCGGCGTGGACGTGCCGTGGGCGTTGACATAGGAAATGTCCCCGGCGTTCAGGCCGCCGGTGCGGAGCGCCATCTTCATGCAGCGTGCCGCGCCTTCGCCGCCCGGCGGCGGCGAGGTGATGTGATACGCATCGGCCGTGTTGCCGTAGCCGGCGATCTCGCAATAAATTTGGGCGCCGCGCTTCTTCGCGTGCTCCAATTCCTCCAGCACCACCACGCCCGCGCCTTCGCCCATCACGAAGCCGTCGCGGTCCTTGTCGAACGGACGCGAGGAATGTTTGGGATCATCGTTCCGCGTGCTCATGGCGCGCATGGCGCAAAAGCCGCCGATGCCGACCGACACGACGGCCGCTTCCGCGCCGCCGGCGAACATCACCGAGGCATCGCCCATCTTGATGGCTCGCCAGGCTTCACCGATGGCGTGATTGGCCGTGGAACAGGCGGAGCAGGTGGCAAAATTCGGACCGCGCAGATTGTTATACATCGAGAACAGGCCGGAGGCCATGTTGCTGATGAGCATGGGAATCATGAATGGCGAGAGCCGCCCCGGCCCGCGTTCGAGCAGGATTTTGTGCTGTTCGATGGTCGTCTGCAGGCCGCCGATTCCGGAGCCAAGGATCACGCCGATCTCGTCGCAGTTTTCCTTGTCGAGTTCCAGGCCGGAGTTCTTCAGCGCACTCCACGCGGCATAAATGCCGAATTGCGAATAGCGATCGGTGCGGCGGATTTCCTTGGGCGACGGAAACGCGGGCGTCGGGTCAAAGTTTTTCACTTCGCCGGCGATCTGCGTGTCGAACGGCGCGGCGTCAAAGGCGGTGATCCGGTCGATGCCGCACTGCCCGGCGATCAGGTTGTTCCAGAACGCGTCCAGTTGATGTCCAATCGGCGTGACGACGCCGAGGCCGGTGATGACCACGCGGCGGTCTGATGAATTACTTGCCATAAATCAAAAGGGGCAGTTTGAGCTAGTCCAGCCAAACTGCCCCGAAGTGCGGAACGTCGCAACTATTTTTGGTTGTCTTCGATGTATTTGGTCACGTCGCCGACGGTCAGGAGCTTTTCGGCCTGCTCGTCCGGCACTTCGACGCCGAATTCCTCTTCGAGCGCCATGATTAACTCAACCGTGTCGAGCGAATCCGCGCCGAGATCTTCGATGAACTTGGCTTCCGGCGTCACTTGATCCGCTTTCACGCCCAGTTGTTCGACGATGATGTCCTTTACCCGTTGGTCAATAGGTTTGTCAGCCATAATTTTGTCCTGTGTTATGCCATGGTTTATAGAGCCGTTCAAGCCCTGAATTCTGAATTTTTTTTTGCGACGATTCTCAATCCGCTCTCTGCTGAATGATTGGAATGCAGAGTGAATCTCACATCACCATGCCGCCGTCAACTGTCAAAACCTGGCCCGTGATGTAACATGCTGATGAACTGGCGAGAAACAGCGCCGCGTTCGCAATGTCCTCGGCCGCGCCGAACTTGCCCATCGGGATCTGCTTTAAAATGGCCGCCTTTAAATCCGCGTTCAATTCGGACGTCATGTCGGTCTCGATGAAGCCGGGCGCGATGCAATTGGCGGTGATGCCGCGCGAACCGAATTCGCGCGCGACCGACTGCGTGAACCCGAACAGCCCCGCCTTGCTCGCCGCGTAATTGCTCTGCCCCGGATTGCCGATGAGGCCGATGACCGATGAAATGTTGATGATGCGGCCGCTGCGCTGTTTGGCGAATCCGCGCGAAAACGCCTTGGTGAACAGAAACGCGCCCTTGAGATTGGTGTCCAGCACCGTGTCCCAGTCCGTGTCGCTCATGCGCATCACCAGGCCGTCGCGCGTGACGCCGGCGTTGTTCACGAGAATGTCCACCTTGGTGGCCTCGGTCAGAATTTTCTCGGCGGCGGCGCTGACGGCGGCGGAATCCGCCACGTCCACGGCGAACGCCCACGCCTTGCGGCCGAGCGCGCGGACTTCGGCGGCGACCTTCTCGGAATTTTCCTGCGTGCGCGAGACGCAGACCACGTCCGCGCCTTCGGCGGCGAATTTCAAGGCGATGGCGCGGCCGATTCCACGGCCCGCACCGGTGACGACGGCGATTTGATTGGCAAGTTGGCTCATAATGTCGGGAAAGGTTAAACCACGAATGGACACAAATGCACACGAAAAATGATGCGTGCTGCGTGCTGCGTGAAAAAAGTTGCGAGGCAAACAGCTAAACTCTGCGGCTTATCTCCATTTCAGGCATTGCGGATATTGAGAACAGACTCATGAGAAACACAGAGAGAATAGTATGTGCGCTCAGGCGCTGTAGAAAGAACCTCCGTGATGGTGTCGAACCCAGCGCCGGATAAGGTGAGCATCGCCGTGTGCCCGGAAGGAATGTGATCGACGCTGCGACGATAAAACTCCACGGCCTCCAAGCGGAGAGAAATATCAGAGACGAATGCGGCCTCGGGGCTAATGGTCGCCTCACCGGGTGCGGTCCCTGGAAAATCGCGGCGACACAACACCGTGAAGACTGTGCCAACTGGCACGTCTGCTCCGCAATTGCGGCCGGTAACGCGATAGCCCGGCATCGTCTCATGTAATTGAAAATCAATCATTGGTTTCATCCACGCGGTGCGCGTAGCAACACCTAATATTGTATTAAGCCGAGCCAGTCTTGGCTAATTCTGATAGGAGACAATCGATCACGCTCGTGACCCCAAAAAAGTTGTGGCGCATCTGGGCGCGCCTCGTCTGCCATCACTCCAGCCATGAGCGAATCTTTCCAGAACCCTTCCGTCGTGCAAGGGCAAAGTGTTTATTGTAGGAGACGAGGTGACGAGTCTCAAATTTTCAGTCAGGGAGGCAGCGGCATTGTTTGAAAGGCGACCGTTGGCGCACGAAAGCGGCGGTAAACCGCACGCAGTCCAGACGCTGCGCGCGATTCGAAAGCGTTCGTTGGTCGCGGAGCGTCTGGACTGCGGTTGCTTCAGCACCGCTTTTGCATGGCGCCATTTACACTTGCGGACACAAAGCTTTTTGCCAGCCTCATTGCATGGATTCCAAACCGCATCCATCACGACCGGCGTCGTTCAGCCTCCCTTCCCCGCCGCTCGTGGATTTGAAATCGCAGTTGCCGCCGAAGGACTGGCCGCACGCCCCGGTCCACCGGCTGGCCGACAACGCCGTGTATTTCGTCACCGCCAGCACGCTGCACAAACAGCACCTTTTCGACGCGCCGGCCAAGCGTGATTTGCTGGAGCGGCTGCTGCTTTCGTTCGCAAAAAAATTCGGCTGGCAACTGGAGGCCTGGGCGGTGTTTGCGAACCATTACCACATCGTCGCGCGTGGAAATCAGGATTCAAAACCCCCCGGCGAATTTCTCCACGATCTGCATGGTGTTTCCGCGCGTGATTTGAACGAACTGGATGGCGTGCGCGGGCGGCAGGTGTGGTTTAATTTTCGCGACACCAGGTTGACCCTCCAGCACAGCTATCTGGCGCGACTGAACTACGTCCATCAAAATGCCGTGAAACACAAACTTGTGGCGGTGGCGAACCAATACCCGTGGTGCTCGGCGGCGTGGTTTGAGCGCGTGGCGTCGCCAGCGCAGGTGAGGACGATTTACAGTTTCAAGATTGACCGGGTGAATGTGGCGGATGATTTTTAAAGTGCGTGGGCAAAGCGGCGGTGAACCGCACGTAGTCCAGACGCTTCGCGTTTGCCGGGCATCTCTCGAATCGCGCGAAGCGTCTGGACTGCGCGTGCTTTAGCACCGCTATTTCCCACCCCCATGCCAGCGCCTTCACCGTGGCTTCCAAGCTCACCGCATCCGCGACGTTCAGCATCGTGGCCGTCTTATCACAGCATGGTGGGACGGAGCCGGGAATAGCCAGGCGGATGCAGTTGGTTGGGTCCCTATGGTTTTGTGGGGTGGAGTCGGCGGGCGGACAAGCTAAGATAAAACCATATCAATTACTTTTTGGCTGGCCAGCCGCTTGGCCTGCCTATTCAGAAAAAATGAAAATCAAACACCCATCCAGTTGCTTCTCGCTCCGTTTCACAAATGTCTGCCGTCGTCCGGGCGCGTTCACGCTGATCGAACTGCTGGTCGTCATCGCCATCATCGCGATTTTGGCGGCGATGTTGTTGCCGGCCCTGGCCAGCGCCAAGGAGCGGGCCAAGCGGACGGCTTGCTTGAATAATCTCCGGCAGATCGGCATCGGCATGATGATCTATGCCGGGGACAACGATGACAAGGTGATCGAGGCACGCTCGGCCACGGGTGCCATACTCAGTTCCACCGTCAAAGGCGCCTCCAACCAACACGCCATCAATTCGCCCCAGGCCGGTTTGGCCAAAGATGTGAACCTCGACCCGACGCAGACCAACACCGCCTCGGTCTGGGCCTGTCCGAGTCTGGGCGAAGGCAGTGTGGCTTACAACGGCACGACCACCCCGGCACAGTGGCAGGTGGGTTATGCCTACATGGGGGGTGTTTATTGGTGGTACAATATTGCCAATTCAACAGGGATTGCCTCGGCCAGCCCGACCAAGCTGAGCCGATCGCGGCCTTCGTGGGTGCTCGCGGTGGATTTGGTGTGCAAGAACCCGGGTTTAACGACCGGCAATCCGTGGGCGGATGTGACCAACCCGCTGAACAAAGTTCCGCATCAGCGGAAGGGCGCAGCTTATCCCGACGGTGCCAATCACCTGACGGTGGACGGTTCGGTGGCTTGGATCAAGTGGGAAAAATTGCTGCAACTCACCACTTTTGACACCAGCACCCGGCTCTATTATTACTATCAAGACGACCTTGGCCAGATCAACCCGGCGGATCTCCCTTATTTAAAGATCAAACCTTGAGCTATCCTTGCGGTCGTAAAATCCGGAAGCTGAACCGCCGTTGCGTATGAAATTTATTTTCCGGATCCATTTTTTCCCGCGAATCCAAATTTTCATTTTGTTGCTGGCCTGCGGTGTGCGCGCGGAAAATTTGCAGGAAGCCGCCCTTAAGTTTCCCGGCTTGCGGGTGGGCTCGGCGGTAAATCCCGATTCCTTCACCGGCAGCGCCGCCTACGCCGGCATCGTGCGGCAGCAGCTCCAGCCCTCGCCGGAGAACGCGCTCAAGTGGGCCGCCACCCAGCCCGGTCAATACACCTACGACTGGAGCGATGCCGATACGGTCGCGGGTTTCGCCCGTGCCGCCGGGCAGCAGGTGCGCGGTCACACGCTGCTCTGGCATCAATCCATCCCGGCCTGGCTGACCACGGGCGGCTTCACGACGAATCAAATCCGCGACCTGTTATTCCACCACATTGACGCGGTGGCGGGTCGGTATCGCGGCGCGGCGTTGTGCTGGGACGTGGTGAATGAAGCCTTCAACGACAACGGCACGTTGCGCACCAATTTCTGGTATGACCAGCCGGGCATCGGCTACGCCGGCAACGGGACGCGTTTCATCGAGGAAGCGTTCAAGCGCACGCACACGGCGGATCCCGGTGCGCAGCTGATTTACAACGATTACAGCGCCGAGACCGTGAATTCCAAATCCGATGCGATCTATGCGATGGCGCAGGATTTTTTAAACCGGGGCGTGCCGATCAATGGCATCGGCTTTCAGATGCACATCAGCGGCATCAATTACGCGAGCCTGCGCAGCAATCTCAAACGCTTCAACGACCTTGGCCTGGATCTGCACATCACCGAAATGGACGTGCGAGTTCCGGTGGACGGGAGCGGCGTTGCCACGCCAGCGGATCTGGACGCGCAGGCGGAAGTTTATTGGAATGTCCTGGGTGTGGCTTTGGGTCAACCGCACTTCAAAGTTTTTCAAACCTGGGGCTTCACGGACAACGACTCCTGGATTCCCGGTTTTTATCCGGGCTACGGTGCGGCTCTGCCGTTTGATGAAAATTATCACAAGAAACCCGCTTACTGGGCCATTTGGAACGCGCTCGCCAACCAGGCCGAGAAGCTCCCCGTGCTTGATTATTCCGCTGGCGACTCAACCAATACGTTCAGTCAGGACACCTTGAGCGCCGGCTCGGGGATGCAGTTGCAAGCCGACGCGACGAATGATTTCATGACGCTCGGGATTGCAGTGCCGTTCGCCGGGCCGTGGGATGTGAAAGTCGGTTACCGGCAGAGCGGGGCTTCGGGCCAGTTTCAACTCGCCGTGGCGCCGGAAAGCAGCGGCAGTTTCAGCAATGTTGGCGGTGTGGTGGACGCGTATGTTTCCGGCACCGGCGCCGGCTTCACGGATCTGGGCACGAATAACTTTCCCGTCGCCGGCAACTGGCAGTTTCGTTTCACCGTCGCCGGCAAGAATGTAAGCGCGTCGGACTACAATCTCACCATTGATTGCATCCGCATCACGCCCGCCATCGACACCAACAACACGCCCCCGACGATTTCCAATGTGACCGACAAGAACACCGCGGAGAACACGACGGCGGGGCCATTTGGTTTTACGATTGGCGACGCGCAAACTCCCGCAACGGCATTGACTGTGCAGGCGGTTTCGTTCAACACCGATCTGCTGCCTGCGGCGAACATCGTGCTGGGTGGCAACGGGGCGAGCCGCACGGTCACGCTGACGCCCGCCACCAACCAGTTCGGCGCCGCCGCCGTGCTGTTGCTGGTGAGCGACGGCACCAACCAGACGCCGGAAACATTTACTTTCAATGTCAGGGCTTTCAATACAGCACCCACCGCCCTCGCCACCAATCTCGCCTTGCCGGTGGGTGGTTCGGTGGATGTGGATTTGCGGCCGCTGGTTTCCGACTTGGAAACGCCGTCCGCCCAATTAAGCCTGAACGTGGGCGCGTCAATAGGTGGCACGGTCGCTCTGCTTGGCGATGGCCACACGGCACGATTCACGCCCACACCGAATTATTCCGGCCCGGCTTCGTTTAATTATTCAGCCACGGATAGCGGGCCGGATGCGCGCTGGCTGCTGCATTTCAATTTCGAGCCGCCCGATACTGATGACGATCACAGTGTCACCGACAGTTCGGCCAATACGCTGACCGGCACGCTCGAAGAGTATGGCAGCGGCACCAGCGTCTTTGACACGAACGTGCCACCCGCACTCGCCCCGTTCAGCACCCGCTCGCTGGCGCTGACCGAATCCGGCGCCGGCAATGGAGCGCGGTTGGAAGTGTTGCTGCCAAGCGCGACCTACAGTTTGAAGAACTCGGATTGGACGATGGTCACGTGGTTCCGTCGGAGCACCGCGACCAACGATGATTTCATTTTTCACATCGGTTCCGGCGATGGTTATGCCGGGGATGGCGATGAATTGGATTTGGATCTGGTTCCAGGCGGCCAGCTGCAATTGCGTCACTACAACACCGGCAATGTTCAGGACGTCAGCCTGGCCAGCGGCGTCATTCCCACGGGCGGATGGCATCACGCTGCCGTGATATTCGACCGCACCAACAGCAATGCCGGCCTGCTTAAACTTTACCTCGACGGCGTGCAGGTGGGCGCTTCGACACCGGTCAACTGGTCGCTGGATCAAAGCGCCGCCCTGATTTTTGGCGGCGTCAAGAAAGGCAATGAAGCGCGCTGGTTCAATGGCAATCTGGACGACGTGGCGCTTTATAACACTGCGCTGACGCCAGCCGACATTGCTGCGCTGGCGGCGGGCCGCACCGTTGCCCAACTCGGCAACTTGAGTGCGAGCAACACGGTGAGTTTCACAGTTCAGCCCTCGAACCAGCCGCCAGTGCTGTCGGTCATTTCCAACACCCAGATCATTGCGGGTGTCACGCTCACCATTGCGCCCGCTGCCGCTGATCCCGATGTGCCGGCTCAGGCGTTGGTTTTCAGCTTGGTGAATCCGCCGGTCGGTGCAGCCATCAATCCGACCAATGGTCTCGTCACTTGGCGGCCAACCCTGGCGCAAGCCGGCGCGAGCAATCTGATTAGAGTGGTCGTGACGGAAGCCGGCTGGCGCACGAACCTCGCGCCGCTGGCGGACGTATATGTGCGCGACGGAATCTACGCGGTTTCAAATTATGGCGCGGACACGCTGCTCACGGTGAAGCGCGATCCCACGACGAATTTCTCCCGCGAAAGTTTCCTGCGCTTCGCGTCGCCCTCATTTCCAGGTGGGCTGGCGGATGCGCAACTCCGGTTGCAGCCCGTTGCGGCGAATTTGCCCGGCACGCACGCCGTGGCGCTGGTGACGGACGACACCTGGAACGAAGCCACGATCACGTGGAACACCAAGCCCGCTTCCGGCGCAACGCTGGCGACCTGGATTCCGCAAGCCGGTGTGCCGGTGCAGGTCTCCGTGGCCGATGCCCTGCTGCAAGACACGACGAGCAATGGATTGTTGTCCTTGCGCCTTTACGCCACCAACTCCACGACGGATGGCAAGGTGGATTATGCCTCGAAGGAAGCCGGCGCGGCCACCGCGCCGCAGTTGTCACTGTTCTACACGAACCTACAGCCGTTGAGTGCGACCCAAAGTTTCTGGGTGGCCGTCACGGTGCCGCAGCCTCCGCTGCTTTCGCAGGCGCAATATGCCGGCGGAGCTTTCCGGATGAATGTCGCCGGGGAGGGCGGACCCGACTACCAAGTGCAGACTTCAACGAATCTCCTGAACTGGGATGTCCTGTTCACCACGAACGGCGCACCGGGGATGTTCACATTTGGAGTCTCCAATATGACGACCACCTCACGGCAGTTCTACCGGGTGGAATTAGGGCCCTGAGCCGGATCCAAGCCCCCACGTTTTTGTGGGGTGGACGGATTTTAAATGTGATGGAGAATCAGAATCATCGAACCCAATTTTTTTAAACGCATGAAACGTCGCGTGGCGCCGGCGTATCATTGAAAAATAAAACTGACACCCATGTTCAATCCGCTTCTTAAATCGATCTATCCGCTGATGGGCCGCTCCATCCACTGAAACCCAAGTTAATTTTAAACCGCAACCCCAGAAACCCCGGATTCTAATGAAAAAAAACCTCCAAACCAAACCCCGCTTGTTGGCTCCCGCCATCTTGCTGGGCACACTGCTTTTTACTGGCGCGATCGCGCGCGCGGCGGACATCAACCAGACCGTGAACCAAACTTCCAGCATACAATGGAATACTGGTGTGTCTTGGGGCACGCCTGCCGCGGTGCCGGTCGCCGGCAATAATTACATCAGCGTATCGCCGTTTGATGTGCGGACGCCGGATACGCAGACGCCCTCGACGTTTGTGGGCGATAAACTACAGATCAACAGCGGGGCCCGGTTTATCCTGAAAAACGGCGGGGGTTTTGCCGGCTTGGCGACGGTAAACTTGGTGTTAAATGGCGGTTCCATGTCCTACAACACCGGGAATGGCACCACGACCTCCGCAGTGGGCGGCACCTTGCTAGTGAGCGCCAACTCGACCATCAACTCCGTGGCGGGCGCCGCCGCCACGCGCGACATCTGGCTGCGATCCACGATAAGCGGCAGTGCCAATTTGAATGTGGCAATGTTCAACGCCACGAACTCGCTGGTTCTGTTTGGCACCAATTCGGCCTACAGCGGCAACTGGACCAATGTCACCGGGGCGATTCAAATCGCGAGCGGCACGACGAACGCGCTCGGTTCCGGCAGTGTCACCCTGGTCGGTGCCAGCACGTCGCTGATCATCAACTCCACGAACAGCCTGGTCATCAACAACCCCATTAATGGATTGGGTTCACTGATGAAGCAGAATACCAACACGGTCACTTTGGGTGGCAACAATACCTATGCCGGGTCAACTACCATTAGCAATGGTGTGCTCAAGCTTGCTTCGAGCCTGGCGATTTCCAATTCCGCTGTCATTACCCTGGCCGGCAGCACGCTGGACGCGAGTTTGATCGGCGGGGTGGCTTTGAGTGACCCTATTTTCCAGACCCTGAGGGGCGGTGGCACGGTGATTGGCAATCTGTCGGCGACCACGGGCACGACCAATGGCTTCAATTTGACTCCCATCACGAATGATGTTCTGAACGTGACGGGATCGCTCACGCTCATTGGCAATCCCACGCTGACGCTCACCCTGGTCGGTTACAAGCCCAGCGGCACTTATCGGTTGATCAATTATAGCGGCACGATCCAGGGTGGCGGGTCTTTCACTCTGGTGCCGCCCGTTGGCAGCGCCGAGACGTTTGTGCTGGATACCAACACCCCCGGGCAGGTGAACCTGGTGGTCACAGGGACTTCGCAAAATTTGATTTGGGCGGGCGGCAGCGGCGTGTGGGACACGACGTCGGCGAATTGGACCGGCACCGCATCCACCTATTCATCCGGCGATAATGTCACCTTCAATGATTCTGGCACCTCGCCGGTGGACGTTTCTCTGGCGATCAGCCCCAGCCTCATGACCGTCAGCAATAATGCGGTCAATTATCAATTCTATGATCTCGGGATTTCGACCTTCAGCACCCTTACCAAACAGGGCCCGGGAACGTTGGAATTCACGAGCCCGAACAATAATTTCACCGGCCCCATTGATATCCAGGCCGGCGTATTGTCCATCGGGGCCGGCGGCGGCTTCGGCACGCTGGGCACTCCTGTTGCCATCACGAACAATGGTGTGCTCCGGCTGAACATGGCCAGCGGCGGTGCCGGCATTAACGCGCCGATCAGCGGTGTCGGCACGGTGGAAGTCATGGGCGGCGGCGGCGTCCTGTTGCTCAACGGAACCAACACTTACACCGGCCCCACCACCATTGGCGATCAATGCCAGCTTAATTATTCGACCAGCTCGGCGTTGGGCTCCCCCGCCGCCGGCACCGTGGTGCTGGCCAATGGCCGGTTGGGTGTCACGTCCTTCGTCGGTTCGCTGACGAACGCCGAGCCGGTCACGGTCAACGGAGTCGGTGTCACCGCCGCCCCCGGCGCGCTTTATCTGAACACCGCCAACAATAATCTTACCTACAGCGCCCCGATCACGATTGCCAGCGACGCCCGGTTCCGCGTGGTGAATGCCAACGCCCGGATGAACTTCGCCAACACGGTTCTCGGAACCGGCGTGGCCTTGTGGTGCACGGCGGGAAGCGCCGCCGCGGATACGAACACAGCCATCGTTTTCCAGAACACCTTTTCAATTGGCAGTGGAGCATTGACCAAGGACGGCCAGGGCATCGTGGCTTTCAACAGCACCAACAATGTTTGCGGCAGCGTCATCATTAATGGCGGCACCGTGCAGGCGAACGGGGTGTTGAACGGCGGCACGGTGACGGTGAACGCCACCGGCGCGCTCGGTGGTTCGGGCACCATTCTGGGACCGGTCGTGGTCACGGGCGGCAGCCTGGCGCCGGGTAATTCCGGCATTGGCACGCTGACCCTCAACAACACCCTTTCGCTCGACGCGGCGGCGGCGATGGTGATGGAAATCAATCGCACCAATGCGCAAAACGCGGACCTGCTTGTGGCCGCCTCAATTCCTTGCAACGGAACTCTGACTGTGGTGAACACCGGCCCGGCTTTGCAGATCGGCGACACGTTCAACCTGTTCGACGGTTCGATCAGCGGCGCCTTCACCGCCACGAACCTGCCGGCGTTCCCGTTGACGCCCAACTACGCCTGGGACACCTCGCTGCTCCAGAGCCAGGGCATCATCAAGGTCACCACCAATTCTCTGGTGCTGCTGCCGCTGCTGATCACGCACCTTGATGTCAACCCGGCCAATGTGGTGCTGACGTGGAATTCCTATCCGAGCCTGTTCTACACCGTGGAGTATTCACCCAATCTTTTGAATTGGAGCGTCGCCGAGTCCGGCATTCCGGCCAATGCCGTGACGAACTTCACCATCCATGCCTTGAGCACCATCCGGCCCGCAGTCGGAAACAACGTGACCATGGCGCAGTATCCGATGGGCACGTATAACGCCCAGATCCAAGACGCATCCAATCTGGTGGCCGCCAGCAGCCTGCTCTTCGGCAGCGGGGTGAGCCTTTCCAACGCCGCCGCCCTGCTCGGTTACCCCACCGATCCCGTCTTGCAGGTGACGGCTAACATCCTCGGGACAGACCTGGCCATGGCGTTCGCGAATCAGACCTGGATCACATTTACGATCACCGTGGGCACGAATGTCACCGACCTCGATCTTACGAGTCTTTCCTTCAACGCTGCTCGCGGGGGCGCGGCGGCTCCCCGGGGTTATGGTGTCTATGCGACCACGCCCACCACCACGGATGAGGCCATCCAAGGCGCCACCGATCTCGCGACCGTGCGACCGACCTGGGCCTTGCAAAGCATTGATCTCAGCGGATTCGCGAGCCTGCAGAATCTTACGGCCGGCCAGACGGTCACCTTCAAGATTCCTTTCTATTCTCCGGCCGCAGCCAGCAGTTTGGAGTTCGATGACATCACCGTGAAAGGCAACGTCTCTCCGGGCCCGCTGCCGGTGTATGCGGGGGGCGACCAACTGTTTCTGCGCGTCAAACAGCAACCATAAAAATTCCGGGATTATGCAGTTCACAAACTAACGATGCAAAACTGGTAGGGCGGGCAGTCCTCTGCCCGCCGAACGCGTGGGTTATCAAGAGACGGCGCGCACGGAGTGACGCGCCCTACCTGAATTGTCTCCACCCGGATAATTCCGTAAATTTCGGCGTTCATCCGAATCAGGATTCACGCCCCGGCTGCTTGAGCAAGCAGCCGGGATTTTATTTAAGTCTGGCGTCACAAACCCGGAAGCCTCATTTTCAAATGGATTTCACCATTCAACCGCAACCCCGAACTGCAAACCAATCATGCACTCGCCCAATCTTCATCAATCTTCAATGAATCGAGCTGCCGGCGCCTGCCTTCGTCTCGTGGCGGGCCTGGCTTTCGCCGTCTGGTCGGCGCGCGCGGCGGAGATGGGTGTTTTTGAAAATGCCGCCGACGTGGGCAAGATCGAGTTGAAAGGCTCCTCCGAATATCTCGCCGACAAGGCGCAGTATCGCATCACGGGCAGCGGCAGGAATATGTGGTTCGCCGAAGACGCGTTTCAGTTCCTCTCGAAAAAAATGTCCGGCGATCTGGCCTTCAGCGTGGACGTCGGTTGGGAAAGTGCGGGCCAGGAACCGCATCGCAAAACCGGCGCGATGGTGCGCCAGACGCTCGATGCCGATTCGCCGTATGTGGATGTGGCGGTGCATGGCAATGGCTTGATTGAACTCCAGTATCGCACCGTGAAAGGCGGCACGACCCATTCCGCGCCGACGCCCATTCAAGGTCCCGCGACCGTGAAGCTCGAGCGCGATGGCGATATCTTCACCGCCTCAGTCTCCAAAGCCGGCGGACCTTTTCAGACGATTGGCGCGGTGTCGCTCGCGCTGCCCGATCCGGTTTATGTCGGTCTCGCCGTCTGCGCCCATAACGCCACGAATCTGGAGACGGCGCTCATCTCGAACGTAAAGCTGGCGAATCGCATCGCGGCGGCCAATGAAAAGCGGGTGCGGGAAACCAGCCTGGAAACACTCGACATTGCGACGGGTGAGCGAAAAATTGTCTATCGTGATCTCAGCCTGTTTGAAGCGCCCAACTGGTCGCGCGATGGAAAACTATTTTACTTCAATCGTGCGGGCAACCTCTGGACGTTGCCGGTGACCGGCGGCGAACCCGCGAAGATCAACACCGGCGTGGCGACCAGGAACAACAACGACCACGGGCTTTCGTTCGATGGCCAATGGCTCGCCATCAGTTCCGGGTCCGGCGAAAATGGTTCCAGGATTTATGTCGTTCCCGCGACCGGCGGCGAAGCGCGTGAAATCACGCCGACCGGCCCGTCCTACTGGCACGGCTGGTCGCCCGACGGCAGGACGCTGGCCTATTGCGCGAAACGCAACGGCAACTTCGATGTTTATACCATCCCCACCGCCGGCGGCACGGAAAAGCGCCTCACGGATGCTGAAGGACTCGACGACGGCCCCGAATACACACCGGACGGCGGCAAGATTTACTTCCATTCCGAGCGCAACGGTGGCGTGCCGAAAATCTGGCGCATGAACCCCGACGGCTCCGCGCCGGAACAAGTCACCTCTGATGACCAGTATGCCGATTGGTTTCCGCATCCGTCGCCCGATGGCAAGTGGATTGTCTTCGTCTCGTTTGACAAGAGCGTGAAGGGTCATCCGCCCAATGAGAACGTGGTGTTGCGCCTGATGCCGCTGGCGGGGGGCAAACCCAAGGTCATCGCCACGCTGTTCGGCGGCCAGGGCACGATCAATGTTCCTTCGTGGTCGCCCGACAGCACGCAGATTGCCTTCGTGAGCTATCGCCACATTCTCCCGCCCGCGAGCGAAAAGCCGTCGGTGAAATAACCACCCGTCACCATGAACTCGCTTCCCAACCGCCGCTCGTTCCTCAAACACGCCGCCTGGCTGCCGCTCGCCGCTGCAGGTTTCCCGCTCGCGAGCGCCAGCGCCGCGATTGCGCCCATCCAACGCGTCGGTGGATCGCATCTAAAAACGTCGCTCAATGCGTATTCCTTCCTCGACCTCCTCAACGCCAACCTGAAGGACGCAAGCCAGGGCGTGGACTTGTTTCAAGTCTGCGATTTCTGCGCGAAGGTCAATTTCGACGCGGTGGATGTCACCGGCTATTTCTTTCCCGGCTATCCGCAGGCGCCGGACGACAGCTACATCTTCAAGCTCAAGCGCCACGCGTTTGATCTCGGCCTCGCCATCAGCGGCACGGGCGTGCGCAATGATTTCACCGCCGCCGACAAGGCCATCCGGGCCGAAGGCGTTGCACGGATCAAAACATGGATCGAAGTCGCGGCCAAGCTCGGTGCGCCGGTGATCCGTGCCTTTGCGGATTCGCAGGCGCCCTTCAAAAACTGGCAGGAAGCATCGGGCAACGCCAGGCGCGAAGCGGTGGAAGGCTGGGTGGCGGATGCGTTGCGCGAATGCGCGGAGCACGGGAAGAAGTATGGCGTCGTTGTCGTGGTGCAGAACCACGGCGACTTCATCAGCACGGGTGAACAGCATCTCAGCCTCCTCAAACGTGTGGATCACGAATACTGCACGGCCATGGTGGACACCGGCAAATACAACACGCCCGATCCTTATCTCGACATCGCCCTGGTGGCGCCCTACGCGGTGACCTGGCAGATCAAGGAACTGATCGGAACTGCGGGCGACTCGCCCCGCACCGACCTGATGAAGCTGGTCACGATCATCCGGCAGTCTGGCTATCGCGGCTATCTGCCCATTGAGACGCTGGCCTCGGGGCGGAAGGGCTACGATTCCTTCGTCGAGGTGTCGAAGATGTTGAATGAACTGCGCGCCGCCATCGCGGCCACCGAGAACATTGCTCCGAAGTAGGTGCAGCCATCGGATTGGTCGTGCTCCGGTTTTGTTTTATGAACCTTAAGATTGCAATCCGGGCCGCTGCGTCAACACACTTTGGGGCAGTCACCAGGCCATGAATTTGAATCCGTCATCCCGTTCAGGCTGGCTGCGCGGCGCGCGGCTTTGGCAACGGATGCTTGTGGCCGGCGCTGTTTTCAACGCGCTGGCGCTGCCGGCCGCCGAAGTCACACCGGTGGATGACTCCTATACCGCGCGGGCCTGGCAATCGGAGGATGGTCTGCCGGAAAACCGCGTGGTCGGCGTGGTGCAGGCTCCGGATGGTTTCTTATGGGTCGCCACCCAGGGCGGCGTCGCGCGTTTTGACGGTGTGCGGTTTCAACGCGTCAGCCTGGCCGACGCCCCCGGCGTGATCGCCGGGACGATGCGCGGCCTCCTGCTGGATCGTTCCGGACGGATCTGGCTGGCACGGGAGGAGGAAGACACGTTGGTCTGCTTCGATGGTGCCGATGTGCGGGTGATCACATCGAATCAGGGTTTGCCCAAAAATGAGCGGCAATATTCGATGGCGGTGGATGGTGAGGGCAGTCTCTGGGTCTCCTATAACTCGGGCAAGGTCGTTCGTTATTCCCGCGACGCCAAAGTGGAGCTGTTCACGTCCAAGGACGGGCTGCCCGTCGGTGGTGTCTGCTGGCTGGCCAGCGGACGGGACGGAACCCTGTGGTTTGCCAAGGGCCGGCAGGTGGGCGTTTTTCGTAATGGCCGTTTCAACGTGCTGGAGAGCTTCGGTTCGGCGGCCCTGCGCATCGCCCCGGCGCGGTCCGGCGGCATCTGGGTTTGTGTCGGGCAACAGGTGCTGAAATACGATCAGGGTGTGGAGACGCTGGAACTGGGAAGAATCAATCCCGCCGACACCCGCGATCCATCCGGCCTTGAGCCGACGGTGTTGCTGGAAGATCACAACGGCGTGGTCTGGGTGGGCACGGTCTCGGCCGGTCTCTATCGTTGTGAAAGCAATGCCATCACCCGCGTGGTCGTTTCCAATCCATCCATCCTGAGCCTGACCGAAGACCGCGAAGGCGATCTTTGGGTCGGCACGCGCGGCGGCGGCCTGAACCGGGTGCATCGGCGCGTGACCTTTTTGATCAAGTCGTCGGACGGCCTGCCCTTTGAAGGCGTGCAGTCGGTTTGCCAGGATGCCACCGGCGCGATCTGGGCGGTGGGCGATAATGGCGTGCTCGCTCGTGGCCGGGGAACCAATTGGATCGTTCAATCCCCCTCCGGCACTGCCGAACCGGCTTACGTGACCTGCGCCGCCGCCGACACCAACGGTCTGGTCTGGATTGGATCCCGGCGTGGCGTGTTGTATCGGTGGGCGGATGGCCAGTTCAAAAATCTTGGCCTGCAAAGCAGTCTTCGCGAAAAGGCCGTGCGCTCATTGCTGGTTACGCGCGCCGGCGATCTGTGGATCGGCACGGATTCGCCGGATGTCTTATACCGCCTGCGCGGGGAAAATTTGCAGGTGTTCAACCTGCCGCCGGGCTACCGTTTCATCCGGGCGATGGCGGAGGATGCGGCGGGAAATTTTTGGGCGGGGGCTTCCGACGGACTGCTGGTGCGCGTGACGGGCGATGCACTGGTGGATGAGACGGCCAAGTCGGCTGCGTTATCCATCCGGTGTCTCTTCGGTGCCGCGAATGGCGACTTGTGGATTGGTTATGCCGGGGTCGGCGTCGGGCGGCTGCGGAACGGCAGCATCACCCGGTTCAACACCGATCAGGGTTTGCTCAACGATTACGTCTCGCAAATCCTGGAGGATGACCGGGACGGCCTTTGGCTGGCGGGCAACCAGGGAATTTTTCAAGTGCGCGAACGGGATTTTGAGGACGTGGCCACGGGCGTGGCCACGCGGGTCTGGCCGGTGGTTTATGGCCGCAGCGAAGGCGTGCGGGGTTTGCAGGCGAGCTTTGATTATTGCCCGTCCTTCCTTCGCGCCGGGACCGACCGGCTTTATTTCTCCATGCTTTCCGGGCTGGCCGAGGTGCGGTTGGATTACGCCCAGCTCAACTATCGGCAGCCCGCCGTCTTCGTCGAACGCGTCGTCGGCGACGAACGGACATTTGCCAGCTACCAGAATTTCCGGGCGGCTGCGGGCACCAATGGACCGGCGCCGCTGGAGCTGTGCAAACGGGCCGTCCAAAGTGAACTCCGGCTCCCGCCGGGATTGCAGCAGGTGCAGATTGAATTCACGGCATTGAGTTTTGTCGCCCCGGATAATGTTCAATTCCGCTACCAGATGGAGGGGCTGGATGAGAACTGGGTGGATGCCGGCACGCGCCGGGTGGCCAGCTACACCCATCCGCCGCCGGGCAGCTATCGCTTCAAGGTCATCGCGTGCAACAACGACGGGATCTGGAACAAGATCGGCGATACGCTGCCGGTCACCTTCGAACCTTACCTGTGGGAAACCACCTGGTTTAAACTCACGGCCGCCGTGGTCAGCTTTGCTTTGCTCGGCGGCCTGTTGGTGTTCATTCTGCGCCGCCGGCACCGGCTGGAACTGGAGCGGCTGGAACATCAGCGGGCACTGGAGGAGGAACGCACCCGCATCGCGCGCGATCTGCACGATGACCTGGGCGTGGGCCTCACGGAAATCGGCCTGCTCGGCGATCTGGCCGGCACGGGCAGCGGGATGCCCGAGGCCAGCCGCGAACGGGTGACGGAAATCACCGGCCGGGCCCGGGCCCTCGCGGCTTCGCTCGATGAAATTGTCTGGGCCATCAACCCGGCCAACGACACGTCGCAGTCGCTCGTGGATTATTTCTTTCCCTATGCGCAAAAATTGCTGGGGCAAGCCGGGATGCGTTGCCGTTTGGAAGTGATCGAGCCGCTGCCGGCGGGTAATTTGTCCGCCGAGGACCGGCATGAATTTTTTCATGCCTACAAGGAAGCCCTGAACAACATCATCCGGCATTCCGGTGCCACGGAGGTGCAGGTTGAGATGTCGGCCATCGATGGTAATCTGCAGATCCGCATCGCCGACAATGGTCGCGGCATGGCCGGGCCGTCCATCCGGGGCGCGCACCACGGATTGGTGGGCATGCGCGAGCGACTGTTGCGGCTGGGCGGGCGTTGCGACATTGTCAGCCATGCTGACCAAGGCACGACCGTGACCTTCATCGTCCCGGTTCAAGCAGGAATTTAAACATGATCAAAATTGCCATTGTTGAAGACGAAGCCCGGTTCCGCCAGAGTTTGCGCCGGGTGATTGATTCCAAATCCGGTTTCACCTGCATCGCCGAGTATGGCACGGGAGCCGAGGCGATTGAACGCATCCCCCGTGATCTGCCGGACGTGGTGCTGATGGATTTGAATCTGCCGGACTTTTCCGGCGCGGAAGTCACGGCGCGGATCAAGGCCCAATTGCCGGACATCAGCGTGGTGGTCTTGACGGTTTACAACGATGCGGATCACATCTTCAAAGCCTTGCGGGCCGGTGCGGGCGGTTACCTGCTCAAGCAGGCGACCGCGGCGGAAATCATCGAGGCCGTTGCGGAGGCGTTTCGGGGCGGCGCGCCCATGACCAGCGAAATCGCCCGCAAGGTGATTGCGGCCTTTCACGAACCCAAGCCGGCGCCTTCGCCCACGGAAACCCTGGCGCCGCGCGAAAAGGAAATTCTCGAGCTGGTCGCCAACGGCTATGCCAACAAGGAGATTGCCGACAAGCTGTCCATTACCTTGAGCACGGTGTGCTGGTATCTGCATGAAATTTACAAGAAGCTCCATGTGCAAAGTCGCGTGCAGGCCGTCAACAAACTGCGCCAGTCCTCGGCGCGTCCTCCCGCTTGACGCATCGGAGTTACGGCGGCAACATTCGGAATCGAAGTATGAGATCTGAATTGACTAGCGATGTTTTTACCAAGTCAAAACGTTCGGATGTCATGTCCCGCATCCGTTCGCGTGACAATAAGGACACCGAACTCGCATTGGTGAAGTTGCTTCGCCTGCACCAAATCACTGGTTGGCGTCGACACCAGCCAATTTTCGGAAAACCCGATTTCATTTTCCGCAAACAGAAAATTGCATTGTTCGTGGATGGCTGTTTCTGGCATGGCTGCCCACGCTGCTATAAGCGACCCAAATCCAATCGGAAGTTTTGGGACGCCAAGGCTGTCCGTAACCAGATTCGTGACCGGCGTGTGAATCGCGTATTACGACAATCCGGTTGGCTCGTGCTGCGGATTTGGGAACATGATCTCGCAAATGGCCTTCGCGTGTCGGCTCGAATCAATAAAGCGTGCGTTCGCGGCCTTAACCGCTTGCAGTCATCCCTCAGATGATGTCAAATCTTGGAACATGAGTTTTGCTGTTCTGGAACTTTGCGCAGGCGGTGGCGGTCAGGCCCTCGGTCTTGAGATGGCCGGCTTCCATCACGCCGCCGCAGTTGAATATGAGGCGCAGTATTGCACCACCCTGCGAAAAAACCGGCCGCACTGGAACGTGATCCAACAGGATATTCGCCACCTTAGGCATCAAGATTTCTCAGGCATTGACCTGCTTGCTGCAGGTGTCCCATGTCCGCCGTTTAGTATCGCTAGCAAGCAGCTCGGTGCTGATGACTCGCGCGACATGTTTCCTGCCGCCTTGGAACTTGTTGAACACATTCGGCCTCGTGCGGTTCTTTTTGAAAATGTGCCTGGCTTCGCTTCGGCAAAATTTGCTGATTACCGTCATAAATTATTGGGTCGGCTATCAAAAATGGGATACGAGCCAAAATGGACAATTTTACAGGCTGCGGATTATGGTGTGCCGCAATTGCGTCCGCGTTTTGTATTGGTTGCCCTTCAACCAAAAGATGCAGAATTTTTTTTGTGGCCCGTCGAAACTGGGCCAGTTGAAACGGTCGGCAGCGCATTGGTAGGACTTATGGGCGCAAACGGCTGGTCAGGAGCCGAGGCTTGGGCGGTCAAAGCATGCGGAATCGCACCAACCGTGGTGGGAGGTTCAAAGAAACATGGCGGGCCCGATCTTGGCCCGACCAGGGCCAAGCGACAGTGGCGCGAACTGGCGGTAGATGGAATGGGCATTGCCGACGCCGCGCCAGAGGCTTCATTTCCAGAAGGTAAATTGCCGAGGCTTACCGTCCCGATGGTTGCACGGATTCAGAGTTTCCCCCCCGAATGGCACTTTACTGGTGGCAAAACATGGGCTTATAGACAGGTGGGAAATGCCTTTCCGCCAGAGGTGGCGAAATGTGTGGGCCATTCAATCTTGAATGCCCTGAACCGGCGGCGCGCGTCTTCCAATGGCAAAGATGGCAAGTCGGCACAGTTGCAATTGCTTGATGCTTCGCGGTCACTAAGGCGGCTGCCCTTCCAATTCAAACCCAAAGTTCGCTAGCGCTGTTAGCAGGGTGTATTTCGGTCTTCAGCCTAGCGTGATCACATACCATAGTCTCTGGCAGTTTATTTGAGAAAATGTCACATAAACCGCTTAATGCCAATTTCGAGCATATCGAAGCAATTCGGGAATGCTGTTCGTAGCCGACGAATGGCGGTCGGCATGTCTCAAGAAAAGCTGGCCGAACGGGCGGGGCTTCACCCGACTTATGTGAGCATGATCGAACGTGGAGTGCGCAATGCCACGCTGGATGTTGCAGCCAGAATTGCCAAGGCCCTCAAAGTAGAACTTCCAAAACTCATTGAGGAAGCACAGTCAAAACGTGTTGGCGTTGCAAAGAAAGCCTGATCGTGATGCTTACCCAACCTGACATGGATGCGGAGTTGGAGGCTGTAAAAGCTGCGATTTTAACTCTGGATCCTCAAGGCAATCGAACCGCGCAAGTGCTTCGCGACACTTTTGACCAGCTTTATGACGGCCAACGGACCGGTCGTTATCGTGTGGATCAGCTTCACAAAACTGAAAAGACCCACTGTGGAACTCTCGTTGAAATTAATCTTCACAGGGAATTTGGTTTCGAAGACGGCAAAGACATGGACTATCGGATTGCCGGTGTTGATGTAGATTGCAAATATTCGCAGATAAAAGGCGGTTGGATGATACCACCCGAGGCGCATGGCCACTTGTGTCTTTTGGTGTGGGCTAACGATAGCAAAGACCCCAAATGGAGCGTGGGACTTGTTCGTGTCACTCTTGGCCGCCTAAATTCAGGTGGCAACCGGGATCAAAAGGCAACGCTCAATGGGTCTGGACGAAACGCTATTGTTTGGCTGTTTAAGGACGCACATCTTCCGCCCAATGTCCTTTTGCAGCTTGACCGGGACGTTGTGGACAGAATTTTGGGGCAAACATCCGGACAGAAAAAGGTCAACGAACTTTTTCGCAACACATTAGGCATGAAGGTTGGCCGTGCAGTGGTTGCCACCGTGGCCCAGCAAGACGATTATATGAAGCGTGTTCGCGGTAATGGTGGTGCACGCACGGCCTTGCAGCCGGAAGGCATCATAATCCTCGGACAGTTTCATGCACATGGCATAATTGCCAAGGCATTGGGTGTTCCGGTTCCAGAGCATGGGGAATCAGTTTCGGTCAAAATCACGCCAGCTTCTGGAATAGGAGCGGGAGTTGCCCGGATTGGGGGCAGGTTTTGGCGGATTGCAAAATCAACCGACCCGATCACACTCGCGCCAAGCCTGCCTAAAATTTAAAAACTACCGACATGCGAACGACTCTGAGAATATGGCTGGATAAAGGTTTGCGTTCTTAAAAATCACACAACAATATGGCTAACCAAAATCATTTACTTCCGGTTGATACAAAACCGAAGAAGCAAGATATTGTCGCCGCTCAGAAGATTATTGCAGATATAAGCTCTGGCGTATATCGATCCCCTGCAGCCGCGTTGAAGGAGTTGGTTTCAAACGCTTACGATGCGGATGCTACAAAGGTAACGATCACCACAGATGCGCCTCACTTCAGAACATTGGTGATCGAGGACAACGGCACCGGAATGACTATCGAGAAGTTCTTGCAAGTCGTTACCCACATCGGCGGAAGCCGAAAGCGAATCAATAGCGATGTATCTGAGGTTTTTCACAGGAAGCTGATTGGCCGAATTGGAATTGGGATGTTAGCAGTGGCTCAACTTGGGAACCGTTTCTATGTCTCATCGTCGGTAAAGGGAAGCAAAAAGCGTTTTACTGCCGAGGTAAATCTGGACCCGTTTCATCGCGAAGATGCTGCGTTAAAAAACATGGCAAAGATTGATCCGGAAGGGAAAGTTCAAATAGGGGCAGTCCGATATGTGGATGATTTGCCCGAGGTCGAGGACGCTCAATATACGGTTATCACCGTCCCCGACGCCAAGAAAGGTTTGATAAGTGAAATGACCAGTGCCGTTCGGAAAGCTGTAGGAGCAGAGGAATCTTTGATGGTCGGCAGAGAGAAATTAAAACATTTCGCCCCCTTAATCGATATAGTGCGTTCTGCGCAGCGAGCAGATCTTGTTTTAGATGGTTATTACTACATGTTATGGGAGCTGGCACTTCTTTCACCCATAAACTATTTAAGTAACGGTCCATTTGAAACATCCCAACGAAATATCGAGGGAGTTGGAGATTTTAGTGCTCCTAAAATAAATAACTTTCAGCTCTTCGTGGACGGAATTGAACTGTTTCGGCCTCAGTTATTCCCCAACACGAAATCATTCAATTACTTTAGTCCAGACCCTAAACTTTATCTCATTCACTATGACAAATTTCTTGCGGGCAGGCGCTTGAAGTTTAATGGTTACATATATAGCCAGCAGCCCCGTATTCATCCTGAAGAATTTAAAGGTGTCCACATCCGAATTCGTGATGTGGGGATTGGAAAATATGACAGGTCTTGGCTGGGGTATCCATTTGATGAAGGAATTAAATTTGGACAGATAACTGGTGAAATATATGTTGATGATGGCCTTGAGCCAGCGTTAAACATCGACCGCGATAGCTTTCGGGAGACTGACGTTCATTACCAAGCTATGCGCGCATACATTTGGGATTTGTTGCGAACAAAGATCTTTCCAGAGTTTAAATCCAGATCTAAAAAATTCAGTGATGAGCATAAGACCAAAGAGGCCTCAGCACGGCAGCAAGTTTTCGAGGAGAAGCTATCTAAACTTTCAGCACCGCTTTCGGAAGGAATTAAAATAGGGCCTGTTACCGAACCGGCGCTCTCTTCTTGGATTGGTGTCGAGGGCCCCAGCTTAATGTTAGACAAAGCTGCTTGGGGCAATTTTATAAAGAACAATGAGCTATCTAAGGAAGATCAAGCCCGCTTTTTACGGATATTAAGAGTTTTAGTCTCTAGCGAGGTGCTATCTGAAGTTAACCCCGAAGAATGCGAGGCATTTCTCGAGGCCTTGGCCGTTGCTGTTCAAGACTAACTTCATAAAGCCTTAATTATGGCAACCGAGAAAAACACCGAGGTCCAAACCGTTTCCACGCAAGACAACTCCGATTCCATCAAAGCCTTAGAGACGCAGTTATCACAGGAAGAACAGCAAGATAAAGTGGTTCTAGAATCCAAAGAACTCATTTTCGACGAAATAGATGCTGACAAACTACGCGCTAGAGAATTGGAATATACCGATGTGGAGAAGCATTTCGTGAGGAAAAACGCATGGTTGAAAGTCGCAAAGGAACTCGCTCCAGGAGTGCGATCTTACTACGCGCGCGGCCTCCGGTATCTTACCCTCCCGGGTTTTAATCGTCTTGATGTTGCTCTTTTGCGTAAAGAAAATCTTCTAGCAGTAGATCCTCTTGACGCAGATAAAATTTACGTGGCTGGCTTCGAAACAGACCCTGCAAAATACGGGCGGATGGCTAGTAGAAATCCAAAGTTTAAGCTTTTTGGAAATTGCTCTGTCGAAGCCGCGCTCACAGATCACCAAAATCCTTACTATACGGAATTACTCGGTTTGTTCCCTTTTGATATTATCAACTTGGATCTGACCACGAGTCTGACGCCTCAAAAAGAGGGGCCCTACTCAACCACTATGCAAGCGATTAATAACGTGTTCAGGCAGCAGGCTGGATACCCGCTGCCATGGTCGCTTTTTCTTACATTCCGCAATGTCCCTACCGACTGGGAAAGGCGCGCTCTGCAACAGCTATGCGAAAACCTGCAAAAAAATATTTCTGACTATCCTTCTGTCAGAGATGCTTTTGTTAAACGCTATAATGAGCTAAACGTAGCAGATTTGCAAAAGAAGGATGCCAAGCTCTGTATATCACAATCTGTCATAAAATGGCTCGTTGACCGGGCTCATAGTTTTGATATTCACCTTAAAGACTACCATTGTTATGAGTATCAGCGATATTCAGACGGACTTCCGCCATATACAATCTGCAAACAAGTAATGACCTTTTCTAAAGGGGAAGTGTCAATTGCGGTTCTGCCAATGAAGGACACACCGCGAGAGGCATGGATGCAAGAAGACTTAGTTAAATGCATCAACCGTCATAAGCCCCAGGATGTTGAAGACAAACTTTACTCTATTTCGATCCAGCGTTCTACAATATTTGATGAGGTGAAAAATGAAATCTCAGAATTGTGTCGCATAGATCAACCTTAACGAGAGTTTCCAATAAGTGCATTTGATTTTGGCATAGGAATTCTACAAGGAGCCTTCGCCGGGGGTCAGCGGGCGAATTCAATCATGAAGGGGTCACCGGTATTGACGGGAACCAAGCCGGTGGCTTGCCCTCATTTTAAGTCTCCAATCAGATCGTAAGCTGCCACGCCTGCGTCCGCCCGCCGTTCGTTCCACCCCCTTGCTTTTGTGGGGTGGCAGGTTTTCACCCGCCGCCTAGCATAATCTTGTCTCCGGCGCGTGTTTTCGTGAAGCTGTGCAAGACCAATTAAATGAAAAATAAACTGCACCTGATTTGGCTGGGTTGTGTGGCGGCGCTGGCCGTCCCGCTCCTGCACGCGGAGAACATTCCCGATTTGTTCCTCCACGACGGGCTCTCGCTGAACGGCGAATGGAAAAGCATCATCGATCCCTACGAAACCGGCTTCTATGACTACCGTCACGAACAACGCGACCTGACCAATAATCCGTCCCGTTCGGAAACCTTCTATCTGGACGTCAAACCCGCCGATCCCAGCGAGCGCGTGGAGTATGACTTCGACACCTCGCCTGTGCTCCAGGTGCCGGGCGATTGGAACACGCAGCGTCCGGAATTGTTGTATTACGAGGGCAGCGTGTGGTATCGCCAGAAGTTTGAATCCGCCGGGCTAAAACCGGGCGAACGCGCCTTCGTGCGCTTCGGCGCGGTGAATTATCGCGCGGATGTCTATCTCAACGGCAAAAAACTTGGCGTGCATGTCGGCGGTTTCACGCCGTTTAGTTTCGAGGTGACCCGCCTGCTGAAGCCGGGCGCGAACTCGCTGGTGGTCAAAGTGGATAACAAACGCGCCAAGGATGCCGTGCCCACGCTGAACACGGATTGGTGGAATTACGGCGGCATCACGCGTGAGGTGAAAATTGTCACCGTGCCGGAAAGCTTCATCGCCGACCATCGTCTCGCGCTGGAGTCCGAGACAACGCGGACGATTTCCGGCTGGTTGCAGATCGCCGGCGCGGGTGCGGGCGAGAGCGTGGAGCTTTCGCTTCCCGAACTCGGCGAAAAAATCACGGCCAAGACAGACGGTTCGGGGCGCGCGGCATTTCGATTCACGCCGGCGACCTTGCAACTCTGGAGTCCGGAGACGCCGAAGCTCTATGAAGTTCGCATCAGCCATGGTGGCGACGCGGTCGCGGAGCGCATCGGCTTCCGCACCGTGCGCACGCAGGGAAAACAGATTTTATTAAACGGCCAGCCGGTTTTCCTGCGCGGCATTTGCATCCACGAAGAATTTCCGCTCCATGGCGGCGGCCGCGTCAATTCGCCGGAGAAGGCAAAACAGCTTTTGCTCTGGGCCAAGGAACTCGGCTGCAACTTTGTCCGGCTCGCGCATTATCCGCACAACGAAGCGATGACCCGTCTGGCCGATGAACTCGGCATCATGGTCTGGTCCGAGGTGCCGGTCTATTGGACGATTGACTGGACGAACGCCGCGACCTACGCGAACGCGCAAAGCCAGCTGACCGACGAGATCCAGCGCGACGCCAACCGCGCCAGCATCATCATCTGGTCGCTGGCCAACGAGACGCCGGTCAGCAAACCGCGCACGAAGTTTCTGACCCGGCTGACTGAACGCGCGCGTTCACTGGACAACACGCGGTTGTTGAGCGCGGCCATGGAAAAGATCGCCAAGCCGGGCGCGACCAACGTCCTGGTGGTGCATGATCCGCTGGCGGAAATCGTGGACGTGGTTGCCTTCAATCAATACGTCGGCTGGTATGACGGACTGCCGGAAAAGTGCGGACGCGTTTCGTGGGAGATTCCTTACAACAAACCGGTGTTCGTCAGTGAATTCGGCGGCGATGCGAAACAAGGATTGCATGGCGGCAAGGACGCGCGCTGGACCGAGGAATTTCAAGCCGACCTCTATCGGCAGACGCTGCCGATGCTCGACAAGATTGACGGGCTCGTCGGCTTTACGCCGTGGATCCTCGTGGATTTCCGTTCACCGCGCCGGCCGCTGGCGGGCATTCAGGACGGCTTTAACCGCAAGGGACTCATCTCCAGCGAGGGCGTGAAGAAGGAAGCGTTCACCGTCCTGCAGGAGTATTACCAGAAGCGCGCCGACCAAGGAGTGCAAGGAACCAGCCCACAGCATTGACCGGAACCAAGCAGGCGGCACTGGGTGCAGCGTGATCCTGCCGCTGGAGCGCCGGTCTCCGACCCGGCAGGTATTGGAAACACCCCGTTAACACGCCGGATCGGAGATCGGCGCTCCGCCACGCCCGACAAGTCGCGGGCAGGGTCAAGCTGCGCCCGGAAAAAACATTCGCATTACGCTGATTTCGTATTTTTATGAGATGGGTTGCGCACGGTTTTTCCCGCCGGGCTGGAAGCCGCGGCCCTACGTCAGGATGGCTGACGCTACAATTTTCAGATGATTGCAAGCTGCAACGCCCGCATCCAACCGTCGTTTGTCCCACCCCCTTGCTTTTGTGGGGTGGAGACTTTCCGTCCGCCGTCTAAAATAATCCCGTCGCCCGTGGTGAGGTGCTGATCCATCCGTGCGTCCGAAAAACCGACGACCGGAAATGAATTCCGCAGTGGATCGTCAGGCGGGAAATTTTAAAATCAGTCATGAACGCACCCTTTAAAAAAACCATATCGCTGTTCGCGCTGCTGGTCGGCTCCAGTCTAGCTCAAGCCGAACCGGGAGTGGTCACGGTGCCGGTGCAGGCCGCCCCCGGCAAGCCGTGGACGAATCAGCCGACGCGCACATTGGCGGCTTTGCCCGCCTCCGTGACCAGCCAGGTCGATTCCGGACTGGATCAATACGGCGGACTCATTGCCGGCAAGGAAAAGGCCACCGGCTTTTTCTACCCCAAGAAGATTGACGACCGCTGGTGGCTGATTGATCCCGAAGGCGGCCGGTTCATCCACAAGGCGGTGGTGGCCGTGGCGCAGAATGGCGGCACCAATGCGAAGGCGGCGCTGCTGAAAAAATTCGGCAGCGAATCGAACTGGGTGGCCGGCACGACCAGCCTGCTGCATTCGGACGGCTTCAATGGTTTGGGCGCCTGGTCGGACACCGCCCGGTTTGGTCAGCCGCAAAACCGGCTGGTTTATACCTTGATCTGGAATTTCATGAGCAGCTACGGCGCGAAGCGCGGCGGCACCTACCAGCAGTCCGGCCACATCGGTTATCCTAAGGACTGCATCTTTGTGTTCGATCCCGAGTTCGAAACGTTCTGCGACAACTACGCGAAACAGCTGGCCCGCTACAAAGATGATCCCTGGCTGCTGGGCCATTTTTCCGACAACGAAATGCCTTATAGCCGCAATGCGATTTTCAACTATCTCCAGTTGCCCGAAAAAGATCCGGGCCATCAGGCCGCGCTGGCGTGGCTCAAGGAACGTCACGGCGAATCGGCCACGACCAGGGACATCACCGAGCAGGACAAGCAGGATTTTATCGCGCTGGTCGCCGGGCGCTATCACCGCATCGTGGCCCAGGCCGTCAAAAAATATGACCCCAACCATATCCTGCTGGGCGGGCGCTTCAATGCCGCCGAGCTGAATTACCCCGAAGTGTTCAAAGCCGCCGGGCCCTACCTGGATGTGGTGGCCGTGAACTATTATCGCACCTGGACGCCGTCGCAGGAAAAACTCGCGATGTGGTCGCGGGAGTCTGGCCGGCCCATCCTCATCACGGAATGGTATGTGAAGGGCGAGGACTCCGGCCTGCCCAACAACAGCGGCGCCGGCTGGATCGTGAAGACCCAGAAAGATCGCGGTCGGTTCTACCAGAACTTCACGCTGGGATTGCTCGAATCCAAAGTCTGCGTGGGCTGGCACTGGTTCAAGTATATTGACAACGATCCTTTGGAGCCGGGCACCGAGCCTTCCAATCGCGATTCCAACAAAGGCATTGTCACGGCGCGTTACGAACCGTATCCGGCCTTGTTGAACGAAATGAAGCCGTTGAACGACCGGGTTTATTCGCTGGCGAATTATTTCGACGCGCCGACGGCCGGCAAACCGGAGGCTGTTCTTAAATCAACAGCCCGCTTGAAGCCCCAGGCCGAGTAAGCTTGGGGGAGTTGATCCGTCTGCACCTGCCCGCAAATCGGTAAACAGATCGCTCCGCTTGAAAGTGGCGCATCCGCCTACCGCGGACCGCGACCGGTCCCCGGTCGCAGCGGGTGGATGGCAAGATGAGCGTTCGGATTAACCTGTGATTTTCTGTCTGGCGAAGCGCTGCGGGCGAGGGACCGCCCGCGGTCCGGCGGTTGTGGAGCGCGGACGGTCCTCGTCCGCAGCGGGTGGATGGCAAGGTGAGCGTTCGGATTAACCTGTGATTTTCTGCCTGGCGGAGCGCTGCGGGCGAGGGACCGCCCGCGGTCCGGGACAGTGCCCGGATGCGGCCAGTTTTCTCCAGCGGCGAACCTTTCTAATCCGTAATGTTCCCGAAAGGGCTGTGTAATCTGTTGCGTTTAGGTTCTGCGCAGATGGCATGACTGCCATGACAACATTAAACCGAACATCATCATGAAAAATAAATTGTTCTCAATCGCAATCGCCACCATCGCCACCGGCGCAATCCTGGCGGTATGGCCCGGCCGGGCCGGCCAATTCAAATCTGAGCCTGATTCGCCGGAAGCTCCGGGCCAGTCCGGTTCAATTGGAAAAACGGGCGGCAAGTCCGCCGAATGGAGCACCGATTATGAGGCGGCGCTCAAGAAGGCCGGCGAAACGCACCGGCTGGTCCTGCTGGATTTCACGGGCTCGGATTGGTGCGGCTGGTGCATGAAACTCGACCGTGAAATCCTGGCCACACCGGAGTTCAAGCGGTTTGGCGACGAACATCTCGTTCTCGTGAAGATTGATTTCCCGATGCACCGGCCGCAGCCGGAGGACGAGCGAGCCCGAAATGCGGAACTTGCGGCGCGCTTTCAGGTGCAGGGTTATCCCACGCTGGTGCTGCTGAATGCCGGGGCCAAGCCGTGCGGCACCTTGGGCTACATGCGCGGCGGCCCCGGGGCATTTATTGACCAATTGAATTCGCTGATCGCGAGCCAGTCCTGAACGGGTTGCCGGGATGCGTCGCTGCCTGCCCCGGTTGATAACACCTCCTGATCAAACTGGGGGAATCGGGGGAGCCGCGATATTCTTTGTTTCCCAAAGTCTCCGCCATCCCGGCTTGCCGTGGTGTGAACGGTTCACCGACCACATAATCTGAATGCGGTCCCCAGCCAAACGCGCGAACCTGACGCTCCGGCGGCCGCAGCCGGCACTGAGGATGGCAAGGCCTGCGGCACGCAAGGCACGACTTGTTCTTGCCGGCGCGTCCGGCTTGGGCATCATGGCGTCCTATGCGCGTCCTCGTGGTCGAAGATGACAAGAAGATTGCTTCCTTCGTGGTGAAGGGTCTCAAGCAAAGCGGCTTTGCCGCCGACCACGCCGCCGACGGCGAGGAGGGTCTCTTCATGGCAACCAGCGTGAATTACGATGCCGCCATCGTGGACCTCATGCTGCCCAAGCTGGATGGCTTGAATCTCATCCAAAAAATCCGCGCCCAGGGCAGCCGCGTTCCGGTGTTGATCCTTAGCGCCAAGTCTTCGGTGGACGACCGCGTCAAGGGCTTGCAAGCCGGCGGCGATGATTACCTGACCAAGCCGTTTGCCTTTTCTGAACTGCTGGCCCGCGTGCAAGCCTTGATTCGCCGCGCGACGCAGACCGCTGAACCGACGAAACTGGTCGTGGGCGATCTGACGATGGATCTGCTCGCGCGCGACGTGCAGCGCGCCGGAGAAAAGATCGAGTTGCAGCCGCGCGAGTTCGCCCTGCTCGAATATCTCATGCGCAGCCACGGGCGCACGGTCACCAAGACCATGATTCTGGAACACATATTCGATTATAGTTTCGATCCGCAAACCAACGTCGTGGATGTGCTCGTTCACCGCCTGCGCGGCAAGGTGGACAAGGGCCGGGCCATGATCCAAACCATCCGGGGAGTCGGCTATGTCCTCCAACCTGCTTGAACGTCTCCGCCGGCGCGTCGGCTTCCAGTTGAGCCTCTGGTTCGTGCTGCTCTTTCTGCTGAGCAGTGTCGCGCTCTTCGCGCTCACTTACTATCTGCTGGCGGCGGCAATTCAAAACCGGGAGCGCATTTTGTTGGAGGCGCGGTTGAAGGAGGCCACCAGTCTTTACCAGAACGGTGGCGTTGCCGCCTTGCAAGAGTGGGTGCAAAATCAGCCGCCAAAATTGCAGAAAATGTTTTTTGTCCGGCTGGTCAATGCCGGCGACAGCGTCACGCTCGTCAACGTGCCGGAAGACTGGGTCACCTTCAAGGACTCGACCAACGACTGGCGGGAATATCGCCAGGAGCCGGGCGACGTCATCCGGCTGCCCGACGATGAGGAAAAGGATCTCGTGCTCGACTCGGCGATGCTGCCCGACGGCACCATGCTGCAGATCGGGCGCGCGACCAACAACCGGGCAACCCTCCTGAGTCTGTTGCGCGAAAGTTTTCTGCTGGTCGGAGGCGTGACGGTGTTCCTGAGCATTTTGGCCGGCAACTTCGTGGCGTATCGCGCGATGCGGCCCGTCCGCCAGATTGTGGCCACCGCGCAGGCGATCATCCGGACCGGACAATTGAATGCCCGCGTGCCGACGCGCGCTTCCAATGATGAATTCGACGAACTGGTCCGCCTCTTCAACACCCTGCTCGACCGCAACGAAGCGCTCATCGGCGCCATGCGCGAGTCGCTCGACAACGTCGCGCATGATCTGCGCACGCCGCTCACGCGTTTGCGCGGCACGGCGGAACTGGCGCTGTCAACCAACGCCGATCCCGCCGCCGCGCGCGAGGCGCTGGCCGATTGCGTCGAGGAATCCGAGCGCGTGCTGGCCATGCTGAACACGCTCATGGACATCACCGAGGCCGAGGCGGGCATGATGAAACTGCACCGCGCACCCGTGGATCTCTGCCAGCTCGTGCGCGAAGTGGTGGAGCTTTATCAATACGTCGCCGAAGAACGCAAAATTTCCATCCACACCGAACTGCCCGCGCAGTGCGAGGCGAACGTGGATCGCAATCGCATCCGGCAGGTGTTCGCCAACCTGCTCGACAACGCCATCAAATACACGCCCGAAGGCGGCAGCGTGACCATCACCGTGCGCGATGAGCCAGCGCAGACCGTCACGGTCTTCCGCGACACCGGCATGGGCATTCCCGCCGAGGAGCAGGAAAAGATCTGGGCCCGTCTCTATCGCGGCGACAAGAGCCGTTCGCAACGCGGCCTGGGCCTGGGGTTGAGTCTGGTGAAAGCCGTCGTCGAAGCGCACGGCGGCAAAGTGACAGTGACGAGCCAGGCGAATGCCGGCGCGACCTTCACAGTGAAACTGCTCAAGTAGATTGCAGCGACGTGATGGATTACCGCGCTGCCGGGTAGCGCAGAGTGGCACTCTGCTGTATCGCGGATTGGCAATCCGCAGGCAAAGAGATTGCGTGTTTACTCACCGCCACTTCGCGGTCCAGCGCACGGCGACGGCGCGAGAAACGGCCATCCTATGGCATGCAAATCGCGCTCGACATGAAAGCAAACCAGGAATAAGGTCAATAAAATGAATCGGATATTCTAACCGCAGTTGTAATCACAGTTAGGTCCACTCGGCTGCTATGAATATAGAAGTTTTACCCCTGTCGGATGTCTGGGAACGGCACAGCGAGAAAGTTGCGTTTTCGCCGGACTACACGGAGTGGGACTTTGACACAGAGTGGCAGACAGTTCGCGATGATCTTCGCACCAAGCTGCAATCGAGATGGAAAGAGTCTTGTTATGGAGATGCAGATTTTGCTTTGAGTGATGACCGCTCGAATACATGGGCACAAGCCGGCGGCATACAGAACGCGAAGATGCTGACGCGGGATTTTGTCAGGATGGTCTTTGACGTTATCAAGACACAGCCGCACAGTGACAGGTGGGGAACTTTATTTAGTATTCAGATTGCGGCTGGCTTGTTGAGACGCAAAGCCGTGACTGGCGAGATACTCCTCAAGAACGGAGTTTTGTGCGTGGCAAAATATAAGAACTACGACCATGATGCTGTTTTGGCATATTTTAATGAGACGTAACCAGATTAGATGAGAAGGCAGAGGCTTGTCGTAAAGAGACGGGTTCAATTCTCTGCCTCTGAAAATTAAACCTGCTCCGTCCTCCTTCGTTGCGCTACGGCGCGACAAGTCCGTCGTTCCTACTTCTTCCGCTGCCGTCGTCAGCGGGTTCACCCTTGGCCTGAATCTCGGTGATTGTCAGCATCACGTCTGTGTGCTGAATGCCGCCGGCGTGATTGATTGCCGCGCTGCCGGGTAGCGCAGAGTGGCACTCTGCTGTATCGCGGATTGGAAATCCGCAGGCAAGGAGATTGCGTGTCTGCCCGCCGCTGCTTCGCAGTCCAGCGCGCGGCGACGGCGTGAGAAACGGCCATGCTATGGGGTAGCAAATCTCACTCGACATGAAAGCAACCCAGGCATAAGGTCCAAAAATGAATCAGATATACGAACCGCCGTTGTATAATCAGAGTTAGGGAATTTGCCGTGGACTTTTGGACTGATATTTGGCCCGCGACCCTGTCTGCCCAGCAGATGTTGACATCGGTTGGCGACGACATGAGCCGGCTACCCGAGAGCGTGCGTATCTTTTTGTTGGTTAACGGAGCCCAAGGGGTCATTGATAACGGTGGCTACAATTATTTTTTTGAGGAAGACTGGCCGGGAAATCCGCCCTACGAGGATTTTGCCGATGCATACGAGTCGGTAGGTTGCATCCGCCAGGCAGCAGATTTACGTCGGGTTGTTGCCACATTCCCTTTCTCCGAGCCACACCTGCACAAAGACGAGCGGAGAGCCTTCATCGAAGCACGGTATGACAAGAGCACCTACTGTGTTCCCGAGTGGGGCAATACTCTTTGCGGGGACAAGGAGGTTTTTGAAAAGTTGGCCATGCATGTTGCTATGCACAGGAAAGATTTTCCAGCGTTTCGGCCGCCCAAGCCGTGGTGGAAGTTCTGGTGAGCGTATGCCAACATTCCCTAACAGATCACTGCACTCGACGCCGCGATGACACTGCTGTTTCATGTTGTAGCTCACTTGCGCGGCGCGAGTGAGTTCCGTCGTTAGACAACAGACACCACTAACATGAAATCGGATGATCAATTTGTTGCCGGAGGCGGACGGCCGTTTGCTGGCAGACCAATGACTCGGCTGTTTGCGATTCTATCTTTGTTTGGTTTGGGCTGTTTGATTGCGGCTTCGGTTGCGCTTTATCGTGCCGGTTGGCCGCCGGATTTATTTTCAGGGCAGTTTTGGTTGTGTGTTTTGTTGATGGTTCCAGAGCCGGTGTTTATCGTGCTGACGGTTAGATTCGCATTCACAGAAAAATCCCACCCACGTCCGACAGACGCCCACGATATTCGGAAGTTATATTGATGTGATGAGATTGACGCTGCCCAATCAGATCAGCTGAGAAGACAGAGGCCCGCCGTAAAGAGACGGGCCTCTGCCTCTGAAAACTAAACCTGCTCCGTCCACCTTCGTCACGCAGCGGCTCGGTCGGGTCAACGTAGCCTTCGATGACGAAGTGGGCGTTGGGCAATACGGTTTTTCAATCCGGGCAAAAATGGACTCAAGGCCGCATTTGCCGTGTTACGATTTACAACTTCTGTGTTTGTGAATAACTTGAATAAATAAGTTCTTGCATTTGTGTTATTTAGCAATCTTAATTTCCACCGAACTCACGATATGAGCCAACGCACTCTCAACGCGGAGGAACTTCGGTTTATCATCAGGCAAAATGGCTTCAGCGTGAAAGTCTTGGCGGTGCATTTGAGAGTTGAAGTGCGCACGCTTGAGCGGCGTTTCCGCGAGCAATTCCGCACGACGCCCAAGTCGTGGATCATGCGCGAGCGAATGGACTTCGCGCCGCCGCTCTTGGCCGATGGGCTTTCCAACAAGGAAGTCGCTGCGTCCTTGAACTACACCTGCGAATCAAACTTTTGCCGCGACTTCAAACAATGCTACGGCTGTGCGCCGCAGAAGTTCGAACGCATCCAATGACTCGGTCGCGGGGATGTCGCGTTTTGATATAGAATTGTCGTGTTTTGATAAATGCGTGGAGTTGCCCCGGTAAAGCATATTAAGGATTGTGTAACCATGTTCACTAGGCGACAGCAAGGACTCACGACCGAGCTGCGAAGCCAAATGAAACGCGGGTATGAACCCGACGCAAAAACAATTCTACCTGAACCGCGCAGCGTCAAAAAAGCAATTTCCTGTCAATAACAACGAGAAACGTCGAGCGGTGCGAAGGCATTTCTGCCCATCTCCCTGCTACGAGGAACCCACAATCGATGGAGAACATTGAGAGACGATCATTATGAAAAAGCTCATCAAGAACGTAAAGTTCTCACAAACAAGCGTAGTTGTAGGGGAAAGCATCCGTGTTGATGTCGATGTGACGGACCCGAAGGTTGATGTGCTAGTGAATGGAGTCCACGGAGCCATGCAATACCTCCAATTCAGCCTCAAGGGATCTGCGGAGATCATTGTCACCGCCACCCTCGCAAAGGAGATCGAACAAACGGCTCGCAAGGTCAAAGTCCGCGACCGAACCCGTGGAGAGCCACCGGCACCCATCATTTGGAGCACCATGGACACGTATCAACCTCGCACCGTCGTTTTCTCGATTGCCAATGCCGAGAGCGACCTGACGTCAGTGCGCCAGTATCAGTGGGACTTTGGCGATGGAACTCATGGAATGAGCGAAAGAGGCAGCATCTCTCACGACTACTCCGATGCCTTGGATATCAATCAGCTATGCACAACTTTTCATGTCCGGGTGATGGCCCAAGGTGGGGATGGAAGCGTTTTGACGGGGGTGCGAACGATTGCGGTCTTTCACCTTTACGCCTACAACAAAACCCGAAACAGAACTCTCACACCGCGAGTCATCATCCAAAGTCCCCTTTCACCCCAACCCGCGTCACCCACCGATGATGTCGTCTGTTCCTTTACCATTCGCAATCTGGAAGACGAGGAACTCTCGTTCAGCTCCGAGCGCCACGAATGGCTGACGGATGAACCGGAGAATGCGACGCCACTCACGGCCGTGGCGCTGAACGCACTGGCACCCAAAGCCACAGCTTCAGCGGAACGGTTGATCGCCACAATCCATTTGCCGCTGATGGATCTTCGGGTTCCCGCCCGCTCGTCCGTGACCGTGACCCGGAAATTTCCAAAGCTCCAATTCACGGGGGATTTCTTCGGGGTGGCTATACATCTCGCTGGAATCGGAATGTGTTCAAAGCTCCGAGCTGTTGCGAGCGCCTACCTTGAGGTCAAACTGCCCATGCGTTGGAGCACTCATGTGAGCAATGGATCTGTCGGCGCGGTGTTGTCGGTATTGGCAAAGGACCAGAATCTCACCAAAAACATTGTCACCCATAAGAGCCTTAGTGAGTTTGTGCGTCGCCACGCGGTGGCCGCGGCGCTTTCGCCCACCATTTCCACAACCCCGGCGGTGGACGATCAACCCCTCGATAATCACACGGGGACCTCGTTCAACGCGGCGGTTGAAGTCCGACCGTCTTCGCAACTCGGTAAAGCGTTTCAGTCAGCAGTCTCGCCGATATGGGGTGCGGTGGAAAGCAAGATTTCCTCACTCCTCCCGCAATTGCTGGCTCCCGGCGCGCACGTTCTTACCGATCGCGGCATCGTCTACGGAATGGAATGTGATCCGGACAACATGCCGGACGATCTGCCGGAGGGCGACGTCTGCCAACGGACGAGTGAAGTTGAATGGCGCTATGTTCCCGGGCGGATCCTCAATGCAAAGAAAGGCGATGTGTTGCTCTCTCCCGGCGGCGGCCTCATTGGGCAACTGCTTCGCCAAGTTTCCCCTCCTCAATACTATTCGCATTGCGGGATCATGACGAAGAATCATATCGAGGTGCGGAATTCGACGGGATGTGAAGAGTGGCTCCGAGACCATCCGAAGGGGTCCTTCGGCAAGCCGACGGATGGTTTTGCTCCAGCTGCGCTCAAGTATCTCTGGCCAGGCACCATCACGTTGACCATTGACGAGGCCAACTATGGCAAGTGGCTCTCCTCACCGGAAAACAAGCCTTACCAGCTCAAGCCCTTGTCGTTCGAGCCGGACGAAGGAAACCGCAATACTCTCCGCTACGCGCTGGTCGTAAAACCGCCGCCCTTCGATGAAACAGCGCAAGTTCGGAGTGAATTGCATTCGATTGCCAATGCCGCCGTCGGCATCAACGGTCACTACCGCTTCTACTGCTACACGAAGCCGGAGATTGCGCTGGATCCAGGTCAAGTCGCGGGATCCGATGCGGGCTGGGCGCAAGGAACTTTGCCAACCCAATGTGCTTCCTTTATTTGGTTGGCGGCACAGCATGCCGGGGTGCGTCTTGAGGGACCCGGAGTTCATACTGCTGTGGGGGATCTCGAACCGAAGGATACGGTCAGCGGGGCGGAGGCGGACGCCGCCACTCTCGACGGACTCTATCACTACACGCCGGACGAACGTGCGGCGGCGGCAAAGTGGTTATATCAAACCCTTCACGATGAAGCTCAAAACACCGCTGGGTTTTGGGGAACTCTATTCACCGATGCCCCCAGCGACATCGCCAATCAAATCTGCAATACCTTTGCCTCCGATTGGTCAGAAACCGATGCCAAGGATTCAGATCGGTGGAAACAACCTGGATCGGCAAATGCCGTGAGTCCTGACAACATCATGCTTTGGGATGCGCCAGGCAACGGCAATCAAGGCCAATTTCGGTCCGTCTATGGGTATGTGGAGGAGCTGTTTTATCGACCGGGCACGTATGCGCAAGTGCCGATCTACCGTTGGAAACATGTGGCAACACGCGGGACACTCACCGGTCGAGTGGTCGCGAACGCAGACGTATCCGGCACGAATGTATCTCTCCTGGGCAGCGGACTGCAGGACGTGGTGGTAGGCGAGGATGGACGGTTCACTTTCGCCAATGTCCCCTCGGGCGATTACCACATCTCGGCGGGCCTCAACATTGGCGGCTACTTCCATACTGCGGACCTAGATGTTTCCATCAAGGCTGGCGCGACCACGGACGTGACGGTGACATTGCAGCCGCCACCGGAGGTAAATCGTGTCATAACGATCAACGTCGAGATGACCACGGATTGGAAATCAGTTTGGGCGCACAGCCCTACTTATCACAACGATACGAGGTCGGTCCGTCTGAATCCCTTCAATTCGCGAGATTTCCTCGGCTTCGATGGATCAGGCGAGCCGAGAGGACACATATTGTTCGACATCAGGCTCAATGCGGATCTGAGCATCACGGTTTCGTGGACTGCGCAAGAAATCGATGACGAGGTTGAAGGAGAGATCAAAGGCGGATACACGATTCCGAAGGACGGCACGTTGAACTGGAGCGGGCTCAGAGTCAGCAACGACGACCCCATTGATGCGGACTGGACGGACATGAATTTCACTATCCACAATGACCTCGGCAGTGCCTAGTGCGGGTTGAGTTGGTTGCCAATCGGGGCAAAGTCTGTTTTTGCGGATGGGTGGGATGGTCCTGATGATGGTCCTGATGTTTGGCGACGGCCTGCGAGCCGGTAGCGGCACCCTTCAGACATGCGCGACCGACTGGTTTGCGATCCGTGTTTGGGTTTTCGACTCGTGAGCGGCGCGCAATAGCGACCGTCGATTGCTGCGGTTGGCTTCGTGTTCATTGGCGTTCTTCGCGGTTCAGTCAGCAGCCCACTCACGTTGGCCGCTACGGTTTGTTTCCAAAAAGCGGATCGATTTTCCGGCGGACTTCTTCGCTCATTCGGATTAACGGCGGCTACAGCCTTTTGAATTCTTCACCGGCGAGCTTGCGCGTGGCGTCTATTCCCAGCTTTGTTCCCATCGCGATTTCAGAAGTCGCATGGTCCAAAACATCGGCAGGTCCTTTTGTGAAAATTGAATCGCGCTGGGGGTTGGTGTTCGCACACAACCGAAACAGCACTTCGCTGGTGTTGTGAACATTCACGTCGTCGTCCACCACGACGTATTTGGTGAACATCATCTGGCCCATGCCCCAGAGGCCGTGCCTAGTGGCCGTCCGCAAGGACTTTTGTAGACCCGCATCGGGTAGGTCTTGCGGATGCTCATGAAGACGAGGTTGTGGAAGACGCCTTCCGCCGGCAGCGCGAGCTCCACGATCTCGGGGAAGTTCATCTTGAAGATGGGCAGGAAGAGTTTCACGGACGCGCCGCCGATGTAGGAGTCTTCCATCGGCGGGATGCCGACGATGGTGGCGGGATAGACGGCGTCCTTGCGAAGCGTGTTGGCGGTGACGTGGAAAACGGGATACGGCTCGGGCAACGGCTCGTGCGACCAAAGTTTTCTGCAGATTCTTGAAAGATCAATGTTATTTCGGCCGTATTGATAGTATGAGCGCACAGCGTCTCAAAACGGACGAACTTCGAGTTATCATCAGGAAAAATGGCTTCAACGTGAAGGTGCTGGCGGTGCATATCGGGCTGGACGTGCGCACGCTGGAGCGGCGTTTTAGCGAGCAATTCCGCACGACACCCAAAACGTGGATCATGCAAGAGCGAATGAGCCTCGCGCCGCCGCTCTTGGCCGAGGGTCTCTCCAACAAAGAAGTCGCTGTGTCCTTGAGCTACACCTGCGAGTCAAACTTTTGCCGCGATTTCAAACAATACTTTGGGAGCGCGCCGCAGGAGTTCGCACGCATCAACCGGTTCGTTCCCGCCCGTGTCGTGATTTGATAAAGAATTGTCGCGTTTTGATAAAGGTGCGGAGTTGTCTTCGCAAAGCACACTCAGGATAGTGGAACTATGCACGCAAACACAGGCATTCACGACTGTGCTTCAAAACCACAGAATAGTGGGATGCACTCGACGCAAAAGGAATCCTCCCTGAACCGCGCAACGTCAAAAAAGCAAGTTCGTATCAGCGCCAGTTTGCGATCGTCAGTAGTAATGGAAAATAGTAAAAACTAATCATCGGAGAACAATCATATGGCTCGTTTCATACTTAGTGCCGCGGCAGAAAGCGGCAATTCCACGCCAGGAAACGATGCTCCAGCGGGCTTGGTCGTCACGGTCACGGATACAGCGGGCAAGCCCGTCACCAAGCTGAAGCAGGCTAACTTCCAAGTGCAGGCGTTCCTGTCAGGAACCCAAGCCGTCCTAGTCAGTTTTTTCGAGGAATCGCCGTCAGACGGCAACGGATTGAAATTGCCCGGGGTTTACCATCTTGGCCCTGCGCTCCAAGGGCAGGCTTGGAAAAAGGACATCTATGCGCTCGCCATTGTGGTGAAGCGCGGCAGTGACTTAGGATCCACGGCGGCTTCGCTGGATCTTCACTAATCTTGGATCTAGCCCAACGGCTCGTGAAAATGGACCTGACGCAAAAGCAATTCTCCCTGAACCACGCAACGTCAAAAAAGCAATTTCCTATCAATGATGTGAAGAGGCGTTGGTCTAAACTGTTGGCGGTGGATGCGCCGTTCATATCCACGGTTTCAACGGCACGGTCGTCACGGTCGTGGATTGCCTCAAGTTGCCCAGTTTTGCATCTCAGATTTATGCGCTCTCTCAATTACAGCTTTCAGGCATCTTGGACACACAAATTCAGACTAAACAATGTACGAACGTAACCGGCGCTCTCCAGTGAGCGGCCAACCGCCCGCAAAAACCATACCCCACATCATGAAAGCTCCAAAACGTATTCGTCGCCCGTCGCGCCTCATCAAACAGGCATCCGCCGCAAAACAGACCGATTCTCTCGTCAGCCACGCGTCGGCTCTCCGCCATTTTGGCTACCTTGGTGCCGACGTGGACGTTCTGAAGACCAAGGATCGATCGGCAGCGGCGGCGCTCGACGAAGCAGCGCACGAGTTTCAACGGACCTGGGGACTGAGGAAGTTCGGTCTCGACTCTCTGGGAGAATTAATTGACAGCCGAATGTGCGGTGTGCCCGACCGAATGACCAGCGGTCTGCACATTGAAGCGTACGGATCGCCGGGTGGCCGTTGGAGCCGGGGCAACCTTACTTTTCGGGTCAACGCGATGGGATGCAATCTCCCACCTGCCACGGTCAATTCGATTATCACAAACGCTTTCAAGCTCTGGCAAGCGGCGGCGCCGTTCTTCACGTTCAGGTCGAACGGAGGTCCGTCGGATATCGAAATTCGGTTCGGCGGCAACCAACTCGACAACCGATTTGGCAGCGCCGGTGGAGTCGCGGCTTCGGGTGCCTACCCCGAGGCAGGCAGGTTGAACTTTGATTCTGCCGAGACGTGGACGCCGAATCTGCTTTTGAGTGTGGCGCTGCACGAGATTGGCCACGTCCTCGGCTTGAGTCATTCGAATAGCCGCAACTCGCTGATGTACCCCTACGATCTCAGCATCACCGTAATCGATAACGAGACAATCGACGCGATTCGCGCGCTGTACGGCTGGCAACCTCAACGGAAGATTCCTGGCGTTGGCTCCAGTGACGGCCCGTCCTTGGCGGTGGCAGGTTACCAGAACTTTTCAGGCGGCTTCTACGACCTCTACATGGCGTGGAAGGGGGTTTCTGGGGATTCGGGAATCTATTGGTCTCAGTTCACTGGAAGCGGCTGGCTGCCACAGGAGCAGATCCAAGGAGTCGGTTCATCACACGGTCCCTGTTTGACCCAGTACAACACATCTGCCGGGGGCGTTCCATCAACCGGCCTGTTCATGGCTTGGAAAGGGGTGTCAGGCGATTCGGGGATTTACTACTCTCGCCGGCAGTATTCCAACTGGGACCCACAACGGCCAGTCAACGGAGTCGGCACGAGCGCCCGACCGGCACTCGCCGAGTTCAACGGCAAGATGTACATGGCATGGAAGGGCGTTTCCAGCGATCAGGGGATCTACTGGTCGGCCTTTGACGGCAGCAATTGGCAGGCTCAACAGAATATCCGTGGAGTTGGCACTTCATCCGGACCCGCCCTGCTCGCGGTGGGCAACCGATTATACATGTTCTGGAAGGGAATCGATGGCGATTCACACATTTATTACAACTGGATCGACAACGGTGTGGGGGCAATCTGGCAGCCCCAGCAGTCCGTCGCCTACGTGAACGTGAATGTCAGCGGCAATACTCTTGTCAACGTCGGCACGAGCGCAGGTCCCGGCGTGGCGTCACGCGGCAACGCCGTTGCTATGAGCTGGAAAGGAGTTTATGGCGACTCCGGCATCTGGTTCTCTCCATTTCAGAATGATGAATGGGGTGGTCAGATCAATGTCGCCAGTGTAGGAACTTCGAGCGGCCCGGCATTGGCCAACCTCAACGACCGACTCTACATGGCGTGGAAGGGGATTCCGGGGGATTCAGGTCTGTATTACTCCTGGCTGGGTTGAGCCTACACGTGCAGAGTAAGAAGTCGCTCACGTCGACTGTTACGACTTGTTTCCAAATAGCGCGTCAATTCTTCGGCGGACTTCTTCGTTCATTCGGATTAACGGAGGCGGAGTTGGTTGAGAGTTGATGGTTGAAGGTTGAGAGTCATTTCAGCGAGTTCCTCCAAACAACGCGTCTATTTTCTTCCGCGTGGCTGCATCCATCTTGATCAGCGGCGGCCACGGCCTTTTGAATCCCTCGCCGGCAAGCTTGCGCGTGGCGTCAATTCCCAGCTTTGTTCCCATCGCGATTTCAGAGGTGGCATGGTTCAGCACGCTGGCGCGATCTTCACGGTGAAGCTGCTCAAGCGGGTGTCAGCGGCTTGATGGATTGCCAACCTGTAGCTCAGTTTGATTAACTCTCCCCCCATCCGCGCCATCTGCTCATTTAGCAGGAGATTTGGTGCCCAAGGCAGCAAAATCGAGTTGCCAGAAAGGAGATTGCTTGCATGTGTCTTAAACAAGGCTATTCGAGAGGGTGGCGCCTGAAAAGCAGGGTGTTTAAGCGAAGACCGGTCACTGTTTCTTTGGAATCTCGTTGGAATTTAACTTCAAACCACCAATATTCACTGCTGGCGGTGGCAAAGATATTTCTGTCCACGTAACGTAATGGAAAATCGCCATGACGGTGGAGTTCAAGCACCAACCGCCCATCTCGCAGATGAATCTTGAGGAATGTTTCCAATTCAGCACTCCAGTAATCACCCACGTAAGCACTCAAATTGAGTTGCGATTCTTCGGAAGAGCTGATTCGCTCAAAAACCTCTCCCCAGTTGTTTGTGAACTGCAACGCCACTCCGGACGCCAGATCCTGAAACACCATCCAACTCTTTCCAGCGGCAAATCGGTTGTTACCTTTGGCCGCAAGCATCGAAGCTGGATCATTGTTCTCCCGAGTTTCGAGGTGGTTCCCGACGCGGGCGATCTCGGTAATCATTGACGAGGAATTGAGTTCGTATCTGCCAACATAGCGGTCCAGGTCGGCTGCCGACAACTGGACGGAGGGTGTTTCGAGATCGGATTCAGCCGCTTTAAGTGGCTTTAATTTATCGCCTAGATAGATTTCTGCGGCCGTCAAAGCGACTTCTCTGCTGTCGATTGAACCCAGATTGCTCACTAGGGCCACCCCCAGATGAAGGTCGGGAAACCAAAGCACAAAACTGCGATAACTCGCGTCAGCGCCCCCGTGCTGTAGCAGCCGGGCTCCGCGAAACTCTTCGATAAACAACCCCATGCCGTAGCCAGTCTTCTCGCCGCTATTGAGCCGTCCGGATTCCTGCATCATGGTTAGTGGCATTGCATCTTTCGGTCTTGGATTCTGAAAGTCGGCAATCCATTTTGCGAGATCTTCCACGGTTGTAAATAAACCAGTCGCGCCGACCGTTTCGTAGTTCAGGATGTTCTTGTGGTAACCACCACCGGGAGACGGGTAATAAGAATACGCCATGTTCTTTATGATCTCGAGGCCGTTCGTATGAAAATGAGAATTGGTCATTCCCAACGGCTCGAAGATTTCATCTCGTGTAAAATCAACAAAAGATTTCCCGGAGACTTTCGCCACGACTTCGCTCAACAAGGTATAGCCACTATTGCAGTATTCGAATTTCTCGCCCGGCTTGAATCTGAGTTCGGTTTGATTTTCAAGCAACTTCATGATGTCCGATTGAGTGACGACGTCACCATTTCGCTCTCCGGCCAAAACCAGGAGCGTCCACTGGTTGTTCAGTCCGCTCGTATGAAACAATAAATTGCGCAACGTAATTTTGGTCCCAAAATCGTGCATCCCCGGCAAATACTTTCTCACGTCATCATCCGGTGAAAGTTTTCCTTGCTGAATCAGGCGGGCAATCGCGAATGCGGTAAACTGCTTCGACACGGATGCCACATGAAAGACGGTCGCTGGCGTGACCGGGATGTCATATTCCAGATTGGCCAGTCCCCAGCCTCTTTTAAAAACCACATCGCCATCGCGAATGACTGCCAGTGCCAACCCGGGCGATCCTGCTGCTATCTTTTGTTTCACATACCAATCGAGAATCGATTCCGGCTTTGGAAACACCACGTTGGTGTCAGAGCCCCGCTTCGCCAATAAATCCATGATGTCAGCGTGCCCTTTGATGTCCGCTGCCTGCCAAGCCGTCAATCCCGGGCCCGTGCGTGCTTTGACGTCAATGCCATTGCTCAGCAACAAAGAGATTTCATGGTTGTCGCCGTCCAAAGACGCAATGACTAGGTCTCTGGCGAGGTCTGTTCGAGGCGGAATCGAAACCGCATTTGTTTCCGCCCAAGCGACGGACAAAATTCCCATGCACAAGCACCAGATACAAGAGGTCACCAAACTCAGTTGATGCAAGCTGCGACCAGATGCTATCCACTTGTTCATTTGTGCAATTCTAGGAATGAAAAACTGCGATGCCAAACAAAGAATGGGTAAAAACCAAGCGGCTTTCTTATTCTTTCGCGCTATCAGGAAGGAGCGACCTAACGGCTTAGCCGTGCCATCCAGTTTTGCGGAGCAACGTTTCTACTTTCATCTCAGTTAATTCGCCTCCCCGCCCAACCTTTCAAAATTGTAATGCTCCCGTAAGCGCCCCGTAAGCGGCGTGTGGTCTGATATGGCAAGAACGAGAGCAAAACCGTGAACGCTCTCACAACAAAAACAACAACCAAATAGTCTATGAGCAATTCGAACTGGAACAAACAAGCCGCCGCCGGGAACGGCCGGTGGGACACCAAAGCCTCGTTTGCCTCCGCCCCGGCGGCGCCCGCGACCGAAGCCGAACTGGAAGCCATCCGCTATCGCGGCGCGCCGATGCACAGGACCGCACCGTCGGTCGCACCCCAGCACAACCACACCAGTGCCGCTGCGCCAGGCGGACATAACGAACGCATTCAGGCCATCAACGAATCCGTGCGCCAGAACTCCGCGTGGGTCGCGCCGTTGCGCCAGGAAGTCGGCCGCGTGCTGGTCGGCCAGAAGAATCTCGTGGACCGGCTGCTCGTCGGCCTCGTCACCAACGGCCACATTCTGCTCGAAGGCGTGCCCGGCCTCGCAAAGACGCTCGCTCTCAAAACGCTCGCCGCCGCCACGGAGATGAAATTCCAGCGGCTGCAATTCACGCCGGACATGTTGCCCGCCGACATCGTGGGCACGTTGATCTACAATCCGCGCGAAGGAACGTTCCACACGAAGCACGGCCCGATTTTCAGCAACTTCGTGCTCGCCGACGAAATCAATCGCGCTCCGGCCAAGGTGCAGAGCGCGTTGCTCGAAGCCATGCAGGAACGCCAGGTCACGCTCGGCGACGAAACCTACGCGCTGCCGCAGCCGTTCCTCGTGATGGCCACACAGAATCCGCTCGAACAGGAAGGCACGTATCCGCTGCCCGAAGCGCAGGTTGACCGTTTCATGCTCAAGGTCATCGTGGATTACCCGAATCGTTCCGAAGAACGCGCCATCCTCGATGCCATGGCTACCAGCGAGCCGAATCTCGGCGTGCAGCCCGTGGTTTCCGGGGCCGACATCATCGCCGCGCGCCGCGTGGTGAACTCGGTTTACGTGGACGACAAATTGCGCGATTACATCGTGGACATCGTCCTCGCGACGCGCGATCCGAAACGCTACGGCATTGATCTCAACGGCTATGTCCGCTACGGCGCTTCACCGCGCGCCACCATCGCGCTCACCATGGCCGCGCGGGCCTGGGCGTTCATCAACGGTCGCGGTTACGTCACGCCGCAGGACGTGAAAACATTTGCGATGGACGTGCTGCGTCACCGTGTCGCCGTCAGCTACGAAGCCGAGGCGGAGAACATTTCCTCCGAAGACATCATCACCAAGGTTTTGGAAACGCTGCCGGTTCCGTGAACTGGGAAAATCTTCAACGAAGGAACCAACCATGAACACCGAACAAGCCAGGGAAATCCTGAAAAAGGTGCGCGCGATCGAAATCCGCACGAACCGGCTCGTGAACGATTCGCTCGCGGGTCAGTATCACTCGGTCTTCAAAGGCCGCGGGATGGACTTCGACGAGGTGCGGGAATATTCGCCCGGCGACGAGGTGCGGACGATTGACTGGAACGTGACCGCGCGCACCGGCCACGCCTTCGTGAAAAAATTCACCGAGGAACGCGAGCTGACCATCATGCTGCTGGTGGACGTGAGCGCTTCCGGCAACTTCGGTTCCGGCGCGCAGAGCAAACGCCAGATGGCCGCCGAACTCGCGAGCGTGCTGGCGTTCTCCGCCATCCGCAACAGCGACAAGGTGGGGCTGATCCTGTTCAGTGACCAGATCGAGCAATACATCCCGCCGAAGAAAGGCCGCCAGCACGTGCTGCGCGTCATCCGCGAAGTGCTGTGCTTCGAGCCGCAGTCGCGCGGCACGGACATCGTCCGCGCGCTCGACTTCGCGAATCAAATCACGAACCGCCGCGCAATCATGTTCCTCGTCTCGGACTTCGAACTGCCGAACCAGGACCAGGCGCTCGCCGATGTGCGGCGCGCCGTCCGCCTGGCGAGCCGCAGGCATGACGTCGTGGCACTGCATGTGCATGACCAGCACGAATCGGAGCTGCCCGATGTGGGCCAGCTCGCCATCGAGGACGCCGAGACCGGCGAACTTATCGAACTCAACACCACCGATGCCCGCGTGCGCAGCCGGTTCGCCGAACTGGCCCAGGCACGAGTGGACAGTCTGCGTCGCACCCTCGCCAGCGAAGGCGTGGATTCCCTCAACCTCAACACCCGCGAGTCCTATGAACCTGCGTTGCGCACGTTCTTCAAGAACCGCGCCCGGAGAATGCAATGAAAGCCAACAAATCCATCGTTTACATTTTAACCAGCGCGGTTGCGTTCGTCCTGCTGCTCGCCGTCGCGAGCGCAGCCGCGCTCACGAATCCTGCGCCCGCCCATGCCGCCACTACGGCGGCAACGGCGCAAACCGCTTTGACACCCGCCGCAGCCGCCGCTTCACCAGTATCCTCCGCTGGCGAAGACATCCGGGACATCCGGCAACCCAGGCATGTGCCGGCGCCGTTGCTCTGGACCTTGATTGCGGCGGGTGTCGCAACTTCGCTCAGCGTGTTGGTCTTCTGGCGATTGTTGCGCCAGGCTCCCATCCTGGAACTGTCGCCGCAGGAACGGGCGCTGGATTCTCTCGAAGAAGCCCGCCTCTTCATGAATCCGGAGCATGCGCGGGAATATTGCTTCGCCGTGTCGCAAATCATCCGCGTCTTTCTCGAGGACCAGTTGAGCCTGCACGCGCCCCGGCTGACCACCGAGGAATTCCTCCGCGAACTGATGAAAGGCCAGGACAAAATCGCGGGAACGCAGCGCGGGTTGTTGTGTGATGTTCTCTCGCACTGCGATCTCGCGAAGTTCGCCGGCTGGCATTATCCGCTGGCCGCAATGTCCGCCCTGCACGATACCGCAGTTGAATTCGTGCAGCAATCCGCCAACCCGGCGACAACGCCGCCGGTTGTCGAGAATCCTTTGGTTTCCGTGCCGGAGAACAACCGGATCAACCCGATATCTGTAAACACCAACATCCCTGCCATATGAAGACACTGGTAAAACTGCCATTTTGCGCCTTGCAATCGATCACCTACACGCCCGAACGGCGCGTCATGATTTTCACCAGCACGATGGCGTGCGCCGGGCTGACGCAAAGGCCGCTCATCCGTTGCCGGGTGCCACTCCGTTTGAAACCGCTGATAGAACCGGAAGCGGCATTCAGTTTTGAACCGGTCATCCAAGTCCGTTCGCGCTCAAACTCCTGAACCCTTAACCAAGGCACTGCCATGATCCGTTTTCTCAATCCCGAATTTTTCTGGTTGCTCGCACTGCTGCCGTTGGTTGCGATGTGGCGCGGACGCAAAGGCCGCGTGGCGGCGGTCGAATACTCGAATGTCGAAATCGCCCGCACCGTCGCCCGCGATACCAAAAGCCGCCCGGCGCGCTGGACCACGATGCTGCGGTTGCTCGTGGCCACGCTGATCATCCTCGGTCTGGCGCGTCCGCAATACGGCCAGGGTCGCTCCGAAGTCCAGGCCAGTGGCGTGGACTTGATGCTCGCGCTGGACGTGTCCGGCTCAATGGAAGCGTTGGACTTCACGCTCAACGGCCAGCCGGAGAGCCGCGTCGAGGTGGTCAAATCGGTCGTCTCCAAATTCATCGAAGCGCGGCCTGATGATCGCATCGGCATGATTGCCTTCGCCGGCGCGCCTTATCTCGTCAGCCCGCTCACGCTCGACCACGAGTGGCTCAAGCAGAATCTCGACCGCGTCCGCACCGGTCTCGCCGAAGACGGCACGGCCATCGGCTCGGCGCTCGCCACGTCCGTCAACCGCCTGCGCGACCAGCCGTCGAAATCAAAGGTCGTCGTCTTGCTGACGGACGGCATGAACAACGCCGGCAAAGTCGCGCCGCAGACCGCCGCCGAAGCCGCGAAGGCGATGGGCGTGAAAGTTTACACCATCGGGGCCGGCGCACAGGGCGAGGCGCCCATGCCCGTGAAGGACCAGTTCGGCAACCAGCAGATCGTCATGGCCAAGGTGGACGTGGACGAAGCGATGTTGAAAAAAATCGCCGACGAAACCGGCGGCAAATTCTTCCGCGCCACCGACACGGATTCGCTCAAGAAGATCTACGCCGAGATTGATCGCATGGAAAAGACCACGCATCAGGTGAAGAAGTTCGAGAAATATCACGAGCTGTTCGCCTTGGCAGTGGTGCCGGGCTTGATGCTGCTTGGCCTGTCGCTCGGACTTGACCAAACCCGTTTCCGTCGTCTGCCAGGAGCATGATTATCCGCAACAAAACAAGTTACTGAATCATTTTTAATCGGAGAACATTTATGAAATTCGCCCAACCCCTCTGGTTACTCGCTGGACTGATCGCCTGCGCCGTGCTCGTGTGGCGCTACCGCCGGTTCGACGTGCGGCAGCGCAACGAACTCGCGAAGTTCGCCTCGGCCAGCCTCGTCGCGCAACTCACCGCGTCCGTCAGCCCGGCCCGCCGTCAACTCAAACGCGCGCTGGTCATCGCGGGCGTCGCTCTCGTGGCGATAGCACTGGCGCGGCCGTTGGTCGGTTTCCGCTGGGAAGAAGCCAAGCGCAAGGGTCTCGACGTGATGATCGCCGTGGACACTTCCAAGAGCATGCTGGCGCAGGACGTGAAGCCCGACCGGCTCACGCGCGCCAAGATGGCCGTGGAAGATCTGCTGGCGAAGATGGATGGCGACCGCGTCGGGCTTGTCGCCTTCGCCGGCAATTCATTTCTGCAATGCCCGCTCACGCTCGACTACGACGCGTTCCGCCAGTCGCTGGATGCGCTGGACACGAAGATCATTCCGCGTGGCGGCACGGACATCGCCGCGGCGATCCACGAAACCGAGGCCGCGCTGGAAGGCAACGGCAACAACGAGCGCATCCTCGTGCTGCTCACGGATGGCGAAGACCTGGAAGGCAGCGCGCTCGATGCGGCCCGCGCGGCGGCGAAAAATGGTTTGAAGATTTTCACCGTCGGCGTCGGCAGCGCAAGCGGCGAGTTGATCCCGGCCGAGAACGAGGCGGGTGGAACGCAGTTCGTCAAGGACGCTTCCGGCCAGCTCGTGAAGTCGCATCTCGACGAGTCGATGCTCCAGCAGATCGCCGAAGCCACGGGCGCGATGTATCAGCCACTCGGCCAGCAGGCGCAGGGACTGGACACAATTTACACGCAGGGCCTGGCGAAATTTACGCGGCACGAAATCGCTTCGCGGATGCAAAAGGTTTTCATCGAACGCTTCCAGTGGCCGCTGGCCTTGGGTTTGTTCTGCCTGGTGCTGGAACCGCTCATTGGCATCCGCCGGAACCAACGCGTGATGAAACCCGTCGCCGGCGCGCGTCCGGCGCTGGCGACGGCCTGGAATCACATGGCCCGGCCGGCCGCGGCAGTTGCGCTGCTGGTCGCGGCCGGTTCCGCGCAGGCCTCCGTGGGCACGGCGGAGCAGGCTTTTCAAAAAGGTGATTATCCCAAGGCGGAACAGGAATACCGGCAGGCGGCCGCGAAAAATCCGGACAAGCCGGTGCTGCAGTTCAATCACGGCACCGCGGCTTACAAGTCGGGCGTGTTCGACCAGGCCGCTGAATCCTTCGCCAAGGCGATGAAGACCGACGACCTGGCCTTGCAGCAGGATGATTATTACAATCTCGGCAACACGCAGTATCGTCTCGGCCAGAAAACCGAAAAAGCCAATGCTCAGGAAACCATCAAGACCTGGGAACAAGCGGTCCAGTCCTATGAAGCCGCACTGCAACTCAAGCCCGCCGATGCCGACGCGAAATACAATCGCGACCTGGTGAAACGCAAGCTGGAGCAGTTGAAGAAACAAGAACAGCAAAAGCAAGATCAACAGAAGCAACAACAGAATCAGGACCAGAAGGACCAAGATCAGAAGGATCAGGATAAAAAGAACGACCAGCAGAATAAACCTGACCAACAGAATCAGGGCAAACAGGACGACAAGAAAGATCAGCCGGACAAGCAGGATGGCAGCTCTGGCCAGGACAAACCGGATCAGAAGTCCGGCAAAGACCAGAAGCAGCCGCAAGATCAGCAGGCGAAATCCGGCGCGGACAAAGATCAGAACAAACCGGACGACAAAAAAGATTCGCAGGATAAATCCAATTCCGATCAGCAAGCCAAGCAAGAGCAGCAGCAGGACAAACAAAATGGCAGCGCCGGCCAACAGGACAAGCAGGAACAAGCGAACCAAAAGCCGGAGCCGAAAGATCAAACTGCCCAAGCCGGCCAGAAGAAAGACGAGCAGAAGAAGGACGGCCAGCCGCAGCCCCGGAATGGGCAGCCAAAGGACGACGCCCAAGAACAAGCCGATGTGCGTTCCGAGCCGGGCAAGATGTCACGCGATGAAGCAAAGCAGTTGCTGGACTCGCTCAAGAGCGACGACCGCAAGATGCCGCTGGCACCGGCCAGCCGCGGTACCGAGAGCGCGCAGAACGATGAGCCGGTCAAAGATTGGTAATACTCACAACCTGAATTGGCGTATGAAAACTATTTTGAAACGCACAGCCACCATGACTCTTACGGTTTGGGTTGCGGGCACGTTGGGTCTCGCCCAGGCCGCGAGCGTCATCGCCACGCTGGAACCGACCGATATTTCCGTGGGCGAAGCCGCGCAACTGACCGTGACCGTTCAAGGCCGCAGTGCGGACGAGCCGCAGGTTCCGACGGTGAAAGGACTGGATTTCCAACCGGTCGGCCAATCGAGCCAGATTCAAGTCATCAATGGTGCGATGTCCGCCAACGTCAGCTACACTTACGCTGTCGCGGCGACTCAACCGGGCAGCTTCACCATTCCCGCCATCAAAACCGGCCGGGGCGCGGACACGGCCGTGTCACAACCCGTCGTGTTGAAAGTGCGCAGGGGCGCTGGTGGCGCGTCCGCGATGAGCAATCCGTCTCAGAATTCTTTGCCCGCGCCCGCCGTCAGCGGTGACGAGGGCCAGATCAGCGCGGCGGAGCAGCAGAGCTTCGGTTTTCTCCGACTCGTCGCTCCCAAGAAAGAATTTTACGTCGGCGAAATGGTGCCGGTGGAATTGAAGGCCTGCTTCCGCGCCGGAGTGGAACTGCGTGTGGATGGGTTGCCCAAGCTCAACAGCGATGCGTTCACGATGAATCAGCTCGGCAACCAGCCGGTGCGCAGCCAGCAACTGATCAACGGCGTTCCGTATACCGTCTTCACCTGGCCCACCGTCATCACGGCGGTGAAGGCCGGCGATTACGAGATGAGCGTCGAGCTTCCCACCACGGTCACCGTGCGTCAGCCGGCGCAGCGTCCGCGCTCGCGTCTCGGCAGTCCGTTTGACGACGATTTTTTTGACCAGGCATTCAGCAGCTTTTTCGGCTCGGCGACGCAAAAGCAGATTGCGCTGAGCAGTGATCCGAACAGTGTAAAAATTCTTTCGCTGCCCGCGGAAAACCGGCCCGCCAGCTTCACGGGCGCGGTGGGACAGTTTGATCTCACCGCCGAGACGGCGCCGACGCAAACCACCGTTGGCGATCCAGTGACGCTCAAGCTCAAAATCAGTGGCGTCGGCAATTTCGATCGCGTGACCGCGCCCGCCGTCGAAAAAAACGACGCGTGGAAAACCTACAAGCCCGGCGCGAAGTTCGAGGCGGCGGACAGCGCCGGCTACTCGGGTGCCAAGTTGTTCGAACAGGCTTTGATCCCGACGCAGGCAGGCAAGCTGGAAATCCCCGCGCTGGCGTTCAGTTATTTTGATCCGGAAAAGAAACAGTATGTCACGCGAACCACGCCGCCGGTGAACGTCGAAGTTGCCCCCGGTCAGTCGGTGGCCAGCTCAACGCCACCCGCCGCTGCCACCCAGACGACGACCCCGGCAGCTGCCTCCGCCCCGACCGACCTGGCACCCAACAAACCCGCTCCGGGCCATTTCACCGCGACATTGCGTCCGTGGTTCCTGAACCCCTGGATTGTGGCGGTCGCGCTTTCACCGTCAATTCTGGCCCTGATTGCCTATTTGATTCTCCGTCGCCGGCAGAAACTGGCCCGCAATCCAAAGCGCGTCTGCCTGGCCAACTCCCGGCGCGTTTTGCGAACACAACTGGAGAGCATGGAACGCGCCGCCGCCGCGGGCGACACGGGAAGTTTTTTTGCCGCCGCCTGCGGGGCATTTCAAAACCTGCTGGGCCTGCGCTGGAGCCTGCCGCCCCGGACCATCACGCTGGCCGAGATCAATGCGCGGTTGAACGGCGAGGCCGACGGATTGCGCACGATTTTCAGCCTGGCTGATGAAGCGGTTTACACCGGCCGCGCCTTTGCCCCCGATGAACTCCGCCATTTTCAGATGCTCGTGAACGATGAACTCAAAAAACTGGAGGCTTTATGAAAACGATTACGCACCTCATTTTGCGCCGGGTGGCTTCAGGAAAGATCAAGTTGACCCCGCGACTGCTTCAGGTGCTCAAAGAGCTGGAGCAGGATCAGTTTGTGCGCGCGCCGAACAATGTGAACGCTCCGGCCAGGCTGCCGGATCGTTGCCACCGGGCGGTTCCGGCCGACGAGAAACGGCTGACCATCGTGAGTCCGCTGCCGGGCCGGTGGATTCGTCGGACGGAATGCATGGTTGGCCTGACGTTCCTGCTGATCGCTGGACTCGCCCACGCCGCATCGGATTCCAGCGCCATGGACGTTGCGAACAACGCATTTTCGCAGGGTCACTATTCCGAGGCGGCACAGGGCTATGAAGCCATCCTCGCGCAACAGGGTTATTCCGCGCCCGTGTTGTTCAATCTGGCGAATGCCCGGCAGCGTGAAGGTCAGCTCGGACGGGCCATCCTCAATTACGAACGGGCCGCGCTGCTGAGTCCCGATGACCCCGACATCACCGCAAATCTGCGAGCCGCCCGTCAAAAGGCCGGGGCCGAACCGGAACACCCATCCCCAATCCAAATCGCCGCGCGCACGCTGACGATGAACACCTGGTTCGGCCTGGCGTCGGTTGCGTTGTTCCTGTTCGCGGTGTCGAGGCCGCTCAAATTGCTGCGGCCGCAAGCGCGCCGGTCATTAAATGTTGTCAGCGTGCTGGCGGCGTTGGCGCTGGCGGTTGCAGTTGGCGCGCTGGAATTGCGCAGCCCCGATTTGCGCCGCGCGGTGGTGGTGGCTCCCGATGCGGTTGCGGGCATTTCGCCGGTGACGATGGCCGCGCCGGTGTTCAAGTTGCGGGCCGGGGAAATCGTGACATTCCAACAGACCCACGGAAACTTCGCACTGGTCCGGAATCACGCCGGACGCGAGGGCTGGGTCAAGATGGATGAGGTGGCGCTGGTCATGCCGCCAGCCACGCTCCACAAGGGCTGAGCCGGAACGATTCGGTAGAAAAAAGTTTTAACCACGGATGGACACGGATAAACACGGATTGGAAACGGCTTTCTGAAACGAAAATGCGTTCACCGATCGGTGCCTCCCGCCAAGTTTGCTGACGTGGTCTTTGCTCCGGTCTTCATCCGTGTTTATCCGTGTCCATCCGTGGTTGAACTGCATCGTTCCGGCTGAGAAGGGTCACGGGCCCGCGCCGGCTTTTTGGGGCGGGAAGGCTTTCGGCGACGCCCGGCCAAATCCGCGGGTTGAACCATGACTGGTGAACAACCCGCGTTTGACTATTTATCCCCGATTCACTAAGGTCGTCACCCGTTAAGAAAAAACCAGACCCAATTTATGGCCGCCAAATCCACCGAAAAATCCGCCGACAAGGCCGCCGACAAGGCTGTCGCCGAAACGAAAGCCAGCGCCACGCGCGCCCGCGAACTCGATGCCGCCATTTCCAGCATCACCAAGGCCTACGGCGACGGCGCGATCATGCGGCTCGGCGATGCGCAGGCCCACGTCAAGATTGATGTCATCCCCACCGGCGCGCTCGCGCTCGACCTGGCCCTCGGCGTTGGCGGTGTGCCACGCGGTCGCGTGATCGAAATTTACGGGCCGGAATCTTCCGGTAAAACGACCTTGATGCTTCACGTCATCGCCAACGCGCAAAAGACCGGCGGCCTGGCGGCGTTCATTGACGCGGAACACGCGCTCGATCCGGGCTATGCCAAGAAACTCGGCGTGAATCTGGATGATTTACTCGTTTCGCAGCCTTCCTCCGGGGAAGAAGCATTGACGATCTGTGAAACCCTCGCCCGTTCGAATGCGCTGGATGTCATCGTGATTGACTCCGTCGCCGCGCTCGTGCCGAAGGCCGAACTGGAAGGTGACATGGGCATGGCCACGATGGGCATGCAGGCGCGGTTGATGAGCCAGGCGCTCCGCAAGCTCACGGCGATTCTCGCCAAGTCCAAGACGACCTGCATCTTCACGAACCAGTTGCGCGAAAAAGTCGGCGTCATGTTTGGCAGCCCGGAAACGACCCCCGGCGGCAAGGCGCTGAAATTTTATGCCAGCGTGCGCATGGACATCCGCCGCAAGGAAACGCTCAAGGACGATGCCGGCAACGCCACCGGTAACCATGTCCGGGTCAAAGTCGTCAAAAATAAGGTGGCGCCGCCGTTTGTTGAAGCCGAGTTCGATATTGTTTACAATCACGGCATCAACAAGGAAGGCAGCATCCTCGAAGTGGGCATCGCCGACGGTGTCGTGGACAAAAAAGGCGCGTGGCTGCAATTCGAGGGCGATCTGATCGGGCAGGGCAAGGAAGCCGCGCAGAAGGCGCTGGTCGAAAAACCAGCGCTCGCCAAGAAGATTATTGATGCTATCCTTGCCAAACGCGCATTGGTTATCACTGCGTAATTTTACTGAATCGCATGAGCAGCACTGGAACAGATCTGGATCTGGAAAGCCTTTTCCTCCCCGCATGGGTGCAGGACAAACCGGCGGGCAACCGCTATGAAAAATTCACCGGCAACGAAGGCGTCAAGCCCGAGCGCAGCTTCAGCGGCAAGCCCGGTGAACGCCGCGCCCCGCGCCGTGATGGCCCCGGTGGCGGTGGCGATCGCCGTGGCGGTCCGCCGCGCGGTGGTTCCAAATTCGGTGATCGCCAGGGTGGTGGTTTCCGCGGTGGCGACCGGCGCGATGACCGGCGTGAACCCGTCCGCCGTCCCGAACCCGCGCCGCTGCCCGAAGTTACCGTCACGATCTTGCCCGGCGAACACGGCGTCGAATCGCTCGCCCGTCAGATCAAGGTGACCGGCCGCGCGTATCCGTTGTTTCAGATCGCCCAGCTCGTGCTGGACAAGCCGGAACGTTATTCCGTCCAGTTCGGCGTGAAGAAAAAAGCCGACGGCACCATCGCGCAGCCGCTCTTCGTCTGCGCCCTCGACGAAACGCCGTGGTTGAGCGAGGACGAAGCCATAGCGCACGTCCTGAAAAATCATTTCGCCACCTTCTACCAGGCTGACCGCCTCGCGACCGAACCGCCCAAGGGCGTTTACACGTTCGTGGCGCAATGCTCCATCAGCGGCGTCATTCTCGGCCCGCCGAACCATCACGATTATCAGAACCAGTTGCGCAAGCTGCACGGCGAGCGTTTCTCCCGAATGCCGTTCGACGCCTACAAAGCCGGCGTGAAGATCGTCCGCGACGAGGCCGTCGTGAAGAAATGGATCGAAGACCAGAGCTTCAAGACCGAATACATCGTCCTCAACGTGCCGGAGCCGCTCAAGCTGGCGACGCTCGAAGACGTGGAAAATCATTTCCGCGCCACGCACAAGGAAACGATCATCAAGTCCGTGGAGACGCTCGTGGTCGGTGGCGTGTTGAGCCGCAATCTGCGCAGCCGCGGTTTGCAGCAGCTCGTCCGTCAGGAGTGGGAGCAGCAGCGCCATTTCCCGTTGCAGCTCGCCAGCACCTTGAGCCAGCAGTTCGCGCATCACGGCCTGCAATTCTTCAAGGTCAACAAGACCGTCACGCACGTTGCCGTCGCGCGTCCGCAGTTTCTCGACCTCGAAGCCACGCCGGTCTCCGAGAACATCAAGCGCATCGTGTCGTTCATCAACGAACATCCGAAATGCACGCGCCGGAAATTGATCGAGACGCTCGCGCCGATGGCCAAGCCGACGGTGCTCGAAGTCAAGCCGGACGCCGCGCCCGCGCCCGCCGCCGAGGCGACGCCTGAACAGACCGCGATCATCGCGGATCTGCACTGGCTCGCGCATCAGGGCCACATCATCGAATTCGCCGACGGCAAACTGGAAACGGCCAAGAAGCCGCTGCCCAAGCCGGTGAAAGCGGAAAAGAAACCGGCGGCGGAAAGAGCTGAAAAGCCCGCCGCCGAAGGTGAAGCTGTCGTGGCAACGGAAACCGCGCCGCAAGCGGCAGTCGCCGCTGAGCCGGTCGCAGTTGAAGCTCCGGTTTCAACTGGAGCTGTCGCCTCCGCCCCGGAAGCGCCGCTTGCTGCTGAGCCGACGCCTGCCGAACCTGTTCCGTCGCCGTCGTAACGCGATCGGAGCGCCGGGCACCGTCTCGGCTCGTTGCCCGTTCGGGTTTGAAACTGGCCGAGACGGTGCTCGGCGCTCCGGCGTCATGGCTGGGCTCTGATTGCATTGCATTACGAGCCTCCTCACCCCGGCTGCTACGGGATTGAGCAAGAACCCCCGTGCATATTTCGTTTGATTTTCCCGGGCCTCGCGGCTTATTGAACGCATGACCGTAGCCGAGTTCACCAAACCCAAAGCCAAAGCCCGGCGGCTCTGGACTTACGCAGAAATGGTCGCGGAACTTCCCGAGACCAATCTGCCCGTGGAACTTTGGAATGGAGAAATCATCAGGTCGCCCGCGCCACATCCTGACCATCAGACCATCGTGTTGAATTTCGCCGCCACCTTGCGGGAATTTGTTGCCGTGGGCCGGTCGGGAAAAGTTTTCGTGAGCCCGGTGGACGTGGTGTTGACGCCGCGTCGCGTTGTGCAGCCTGATGTGTTGTTCATCGAAAAAACGCGGCTTAACATCGTGGGCAGCCATGTTGCCGGCGCGCCTGACCTCGTCATGGAAGTCATTTCCGCAGGAAGCTGGCAGCGCGATCGCATCGAGAAAATGGCGCTCTACGAACAGGCGGGCGTGGCGGAATACTGGATTATTGATCCGGACGCGGCCGCCATCGAAGTTTTCGCGCTCGTCAAGGGCGTCTATCAATTGCATTCCAAGGCGACGGGCAAGGAATCGGCCAGATCCAAACTGCTGCCGGGCTTCAAAACCAACTTCCTGGAATTGATGGCCTGATTCGGGGCCCGGCGCATCTGACTTTATTGCGGCCCAAGTCCAGGAAGGTTGTTGGCGAACGGCCTTTGGTTGTGGCACGGGCGTCACGCCCGTGAGTTTCTGATTGGCGCAGGCGCGGCATTGGCTGAACCACACGGGCGAGACGCCCGTGCCACAACGCTGCAAATAACCGGGGTGCGCCCGTGGGCCATTGCCTCAATTCGCTGCTTTCCTTAATGATTTTCGCTGCTAACCTCGAGTCATGTCTTTTAGTAAATTAGGACTCGCCCCGGCCGTTTTGGAGGGAGTCAATGCGATGGGTTATGTGGATCCGACGCCCATTCAGCTTCGTGCCATCCCGCTCGTTTTGTCCGGCAAGGACGTCATCGGCAGCGCGCAGACCGGCACCGGCAAGACCGCCGCGTTCGGTCTGCCCATCCTTTCCAAACTGGGCCAGCACAGTTCCGCCGGCGCGCGCGTGCTCATTCTCGAACCCACCCGCGAACTCGCCGCCCAGGTGGAAACTGCGTTTCACGATTTTGCGCGATTCACGAATTTGAAAACCACCGTCGTCTTCGGCGGCGTGGGTTACGGCAAACAGAATGACGAACTTCGCGCCGGAGCCGACATCGTCGTCGCCACGCCCGGACGCCTGCTCGATCATCTGGAGCAGGGCACGTTGCGCCTGGACAAGGTGGAATTTCTCGTGCTCGACGAGGCCGACCGCATGCTCGACATGGGTTTTCTGCCCGACGTCCGGCGCATCGTGGAAAAATGTCCGCGCGCGCGTCATACCTCGCTGTTCTCCGCCACCGTGCCGCCGCAGATCGAGACGCTCATCCAATGGGCGATGCACGATCCCGAAACCATCGAGATCGGTGCGCGCCGCACGCCGGCGGAAACGGTCAAGCACGTCATCTATCCCGTGTCCGACACGCAGAAGACCGACCTGCTGCTTGAACTGCTTGAGCGCGTCAATTACGACTCGGTCATCATTTTCTGCCGCACCAAGCACGGCGCGGATCGCGTGGCCAACACGCTCAAGCGCGCCAATCACGCCGTCTGCGTGCTGCATTCCAACCGCACGCAGAAGGAACGCGAACAGGCATTGCAGGGATTTCGCGAAGGCAAATACGAAGTGCTCGTCGCCACGGACATCGCCGCGCGCGGGCTGGACATCGCGGACGTCAGCCACGTCGTGAACTACGACGTGCCGCAGCATCCGGAGGATTACATCCATCGCATCGGGCGCACGGGCCGCGCCGAAGCCACTGGCGACGCGTTCACCATCATGATCGCCGAGGACGCCCCGCACGTTTACGCCATCGAACGTTTCATCAGCCAGACGATCCCGCGCGTGAAACTGGAAAATTTCAACTACACCTACACCGCGCTCTTCGAGGACAGCAAGCCCGGCGCGAAACCCGGCGGTTTCCCCGGCAAAGCCCGCGCCGTGCGCGTCCACGGTGGCTACCACTTCGGCCCGGCGAAACGGAGACGGTAAGTTGGCGTAGCGGCTTTCGGGAGAAAGCCGCCATCTAAAATCTTCGGGAAAGTTTGCGGCGCTCTGCCGAGCCGCCGCTACGGCTGGCGGACGGCCTTTGACCATGATTCCCCGCAACGGAATTAGCGGGGTGGTGTTGATTCCAAGGTGAGAGAAATCAAAATTGTCATCGCCGCCTTTTGCCTCTTCTTCGCGCTTCTTTTTGCTTGGGCCGTTTGCCTCAATTTCAAGTTTTCTTCCGACCTGCCCATAACTGTTGCCAGTTGCTGGCTGGCTGGCATCAGTTGGTTTCTGATCGCCAAACGGAACCTGCCTTTGTCAAAAAGGGCCAGGTCTCTTTTCCTCCTTAATTTTGGCCTTTGCGGTATCCTTTTGCTAGCTATCGGAATCCCCAATTTCATTTCAGCACGCGCCACTTCTTGCTGTAACGCCTGCATCAACAATCTTCGTCAGATTGACGCCGCAGCCAATCAATTTGCATTGGAAAAAAATTTAAGAACTGGCGATCTCATCAATTTCCCCAACGACCTGACACCTTACATCAAACTGAACAGTGCTGGAAAGATTCCCGGTTGTCCTCAAGGTGGAATTTATTCCCTGAGAAAAGTTGGTGATATTCCAACTTGCTCGCTCGGCAACACCTTTACACCTGCACACGTCCTGCCTTGAGCCACAGAGCAACGGCTATTACTTTGGCCTGTCGAAACGGAGAAGGTAAATTTTCTCCCTTACTGCAACAAAATCGGGTAGACAGTGTTTGTTATGGAAACAAGCAAAACACTCACGAAGTCAATTTGAAATCCATTGTCAAAATTGGAGCCACTGTCTCCCTAATTGGGTTTACTGCGGTCTTTATCTCGATGGTGATCGTCAATCATTTCAGTTTTTCGCCCGGTTATCCTACTGGTTCCGTTCATTCTTGCATCAACGGCCTTCGCATGATTGATGCCGCTGCGAATCAATTTGCGTTGGAACATCAGTTGACCAACGGCTCGCCCATCAATTTTCCAAACGATCTGACACCTTACATCAAGCTCGACCGCGCCGGGAAAATTCCTCCGTGTCCGCAAGGCGGCATTTATCGCATCAGCAAGGTTGGCGAGGCACCAACCTGCTCGCTCGGCACCACCGTCACTCCCGCCCACGTCCTGCCTTGAGCCGCAGAGCAACGGCTATTACTTTGGCCTGTCGAAACGGAGAAGGTAAATCAAGCAACGAAACCTCGTGTTTGGGGTTTATCTGAAAGCCCGTAGGGCTGGCATCTTTGTAGTCGGAAAATCAAAAACCGCCAAAGCTCCGTAGGAGCGAAATCTTCCGGCAAAGAATATGCCGCCCCGCCGGGGCTGGGGGAATTTTTGATTTGGGTTTCTATAAAGATGTCGCGCCTACGGCGCTGGGAAAGTTTCAGCCGCGCGGTTTTGATCTGGAGCGATTCACGCAACATTTCCCTACAAGAATAATCACGAGGACAAAGGCATGAAGGAATAAATGTGCGGAAGCAGATTTCAATTTAAGTTCTTCGCCAGAAAATCCAGAATGCGCTTTTCGTATTCGGCTTTGGAAAATGAAAGCATGTCCACGTGGGCCGCACCTTCCACCAACCAGATCTGTTTTGGTTCGGCGGCGGCGTCAAACAAAGCCTGCGACTCCGGCAATGTGGTGTCACGGTCGGCGGTTCCGGCGATGAAAAATTTCGGAGTGGAAATCTTTCTGGCGTGTTCAATCGGCTTCAAATCGTCGAGGCTGATTCCAAGCCGCGGCTTCAACTGGCAAGTCAACAATGGCGTCGCCAGTTTGCCCGGGAATCCAAAGCGGATCGCCAGCCGGTCTTCGACAGCCTGATAAATGGTCGGGTAGGAAGATTCCAAAACCAGCGCGCTGACCGGCAACGGCGGCTCCGCCAGCAAGGCTGAAGCCGCGCCCAGGGAAATTCCGATGACGCCGATTTTCTCGCCGGGAAATTTTTGGCGGACAAAATCCACGGCAGCGGTCGCGTCGCGGCTTTCCAAATATCCAAAGGTGATATTGGTTCCGGCACTTTCGCCGTGGCCTTGAAAATCAAACATCAAAACCGAATACCCGGCGCGGGAAAGAAATTGGGCGCGCGTGATCAGGGCGAGCCGGTTTGCGTGAACGCCGTGCATCAGAATCATCACGCCTTTGCCCGGCTGTCCCGGCACCAGCCAGCCGTGCAATGTCGCGCCGCTCGCGCTGGAAAATTCAACCGGTTGAACAGACAGGTTTGTCGGCGGATTTCCAATCGAGCAGTTGGAGGGAGCGACAAGGACACCACCGGCGCTCCAGACAAAAATTGCGCCAAGAATCGCGGCGGCAACAACCAGCGCACCGAAATTTTTCAGCCGCCGCCGGTTGCGCTTTGATGGCTGATCAGACAAGCTCCGGCTCCTCGATTTTCTTCGGCGGCTTGGCAAGCGGCGTGCCGTCGGCGGCTTCGGGATACTCGAAGATTTTCCCCTCGAAGTTGCGGATGACCACGCGGTCGGCGTTGTGGCTCAGAACGTATTCCGGATTGATCGGCACCTTGCCGCCGCCGCCGGGCGCGTCAATGACGTATTGCGGCACGGCGTAACCGGTCGTGTGCCCGCGCAACTGCTGCATAATCTCAATCCCCTTGCGCACGCTGGCGCGCAGATGCGCCGAGCCGGAGATCAGATCGCACTGATAGATGTAATACGGCTTCACGCGGCACATGAGCAGCTTCTGCATGTGCGCCTTCATCACTTCGGCATCGTCATTGACGTGCTTGAGCAAAACGCTCTGGTTGCCGAGCGGAATGCCGGCGTCGGCCAGACGACCCAGCGCATCGCGCACCTCGGTCGTCAGTTCGCGCGGATGGTTTGAGTGAATGCTCAGGAAGAGCGGATGAAATTTCTTCAGCATCGCGCAGAGTTCCGGCGTGATGCGTTGGGGCAGGAACGTGGGGATGCGCGAGCCGATGCGGAGAAATTCCACATGCGGAATCGCGCGCAGACGGCTCAACAGATTTTCCAGCTTCTCGTCGCTCAACAGCAGCGGGTCGCCGCCGCTCAGCAAGACGTCGCGGATTTCCGGATGCGCGGCGATGTAGGCGATCTGCTTGTCGAACTCCGGATGAAAATCGTAGCCGGTCGCATTGCTCACCAGCCGCGAGCGCGTGCAGTAACGGCAATACGCGGCGCAACGATCCGTGACCAAAAACAAAACGCGGTCGGGATAACGATGCACCAGTCCCGGCACGGGCGAGTGCGCGTCTTCGCCGCAGGGATCGGACATCTCCCACGACGCGGTGTGGGTTTCCTCGATGCGCGGAATGACCTGCTGGCGGATGGGACAATGTTCATCCGCCGGATCAATCAGGTTGAAGAAATACGGCGTGATGGCGAGGGCGAGTTTGGTGTTCGCCAGCTTCGCCCCGGCGAATTCCTCCGGCGTGATGGTGGGCATCAGCCGCTGCAACTGCTCGGCGTTGGTGATGCGATGTTTGAGCTGCCAGCGCCAGTCGTTCCAGTCGGCCTCGGAAACGTCGTGCCAGAAGCCGCGTCCGGCGGAGGAGAATTTTTTCAGGGATTGCAACGAACCGCCCGAGGGCGGCTCATCACCGTTGGTTGATGGATTTTCAGCCTGCATTTTTAAGTATGCGCACTATAGGGTTGAATCGTGTCCTGTCAAGTTGACCGCCGGCAGAGGGTCGCGTTCAGTTTAATTTCAATGGTTGCAAGCTTGGTTGTGCCGACGGCGGAGGTTTGGCGGTCGCTTCAATCTTCCGGCGTTCAGCGTCGAGCGCATCCAGTTTCTTCACCGTGGTGGCCGCGCTGGGTTTGCGCCAGGAACGATAGACGCGGGCCACCCAGGACGGCCTGGGCGCATTGGCCGGCCGGTCGCCCAGATAACTGCTGATGACCTGGCGATATTCGGCGGTCAATCCGGCGTAAGGCCGGGCGACGCGAAGCTGCGCGAGGTCGAGATCGCGCAACTTGGTCCGAAGGATTGTGGTCTGACGCGCCGGCTCCAGATTGTGGATGACGGACTGCAAAGAAATTTCGATGTGAGCCGGCAGGCTGTTCGAGGCCGTGCGGATTTCCGCCGGCACGCGTAAAATTTCGTCGAGCTTCGCGCGGCTGACCGCCAGCGTCCAGCCCGGTCCGGGATCGCGCGCGGCAAAATTCACGACCGCCAGCGCCCACCATTTTTCCAGATCCAGCGGCGTCGGAAATTCCGCGCGGAACGCGGAGCGGAAGGCCACCTGCCAGTTGTAATAGCGCGGCATGGATTCCAGCATCGTCCGCAGCCGGGCCGGGCCGTCCTTCCGATCCAGCACCTCGCTCACGAACAGCTGGGCGCTGGCGCGATACACGCCCCCGTCGTCGCCGTCCAGTTGCGCGCCGGTCGGCCAGCTGAGCTGCTCGAAGGTCAGTGCCGGATGGTTTTTCAGAACCCGCCGCGCCGCGGCGAGCGGATCCACGCCGCGCTGGGTTTTTTCCAGCCGCGTGACGGGCAGCCCGTTCACCAGCTTTTCCGGCGGCGACAGCAGCACTTCCGGCGAACCGGCAGCGAGCAAATCCTGGGACAGGCCGTCAACGAGCCAGGCGGGGATTTCGGAGGAACGGGCCAGGGCGTTGCGATTGGCAAATTCCAGCAGCACCACGCCCGTCATCGCCCGGACGAAACGGGTTGGCAACACAACGCCGGGCAGTTCCACGCGGTAGTTCCAACCCCCGTTGAACGGCTGCGAACGAATGGTCACGGCTTCGTCCGGCGATTGGGCGCGGTGCAGCACCAGATAAATCTGCCCGCGCCACGGCCCCTTGATGTCGAGCTTGTGCCAGACCAAGTCCTTGATGCGCTCGGCGGAAACGGCGAGCAAGGCCGGTTCGAGCCGGACGAAATTGGTGGCGGTGCCGATACGGGGCGGAGTTTGCTCCGGCTGGGGGATGATGAACTGTCCGGAAATGCTGCGCGTGGGATTATTTTCCAGCGGAGAAGCAGCCATCGCCGAAACATTTCCAATCGCGGCAATGGTGCAGATGATGGCGAACCTTCGAACCGCCCGGTTGCTGAATCGTCGAGGCAATCGGATGAGCCCGCGATCCGTGGGACGTTTCATTTTTTATCCGGTTTGGCGGCGGGCTTGGCGGGAGTCGGGGCGGGCTTGGCATCGGCGACGGCGGCCTTCGCGGGTGCGGCCTCGGTCTTCGCGGATTTTTTGTAGCCTTCGCTGCGGTAGTCGGTGATGTAAAAACCGCTGCCCTTGAAAATCAGCCCGGCGCCCGCACCGATCTGTTTTTTGACCTTGCCGCGTCCCCATTTTTTCTGCGCGCAGACATCCTTGGGGCAGGTCAACAGCGGCGGGGCGGACATGGATTGCGCGGCCTCAAATTCGTGACCGCACTTGGCGCAGGCATATTCGTAGGTCGGCATAGAGAGGACGGATGCTAATTCCGCGAAACCTGGTCAACGGTCCGGAGCGTTGGTTGGGGCCGGAATGACGTGGACCGAACCGTCCGAGCCGACCTCGACATTCAGGTCGTAGGGCGAGGTGGTTTTGCCGGGTGCGGTGTTGTCAGCAGCGGCCTTGGCGGCGGAACTGGGGCTGGCCGGGCTGCGTTGCATCAAAAGGGCCCCGCCTTTTTGCGGGGTGCTGGGATCGGCGCCGTTGGCCATCCACTGGAGGCGGCGGGTGATGAAGAGTTCATCGCGCAATTTTTTCACCTGTGCCCGGACCACATTAAGGTCGTTGAAATTGCGTTCGAGCTCGGCCTTTTGCGCCATCTGTTTTTGCAATTCCGCCGTGAGATACGCGTTGTCGGTTTCGGAACTGGCCAGTTTGCGTTGCGTGACGGCGATCAAGGCGTCCAGGTCGGCAATGCGGTTGGTGAGGTCGGTGGCGCGTTCATCCAAAGCCTTGTTCTGCGCTTCCAGATCAGTGATGCGGCCGTTGAGGTTCACGATCTGGCCCTCGGCAGACACCAGCGATTCTTTGGTGGTGGAGAGCATGCTGGAGGTCGTCGCCAGATTGTTGGAGAGCGTCTCCGCCACCTGATGCAGTGCGGAAAGGTCGTTCGTCAACATCAGGTTGACCTGCCGTATGTCATTCAGGTTGATGTTGGCCGTGTCGAGCTGGTTTGAAAACTCCAGGAGGGCAGCCGTGTCGTGGGTGTGCTGGCCCTCCGCCGACTTTTTGGTGGCGAGCAGACCGATGAACAAACCAATGCAGACCGCCGCCAGGATGATGATTCCAATCTTAATTTTCATAACCTGTCCAAAATGGCGTGGCTGATTGAATTTGGCAAGCCCGCTGAACTTACGGCGCCTCCGCCGGGGCATTGGTGGCGGCGGGCAGGGCCGCAATGGCCGCTTTCATGTCCGCATCCAGGATTTCCACGTTTGCTGTTTTCTTCAGGTTCTCGAGATAAACCGGGGCGAGTTTCTGGGTCTTCTGCTGCACCAGGTAGTCCTTGATCTTGTCGGAGATGGTCAGGTCGGACATCGGCACCTTGTCGGTCAACGCCAGCTTTTTGGCCGGGGTTTTGTCCAGCAATTTGATGACGTGATAGCCGTAGGCGGTGGTGATCACCTCGCTGATGGAGTTCGTCTTCATTGAAAAGGCTGCGGCTTCAAATTCCGGAACCATGTCGCCGTGGCTGAAGGCGGGGAGTTCGCCGCCTTTTTCCTTCGAGCCGGGGTCTTCGGAATATTGCGTGGCCAGCTTCGAGAAATCTTCGCCCGCTTTGACCTTCTTCAGGATGTCGTCAATCTGCGCGCGCTTGGCCTTCACCTGGTCGTCGGACAGCGGGGCGCGCGTGGTGGGGTTGATCGTCAACATCAGGATGTGCTGCACCTTCACCGATTCCGGCTGCTCAAAATCCGCCGGATGCGTGTCGTAATATTGTTTGACTTCGGCGTCGGTGACATTGATGCCCAGGGCGCGGGTCAGCGTTGCCGTTGCGGTGGCTTCCTGCGTGATCTTGGTGCGCAGCTCGTCCAGGTTCATGCCGACGGCTTTCAGCTGGCGCTCGAAGGCTTCCTGAGATCCGGCCCGGGCCAGCAACGCCGCGATCTGGGTGTCGGCCTTCTTCTTGCCTTCAAGCTTGTCCGCGTCCGTGGATTGCTGCAGCAAAATCTGGATCTGGATCAGACGGTTCAGCATCTGGGCCTTGATGCCGTTCAGCTGTTCCGCCGGGATGTTCTCGTTGTGGGCGGCGGCGGCGGATTTGATTCCGGTGACCACTTGATCCATCTCGCTCTGCTTGATTTCAAACCCCTTGCCTTTGGCCATCACCGGATCCCCGAACAACGCGGTCATCGCGTTGACCGGCTTCGCGTTGGTGGTGGTGGTGGTCGGGGCGGGGGCCGTGGCCGCCATCGCGGACGGCAACGCAATCAGGGCGGCGACGAGCGTGGCGGGGAAAATCAGCTTCATTTTGTTTTTCATTTTGGAGTTCGATTGGTTTGGATGCGATTCAGTTCAATAATTCTACAGTTTTACCACTTTTACGTTGCTGATGTCAGCGTCTTTCTGAAGTTCTTCCAGCAATGCCGGTGTCGGCACGCTGTCCAGGCTGAACACCGTCAACGCCAGCCCGCCCACCGTGTCGCGGCTCAGGCTCATGCTGGCGATGTTGATCTTGTGCTTCGCCAGCAACGTGCCCAGATGTCCGACGATGCCCGGTTTGTCCGCGTTGTTCAACAGGAGCAGGGTGCCGGTGACGGGGATTTCCACCGACTGGCTGAACAGCCGCACGATGCGCGGATTGTTCGGCGAACCGAAGAACGTGCCGCCGGCCGAAACCAGTTTTTTCGCGCCGCTGAACAGCTGCACGTGGACCCACTCATTGAAGGTGACCGGCTCGTCGGATTTTTTTTCCTCGACCGTGATGCCGATGCTCGCCGCCGCCGAGCGGACGTTGACGTTGTTCACGTCCTTCAAATTGCTGCTGGCCATGAAGCCCTGCAACACCGCGCGAGTCACCGGGTCGGTGTTTGGCAACAGGCGCGCATTGCCGCCGTAAGTGATGTAAATGCGGTCGGCATTCGCCGGCGTGAGTTGCGCGAGCAGTTTGCCCAGCGCTTCGCCCAGCGGCAGATACGGCTTCACCTGTTCATAGGTCTTCGCGTCGAGATACGGCAGGTTCACCGCGTTGCGGACTTCGCCGGTGAGCAGATAACCCGCGATGACTTCGGCGACTTCGATGCCGCATTTCTCCTGCGCTTCCTCGGTGCTCGCGCCGAGGTGCGGTGTCAAAATCAGATTGGCCTGTTTGCGATACGGATGATCGGCGGGCAGCGGTTCCACCGCAAAAACATCCAGTGCGGCGCCGGCCACCTTGCCGGATTCGAGCGCGGCGATCAGGTCCGCTTCGGAAATGATTTCACCGCGCGCGCAGTTCACGATCTTCACGCCGGGCTTCATCTTGGCGAACGCGGCGGCATTGAGCATTTCCTTGGTTTCCTTCGTCACCGGCATGTGGACGGTGATGAAATCGGCCGTGAGATAAACATCGTCGAGGCTCGCGGCGAATTCCGCGCCGACGGCCTTCGCGCGTTCCTCGGTGAGATACGGATCGTAAGCCACGACCCGCATGCCGAACGCCATCGCGCGTTTGGTGACTTCCGTGCCGATGCGGCCCATGCCGAGCACGCCGAGCGTCTTGCCTTGAAGTTCGACGCCCTGAAATAATTTACGATCCCATTTGCCGCCGACCATCGTCGCGTGCGCCTGCGGCACCTTGCGTGCGAGCGAGAGCAGCATGGTGAAGGTCAGTTCCGCCGTGGTGACCGTGTTGCCGCCGGGCGTGTTCATCACGACCGTGCCGTGCTGCGTGGCGGCTTCGATGTCCACGTTGTCCACGCCGACACCCGCGCGGCCGACAACGCGCAGTTGCTTGGCCGCCTCAATGACTTTGGCCGTCACCTTGGTTTCAGAGCGCACGACCAGCGCGACCGCATCCGCCACGAGGGGCAGCAGTTCCGCCTCGGGCAGCCGTTTCGGCAGCACGACGACGTTGAATTCGGGCCGTTGCTGCAACAGGGCAATGCCTTTGGGCGAAATCGGGTCACAAACGACAATTTTCATAGCAAAAACGAACCGCGAGTCTAGGTGATGCGGGCGGCAAGGTCAAACAGCGAAAATAGTAGCGCGAGTTGTCCCAACTCGCAGAATTTTAAACTGGAAGCATCAGCGGGATATTTCAAAGGCCATCTAGCTGCCACCCGCTGCGGATTGAGGACAATCCGCGCTCCGGTCATTTCACCGGCGGGAACAGAAACGTGAGCGCGCGCCAGGAGCGCAGCCGCCAATAAAACTCGTTGTGCTGGCTCGTTTGCGCTTCGGGCCACTTGTCGCGACGCAGGCCGGACTTTTCCAATTCCGCCGGCGTCAGCGGCTTCGCGTCCACGAACCATTGCACGGAGTTCGTCCCGCCGATGCGCTGAAGTTCGGCGGTGACCTGTTTGGTCAGCAAACAACCATCGTCATGGCCCATGAAGTCCACCACGCCGGAATCCAGATAAACGCGGATTGGTTTGGGTTGCCCGTGATATTCCTTCAGGACACCGTTCAAAAAATTGGTCTGCTCCACTTGAAACGCGCCGGACAGGCTGGCCGCGCTGCCAAAGATTTCCGGATGTTCCCATGCCAGCACCACACTGCAAATGCCGCCCATCGAAGAACCCATCACCGCCGTGTGCGCGGCGTCCGGCAGTGTGCGATAGTCACGATCAATGCGCGGCTTGATTTCAGTGATGAGCAGCGCGGCGTAATTCTCAAATGCGGTGTTGGTGGACGCGTTCGCGGCATGATGCCGTCCGCAATATTCTTCGTAACGGGCAAAGCTGTTGTCCACCGTGACCATGATGATCTCCTGCATTTTCCCAGCTCGGGAAAGTTCGTCCGCCGTCTTGTCCAGCTCCCAACTGCCCCAGCCGAACGCGGCGTTGGTGCCGGCGGAACTGAAGACATTCTGGCCGTCGTGCAAATACAACACCGGATACCGGCGCTGCGGTTGGGTTGAATAGGACGGCGGGAGATAAATGTGGATGCCGCGATTCCAACCGAAGAATTTCGACGGCAGATTCGTATCCAGCAAGGAACCGCTCTGGGCAAATGTTGTTTGCCAGGTCGCAAGCCACAGAATTATTACAAACAGGCGTTTCATTTGGCTTTGACTGCGGAAACAGGATCACGGCGCGAATAATTCTCCCAGCGTGTCGAGCCAGACGAGGAAAATACTAAACCGTTCGGTCACCATTGCCATTCCTTCGCGTCAAACGCGTTGGTCAGTTGGCGCGTGGTGGCCAGGTCATCCGAGGCGGGACGCCGCTGGCGGAAGGATTTTGCCCAATGCGCGCGGGCTTTCTGGCGCGGACGCAGCAGCAGGCCGTTGGCCGACGGTTGCAATTCCAAACGATAAGGCCAGCGGTTCAAAACCAGTTCAATGGCGGGCGTCTTCACGGAGACATCTTTCACCAATCCGGCAGTTTGGTCAATTTCACTTCGACTTCAACTGCGGGAACAGGATCACGACGCGGATGCTTTCCTGACCAAGGAGAATCATGCACAGGCGGTCGATGCCGATGCCGATGCCGCCGGCGGGCGGCATGCCGTGTTCGAGCGCGACGAGAAAATCTGGCTTCTGCTGTTCGCCGCCAGCCTGATGCTCCAGCGTGGCGCGATGGGATCGTTCTGCTCGGTGTCGCCGGGCCGGGCAATCCCCTGTCAATTCACTGACAAATCCGTCACCAGCGGAATATCCACAATGCGATACCCGCCGTCCGGTTCAAAGATGATGAAAGTCTTTCCGGCGGGGTGCAGTGCCACATAATCCTGGCTTTGAATCTGAATCTCGTCGCCGTTCGCCAGCCGCACGCTGAACGGTCGAAATGGACGCTTCTGAATTGCGTCTTTGATCGCTTCAGTTGTCATGGCGTTAATATAGCCACGCCACCTGCATAATCAATGCCGTCAGTTTTCACTTCGGCTTCAACTGCGGAAACAGGATCACGTCGCGAATACTTTCCTGGCCGAGGAGCATCATGCACAGGCGGTCAATGCCGATGCCGATACCGCCGGCGGGCGGCATGCCGTGCTCGAGCGCGACCAGAAAATCCTCGTCCAGCTTTTGCTGTTCGCCGCCGGCCTGATGTTCCAGCGTGGCGCGCTGCGCGATGGGATCGTTCTGCTCGGTGTAGCCGGGCGAAATCTCCTGGCCGTTGATGCAGCACTCGAAGACCTCGACGGTCGTCGGGTCCTCAGGCGAAAGCTTGGCGAGCGGCACGAGTTCCTTGGGCAGATGCGTGACAAACGTGGGCTGGATGAGCGTCGGCTCGATCAATTTTTCAAACACCGCGCCGGTGACTTCATAATCCACATACTCCTTGCCGATCTCCGCTCCGAGATCGTGCGCGCGTTGACGGCGTTCGGCGGGCGAAACGTCGAACCAGTCCGTGCCGGCCTTTTCGCGGACGAGGTCTTTGTATTTCGCGCGCTTCCAGGGCGTGGCCAGATTGATGACTTTCGCCACAGCCAATTTTTCGAGCGTGGCGACGGTGCTGTCAAACCTCACGGCGGCTGAGGCGAACACGTCTTCCAGGGATTTATCGCTGGTGGCCAAGTTCACCTTGTGGAACCCGATCGTTCCGATGGCAACCAGGATGGCGCCGATGGCCGCCTTGGCGATTTCCGAGGCCGGCTTCTTGCCAATTTCGTCCTGCGCGGTGACGAGAGCCGTTCGCGCATCGCCGATATTTTTGACGAAGGCGGCAGCGGTATTGCCGTCCGTGGATTTTAATAGCGTTCCCGTCATGTGTGTCGAAATCGCGTCCAACTCCTGCAACGCGTGCTGAATCGCCGCCTTCACCGCCACGTCCTGGTTGTGTTCAATGACCAGCGTGCCCAAAACTTTCTGCGCCACCGTCGTGATGAGCGACTCCACCGTTTCCATCATCGTCGCGTAATCGCCGAACGCGCAGTAAGCCTCGAGCATCGTGAATTCGGGATTGTGCCGCCGCGAGAGGCCTTCGTTGCGGAAGTTCTTGCCGATCTCGAACAGTTTATCAATCCCGCCCACGAGCAGCCGCTTGTGGTAAAGCTCCAGCGCGATGCGCAGATAGAACTCGCAGCCGAGTGCATTGTGAAACGTCTTGAACGGTTGCGCCGCCGCGCCGCCGGGAATCGCCTGCATCGCCGGCGTCTCGACCTCGACGTAGTTGCGCGCGTGGAAAAAATTCCGGATCTCGTGGATGATCGCACTGCGCTTGAGCATCACGTCCTTCACATCGGGATTTGCAATCAAATCGAGGTAACGCTGGCGGTAGCGGATCTCGGTGTCTTCGAGCCCGTAATACTTCGCCGGCGGCGGGCGCAGAGCTTTGGCGAGAATCACGAAGCTGATGAGCTTCACGGAGATTTCGCCGGTCTTGGTGGTGAACATGGTTCCGTTCACCCCGATGAAGTCGCCAAGGTCCAAGTGCTGGAAGATGTGGAATTGCTCGTCGCCGAGAACATTTTTCTGCGCATACGCCTGAATGCGCCCGCTCTGGTCGCGGATGTCAATGAACATGGACTTGCCCATGTCGCGATGCGCGGTGATGCGCCCGGCCAGCGCCACTTCGCGGCCTTCGACGTAATTTGCACGCGCGGCGGCGCACGCTTCCGTCGGCGTAAATTTGTTCTGGAACGGGTCAATGCCCTTGGCGCGCAGCGCGGTGAGCTTGGCCTTGCGCTGTTCGATCAATGAATTCGTGTCTTCCATAAAAGTAGCGGCTGACCATCAAACACAAAATCCTTCGGGAAACCAAGAAGCAAAAGGTGGCGGATTGAACGCAGCGCGAGTTGTCCCAACTCGCAGCAGCCACTCGCAGGCAGAACAGCCCGCGCAGATCTCAAGTCGTCGTTGCATTCGGAAGTGCTGCGGTTTGGGACAAGCCGCGCTCCGGCGAGGCAGCGTCGCCGCCAGCGCGCGCAAAGGTTCCGTGTTTGACTCTGCTGCGCGCTTGCCTATCGTTTGCGGCATGTCCTCCGACCATCATCACCGCAGTTTGTTTAAAGCCGTCTCCTGGCGGATCACCGGCAGCGTGGACACGCTGATCATCACTTTTCTCATCACGGGCAAATTAAAATGGGCGTTCACCATCAGCGGCGTGGAACTGTTCACCAAGGTCGGCCTGTATTACGTCCACGAACGCGTTTGGGACAACCTCTCCTTCGGCCGGGTCAAGCCGGTGGCGAAGGCTAAAACCAACTACGATATCTGAATGGGGCGCGAGTTGTCCCAACTCGCAGCAGCCACTCGCAGGCAGGAACCGTTCATAAAAATTTCAAGCCGTTATTGCATTCGGAAGGGCTGCGGCTTGGGACAAGCCGCGCTCCACCGCTACTACGGAATCGTCGCCAGCTTGCTCTCGGCGGCTTCCCATTCGGGTGTGGCCTTGGCGATGCGATCCTGGACATGCGCGAGTTCGCGGTTGATTTCCTGCGCGCGGCCGGGCTTGTTGTAGGTCTCCGGCTTTTCCAATTCCGCCGTCAGCTCGGTCTGCTTGGCTTCGAGTTCCTGGATTTCTTTTTCCAGTTTGTGAACCACCTGCTGTTGCGCCTTCTTTTCACCGGAACGCGATTGCCGTTGCAGCGCCTCGAGCCGCTTCTGTTCCTTGCGATCCACTTTCACCGCCGGAGCCACTTTCTGCTCCGAATGATTCGGCGAGAAATTGCTCAACCCACCGCCTTTGCCGCCGGAAGTCAGCGCCGCGCGCGCGGAAACCGCCTTGGTCTTGTCGAGATAGTATTGATAACCGCCGGGATAATGCGTGAGCTGGCCGGCGTTGACGTGGACGACGTGGCCGGACAACGCGCGGATGAAATAAACATCGTGGCTGATGAAAACCAGCGTGCCTTGAAATTGGGTCAGCGCACCCACCAGGGCGTCAATGCTCGCCATGTCCAGATGCGTCGTGGGTTCGTCCATGAGCAGCAGGTTTGGCGGATCGAGCAGCAGTTTCACGAGGGCGAGCCGGCTTTTTTCACCACCGCTCAAGACGCTGATCTTTTTATAAATGTCGTCGCCGCGAAAAAGAAAGCTGCCGAGCAATGTGCGGATGAACTGTTCCGTCACGCGCGCCGGCGTGTCCGACGCCTCCTCGAACACCGAGCGCGATTCCTGCAACATTTCGACGCGATACTGCGAATAGTAGCCGGCCTTCACGTTGTGGCCGAGCGTGCGCACGCCGGATTGCGGTTCGAGCACGCCCGCGAGAATCTTCAGCAACGTGGATTTGCCCGCGCCGTTGGGACCGACGAGCACGATGCGCTGGTCGCGTTCGGCCATGAATTCCATGCCATCATAAACCAGTTGGATGGCTGATTCCCCCTCACCCCTTCCCTCTCCCCCAGTGGGGGAGAGGGTGGCCGACAGGCCGGGTGAGGGGGTTGCGGGATTCAAGCGAACCTGCTTCGGATATCCAAACCTTATGTTCTCCAGCTTGATGACTTTCTGCCCGCTGCGCATTGGCTGCGGAAAGCTGAAGCCGATCTTGCTCTCGTCGTTCACCGGCGCCTCGATCTTTTCCATGCGCTCGATCTGCTTGAGCTTGCTCTGCGCCTGCGACGCCTTGCTGGCTTTCGCGCCGAAACGGTCGGCAAACTCCTGCAACCGCGCGATGTCGCGCTGCTGGTTTTTGTAGGCGGCCAGCAACTGCTCCTCGGCGGCGGCGCGCTGCACGAGAAAACCATCGTAGTTGCCGCGATAACGGTTGAGCTTGCTGGAGCGGATTTCCACGATGCCGCTGACGATGTGATTCAGAAATTCGCGGTCGTGCGAAATGACCACGATCGCGCCGGGATACGTCGTGAGATATTCCTGAAACCAGATCAACGCCTCGAGATCGAGATGGTTCGTCGGTTCGTCGAGCAGCAGCAGGTCCGGCTCCTGCACGAGCAGTCGCGCCAGATGCGCGCGCATCACCCAGCCGCCGCTCAATTCGCGCGCCTTCTTGTCAAAATCCTTTTCGCGAAAGCCGAGGCCGGACAAAATCTGCTTCGCCTTCGCGTCGAGCTGGTAACCGCCGAGTTCGTGAAAGCGATTGTGCGCGTCGTCGTGGATTTCCTCGACGTGATCCGGCGCGATGTGATGGTCGGAATCCCAGGACAGGATGATCCGGCGGAGCTTGGCAAATTCCGGCGAGATGGCCGTGGCCAGTTCGAGCACCGTTTCCTCGCCGACCGGCGCGCTTTCCTGCGGCAGATAGCCGAACACGACATTGCGCTCCTTCATCACCTGTCCGGAGTCCGCCTCCTCCTCGCCGAGGATGATGGAAAAGAGCGTGGATTTCCCCGCGCCATTCGGGCCGACCAGCCCGATGCGATCCTCGCGGTTCAACTGCAAGGTGACGTCGTTGAACAACACCCGTCCGCCATACGCCTTGCTGATTTCAGAAAGAGTCAACATTCGAAACGCCAGTCTAATCTAAATTCGGGCACGAACACAAGGAGATGCGAGTTACTTCCAAACCCAATCACCGTTTTTTAAGTCAGTCGGCGTTCCTGGTGAACCGTCATCGTCTTTTTCATTCCAACCGATGGAGTAGAGTAAAAATTTTCCATCGTTTGTGCGGCGATAATGCAATGGCTGACCGCCGATGATGTCGTGCGGCAATTTTTCGATGAGCTGCGGCACAAGCTCGTCTAGGGTTTTGGGATATTCGCCATGCCCGAGATGATAACGTTCGAGCATGCAGGTAATTTGTGCTTCGTTCACCAATGTTTGATTATGTGCCAGTATTTGAAATGCTTTTGAAAAATTTGGAACCAAGATTGCAGCCATGAATGTATATGGCCTGAAATGCCTAATGGCAGCTTTTTCAGCTTCAACCCGTTCGACTTTATCGGGACTAATAAGATTGTTTGTCAGATCAATGCTTTGAATTGTTTGCTCATCCCATTCAGCGGCTGTGACCATGTTTTGATAGAACCATCCACGAGCCATGTTTGAATGCTCTGGCTCTATTTTGTTAATAGCGCGAGTCTCAATAAGATAACAAGTGGTTGCACGCTCTTCACGCATTGCGTCCATCAAGAACGGACACAAATTAATTTGCCCCAGTTGTTTTTGTAATGAGATGAGCTGTGGTTCTGACCAAGCCTGTGACCGAATGCCATCAGCTATGGCGTCTACATAAACTCCAACCTCAGCTATGTTGAGCAATGCAGCCACCAATGTCATTGGTTTGCCTGTCGGTGCAGCTTCCAACAAGCGACGGGAATCATTGAGTAATGTCAATTCACTCAAAGCTTTTTCAGGTTGATGAAGGAGCAGATAACATTGTGCGCGTTGTGCCAAAGTTTTAGAGAAGTCTCGAAGAACGGCAAAATTCGGAACGGGCGTGATGGTGGGATCGCTATAGCCCCCATCCATCCGTGCATAAGGCCGTTTAAGAGCGTTACGAATCAAATCAAAGTCCGGTTTGAACTTATCACTCCAAGCCAGGTATTTAATCGCGGCGGTTTCGTTTGTGATTGTCGCAGTCGTGTTCGGGCTGGAGAGACGGATTACAAAATCACTCGTTACCTGCCCGGAACGAGGTTTAACAAACCATTCCTGCATCTTTGGCGCCTTGAAAAAATTCTGGTCGTCCGGCACCGGCGGCGGAACGTAGGCATTCCAATCCAGTAGTGCGCCTTTCGCCTCCAGTTCGTGTTTGCATTTTTCCCATTCGCGCTTACCGCGTAAATCCTCCTCGGCGTAAAAAAATGCGGCCAGAACTGGAATCAACAAAACGAAGCCGGCCAAGACAATTATTACACGCCATAATTTGGATTTCGGCAATAAGGCCATTTCCGCAATCATCCAAGAATATCGCTATCGCGTCAATCGCGCGGCGGAATCGACATGCTGGACTAACTGGACTAATATCATGGCCATGAAGACGGTTAATGTCCGCGAAGCGAAAACCAACTTTTCCAGCCTGCTGGCGCGGGTGGAAAAGGACGGCGCGTCCATTGTCATCTGCCGCAACGGCGAACCCGTCGCCGACCTGGTGCCGCACAAGTTCACCAACCGGATCCAGCCGCATCCGGTTCTCGGCAAAATCAAAATCAAATATGATCCGACCGAGCCGGCGTCCGAGGAAGAATGGCCGGAGGCGAGCCGATGATTCTGGACACCTGCGCCCTGCTCTGGCTGGCGAGCGGCGACAAGAAACTCAGCCGCGCGACGCTCAAGCAGATCAATGAAGCCCCGGCCGTTTATGTTTCCGCCATCAGCGGCTTTGAAATCGCCATCAAGGCCAGTCGTGGGAAACTCAAGCTGCCGCACGCACCGCAGGAATGGTTCGAAAAAGTCATCGAACATCATGGCCTGGCGGTTCTGCCGTTGAATTGAACATCTGTATCGCCGCCGCCCAACTGCCACCAATGCACAGCGACCCGTGCGACCGTTTCATCATCGCCACCGCCAAGCTGAACGACCTGGCCGTGGTGACGACGGATGAAAACCTTGAGAAATACGGCGTGGCGGTGTTGAGTTGAGCTTGGTGGGGCGAGCGTCCCCGCGAGCCGAAGATTGCAACGCCCGGCCAGATTGCGGCTCGCCGGGAGTCTCGCCCCACCAGTCACGGTTATTAAATTGATTTCTGCTTGAATCTACAATTCGTTGCGGTTCATCCCGAAATTCATTAGCTTCTCCGCGTTCACTAAAAAATCTTATGGGCGCACAATGGAAACAAGCCGGGCGCGAAGCAAGCGCGCACAAAAAAGGCCAGATGGTCGTCAAACTGGTTCGCGAAATCATGGTCGCGGCCAAACTCGGCGGGGCCGACCCCGACCTCAACGCGCGATTGTATGTCGCCGTCGAGAAGGCCAAGAAATCGTCTGTCACCAAGGACACCATCGAGCGCGCCATCAAAAAGGGCGCCGGCATCGGCGAGGAAAAGGTGACCTACGAGACCGTCGTCTATGAAGGCTACGCGCCGCACAAGATTCCGGTCGTCGTGGAATGCCTGACGGACAATCGCAACCGCACCGCGCCGGAGATCCGCAATCTGTTCAAGGCCGGTTCGATGGGCCAGCCGGGCAGCGTGGCGTTTTTCTTCAATCACCTCGGCGTGGTCGAGGCCACGCACCCGGACGCGAACCGCGATGCCGAAGGCGATGCGATTGAAGCCGGCGCGAACGAGGTCGAGGCGTTGGAGGCCGATGAAGTTCCCGCCGGCCAGAAGGGCGCGCGCTTTTTCACCACCATCAAGGAACTCGATCAGGTTTCCAAGGCGTTGAAAGCGGCGGGCTGGAACGTCATCGCCTCGGAGATGCGCTACGTGGCCAAGGAATTCCGCGAACTGGACGCCGCCGCGCACAAGGATGTCGTGGATTTCCTCAACGCGCTCGACGACCACGACGACGTGCATCACGTTTACGCGGCGATGAAATAGATCATCAACGGTAAGAATTCTAAGGGAACTTAAAACGGGAAGACCATGCTCGCTCATATCCTGGTCCTGGCGATCGAGTTTCTGATTCATGGCGCGCTGCTGCTGTTGCTGCTTTGGATCATGATCAAGGTCCAAAGCCTGAATTGCAATTTCCTCGGCTTGCTGGGTTCGGCCGCCCTGGGCAGCGGGTTGGACATGATTCCCTACTTCGGTCACGCCCTGGCCGTGCCGGTGTTGTATTTTTGCATCTGGAAGGTCACGCAAGCGTCCCTGTTTCCCGACGCCGCCTTCACGGTGGTCATTGCCTATGCGCTGATGTTCGCCGTGAACATGTTTCTGCTGGGGGCCTTGATGGGAGACTTGCGGCCGCATGACAAAATGATTGTCGGCGACCCAAATTACTCGCAAGCAGCGGACGATGAACCCAAAGCCGCTGCGGAAACCGCAAAACCGGCAACGGTTACTGCCGGCAAAACGGCTGCGGTGGCCCCGGTGGATAAAATCATCAAAGAGTTTTCAGTCAAAGGCGTCACGCGGAATGCGGACAAGTCTGCCGTGACGCTGCTGTCGGGAACGAAGGCCTACACTCTTTTCCTGGGCCAGCTGGTTTCCGTGCAAACGACCGACGGCCTGGTCTCCGTGCGATTCACTGAACTGGGAACAAACTATGTGGTCCTGAGCATCCGGGGCGCACAGGTGAAATACCCCGTCCGCTCCCAGTGATGCTGCTGCCTGGCGGCACCACCTGCCGGCCATGCGAGACCGCAAAGTTTTCTTGGTGTCTTGATGCCTTCGTGGTTAATCTTTCGTTAAATTCAGAACCAAAGGAAAAACTATGGCCACAACTCACACCTGGAAATTCTTCCGTGCCGGCGGGTTCGACCAGGTCAAACTGGAATCCGGCGCCGACCTTGCCAACCTCGATCAACTCGATCAAAAACTCTGGGTCGCTCTGGCCTGTCCGACCCGCGGGCTGGAGTTTGACAACCGCACGCTGGACCTGATTGACACGGACAAGGACGGCCGCGTTCGGGTGCCGGAAGTCATCGCCGCCGCGAAATGGGCGACCGGCCTGCTCAAGAACACCGACGAAATCACCAAGGGTTCCCCCATTTTGCCGCTGGCCGCGATCAATGATGCGACGCCGGAAGGCAAACAGATTCTCGCCTCCGCCAGACAGATTCTCATCAACCTCGGCAAGGCGGACGCCACGGGCATCAGCATTGATGACGCGGCCGATACGGTGAAGATTTTTGCCGCCACCACCTTCAACGGCGACGGAATCATTCCCGTCGACGCCGCTACGGACGAAGCGACCAAGACGCTCATTGGCGAGATCATGGCGTGCATGGGCATCGAGAACGATCGCAGCGGCAAGCCGGGTGTCAGCCAGGCCAAGACCGATGCGTTCTTCGCCGATGCGCAGGCCCATTCCGACTGGTGGAAGAAATCCGAGGGCGACCAGACCATTCTGCCGCTCGGCGAAGCCACCGCCGCCGCGTCCGCCGCCGTCAAGGCAGTGAAGGTGAAAGTGGATGATTTCTTCGCACGTTGCCGGCTGGCCAAATTTGATGCCCGTGCCGTCGCCTCCTTGAACCGGGCCGAATCCGAATACGCCGCGCTCGCGACGAAAGATTTGACGGTCAACGCCACCGAGATCGCCAGTTTCCCGCTCGCGCAAATCGCCGCCGACAAGGCGCTGCCGCTGGTGGAGGGAGTGAATCCTGCCTGGGCCGCTGCACTCGCCACCTTGCACACCGCCGCCGTGAAGCCGTTGCTCGGGGACAAAACCTCGCTGACGGAAGCCGATTGGAATGCGCTCTGCGCCAAGCTGGCGGCGTTTGACGCGTGGTTTGCCGGCAAGGTCGGTGCCGCCGTGGAAAAACTAGGTCTCAAACGCGTCCGCGAAATTCTCGCCAGCAAGACGAAGGACATCATCACCGCGCTCATCGCCAAGGACAAGACCTTGGAGCCGGAAGCGAACGGCATCGCGAACGTGGAGCAGCTGGTGCGTTACCATCGCTACCTGTTCATCCTGTGCATGAATTTTGTCAGCTTCAAAGATTTTTACAGCCGCAAGACTCCGGCGATTTTCCAGGCCGGCCGGCTGTATCTCGACCAGCGCGCCTGCGACCTCTGTCTGACGGTGGAGGATGTGGCCAAGCACGGCACGATGGCGGCGCTCGCCGGCAGTTATCTGGCCTACTGCGATTGCGTGCGCAAGGGCACGGGTGAAAAAATGACCATCGTGGCCGCGTTCACGGACGGCGACTCGGACAATCTCATGGTCGGTCGCAACGGTATTTTCTACGACCGCAAAGGCCGCGATTGGGATGCCACCATCACCAAGCTCATTGATAATCCCATCAGCATCCGCCAGGCATTCTGGCTGCCCTACAAAAAACTCGTCCGCATGATCGAGGAGCAGATTGCCAAGCGCGCCGCCGCCGCCGATGCCGCCTCGACCGCCAAGTTGCAGGATGCCGCCGCGGTCACCGCCGGTGCCGCTCCGGCCAAACCCGCCGAACCCAAGAAGATGGATCTGGGCACCATCGCCCTGTTGACCACGGCGTTCGCCGCCATTGGCGGGATCGTGACGACCGTTCTGGGCAAGGTGACCGGCCTGTTCGCCCTCGGATTCATGGCCATTCCAGCGCTCATCGGGGTTTTCATCGGCCTCATGCTGTTGATCTCCGGCCCTTCGATGATTCTCGCCTACATGAAGCTGCGCAAGCGGAACCTCGGCCCGATTCTCGACGCCAACGGCTGGGCGGTGAATTCCAAGGCGAAGGTCAACGTGCCGTTCGGCAAATCGCTCACCCAGGTCGCCACGCTGCCGGTGGGATCACAGCGCGATTTGTTTGATCCATTTGCGGACAAGAAAAGCCCGTGGCCGAAAATCATCATCGTGCTGGTCGTTCTCGCGGTGATCCTGGCCTGCTGGTATTACGGCAAGCTCGACAAGGTGCTGCCGGCCAAAATCACCAGCACCAGCGTTCTGGGCACCAACGCGCCGGCTTATGCGCCACCACAACCGGGCACCAACGCGGTTCCGCCGGCGGTTTCAACCAACCTGCCGGCCGCAACGCCAGCACCGTGACGTTTTGATCTCATCCAGCCCGGGCGTTTGCGTCCGGGCTTTTTATTTTCCGGCGATGTGGAAGAATGAAGCCACAATTGTTATTTATGCCACGCGAAACCGCCGCTACCAAAAAGAAACGCACGATGAAGATCATCGCCGCGCTCCAGCGGACTTATCCAACCGCGCATTGCGAACTGAATTTTTCCAGCCCGCTGCAACTGCTCATTGCCACGATCCTTTCCGCGCAATGCACCGACAAGCGCGTGAACATCGTCACGGCGGAGCTGTTTGAAAAATATCGCAGCGCCAAAGATTTTGCGGATGCGCCGCTGGCGGACATCGAGCAGGCCGTGAAGACCACCGGCTTTTTCCGCAACAAGGCGAAGAACATCAAGGCTTGCTGCGCCGCGCTTGTCGAAAAATTCGGCGGGGAAGTCCCGCGCGCGATGGATGAACTGCACGCGCTCGCCGGCGTCGGGCGCAAGACGGCGAACGTGGTGCTCGGAAACGCGTTCGGCATCAATGTCGGCGTGGTCGTGGATACGCACGTCACTCGGCTTTGCAACCGGCTCGGACTGGTAAAGGGCGCGGACGCGGTGAAGATTGAGCAGGAATTGATGAAACTCGTGCCCCAAAACGACTGGGCGCTGTTCAGTCACTGGCTCATCTGGCACGGCCGGCGCCGCTGCGATGCGCGCAAGCCGGACTGCGCCAATTGCGAAATCAAACTGCTCTGCCCTCAGATCGGCGTGACGAGATAATCAACCACGGATGGACCGATCAAAAACCAAACGCAGAGGCGCAGAGAGCGCGGAGAAACGCAGAGAGAAAAACTCTGCGGCTCTTTGTGTTCTCTGCGCCTCTGCGTTTATCCGAATCTGTGTCCATCCGTGTCCATCCGTGGTTAAAATATGAACTGGCTTTTGCTCAATTCCGGCAAGTGCGACGCAGCGTTCAACATGGCGCTGGACGAGGCGTTGCTCGAATCCATGCCGCGACTGCAAAACCCCGTGCTCCGGTTTTACGGCTGGACGGAACCGGCGGCGACCTTTGGTTATTTTCAAAAATACTCCGAGGTGGCAAACCTGACGCCTCTGCGCCCGCTCATCCGGCGTACGACCGGCGGCGGCATTGTGCCACATGACGCGGACTGGACTTACAGCGCCGTTTTTCCGCCGGGCCACGAATGGCATTCGCTCAAGGCGGAGGAGAGCTACCGCCGCATCCACGACTGGCTGCGGCTGGCGTTCGCAGAATTGAAGGTGGAAACCGAGCTTGCGCCCTGCTGCAAAAAATCGTTGCCCGGACAATGTTTTGTCGGCCACGAAAAATTCGACCTGCTCTGGCGCGGCAACAAGATCGCGGGCGCGGCGCAGCGCCGGAACAAACTTGGCCTGCTGATTCAAGGCTCGGTGCAGCCGCCAACGGGGACGCTGGTGCGGAAGGATTTTGAATCGGCGATGTGGGTCGTGGCGGAAAAACAATTTGGCGCGGGCTGGCTGGAGCATGCGCAGGACACGGAATTGCAGTCATCGGCAGACCAATTGCGGGCACAGAAATATTCACAGGTGAGCTACAACCAGAGGCGTTAGCGGGGCTGGTTGACAGTTCACTTCCCGCATTTTCCTGGTGCGGAGAATGATTTAGGGAATCCAAACGAGGTCGGGATGGTTGGTGACCACGTTGCCTGAGTTGTCGCGGTAAGCGGAGACGCGGTAACGCTGCACATGGCCGTCCAGAAAAACAAACTGCGCCCCCTTGCCGTGTAAGTTCGTGTGGACAAAACTCACCGATCCGAGCGCCGGCAGGTTTTTGGAATCAAACATCCACACCACGGCGACCGGGTTGCGGATGGAGCCAAGTTTGACATTGTCACGGTCGTTGGCGCCGGAACCGTCCACTTCTTCGTTCAGACAGTAGTGGAAAAGATTATTGCCGTTGCTGCGGCGCGGATTGCCGGGGCAGATCCAGATGGTGTTGCCGGTTTCCGCCTGTGCGTTGGTCCGCCAGGCCATGCTCACATACGCGGGCTGGCTGATGGCTTCCGGCAAATAAAAATACCAGCCGTCGGCGAACTGCGCGGGTGTGGTGGGATTGGGAAAGCCCTCGGACACGAGGGCGTCGTTGTGTTCGGCGGCGTAAAGGTGCGTGGCCAGGCCCCATTGCTTGAGATTGTTCCGGCACGAAATCGCCTGTGCCGTCGCCTTGGCCCGGCTCAACGCGGGCAACAACATCGCCGCCAGGATTGCGATGATGGCGATCACCACCAGCAATTCAATCAACGTGAACGCGCGCCGGGCCTTCATCGGCTTGCCTTATTTGGATTATTACTTGTTTACCACACGCGTCCGGCAATTTCCAAACATATCTCCATCAAATGGCCGGTTGCCCCACTCAATCGCTGGCGCGCCCGCCAGAGTCTGTTAACTTTGTTCCGTGCTAACGACTGACGACATCAAGACCGCGCTGGCTGCCGTGAAGTATCCCGGCTATTCGCGCGACATCATTTCCTTCGGCCTCGTCAAAGACGTTTCCGCCGCCAACGGCGCGGTCAGCGTCACGATGCAGCTGACCTCGCCGAATCTCGAAGCCGCACAACAGATCAAAGCGGAAAGCGAGCGGGTGCTGAAAGCATTGCCCGGGGTGAATCATGTTCACGTCGAAGTGCGGCAGCCCGCGGCCGGCCAGCCGGCGGGCGGGGCGAATCCGTTTGCGAATCAAAAGGGCGTTCCCGGCGTGAAGCGGGTCATCGCCATCGCCAGCGGCAAGGGGGGCGTGGGCAAATCCACCTGTGCCGCAAACATCGCCTGCGCGCTGACGAATCTCGGCGCGAAAGTCGGCCTGCTGGATTGTGACATTTACGGACCGAGCATTCCGCTGATGATGGGCATTCATGAACGCCCGACCGTCAACACCGAGGAACGCCTCGTGCCGCCAGCCAATCATGGCGTGAAAGTGATGAGCATCGGGCTTTTGGTCACGGACGACCAGCCGGTCGTCTGGCGCGGGCCGATGATCACGAAGACCATCCAGCAATTTCTCCTGGCCGTGGATTGGGGGGATCTGGATTTTCTGCTGGTGGATCTGCCGCCCGGCACGGGCGACGCGCAACTCTCGCTGTGCCAGACCGTGCCGCTGGATGGCGGTGTCATCATCAGCACACCGCAGGAGGCGTCGCTCGGCGTCGTGCGCAAAGGCATCGCGATGTTCCGGAAAGTGAACGTGCCGATCCTGGGCATTGTGGAAAACATGAGCTACTTCACCACGCCGAACGGCGAGCGCGTGGAAATTTTCGGCCATGGCGGCGGCAAAGCGGAGGCCGCGCGGCAGGACGTTCCGTTCCTCGGCGAAGTGCCGATCTTCACGGAAATCCGGGAAGGTGGCGACAGCGGCATGCCGATCGTGGTTTCCACGCCGAATCACCCCGCCGGCAGGGCCTTTATTCAGATCGCGGAAACACTTCAGAAAAAATTTGAGTAACCACACCTAATTCACTGGCAATGCCAGTATTAGCGTCGCCAGCGGTTCCATCGCCGGGTTTGGAAGCCGCTGGCCGTGCGTCTTCCTAAAGACCTGCCAACCTGGTTAAACTGGCTGTTGTCCGTCAAGTGCTGGATTAAACATAAAACGCTATCTGTGTGCATGTTGCAATGTTTCTGGAGGTGTTTGTTGAACGCCTGACAAACACGTGTGGCCTTTTTATGCGACATAAATTTCAGTTGCTAGATTTGTCACAAGGATTTAATGTTTCCACGTAATAATTATAATATGTCGAACGCTGCAAAAGAATCACCCTCGGCGAACGATTTGCTGAAGAACTCCACGCTTTACCGCGAGTTTCAGGCAGAACGCGAAGAGATTTTACGTCACAAGTGGATTGAGTCCGAGAAAGCCGGGCGGGACATCGGTTTCGAGCAGGCGCTGACGGATTGGATCATCAAGCACCGCTCCAGCTGGCGCAAGAATCGTCAGGCCGCCGCCACGAATTGAACTGAAAATTTTGTTCCTTTAACGCCGCCCTGCGAGGTGGCGAAGGAAATCATGAACGCCAAACGCATCACGCGAATCGGCTCCGCCCGGCGGAGTGGTTCGCGAATTTGTTTTTTCATTCGTCCGGGGCGCGGAGGCTTTCTACTTTCAACTCGAAACTCTTAACCTGCTTCCATGCCTGAATCCACCACCGTCATCCTCAACGCCGCCGCCATCCAGCGCGCGCTTACGCGCATCGCGCATGAGATTGCCGAACGTAACGAAGCCGGGGCGGAGGTGGTGTTGGTCGGGATCCCGGAAGGCGGCGTGCCGCTGGCGGAACGGCTCGGAACCATCCTGGCGGAAATCTGGCAGCACGCCGTGCCGACCGGCAGCCTCGATGTTTCCATGCATCGCGATGACCTGGACCGCCGCGCCGCGCCGAAAATTCATCCGACCGTCATGCCCTTCGACGTGACCGGAAAAACCGTCGTGCTCGTGGACGATGTGCTGTTCAGCGGACGCACCACGCGCGCCGCGCTGGATGCGCTGAACGATTTCGGCCGGCCCAAAAACATCCAGCTCGCCGTGCTGATTGACCGGGGCCATCGCGAATTGCCGGTGCGCGCGGATTTCGTCGGCAAGAATGTGCCGACCGCCGTCGCCGAAAAAGTGCGGGTGCGGCTGGATCTCCCCAATCAACCGGATGAAGTCGTGCTGGAGAAATAACATGAGCTGGAACCGCAAACATCTGCTCGACATCGAATCGCTCTCGGCGGAGGAGATCACGCTCGTGCTGGACACAGCGCGGGCGTTCAAGGCCGTCGGGGAACGGGCGATCAAAAAGGTTCCCGCCCTGCGCGGCAAGACGGTCGTGAACCTGTTCATCGAGCCGTCCACGCGCACGCGGATCAGTTTCGAACTGGCGGAGCAGCGGTTGACCGCCGACATCGTGAATTTTTCCGCCGACGCGTCGTCATTTAAGAAAGGCGAGACGCTCAAGGACACCGCGCGCAATCTGGAAGCGCTCAATGCGGATTTCATCGTCATCCGCCACAGCGCCTCGGGTGCGCCGCATTTTCTCTCCCGGGTGGTCAATGCCAGCATCATCAACGCCGGTGATGGCGCGCACGAACATCCGACGCAAGCACTGCTCGACGCCTTTACGATCCGCGAACACAAGGAGAACATCGCCGGGCTTAACGTCACGATTCTGGGCGACATTCTTTACAGCCGCGTAGCGCGCTCAAACATCTGGGCGCTGACGAAGCTTGGGGCGAAGGTGACATTGTGTGGCCCGTCCACGCTCGTGCCGAAAACTTTTGTGCAGATGGGCTGCCGCGTGACACATAATGTGGACGAGGCGCTCCACGACGCGGACATCATTCACCTGCTGCGCATCCAGCACGAGCGTCAGCGCAAGACGATGTTTCCGGGCATCGGCGAATACACGAGCCTCTTCGGTCTCAACAAGGCGCGGCTCGCCAAAACCAAACCGGACGCGCTCATCATGCATCCCGGCCCGGTGAATCGCGGCGTGGAAATTGACAGCGAGATCGCCGATTGCAAGCGCTCGCTGATTCTGGAACAGGTGACCAACGGCCTCGCCGTGCGCATGGCGGTTTTATTTTTGCTCAACGGTGGCAAGGGCCCGCAGGAAGTTGCGTAGCGGCCGGCATCCTGCCGGCCGTAGAGCCGGAGCTTCCAGCCCGGCGGAAAGAAGCTCACCCTCGTCCAAGCCATTGAATGTTCGAGACCGTCGAACGGTTCACGTCCAATCCGGTTGGCAAGCTGCCGCTCTCCACGTCAGGCAGGGGTGCCTGACGCCACCATTAACCCAGTGGTGGTTTCTCTTTGTGCCATGCGGTGCACTGCTCGTATGCATGGGCGAGTTTCAACATCGTTTCTTCACCAAAAGGTTTGCCCAACAACTGCAGGCCGATGGGCAGTTTTGGTGATTTCGTGAATCCACAGGGAATGCTCACACCGCAGATGCCCGCGAGATTACAGGAGATCGTGAAGATGTCCGACAGATACATCTGCAACGGGTCGTCGGATTTTTCCCCGATCTTGAATGCCGCCGTTGGCGAGGTGGGGGTGACGATGGCGTCCACCTTTTCAAAGGCCTTGAGAAAATCGTTGCGGATGAGCGTGCGGACTTTTTGCGCGCGCAAATAATACGCGTCGTAATAACCACTGCTCAGAACGTAAGTGCCGAGGATGATTCGCCGCTTCACTTCCGGGCCGAAACCGGCGCCGCGCGTCTTGGAATAAAGTTCCGCCGGATCATTGCCCTCAATCCGTGCGCCGTAGCGGATGCCGTCGAACCGGGCGAGATTCGCCGAAGCCTCCGCCGTCGCAACGATGTAATAAGTGGCCACCGCGTAATCCGTGTGGGGCAGGGAAATCTCCACGATCTCCGCGCCGAGTTTTTCGTATTGCTTCACGGCGGCGTCCACGGCGGCTTTCACTTCCGGGTCGAGGCCGCCAATCATGTATTCTTTCGGCAGACCAAGCTTCAGTCCCTTGATGTTTCCGTCGAGCGCCGACACATAATTGGGAACCGGCTGCGGCACGCTCGTGGAATCGCGCGGATCAACCCCGCTCAAAACCCCGAGCAGGGTCGCCGAATCGCGCACATCCTTGGTGAACGGCCCGATCTGGTCGAGCGAACTGGCGAAGGCCACGAGGCCGTAGCGCGAAATGCGTCCGTAAGTGGGCTTAAGGCCGACGCAGCCGCAGAGCGCGGCGGGCTGGCGGATCGAGCCGCCGGTGTCCGTGCCGAGCGACGCGATGCATTCATCCGCCGAGACGGCCGCCGCCGAACCACCGGACGAGCCGCCGGGAATCCGTGATGTATCCCAGGGATTGCGCGTGACGCCGAACGCGGAGTTTTCCGTCGAACTGCCCATCGCAAATTCGTCCATGTTCAACCGGCCAAAAACGATCGCGCCGGCGGCCTTTAGTTTTTCGATGACCGTCGCGTCGTAGGGCGAAGTGAACTTGCCGAGAATTTTTGAGCCGCAGTTGAGCGGCTGGTTTTTGGCGGCCAGCACGTCCTTGATCGCAATCGGCACTCCCAGCAAGCACCTGGCGGTGCGGCCACCTTGCGACAGCTCTTTGTCCGCCGCGTCAGCTTGTGCCAGCGCGTCGGCCGCGTCGTGGCTGATGAAAGCGTGGATATTTTCATCCACGCGGGCGATCTGGTCGAGGCAGGCCTGCGTGGCTTCGCGCGCGGAGACTTCGCGGCGGGCGAGTTTGGCGGAGAGTTCGGAAATGGTGAGTTGGTTGAGCATGTTATTTTAACCACGGATAACCACGGATAACCACGGATGGGGAAAAACACAGAGACGCAGAGGGCGCAAAGAGTCGCGGAGAAATTCTTCCTCTGTGCGTCTTCGCGTTCTCTGCGCCTCTGCGTTTGAATTGTTATCCGTGTTCATCTGTGTCCCTCCGTGATTGGAAATTTATTCCACGATTTTGGGGACGATGAACAGGCCGCCGGCCTGTTTGGGCGCATTACGCAAGGCGTCGTCGTGCGGGAGCGAGGGCTGGATTTCATCGGCTCGCGTGACATTGACGAGCGGGACGGCATGTGCGGTCGGTTCGACGTTCGTCACATCGAGTTCCTTCAGCTTTTCAATGTAGCCCAGAATCCCGCCGAGTTGGGTGGCGAGTTTTTTCTCTTCATCGGGCGTGAGCGCGATGCGCGCAAGGTGCGCGACGTATTTGACATCAATTTCAGCAGCAGCCATTCCGAAAATTAAAGTCCCGAGTCTGAACTGGAAAGCCCAAAGTCGTGAACGCTTGGTTATTCCTCATCAAACTTCCGCTTCACGAGGGCTTCAATCTCGGCGATGGCGGCGGGTCCGTCCGTGCCATTGGCGTGGATGGTGAGTTTACTGCCGGGGCCGGCGGCGAGCATCATCAGGCCCATGATGCTTTTGCCGTTGATTTTTTCGCCGTCCTTTTCCACGAAGATGTCGCACGCAAACCGGTTGGCGGTCTTGACGAACATGGCTGCCGGCCGCGCATGAATGCCCAGCTTGTTCACCACGGTGAGTTCCTTGGTGAAGATCGCGTCGTCGGCTAATTTTTTCGCGCTCATCCGTATGCTCATGGGAGATTAGATCATGTCAGGCTGTCGCGCCATCGAATTTTATGGGAGCGGCGGTGTGCCCGGATTCATCTGGGCGATCAGGCGTTCGTTCAATTCCTGCGCGGCATTATAGCCGGTTTTCTTTAATTTCGTCTGATAAGCAGCCACTTCGATCAGCCGCGCCAGATCACGTCCGGGACGCACGGGGATGGTGATATGCGGAATATCCATGCCGAGGACTTTGACAAATTCCTGTTCCATGCCGAGGCGGTCCACGTCGGGAACATCATTCCAGGCCTTGAGGCTGACAATGAGGTTGAGGGTCTTGTCGCGCCGGACGCTTTTGATCCCGAACATCGCGGCGACGTTGATGATGCCGATGCCGCGGATCTCCATGTGATTGCGGGTCAACTCGCTGCTGGTGCCGATGACTTCGTGGCCGCCGACCAGCGTGACCTTGGTCACGTCATCCGCCACGAGACTGTAGCCGCGTTCGATCAACGCGAGCACCGCCTCGCTTTTACCGATGCCACTGTCGCCCTTGATGATCACCCCGACGCCGAGAATATCCACCATGCTGCCGATTTCCGTGCCGCGCGGTGCGAACATCGATTCCAGTTCGAGCGTCGCGCTGTTGATGAAGTTCATCGTCACCAGCGGGCTCTGGAACACCGGCACGCCGGCCTTGGCGGCGGCGGCCAGCAGTTCCTTGTCCGGTTTCAAGCCGCGGCTGAACACGATGCAGGGGATCCGGTAGGCGAACAGATAGGCGTAGCGCGATTCACGCTGTTCACGGGTGAGTGACCGCAGATAATAAACCTCCGCGTTGCCGAAAGCCTGCACGCGTTTGTAGGCGAAATATTGGGTGAACCCGCTCAACGCGAGGCCGGGCCGGTTGACGGTCGGCTCGCGGATGATGCGTTTTAAATCCGCGCCTTCCGAAAGCAGGCGCATCTGCAGCGCCGTGCCGTGCTCATTGAAAAACCGCTCAACGGTGATGGACAATTGCCCCATAACATTTACAGGTTGAATTCCGGCCCCAGATAAATCTCCCGCGCCTTCGGATCGTTCGCCAGAAATTCCGCCGAACCCTCCACCAGCACCTGGCCCTTGTGGATGATGTAACCGCGGTCAATCAACTTCAAGGTTTCCCGCACATTGTGGTCGGTGATCAAAATGCCCAGCCCGCGCTCCTTCAGGCGGCGCACAATCTTCTGCACCTCGTAAACCGCGATCGGGTCAATGCCGCTGAACGGCTCGTCCAGCAGCAGCAGTTTCGGGCTCGTCACCAGCGCGCGGGTGATCTCCAGCCGCCGCTTCTCGCCGCCGCTCAATTGATATGCCTTGCTCTTCGCGATCGGGGTCAGATCCAGTTCGGCCAGCAGATACTTCAGCCGCACCTCGCGCTCGTCACGCGACAGTTTGCAGGTCTCGAGGATGGCCAGGATGTTTTCCTCCACCGACAGCTTGCGGAAGACCGACGGCTCCTGCGTCAAATAACCGATGCCCAGCCGGGCGCGTTTGTGCATCGGCAGGGTGGTGATTTCGTGGCCGGAATAATTCACCGTGCCTTCGTCCGGCTTCACCACGCCCACGACCATGTTGAATGTCGTCGTCTTGCCCGCGCCGTTCGGGCCGAGCAAGCCGACGATTTCCCCCGCGCCCACGCTCACCGAAACGCCATTGACCACGCGGCGGCCGCGATATTCCTTCGCGAGCTTGTCCGTGGTCAGCAGCAGGCCGTTCGGTTGTGGTGCGGGGGTTTCCATTTGAAAATAAACTGAAAACTACTGCGTCTGCCCATGGTTGGTAATTCGGTCAATATTCTGAATCGTTCCCGGCGGTAGATTCGTCTTCGACAACGGCAGATCCGGCGTCCTGGGCGGGGAATTGGTTTTATGCGGCGTTGAATTGGTGTTGATCAGCGCGCTGCCGATGTTCTGGTTAACGACCATCTTCTGATTGATCGCCGTCAGATGGTTGTTGATCCGGTCCCAGATGATCGGCTCGCCGGTCAGGATGCCCTGCGAGTTTTGCATCCGGGCATTGCCGGTTAGCGTAACGGTCTCGTTCGTCACGCCGTTTTTAATCTCGTAATGATAAATTGCCTTGTCGCTGGTCGCGTGGTTGGTCTGGCCTTTTTCGTCCACAGAATCGATCACTACGTTCGTTTCCGCCACGATATGCTTCAGTTGCGCTTCCGCCTGCGACGGGGGCAGGTCGGCGGTGAGCCGGACACAGGTCAGGATCATCTGCGGATCGTCCACGCGCACATTATCCCAATAAACCGCCCGGTGCACCGTCAGGTCGAAATCCGCGTGATCCGAATTGATCAAGGTCGGCGGGCGCGGCGGGTTCGGCGTGTCGGTGACGTTTGTTTGCGCGTGCAACATTCCGCCCGCGAGCACCAACCCTGCGATGAGATAAATTTTATTCACAAGCCAGCTTTCGTTTCTGACATTTTTTCAATCACCGTCCGGACATGGTTTGAAATGGTGAGGAACGAACTGCTTTGCCGCCACAAAAAACCGTCGCCCTCCACGTGCGATTCCCCGTCACCTGTCTCGAGCCACAGGTGGCCCGGCGAATTCGCCTCGCCCTTTTGCGTGTCATAAACGCAGTGGGGCGCCTTGATGGTGGCCTGCTTCACGCCGTTCGTGTCGAACAGTTCCAGGTTCATGTCCTGGATGACCAGCAACGGCCCCTGCGGCCGGGCTTCCGCGCCGGACAGCCGCGATTTCATCTGCTGCTGGTGCGGCGGCTCAAAATATTCCACCGAGGAAAAATTATTCGCGTGCCCCGCCGCGTTTTGCTGCGCGCGGACGGCGGCGGCAAAAAATCCCAATGCCGCCAATGCCGACAGAATCAAAATGGCCCGGTTCAATTGGATCTTCATTCCGAGTAATGCGCCACGAACGGTTCCCAGATTCCCTGCGCCCGTAAAATCATTTCGACCACCTCGCGGACCGCGCCGCGTCCGCCTGCCGCCTGGGTCACAAAATGCGCCGCCGCCTTCGCCTCGGCCACGCCGTCCCCGACCGCCACCGCCAATCCCGCGCGGCGCAATGGCCCCAGGTCCACGATGTCGTCCCCGACAAAACAAACGTCGTTCCAATCCAGTTTTTCCTGGGTCAGCAGTTCCTCGATCGCGCCCGTCTTGCTCACGCGGTCGTTCTGTTGGACGAGGAAATGGATTTTTAATTCATCCGCGCGCAATTTTGTCGCCGGGGACGGCCGGGCCGAGACCCAGCCGAGCTTCAGGCCCGCGCGCCGCGCCAGCACCAGGCCGAGGCCGTCGCGGATGTTGAAGCGCTTGAACTCGCGTTCGCCGCCGATGAAGATCGAGCCGTCGGTCAGCACGCCGTCCACGTCGCAGAGGAACAGCTTGATCCGCGACATTCGTGCTTTGAGTGGGATGGGTGTTTCGGTGGTCATGTTCAGCGGGTTGCCAATGAGAATGCGGATGGCCGGGCATGCACGTTTGCCATCTTCAATTCTCCATCCTCAATCCTCGTTTTCATTTCACTGCCTCAAAAACCTTCAGCAAGCTTTTCAACGTCGCCGCCATTTCCGCGAGCGGGATCATGTTCGGCCCGTCGCTCAGGGCTTCGGCCGGCCGGGGATGCGTCTCGATGAACAGGCCGTTGGCGCCCACGGCGAGCGCGGCCTTTGCCAGCACGGGCGCGAACTCGCGCTGGCCGGAGGATTTGTCGCCGCCGCCGCCGGGCAGTTGCACCGAATGCGTCGCGTCGAACACGACGGGAAAACCAAAGGATTTCATGATCGGGACCGAGCGCATGTCGGCCACGAGGTTGTTGTAGCCGAAGGTGGTGCCGCGTTCGGTGAGCATGATTTTTTTGGCGCCCGCGAGCCGCGCCTTTTCCGCCACGCGCCCCATTTCGGTCGGCGACAGGAACTGGCCCTTCTTGAGGTTCACGATTTTTCCGGTGGTCACGGCGGCCTCGATCAAATCCGTCTGGCGGCAGAGGAACGCGGGAATCTGCAAAATATCCACGACTTCGCCCGCCGCGGCGGCTTGCGCCTCAGTGTGGACATCCGTCAGTACCGGCACGCCAAACTCCTCGCGGATGCCGGCGAGCGTTTTCAATCCGGCCTCGATGCCCGGCCCGCGAAACGCCTTGCCCGAGGTGCGGTTGGCCTTGTCGAAGCTGGCCTTGAAGACGTAGAAGATTCCGAGCTGCCTGCAGGTCTTGACGAGCGACGCGGCGACGGTGCGGCAGAGCTTTTCGTTTTCAATCACGCACGGCCCGGCGATCAAAAACAACTGGCGCGGCGAATTAAGATTTTTCCAGATGGCGGCGGAATTGAGCACGTGGAAGTTTTAGCAGCGAACCGGCGGAAAGTAAATGACTCGTGAAAACTCGTGAAAACGGGCAGGGGTCCAGTTTGAAAGGCGACCGTTGGCGCATGAAAGCGGCGGTGAACCGCACGCAGTCCAGACGCTCCGCGTGATACGAAGGCGTTCGTTGATCGCGAAGCGTCTGGACTGCGGTTGCTTCAGCACCGCTTCTTGACCGTCCCAAACCCGCCGCACCAGCTAAACTATACCCACCTGAAAACCCGTTCATTCAAAATTAACTTTGCACCCTATCCTCGTATTAGGCGATGGTATCATCGTCGCTATTTCTGCTGACCACGTTAGGTTCATGAACCAAGACGCCGAAGGCAATAAGCTACAGGGAACAACAATGGTAGAATGAGCATAGACATCATAAAATCTCGCACATCAGAAACAATCTCCCATTTTTGCGCTCGCGTCCGCTCTAATGCTGTGCCTGATGGTGCGATGGCTTTAATGAACTGATATGGCGGACAATATCCATGCTCCTCGATGTAGTGAAAAATGCCAACCGGCAAAACATAGTAGGCGCTTCTAGCACGAACCACAAACTCACCATGGAAGTCACCCTTCCCGCAAATTTCGCAGGTGTGACAACCCAGTAGACCATCTTCAACGTAAGAATGATCGTGATGGTGTCGAAGCACCTGCATAATGGTAGGAGGCACAACTCCTCGGCGTGGAACCTTTTTGCCAACCCATCCGACATATCTAACAAACCAAACCGGATGCAGGTAGGAGTTTCCGATGCTCATGTCACGAATATACATACAATCTTCTCGCTTGGTGGATCGCCTAACAGATAATCGACGGCGAGTAATGCAGTCTATCCTTTTCCAAGATTCGACTGGTTTCCGTTGTAAATTTGTTTTGTCTCAATCTCTTGCCGGTAAATTTTGATCAAAACCTGTTTAAGTAAAGGCGGCGCAACACCCGGTTCAAATCACCGTCCCATGCGGGATGATGCCGTTTTTGGGGATGACCACGATGCCGTCGCGGATGAAATAGAGTTCGTGGTCCACGTTTTCCGGCTTGCCGGCGGGCGAAATCGTCACGTTGTTTCCGATGCGCGCGTTCTTATCAATGATGGCGTTCTCGATCTTGCAGTTGGCCCCGATGCCCACCCGCGGTTTGCCTTCACTTTCGTGCCGGATCACGGAGGCCTCGGACTCATAGTAATCGCTGCCCAGGTTGACCACGCGGTTCAGCACCGTGTGGTCACCCACGATGGTGCGCAGGCCGACGATGCTGTAGTTGATGCGGGCCCGGTTGATGATGCAGCCGTCGGAGATGACGGCATGGTCAATCTCGGCGCCGTTGATCTTGGAGCCCGGCAGATACCGCGGCCGCGTGAAGATCGGCGCGTTCATGTCGAAGAAATTGAACCGCGGCAGTTCGCTGACCAGGTCCAGGTTCGCCTCGAAGAAGTTGCGGATCGTGCCGATGTCCTCCCAATAACCGGGATAGACGTAGGAGAAGACGCGGTGGGTCTTGATGGACTGCGGAATGATGTGCTTGCCGAAATCGGAGTGCGGATTGTCCAGCAGATCGGCGATGATCTGGCGGTTGAAAACGTAGATGCCCATCGAGGCGAGAAACAAATCCGGTCCCGGCGGGGTGCCGATCTTTTTGCGGATTTCCGGGGGCATGACATACGGCACCAACAGCGCGGGGTCCTTGGGCTTTTCCAGGAAACTGGTGACCCGGCCCGTGGTGTCAATTTGCATGATGCCCAGCGCGGGCGTCTCGGCGGCCTTGACGGGGATCGTGGCCACGGTGATCTCCGCGCCCTCCTCGCGATGTTGCTCGATGACTTCCTGCAAATCCATCCGATACAACTGGTCGCCGCTGAGGATCAGCAGGTAGTCGAAATCGTGATTCATGAAATGAACCAGGTTTTTGCGCACCGCGTCCGCCGTGCCCTCATACCAGGAGGTGTTATTGGTGGTTTGCTGGGCCGCGAGGATCTCCACGAACCCGGCGGAAAAATGGTCAAATTTGTAGGTGCGGGAGATGTGGCTGTGCAGCGAGGTGGAGTTGAACTGGGTCAAAACATAGATGCGGCGGAAGCCCGAGTTGATGCAGTTCGAGATCGGGATGTCCACGATGCGGTATTTGCCCGCGAGCGGCACCGCGGGTTTGGCGCGGTCTTTGGTCAGCGGGAACAGGCGGGTGCCCGCGCCGCCGCCCAGGATGACACAAAGGACTTTGCTGAGATTGATGGATTGGCGGCCGGTTTGTGACATATGAACTTTTGGTTGTGGTTGAGGCGGAAACGATTTAACGCCGATTGCCAACGGGAAGCAAGCCGGAGATGTGATTTTGGTTAAAAATAATTGGCGATGTCTGATCAAACTCCAAATCCCAAGCGTCAACACCCGGAGAAACCTCAAATCCGGTTGGAGCTTGAAGCCGGGCGGGGTTCTCCGGAGTTTGGAGTTTTATTCCGGCACGATGAACGCCGCGAACTCGGCGTGCAGATACGGCGGAATCCGCACCTTGAACCGCGCGGTCCTGCCGGTGTAGCGGCTCGTCACCACCTGACCGACGGCATGGATCCGCGCGATCACGGCGGCCTTTTCCTGCGGCACGCGCAGATCCAGAAATTCGCGGATGGGCCGGAGCTGGGTGCCGAGTTCCGCGAAGAGCGGCGTGATCCCTTCGCCGGTCTTCGCCGAAATGGCCACGGAGTTGGGATATTTTTCGCGCAGTGCTCCCGATAATCCGCCCGTGAGCCGGTCAATCTTGTTGAAGACCATCAGCACCGGCTTTTCCGCCGCGCCGATCTCGGCCAGCACCAGGTTGACCGCTTCGATCTGTTCCACGGCCTGCGGATGGCTGATGTCCACGACGTGCAGCAGCAGGTCGGCCTGCACGACTTCTTCCAGCGTGGCCTTGAACGCCTCGACCAGTCCGTGCGGCAGCTTCTTGATGAAGCCCACCGTGTCGGTGAGCAGCACATTCTGGTTGGTCGGCAACCGCAGGCGCCGCGTCGTCGGGTCGAGCGTGGCGAACAATTTATCCTCGGCCAGCACCACCGAGCCGGTGAGCGCGTTGAGCAGGGTGGATTTGCCGGCGTTGGTGTAGCCGACGATGGACGCCAGCGGCCACTGGCTGCGCTGGCGGCCCGCCCGCTGGGTCTCGCGCTGACAACGGACCTTGTCCAGCTCGCTGGAGATTTTCTCGATGCGCTCCGAGATTTTACGGCGATCGGCTTCGAGCTGCGATTCACCTTCGCCGCCGATGGAACCGGTCGAGCCGCGCTGCCGTGACAAGTGCGACCAGAAACGCGTGAGGCGCGGGAGCAGATATTTGAGCTGCGCATGCTCGATCTGCAGTTTGCCTTCGCGCGTCCGCGCGCGCTGCCCGAAGATCTCCAGGATCAGCGCGGTGCGGTCCATGATTTTGCAGCCGAAGATTTTTTCCAGGTTGCGCGTCTGTGCGGGCGAAAGTTCGTCGTCAAAAATGATGGTGTCCACGTCCTGCTCCCTGCAGGTTCGGGCGAATTCGGCGGCCTTGCCGGGGCCGATGTAGGTGGCGGCGACGGGCGCGGCCATTTTCTGCACGCCTTCGCCGACGATCTGCGTGCCGGCGGTCCGGGCCAGCTCCTCCAGCTCGGCGAGCGATTCACGGATGTCGGCGGCGGTGCGGGATTTGAGCTCCACGCCGATGAGGAAGACGCGAACGGACCGCGTGTCGCGGGTCTGGATGAGTGATTTCAATGTTTCGTGGCGTTGAAGTTAACAGAAAATCCGGCGGACGGAAGCGCGGAGTGTGCCGCCCCCCCCATCACGCCTTCTGGTTTATTTTGGATTTGGTTGGAATTTCCGGCGGAACCGGTATTCTTTGCGGAAGTCAACTGAAGCATGAAAAAAATTCTGTTCGCCGCCGCCTGCCTGATCATCGCCGCCGTCTGTCCGGCGCAAAACCTGCCAACGATTGAACTGCGCCCGGTCTTTTCCAAGTTGCCGACAGACCGTCCGGTCTGGATGAGCGAAGCGCCCGATGGTTCCGGCCGGTTCTTTGTGGTCGGACAGGCGGGGAAAATTCTGGTCGTTAAAAAAGGTTCGGACGGCAGTGACGCGAAGGAATTCCTGAACATTGAAAATCGCCATCCGTTTTTTGAAAACGAGGATGGCCTGCTGAGCATCGCCTTCCATCCCGGATTCAAGACCAACGGCCTGTTTTACATTTATTACAACCAGAAGAGCGGCGCCGACCAGAACCAGAAGCCGCTGAACTTCCCCTTCCGCTCGATCATCAGCGAATTCAAAGTCTCCGCGACGGATCCGGACAAGGCGGACCCGGGTTCCGAGCGCATCGTGCTCGAAGTGCCGCAGCCGTTCTGGAATCACAAGGGTGGCGAACTGGCCTTCGGGCCGGACGGTTATCTTTATCTCGGACTCGGCGACGGCGGGAGCGGCGGCGATCCGTTGGGCAGTGGCCAGAGCAACACGACCCTGCTCGCCAAGATGCTGCGCATGGACGTCAATTCGCGCGCAACCGTGGGGCGCGGAGACAATCAACACGAGCTGCCCTACGGCATTCCGCGGGACAATCCGTTCGTGAAGGCATCGGACACGGGTGATCACGCGATCCGCAAGGAGATCTTTGCCTACGGCCTGCGCAATCCGTGGCGTTTCAGTTTTGACCGGCAGAATGGAGCGTTGTGGGTCGGGGATGTCGGGCAGGATTTATGGGAGGAAATTGATCTGGTGGCCAAGGGCGATGATTGTGGCTGGAGCGTTCGCGAAGGGGCGCATGATTACAAGCCCGGTCCGGCCGGTGCCAAATACAACGAGCCGGTGATGGAATATGCACATCGCGATAACCTGAAATCGCAGGGATTGTTTCCCGAGCACGGCACGGGTCTGAGTGTGACGGGCGGCTATGTGTATCGCGGCAAAAAATTTCCGGCTCTGGACGGCGTCTATGTTTATGCCGATTTCGTCGCCGGGACTATCTGGGGTTTCCGTTACGACTACGACGCGCACAAAGTGACCGCGCGAGGAGTGTTGCTGTCGCAAAAGAAAAACGTCGCCAGTTTTGCGGAGGATGCGGATGGCGAACTCTACGCCATCATGCTGGATGGCCACATTTATTCCATCGCAGTGCCGTGAACCTGGGCGAGTCCGGGTTTTCATTCCAAGGCGGTATGTCGAAATGGCTTGGAAATAATCATCCATCTTCCAGTATCGAACTGTGATGGGAGTCCAATTCAACCGTCGAACCGGGTTTGCGGGCCTGCTGCTGGGCCTGGCCACGCTGGCGATCTACTGGCCGGTTCGCCACTACGATTTTATTGATTACGACGATGACGGTTATGTTTTCAACAACCCGACGGTGCGCGCGGGATTGAGCTGGTGGGGGCTGGTCTGGTCATTCGTGGACCAGCATGAATGCAACTGGCATCCGCTGACCTGGCTTTCGCACATGCTCGACTGCCAGTTGTTTGGCCTGCACGCGGGCGCGCATCATCTGGTGAACGTGCTGTTCCACTGTGCCAACGCCGTCCTGCTGCTGCTTCTGTTGAATTCCATGACGGGTAAAATCGGCCGGAGCGCCTTTGTCGCCGCCTTGTTTGCACTGCATCCGTTGCGGGTCGAATCCGTCGCGTGGATTGCGGAACGCAAGGACGTGCTGAGCGGCTTTTTCTTCATGCTGACGCTCTGGTTGTATGTCCTGCATGTGAAACGCCAGGTGGCAAAACCGGCGGCCGGTGACGTTTCAACCGGGTCGTTGAAAGAATCTCCCGGGAACCGCCATTTGGTTTTTTTACGCTGGTCACTGGTCTGCTTTGCTCTGGGATTGCTCGCGAAGCCCATGTTGGTGACCGTCCCGTTTGTCCTGCTGCTGCTGGATTTCTGGCCGTTGCAAAGAATCAAAGACTTTCAGTCGAAAGCTGCAAATCCCGGAACATCCGTAAAAAGGACTTCAATCTTCAGCCCGCAACTTTCAAAGTTGCTGCTCGAAAAACTGCCGTTCTTTTTGTTTTCCATCGTCGTCGGCATCATCACGCTTTTTGCGCAAAGGGCGGGGGGCGGCTGGGTTTCGACCGATTCGCCTTGGGGGCCGCGCCTAGCGGGTGTCGTCATCGGATATTGGGATTACATTGAAAAATTGTTGTGGCCGCAGAACCTTTCCTTTCTTTACCTGCGTTCCGACCATGTTTCGGCCGCGGAATTTTTTCTGGCGGCGGGAGTTCTGTCCGGCATTTCCATTTTCGCCGTCGTCAGGCTGCGTCGCCAGCCCTGGCTCGCCGTGGGCTGGCTGTGGTTTGTGATCATGCTGCTCCCGGTCAGCGGGCTGCTGCAGCTTGCCCGCCTGTCCATCGCCGATCGCTACACGTATCTGCCCGCGATCGGTTTTTATCTCATGGCCGTCTGGGGAATCATGGAAGGGCTCGGCGCTTTGCTTTCACAAAGGGTCTGCCGCACGCTGGCCGCGGTTGGAGCAGTGGTTATTCTGCTGGCCTGTGTCGTGTTGACCCGCCAGCAATTGGGTTATTGGCAAAACACCGGGACTTTGATGGAACACGCCCTGACGATTAATCCCAGCAACTATGTCGCCCGGGTGGATCTGGACATTTATCTCTTTGAAAAGGCGCATCCAAGTGTCAGGGATTCCCGCCCACCTTCCAACAGTTCGGCTCCGGCAAAATAAGTGGGAAGTGCGACGTAACCGCCGACGCCGGACTGGCGAGACGCCGGCTCAAGGTTTAAACTGCACGAGCTGCCATGACTGCACGCCGGCGTTGATTTTCAACATGGCATTGGTCGAAGCGATACGAGTCGCCCCGGTTTTCTGCCGCCAGTCGTCGAAGGACATGCCATGCGCCGTCAAGCTGGTTTCGCTGACGACCACATACTCGGCGCGCGTCTTGATTTCGGCGGCCGAATCCGTCCATTGCAGATGCGCCACGCGCCGCTCAAAAAACGGACGCCAGTTTTGCGGAGGATGCGGGCGGCGAACTCTACGCCATCATGCTGGATGGCCACATTTATTCCATCGCGGTGCCTTAGGACGGGCGGGTTGAGAGTCGAGCGGCTCAGTCTCAACTCTTCGGGAACCGCACGAGATACCACGGTTGCGGACCTTCGTTGACCTTCAACGTGGCGTTGGTGGTGGCGACCAGTTCCGCGCCGGATTGTTTGAGCCAGGCGTCAAAAGTGGTGTTTTGTTCCATCAGATTGAAACCGCCGACGACAACATATTCAGCGTGCCGGCGGATTTCTTCCGGCGGATCGGTCAGGAAAAAATGGTCCACGCGCCGTTCGCCAAAAGGCCGCCATAGCGAGATGTCCGCGTCGTCGGTCGTGCCGATGAACCCGACGGTTTTGATTCCCGGTGGCAGCAACGCGCGCACACCGGCGAGCGCGTCCCAGCGTTCGGAGTAAACCGTATAAACCTTCAGCGCGCGATTGACCAGTCGCTGGTCGGGATGTTGCGCGTGCAGTTTGGATAAAATGGTTTTCGCCGGCCACAGCGGACGGTCCGGCGACAAAACTAGAACGACAAAAGCCAGAACTAAAACTCCCGCGACCATCACGCGCCACCAGCCGCGGCGGACGATGTGTGATTGCCCCACGCCAACCAGCAGCAGCGGCAGCAGCAGCGGGTAGTAGGGCGCGATGAGCCGTTGCGGCGTGACCATGCCGGATTTCATGGCATAGGCGAGCAGGGCGATCCAGGGCGCGACCAAAACAATCCAGCAAAATGCACGCGGAATGGCAGGGCGCAACGCGACTTCATTTCCAACCGCGCCGTCGACTTTAACGAACCGGGCGGCGACGAGGGAAACCAGCAGCAGCGCGCTCAAACCAAAGCCGAGGCCGGCCCAGTCTTCCGTGGGCAATTCGCCGATCGCGTGAAAACCCTGTTCAAAGTTCGCGGTCATCGGCGCGATGATGAACTGCGGCAGGATTGTCAGCGCGTGTTGATTCCACCAGCCGGCGACCGGGCAGAGCGGCGGGATAAAATTATTGAACACCAGCAGCAGCGCATTGCCCCAGACGCCGACGACGGGATTTTTCATTTCCATGCCGGTGCGTTCGATGGACAGGCCCGACCAGTCGCCGTTGCAGTAATGAATGTTCAGGATGGTCGTCGGCAGAAACGAGACCAGCGCCGCCAGCAAAATCACCAGCGCCGTTGCGACCATTTTTTTCCGCAACAATGGCAGCACGGCAAAAATCAAAATCGCCCACGGCAGCAGCAGCGGCAGGTTGCTGGCCTTGGCGCCCGTCAGCAGCGCGGCGGCCAGAATCGAATGCCATAAGTCCGCCGTGCGCCGCGAACTCCACGCCCGCGCGGCAAAATCAATCGCGGCCAGCGCATAAACCGCCGGGAATGTGTCGTTGGAAATGCCGCCCGCCTGGAGCAGGAAATCGTAGCCGAGCGGCAGCAGCCACATCCATTGCCACGCCACGCGCGCGCGGACACCCAGTCGGGTGAAGACGCTGTAGATCAATCCTGGCAGCAGCAGGAACGGGATGAAGTTGATGAGGAACAGGGCGCGGTCGGATTTTGTGAACAGCACCAGCGGCGCGGTCAACCATTCGATGCCGCAGGCACGGTCGTTCATCCGGAAGACGGGGGTGTGGATCCAGAACCAGTGGTCGTGCGACAGCCATTGCAGCACACGCGCCACGCGATAGCTCAGCCCGGTGTAACTAGTCGGCGGGTAAATCGCGCCGCCCAGAAAAACCAGTATCACGAACCCCGCGAAACACAGTGGTAGCGGACGACGAAACCGGCGCAGAAGTTTTTTCCAAACGAAGATTTTACCGCCGGAAGTCAGACCCAATTCCTTGCGTGCAACCAGAACGAAAGTAACGAAGGCAATGAAGGCGATTCCGTAGCCGGTGCGGTTCAATTGCCCAAAGGTCGAGAGCGTCCAACCTGCCGCACTCGCGAATGCAGAAACCCAGAGCCAAAGCCGGACAAGCGGGACGAATGACATGGTTTTGTCAGGGTTCTTTGACGATCAAATCTGAAAATCTAGTGCCGTGCTCCGGTCCGCCTTGTTCAGCACGCGCATGTCGAGGCCGTCGTAGATGACCAGCGAGTTCGGCTTGACGCTGTCCATGATGAACACGTTGCCGCCGATCGTGCTGCCTGCGCCGATGACCGTCTCGCCGCCGAGAATCGTCGCGCCGGGATAAATCGTCACGCGGTCTTCGATCGTCGGATGCCGCTTCTTGCCGCGCAACGCCTGCCCGCCCGCCGTGGACTTCGCGCCCAGCGTCACGCCGTGATACATCTTCACATGATTGCCAATGATGGCCGTCTCGCCCACGACCGTGCCGGTGCCGTGATCCACAAAAAAGTGCGTCCCGATCTTTGCGCCCGGATGCAGGTCCATGCCCGTGCGCGCATGCGCCCACTCCGTCATGATGCGCGGGATGAGTGGAACATTTTTCAGAAAAAGTTCATGCGCCAGCCGCTGCACGGCGATCGCCTCGACGAAGGGATACGAAACCAAAACCTCCTCCTTGCTCAATGCCGCCGGGTCGCCGTCAAAGGCGGCTTCCACGTCTGTCTGCAAAATTTCGCGGATGCGCGGCAGGCTGCCGAGGAATTCCACCGTCAGGCTGTTCGCCGCTTTCGGAATGTCCTTTTTGGCGAGGTCGGGGGGCGGATTGTATTCGAGGCTTTTGCGGATCTCATCCTCCAGACTGCCCAGCACGGCGTCCAGCAGGGTGGCCGTTTCCGCCTTGATTTCGGACGAATGGATCAGCTTCTCGTCGAAGAAACCGGGGAACAGCAGCCGCAGCAGGTCGCACGTGATGCCGGTGATGGCGCGTTTGGACGGGAGATTTTTCCCGTCCAGATGATTGATCCCCCCGAGACGCGCATACGACGCGACCAGTTCGTTGGTGAGTTTGGTGACGGTTTCCACAAAAATCATTTACCACAAAGACACCAAGGCACAAAGTTTAATTAAACCACGGATGGACACAGATAAACACGGATAGATAATTCGTACTTTGGTTTTCCATCAGTGTTCATTCGTGTCCATCCGTGGTTGGAATGGCTTTCAAAACAGCCTCCACCACGCGCTCCACGCTGATGCCATTCATGCAGCGGAAATCAATCGGACATTCGCGCAGGAAACACGGCGAACACGGCGCGTCGGACTTCAGCAGCCGGTGCCGCGCATCGCCCGGCAAACCCGGTCCGGTCAGTTCCGGCGACGTGCTGCCAAACGGCACAACCACCGGCGTGCTCAGCGCGGCGGCGACGTGCATCGGGCCGGTGTCGTTGGTGAGCAGGACGCGGCAGAGTTTTAGCAACGCCATCAGTTCGCGGAGCGACGTTTTACCGGCGAGACTGAGATGCTGGTTGCTGGTTGCTGGTTGCTGGATTTGGCTTGCGATGCGGGTGGCCAATTCCATATCGCCCTTGCCGCCGAAGACCAGCCAGACGCAGTTGGTGTGTTTTTGAATTTCCCGCGCGGCAGCAATGAACTTCTCCGCTGGCCAGCGTTTGGCCGGACCGTATTCCGCACCGGGATTCAGACCGAAAATGGGTGCCACAATTTTCTCCAGACCAAATTTTTTCTTCGCCAATTCGACTTCGTCCGGCGTCACCGTCAACTGGGGGGTGAGCGGAGCGGGATTCACGCCGAGGATGGCGGCGAGATGCAGATACTCGTGAATCTGGTGCGCTGAAGATGGGGTCTCGGATCTGGGGTCTGGCGTCTGGGCAATCAGGCCTTTTATTTCCGACTCGGAACGTTTGTGCATCTTGACCGCTTCGGCGCGTGACGCGACGGTTTGCGTCAGGAAAAAATTCCGCCACGGGCGCGCGTAGCCGATTCGCAACGGAATTCCCGCGAGCCACGGTTCAATCGCCGAACGCGGTGAATTCGGCAGCACGAGCGCGAGATCAAATCGGCCCGCCCGTAATTTTTTGCCGATGGCGAAAACACCTTCGCCAGCCGCAAACGAAATCGTTTCGTTCACCGCCGGATGATGCAGCCACAGGTCTTGTAATTTTTCCGGCGTCAGCAGCGCGACGTGCGCGTTGGGAAATCTCTCCCGCAGCTGCAGCAGCGCGGGCGTGGTCATCACCGCATCGCCCAGCCAGTTCGTGCCGCGAACGAGGATGCGGCGGGGATTGAAGACGGAGGATGGAGGATGGATTGGCGCAGTTTCCATTTTCTATTCTCCATCCTCCATCTTCGTTTCCCCCTTCGCCGGCTTGACTGGCTTCCAGCGCTTGTGAACCCAGAACCAGTTCGCGGGATCGCGGCGGACGGCAACTTCAAACGCGCGGTTGACGTCGAGCATGATGTCCGCGGTCGAGCGGGCAACCCCGTTGATGCGCGTGGGAATTTCGTCGCCGACATCAATCCGCCATTCCCCCAGCTTGACGCGATAACAGATGGCGGTGTGCAGCGGGCAGTTGTAGCGCAGCGAGAAAATGGCCGGCGCCGGCGAGGTGGAACAGTCGTGACCGAGGAACGGCAGGCGCAGACCGTTGCGGCCCGCGTGCTGATCCGCCAGCAGACCGAGCAGCAGGCCGGTGTCGCTCATCGCCGCCTTGAGCGCGGCGGCATCGGTGCGCCGCTCAAAAAAACGGCACTCGGTGGTCTCGCGCAGGGAGACCATGATGCGGTTGAGCGCGGGCTGCTTCAGGGCGCGATACGTCGCGGCGCATCTGAAGATGGGCACATACTGGCCGAACCGGGCATACAGCTCGAAGTTGCCAAAATGCCCGATGGCGACAATGCGGCTTTGCGGTCCGGCATCCTGTTCGTGGGGCAGGATGCTTTTGGCGAGGGAGAAATCAAAATGCGGCCGCAATGCCTTCGGGCTCATCACGGCGGTCTTGACCGCACAGCAGTAATTTTCACCGATGCGCCGGAAATTTTCCCTGGCGATGGCGCGGATTTCTTCCGGCGATTTTTCCCGGCCAAAACACAGCTTCAAATTATCCAGCACCACGCGCCGGTGACGTCCGTCGAGCCGATACGTCAGGGCGCCCAGCGAGCGGCCCAACCGCGCCACCCAGAGCAGCGGCAGCGCCTGCAAAAAAACGACCACGCTGCGCGCAAAAAAATAGATCACCGTGTCCATGATCAGCGGAAGCAGATTTTGCGGACGCAATCCTGAAAACCGTCCGCGCCGTCGACGATTTTTATTTCCACGCGCATGAAATAGATCGGCAGGTCGCGCCGGTCGATTTTCGGGAAACGCACGGCGTCCTTCTGGGTGGTCAGGATGATTTCCGCCTGGCGCTTTTTCGCGCGGTTGATGGCGTTCAGGATTTCCTGCTGCGTGAACCGGTGGTGGTCGGCAAAGCGCCGGGAAAACACATGCTCGGCCCCGAGTTTCACCAGACTTTGCTCAAAGCTTTCCGGCTGGGCGATGCCGCTCAGGGAGCCGACCTTTTTGCCCTTCAGAAATTCCAGGCTCTTGCGTTCGCCGCTGAACACGTCTTCAAAATAAAGCGGCTGGTGCACGCACTCGATGATGGCGGCGGTGGGGTTCAGCTTCGCAATCCGCTCCCGCAGCTCGGCGGTGTTGCCGTCGCTTTTGGTGATGAAAATCGTGTGGGCGCGGGAGAGATGTGAAGGCGGCTCGCGCAGCGTGCCGCGCGGCAGCAGGTGCTCGTTGCCGAACGGCTGCTGGCGGTCGATCAGCACGACATCGTGGCGGCGTCCGCGCAGATGCCAGTATTGAAACCCGTCGTCGAGCAGCAGCGTGTCGCAGCCGAATTTTTCGATGGCATAACGCCCGCTCTTGACGCGGTCCTTGTCCACGAGCACGACGACATCCTTGAGATTGGACGCCAGCATGTAGGGCTCGTCGCCGGCGGTCTCGGAATCGAGCAGCAGGGACCGGCCGTCGGACACCACGCGCGGCGGCGTCTGGTCCTCGCGCAACAGAATTTTGTTGATGAACTTCCGGTGCAGGGGCGCGGGCTTGGAACGGTAGCCGCGCGAGAGGATGGCGACGTTGCGCCCTTCATCGCGGAGTTCGCGCGCGAATTTTTCCACGACGGGAGTCTTGCCCGTGCCGCCGACGGTGAGATTGCCGATGGCGATGACCTGCACGCCGAGGGTTTTGTCGCGGAGGATGCGGACGTTGTAAAGCCAGAGGCGCAGCTTGACAATGACCGTGAAAATTTTCGAGAAGCCGAACATAACGGCACGCGCCAGCTTTGCCTTCCAATCACGGCGTTCCTCGGAGATGACTCCTTCGAGGAAGAAAGTTTCTAAAGCTTCGGCCCAGGCCCGGAATTTTTCGCGCATTGCGGTCTAATGTGCCAAGCGCGCGCAGTTGCGGCAAGGCGAAGCGTGGGGCGGTTTAACCACGAAACACACCAAACACACGAAATCAGAAATGGAATTGTAATCGCGCCACGACGAAAGCTTTTCGTGTGGTTCGTGTATTTCGCGGTTTCAACTCTTCAGAAGCCCAACTTGGCGATTTCCTGCTGCAGTGCGGCCTGGAAATCCTGCACATCGGCGGCGGTCGGTTTGTAGCCCGCCACTTTCGGCACCACGCCGAGCCGGCCGGTCTGGTCGAGATACCAGTCGGCAATCTGGCCGTCGCTGAATGTGACCTTGCCGCTGATCATCGCGCCGGGCTTGGTCAACTGATCCACGCTCACGGAAACGGCGGAAGCCGGCAGCGTTCCTTCCGGCGCGGGAATTTTTTCAGCCGCGAGCTTGGCCGGATCGGCGGCAGGTGTCGCAACCACCTTGGGCGGCTCCGGATCTTTCGGCGTGAGCTTCAAATCATCCACGAGGAAGCGGACTTCCATGTAGGTGAGCTTCACGCCGAGTTCTAAAAGGCGTTTTTGGATTTCCGAAAGCTTGGCGCCTTCAGAAATCCATTTGGCGACCTGCTGGCGTTGGGCTTCGTCGAGATTCATGGCTCAAGCATTAACGGCTTCGCGCTTCAAAATCCAGTCATAACCCTTTGCTTCGAGTTCGAGCGCGAGTTCCTTGCCGCCGGTTTTCACGATGTGGCCGTCCACCAAAACGTGGACAAAATCCGGCACGATAAAGTTCAACAGGCGCTGGTAATGCGTGATGACGAGCTGGGCATTGTCGGTGCGCTTCAAGGCGTTGACGCCGTGGCTGACGACTTTGAGCGCGTCAATGTCCAGGCCGGAATCGGTTTCGTCGAGGATGGCGAGCTTAGGTTCGAGCACGGCCATCTGGAAAATCTCGGCGCGTTTCTTTTCACCGCCGGAGAAGCCTTCATTCACCGAGCGCTTGAGCAGGTCGTCCTTCAACTCCAGCAGCTTCATTTTGTCTTTCACGAGCGAGAGGAATTCGATGGCGTCGAGTTCCGGCTGGCCCTGATGCTTGCGGATCTCGTTGTAGGCGGCTTTGAGGAAGTAGGTGCTGTTCACGCCGGGAATCTCGACCGGATACTGGAACGCGAGGAACAGCCCTTCACGCGCGCGTTCCTCGGGATCGAGGTCGAGCAGGTCCTTGCCGTAGTAAAGCACTTCGCCGCCGGTCACGTCGTAACCGTCGCGGCCCGCCAGCACGGCGGCCAGCGTGCTCTTGCCGGAGCCGTTCGGCCCCATGACGGCATGGACTTCGCCCGCGTTGATGGTGAGGCTGACGCCCTTGAGGATTTGTTTGCCCTCAACGCCTGCGCTGAGGTTTTTGATTTCGAGAATAGGTTGTTTGCTCATTTCAAATTGTTATTAACCACGGATGGACACGGATAAACACGGATTAAAACCAGAAAATACCTACATCAAGCATCCGTGTCCATCTGTGTCCATCCGTGGTTGAATAGTTTTAGCCCACGCTGCCTTCCAGGCTCACGCCCAGAAGTTTCTGCGCCTCGACGGCGAATTCCATCGGGAGTTCCTTGAACACTTCCTTGCAGAAGCCGTTCACGATCATGTTCACCGCGTCCTGCGTGGCGATGCCGCGCGCGTTGCAGTAAAAAATCTGGTCCTCGCCGATCTTCGAGGTCGAAGCCTCGTGCTCGACGCTCGCCGAGGTGTTCTTCACCTCGATATACGGGAACGTGTGCGCGCCGCATTTGTTGCCGATCAACATCGAGTCGCACTGCGAGAAGTTGCGCGCGTTCGTGGCGGTCTTCTGGATTTTCACGAGGCCGCGATAGCTGTTCTGGCCGTGCCCGGCGGAAATGCCCTTCGAAATGATGGTGCTCTTGGTGTTCTTGCCGATGTGCACCATCTTCGTGCCGGTGTCGGCCTGCTGATAATTGTTCGTCACGGCCACGGAATAAAATTCGCCCACGGAATTGTCACCGAGCAAAATGCAGCTCGGATATTTCCAGGTGATGGCCGAGCCGGTCTCGACCTGCGTCCAGGTGATCTTCGAGTTTTTGCCTTTGCACAGGCCGCGCTTGGTCACAAAATTGTAGATGCCGCCCACGCCGTTCTCGTCGCCGGGATACCAGTTTTGCACGGTTGAATATTTGATCTCGCCATTGTCGAGCGCGACAAGTTCCACGACCGCCGCGTGCAGCTGATTTTCATCCCGCATCGGCGCGGTGCAGCCTTCGAGGTAGCTGACGTGCGCGCCTTCGTCGGCGATGATCAGCGTGCGTTCGAACTGGCCGGTGTTCGCGGCGTTGATGCGGAAATAGGTGGAAAGCTCCATCGGGCAGCGCACGCCTTTCGGGATGTAGCAGAACGAACCGTCGGTGAAGACGGCGGAGTTCAACGCCGCATAAAAGTTGTCCGTGTGCGGCACCACCGAGCCGAGATATTTCTTCACCAGATCGGGGTGTTCATGCACCGCTTCGGTGAACGAGCAGAAGATGACGCCCTTTTCCGCGAGCTGTTTGCGGAACGTCGTGCCGACGGAAACGGAATCGAAGATCGCGTCCACCGCCACGCCCGCAAGCCGGCCGCGTTCGCGCAACGGGATGCCGAGCTTCTCGTAGGTCTCCAGCAGCTTCGGATCCACTTCGTCAAGACTCTTGGGCGCGTCTTTCTTCGGTTTCGGCTGCGAAAAATAGCAGATGGCCTGGTAATCGATCTTCTCGTGATGCGCCTTCTGCCACGTCGGCTCGGTCATCGTCAGCCAGTGGCGATAGGCCTTGAGCCGCCAGTCGGTCAGCCATTCCGGCTCGTGCTTCTTGAGCGAGATCATGCGGATGGTGTCCTCGCTCAAACCGGGCGGCGCGGATTCGGTCTCCACGTCGGTGACGAAGCCGTATTTGTATTCCGTCTTGACCAGATCTTCAATTGTTTCGGTGGCTGTGCTCATGTGAAATTATTTTTTGGATTTGCCTGCGCAAGCCGCGCAGAGGCCGTGAACGGCGATGTCGTAATGATCCACTTTAAAACCCTTTGGCGCCGGCATGGTGGGGGAATTCAGCGGCACGTCAAAAACTTCGCCGCAGGCGTCACAAAAATAGTGGCAATGCTCCTCCATGTTCGGGCAGAAGCGCGTCGCGCCCCGCTCCAACTGCACCTGGCGGACGAGACCGCAGGTCACGAGCGCATCCAGGCAGTTGTAAACCGTCGCGTGGGAAATCTCCGGCATCGCCTTCTTCGTGCGGATGAAAATCTCCTCCGCCGTTGGATGGTCGCGCTTTTGCAGGATCACCTCATAGACGTGCTGGCGCTGGGGCGTGAACCGAAAGCCGCTGGTACTCAACCTTTCGGTCAAGTGCTGCTCGGATTTGCTGTGGGTGACGGCGCTCATGCCAAGGAGAAGCTTAACCGGCAAACCCGCTGCGTCAAGATTTAGAATAGTTCTAAATAAATGGCGGGCGGGCGCCTGCGGGCATTGCCCCGGACGGTCCCCCGCCCGCAGCGCTCGCGCAGCCTCAAATTGTCCAGCTTCTGATTTTCCCACCCGTTCTGTGCTTTCCGCCCGCTGCGACCTGGGACCGGTCGCGCTCCGTCGGGGGCGGTGTGCGGATGCGTCCGTGACGGGCCGGATTTTTTCGGTGTGAATTTTCCCGCTTCTTTATAATCTGCGCCATGCTGAATTACATCTGGCTCGGGCTGGTGGTGTGCGCCGTGCTCATCGGCGGCTGGAACGGACAGCTCAAGGAGGTCTCGGACTCGGCGTTGGACATGGCCAACACCGCCGTCGTGAAGATTTCCTTCACGCTCATCGGCGTGATGGCGCTGTGGCTCGGTATCATGCGGCTGGCGGAACGTGCGGGGCTGGTCGCGCTGCTGGCACGGGCCTTGCGTCCGCTCATGCGGAAAATTTTTCCGGAAGTCCCGCCGGAACATCCCGCGATGGGTTCGATGCTGATGAACATCGCCGCGAACATGCTCGGCCTCGGCAACGCCGCCACACCGCTGGGCCTGCGCGCGATGAAAGATCTGGAAACGCTCAACCCGCGGCCCGGCACGGCCACGAACGCGATGTGCACTTTTCTGGCGATCAACACCAGCGGCATCCAACTCATCCCGGTCACGGCCATCGCCATCCTCGCGGCGAACAACTCCACCAACCCGACGGCCATCGTCGGCACGTCCATCATCTGCACGGCGTGCGCGGCTGTGTCCGGGGTGCTGATGGCAAAATTTTTAAGCCGGCTGCCGATGTTCCGGCTGGCGGCAATTTCAGAGCTGGGTGGCAGCCGAGGTGACGAGGCGCAAGTTGAAAAAGCCGGAAATGATCAGAGCCTCCTTACGTCGGCTGCTACCAGTGAGAAGGAAAAAAATGTCGTGAAGGAGGCGGCGACCCTGCAACCGATGCAATGGTGGGGCAGTGTCATCATCACGGCCTTTCTTCTGTTTTTCTTTCTTCTGTTTTTTCGTCAAGCATTTCGTGACGCCTGGACAGCCAGCTTCCAACCGGTGCGTGATTTTCTATCCACGACTTTTCCTAGTCTGTCTCCAATCGGATTTTTGAGCACGGAATTTTCGGCTCAAGAAAAGAAGGAACCAGTTTTCGTTCACATCCTTGGTGCGGTGTCGCTGCTCTCGATTCCATTTCTGCTGTCGGCGATCCCGCTGTTTGCCATTTTGCGGCGCGTGAAAGTTTATGAAGAATTTGTGGATGGCGCAAAAGAGGGCTTCGACGTGGCCATCCGCATCATCCCGTATCTTGTGGCGATGCTCGTCGCCGTGGGGATGTTCCGCGCGGCGGGTGGGATTGCCATGTTAAGCTACGCGCTATCGCCGGTATTGAACTTGGTTCATTTCCCGACGGATCTTTTGCCCATGGTTTTAGTGCGGCCATTGAGCGGCAGCGGCTCGCTCGGTTTTTTCACCGAGCTGGTGAAACAATTCGGTGCCGACAGTCTGATTGCGCGGACGGCCGGGACGATTTACGGCAGCACGGAGACGACGTTCTATGTGCTGGCGGTTTATTTTGGCTCGGTGGCGATCAAACGGACGCGGCACGCGCTGGTGGCGGGATTGACGGCGGATTTGGTCAGCGTGGTCGTGGCGGTGACGGTTTGCAAAATCGTCTTTGGCTGAATGATTGCGCCGGATAAAGCTCCAAATTCCAAGCGCCACAGAATCACCAAGCCTCAAGCTCCAAAAAAGTGTGCGCGAAAGGTCTGGTGGTTGAAGTTTGGAATTTCTCTGGAGCTTGGAAGTTGGTGCTTGGAGCTTTGAAAAGATTTTGCAAAACCGTGACAACTGAATCTTGCGGTGTGGCAGGCTTGCCGCCATAAAGAACGCCCATGGCCGCCCCGCAAACCCAACGCAAGCCGACTTTCCTCTGGCAGGGAGTGTTGATTCTGCTGCCGGTCGCCGTGCTGGCCACCGTCAGCCTGGTTGCGTTGCGGCAGGATGAGCGCGCGGCGGAACAGGACGCGCGCAACCGCGCCGCTGAAAACGTGCAAAGCCTGGCACGGGCGATGCGTTCCCCGGTCAACGACGAACTTCAACGGTTTTTCACCCTGCAAAATGCCTGGATGATGGGGTTGCGCTTGGCCAGCCAGCCGGACGCCAGCGGAGTTTCCCCCGACGCCAAACTGCAGGCGGACATCGAAAAATGGGAACGCGATTATCCCGGGTTGAAACTCAAGGAACTGGCGACGCCACCGGGCAACATTCTGACGGATGGCCGGCAAATTCAGCCGCCGGATTTCCCGGCCGTCCCGGTGCCGCCAAAATGGTTCCGGGAACTTTCGCCCAAACAGCAAGAACTGTGGGAATCCCTGTGTGCCGCCATCAGCCCGGCGCAAATCGAAACGCGCCGCGCGGAATTTTTGAACAGCAAGCCGTCCGCAGACGCGCAGCGGGCGCTTTTTGATTTGTTCCAGCCGCCCGAGCGAATGACCGGACATTCCAATTTTCTGCCCACGGAAACTGGCATTTCGTTTGAAGCAATCGCCTGCTACCGGCTGCTTTCGGCGACCAATGCCCAGCTGACGGCTGTGGTGCTCCAGTCAGTCTGGTGGCAGATTTTTTGGCATCCTTCGTTTGTTTCCTCGCGGCTGCTCGAACTGGTGGAAGGACTGACCAACAACGCGAACGCCGTGCTGCAGGAAAAAGTTTATTGGATGCGGCAATATTGGATCGGCCAGGCACGGGCGACGGAAGATCTGGAGACGCTCCGGCGGCTGCCGGCTTTGCCTGCCTGGAAATCACGGTGGTGGTCGCATTGGACACACGGCGACGCGACGCTGGGGGTTTTTCGGCCGATGACCTTTGTGAATCCGGGGACTGACGCGGAAGGCGTGTCGCTTTCCGGCCAGGGTTATGAAATCAGGTTTGTGCCGCGTGCTGTGGTGGAGGCCATCTTCGCCAGGGCGCTGGCGGAAAATAAATTTTTCATCCCGGAATATGCCAGCCCCGCCATCACCGTTGAAGGTTTGTTGCTTCAGTCGCAAAGCCGAATTCCGGCGGACGCAGGCAAAGATCTTCTGGGGGCGGCGGAGCAAAAAGCCGGGAATGATTTTGCCCAGGACGCCATCCGTTTTGATTTGAAATTTTTCCTCACCAGCCGGGAACAGATGCTTTCATCCGGGCGGCGGCGGGCGGGACTTTTTATGCTGCTGATCGTGGGAACATTGTTTGCAGCAGTGATGGGATTGCTGGCGGCGTGGCGCGCGTTCCGCCGGCAGTTGCAGCTGAACGAAATGAAATCCAATTTCGTCTCCAGCGTCTCGCATGAACTGCGTGCGCCCATCGCGTCCGTGCGGCTGATGGCGGAAAATCTGGAGCGCGGGAAAATTTCCGGGCCGGAAAAACAACATGAATACTTCCATTTCATCGTGCAGGAATGCCGGCGGCTGTCGTCGCTCATCGAGAACGTGCTGGATTTCTCCCGGATCGAACAGGGACGCAAGCAATACGAATTCGAACTGACGGATGTTGTCGCGCTGACCCGGACCACGGTAAAACTCATGGAACCATACGCGGCGGAAAGGGGCGTGAAGCTGGAAATATTCAACATTCAACATTCAACACCCAACATCGAATTGAACGTGGACGGGCGTGCGATTCAGCAGGCGCTGGTCAACTTGATTGACAACGCCATCAAGCATTCCGCCAAGGGCGAGACCGTGACGGTGGGGATGGAAATTAAAAATGAAAAATTAAAAAAGCAAAAAGACGGCAGCGCGGCCGCTCTCAACTCTCAACCCTCAACCCTCAACCTCTTCGTTTCCGACCACGGGCCGGGGATTCCGGCGGCGGAACGGGAAAAGATTTTCGAGCGGTTTTACCGGCTGGGTTCCGAGCTGCGCCGCGAGACGCCAGGCGTTGGCATCGGTTTGAGCGTCGTGAAACATATCGTGGAAGCCCACGGCGGGCGGGTGTTGGTGCAGAGCGAAGTTGACCACGGCAGCCGGTTCACCATTGTGTTGCCAGCCAAAAGTTTAACCACGGATGGACACGGATGAACACGGAACAATCAACCAGCGGATTGATGGATTATTGGATTGGTGGATTGAATCGCGGCGATACATTCATCCAAAAATCCATGAATCCATTCATCCTGATTTCCCCATGCAACGCATTTTGATCATCGAAGACGAAGCGCCGATGCGCACGGCGCTGGCGGATTTGCTGGCGGCGGAAGGCTATCGCGCGCTCACCGCCGCCGATGGCGAGAGCGGCCTGGAGCGCACGCTCGCCGAAAAGCCCGACCTCATCCTGCTCGACGTGATGATGCCCAAACTCGACGGTTTTGCGGTATGCGCGGAGTTGCGGCGGCTGGCCATCGCCGCGCCGGTGCTGATGCTTACGGCCAAGGGACAGGTCGAAGATCGCGTGAACGGCCTCGACGCCGGGGCGGACGATTACCTCGTCAAGCCGTTCAGCACCGAGGAACTGCTCGCCCGCGTGCGCGCCCTGCTGCGGCGCGTGGAACGGAAAACCCGGCTGCCGCTGAAATTGAGACTTGGCGAGGTGGAGATTGACTTGGCGCGGCAAACCGCTGCGCGTGGAAAAAAGCCGGTGCGGCTGACGGCGAAGGAATTTGCCATGCTGCGCCTGATGGCCGGGGCGGAGGGCGAACCGGTGTCGCGTGAAAAATTTCTGGACGCCGTCTGGGGTTACACCGCTTTCCCGACGACGCGCACAGTGGACAACCACATCGCCAGCCTGCGCGCCAAGCTGGAAAAAAATCCCGACGAACCGCGCTGGATCAAGACGGTGCATGGCGTGGGTTATAGACTCGAGACTGCATGAACATTCAACATTCAACATCGAACGCTCAACATCCAAGGTTGCGAGAACGTCATCACTGGATGTTCGATGTTGAATGTTGGTTGTTGAATGTTTTCCCGATTTTGCAAAAGCGTGACAACTGAAACATTGAACCAGACCATGATGCCAACCATGAAAACTGAATTTGCGGTTCGGACAAACGCAGTGGCGCGGAGACCCCAAGGGCTCGCAGAGAAGGAAATTAAGCTCCACGATTCTCCGCGCCCTCTGCGTCTCGGCGTTTCGCCCCTGCCGGCGGCTTTGCTCCTTTGCGTCCTGGCGTTGACTCCCCATGCCGTTCACGCGCAGACCAACAACCTCACCGCGTTGCTGCAGCAGGGATTGTTCGAGGAGCAGGCGAACCGCAATCTCGACGCCGCCATCGAGAATTATGCGATGCTGGCCAGGCAATTCGACAAGGACCGGCAACTGGCAGCCACGGCGGTGTTCCGGCTGGGCGAATGTTATCGCGCGCAGGGCAAGACCAACGAAGCCGCCGCGCAATATCAACGCATCCTCCGTGATTTTCCCGACCAGACCACGCTCGCCACGTTAAGCCGGCAGAATCTCACGGGCATGGGCGCGGCCAAAACGGAAACGGCGGCGGTGGAAAATTCCGACGCACAGCTTTTGAAAAAACTGGAAGGCAAGCCGCTTGAGGAACTGGAAAAAACCCTGCCGACACTGATTCCCGACACCACCTTGGATGCCTTGCTGAAGAAGCGTTACGAGGCGCAGTCCCAGCGCGCCTTGCTGGTGGTTGATTATGCGACCGACAACGTCAATGTGCAGAGAGCGGATGCGACGCTCGCTGAATTGAACCGGCAAATTGAGGAAAAAATCACCGGCATGATGCAGGGCTTGAAGCTGCGCGCGGAACTGGTCGGCACGCCACAAAAGCCGGGGCGCGCGAGCTTGGTTGAAGCGGCCGCGTCCGGCAGATCGGCGGAGGACAAAGAAATTGAGCAAATTGAAAGGCTGATTCAGACCAGCCCGGACTTGATCAATAGCGAAGATGGACAGAGCGCCACGCGCACGCCGCTTATTACGGCTGCCTGGTGCGGCTGGTTAAAAGTTGCGGCGTATTTGCTCGACCATGGCGCAGACGTGAATCGCAGTGCTGCCGATGTAGTTCAAAGCAGGGAACTGGCTGATGCCGGGCGCGCGTCACCGTTGCTGGCCGCGGTTTCGGCTGGGAACAAAGCCATGACCCGGTTTTTGATTGAGCATGGTGCGAACGTGAATTTCAAAGGGGAGAACAATGGCGTCACAGCACTGCATCTGGCCGCGCGAAAAGGTTTTCAAGCCGTAGCGGAAGTGCTGCTGGCCAATCGCGCGGATGCCAACGCCAAGGACAATGCGGGCCAGACGCCTTTGTTTTCGGCGGTGCAAGGGGGGCAAACCAAAATCGTCCAGATGCTCATTGCCGCCGGGGCGAATCCCAATTTGAAAGACGGGAAAGACAACACCGTGCTGAACTTTGCCATCAAGACATCGCCCGAAATGTTCAAGGCGCTGCTGGCGGCCGGCGCTGACCCGAACACGGAGGACGCCAGGGGCCGCACACCGTTGAGCTACGCGGTTGAGCGGGACAGTTTGGAAGTTGTAAAAATACTGCTGGCAGCCAAAGCGGACCCAAACGCGGGCCAGTCGGATGCACCATTGCTGGCAGCCATTCACGAAAAAAATGTCGCGGCAGTGGATTTATTGCTGCAAGCAGGCGCAAAGCCGAATGCGAAAGGAAAGGTGGATTTATCCAGCAGCACATTTAGCGGCGGAAACACTCGTTATTCAAAGACACCACTGTCGCTTGCGGTTTCCACCGGACAGCTTCCAATGGTGGAACTGCTTTTGAAATACAAGGCTGACCCGAATGACTCACAAACGGACGGGCGGCCAGTGGTGTTCAGTGCACTATCGGATACCAACATCCTTGAAACCTTGCTTGATTCTGGCGCAAAAGTTGATGTGCGCGACACGACTACAAAAATTAATAACAAGAGTTCGAATTGGACGCCTTTAATTTGGGCTGTTAATAACAATTCCGCTTCAGATATTGTGGAAATTCTATTGCGATACGGTGCGAATCCTAACGTACAGGATGCTTCGTTTGGGAATACGCCGCTGCATTGGAGCACGGGTTGGGGTAGTGGGCGAATACCAGACCGCAAGGTTTTGGAGCTATTGCTCAACTACAAGGCCGATCCCAACATGCGCAACAACGGCGGACAAACGCTGCTGGACAACCTTAAAAATTCATTAAAACCCGCTTTTCCAAAAGATGAGGCATCCATCAATAACCTCGCCGACCTGCTGCGCCAGCACGGGGCGCTGGACAATCTGCCGGACTGGGACCGCATCACCATCAGCCGTCCGTCGGCCAGTGCTTCAGCGCCGGTTTTCCTAAAAAACACCAACGACTGGAACCATTTTACGCTGCAGGAACTGCTGTTGCAGGTTTACCACGTTTCTGGCCCGCAAATTTTTGGTGAGGCTTTGACGAAATTCCCCGACTTGAGCGGCATCGTGATTGTGCGGCCGTCCGCCAATGGCGCGGGGTTGAAGCGCATTCCGGTGAATCTGCTCAATGCGACGAATGGCGTGGATGGCTCGCGCGACGTGCCGTTGGAGTTTGGCGATGTGGTTGAAATTCCCGAACGCGAACACACGCTAGCGGAAGGAACCACTTACCTGACACAGGCGCAGTTCATGTCCATGCTGGATTATTTTCGGAGCAAGCGTGGCGAAGTGAAAATGGTGGTGTCCGGCGCACAAACCGTTTCATTGCCGCTCCAGCCGATGTTCAGCCAGATCGGCGCGGTGTTGACCAAGGGTGATGCCCGTGCCGCCCTGACGTCAAAATCCGCCCTGTCGCGGGTGAAAGTCATCCGCCACGACCCAAAGTCGGGCAAAAAGCTGGAATGGATTCTGGATTGCTCCAGTGTGGACAGCGGGAATGGCAACAACGCTCCCGACCTCTGGCTGCAGGACGGCGACGTGATTGAAGTGCCGGAGAAGCCGTAGCGACCCTTCAGAGCAGCCGGGGTAACCAGGCTCATCTTCAAAGCAAAACCAGCAGGTGATGGAGCCTCCTCTCGTCGGCTGCTACAATCTTACTTTTTAAATACGCTGACGCGGGCGGGCGGGAAATTCAGCCAGACGATCTTGGAGGCGCGCAGCGTGAAACTCGCGGCGCCGCGCACCTGTTTCTTGCCGAGGTGATAGCTGTATTGCACCCAGTTGCCGTCCGGCTCGAGCACGGACCGGATTTTTTGCGTGAGCGATTCGGCTTCCTCCGGGGGGAAATTCAGGAGTGGCAGGCTGGAGATGACCGCGCCGACGCTTTCAATCGGTTCGCGCCGGCTGCGCAGCAGATGATCCAGATGCCAGGCGTCGCCGTTGATGATCTGGGCGCGCGGAAATTTTTCACGCAACAACCGGGCCATCTTCGGATTTCGTTCAATGGCGACGAGCCGGTCTTCGCGCAGGCCGCGTTTGATCAGCGCGTCGGTGACCGCACCCGTGCCGGGTCCGAGTTCCAAAACAAAACTGTCGGGATTGGCCGGCAGCCATTGCGCCATGGCAGCGGCGAGCTGGGGTGAACTGGGCGCGACCGAACCGGTCCGTTGCGGATTGGCGAACCATTCCTGGAGGAACAACGTCGTATCAGTCAGTGCCGCGATGAGTTTTTTTGCCATGTTGATGTTTGGTTTGGCTGACGCTGCTTTCTGCATGGGAAGAGTAGATTAAATGCGTGATGGCTGCAAACATTAGTTTGGGCCGGAAGCTCAAGGATGTGTGGCGGTCTCATTGATTTTCTTGCGTGCGGCTTCCCGGCGGGTGGCCCAGTCGTCCCAGTTTGCCGCCCAGGCTTCACCGGTTAAATTTGTCCGGGCCGCCGGCCAGATCGCGTCGAGAACTTTCAGCTCACGTTTGGCATCGTCGCGTTCGTCCCATAACAAATACGATTCGACGAGATTCAGATGGTTGGCGGGATAATCGGGCACGAGCTTGGTGGCCTGTTCCGAATAATGGCGGGCCGTGCGCTTGTTGCCGATGCTTGCCGGCCAGCCCGGTGCGTCCCGATACAGCAAACCGAGATTCCGTTCCGGCCCGGCGTAGTCGAGGCGTGGATCCAGCTCGCCGGCCGTCTTGAATTCCCGGTCCATTTCCTTGACGAGTTTCAGGGCGCCGAGAAATTTCGTGCGTGCCAGCTGGCCGAGGTTCATGGCCAGATAATAGTGCGCCGCGGCCGATTTCGGATCGCGGGCGACGAGTTGACGGCACGCGGCGATGCCCTGCTCGGCGAGCGCGGCGCGTTGGGCGTCACTGGTCGCAAACTCCGCGTAATTAAAGGCCGCGCGGGCAAACAGCCAGGCGTTGGTGGGATTGGCGGCATCCGCCTGGAACCGGGTCTGGGCTTGCTGAAATTCCGCGCTGGCATGGGCGGTGAAGTTTTTACGTTGCGCCTCGTCGGCCGAAATCATTCCGGCGACAAACATCAAAAATGCGGTGATGACCTTCCACCCCGCCGCCGGTCGTGTTTTAGAATTAGCAGTTGCCATCACGTCAGGGTGTTTTATAATCCCCTAGTGAGATTAAAACGGAATTTGCTGCGGCTGGCAATGCTGGCGGTAATCGCGTTGTGCGCTGCAGGTTGCAGCGGCATCAACGCGAGCAAAAGCGTTTCACCTCTCGATTTCTTTCTACCGGGGATCGGTTCTTTTATAAAGGCTGACCCGGCTTGCACGAATGCACCGGCTGCATTTCCGGCAATCCCGACCGAGGTAGCCACGACCAAATAACTATGCGTTTCCCATTTGCGCTGACAAAGAAAATTGCCAGTCACATCATCAAACACAAACTTCGCAAGACGCCGAAGTTTGCCATGGTGCTTCAACTCGAACCGCTGCATACGTGTAATTTGACGTGCACCGGGTGTGGTCGTATTCGAGAATATTCCACCAGCCTCAAGGATATGGTGCCGCTGGAGCAATGCCTTCAGGCCGCGATCGAATGCGATGCCCCGATGGTATCCGTCTGCGGCGGCGAACCGCTGATTTATCCCAAGATCGAGGAACTCATCAACGGCCTGCTCGACCAGGGCCGCGTGCTTTACATCTGCACGAACGGGATGTTCATGCGGAAAAAAATGCGCGATTACCTCGCGTCGGTTTATTCGCCGGAAATCGAGCCGAAACTCAGGAAACTGCTCGACGGCAAACTGATCACCGAGAAGGAAGCCGAAGTCATCCGCAAATCCGACGAAGCCGCGCGGAAAAAATCCGTCATCCGCCCGACGCAATGGATGTATTGGAACGTTCACGTGGACGGTTTGGAATTCACGCACGACCTGATCGTTGAACGCGAAGGCGTGTTCAAGGAATGTGTTGAAGCCATCAAGATGGCGAAGATCATCGGCTATCAGGTCGCCACCAATACGACGGTCTACAAGGAAACCGACGTGCAGGAAATCGAGGACATGTTCAAGTATTTGAGCTCGCTTGAAGTGGACGGCCATACGATTTCGCCCGGCTACGATTACGATGCGGCCAAGAAGGACATGGTTTCGCGCCTCGGCAAGGATCCGAAGCAGTTCTTCCTCACGCGCGACATGACGCGTCAGAAATTCGCCAAGATCGAGCAATGGGGCAAGGCGTTCACCATTTTTGGCACGCCGGTGTATCAGGAATTCCTCGCCGGCAAGCGCGAGCTGACCTGCACCGCGTGGGCGATCCCGACGTTCAACGTCAAGGGCTGGAAGGCGCCGTGCTATTTGATGACCGATGGTCATTACGGCGGCTATCAGGAAATGCTTTCGAAGGTGCAATGGGAAAAATACGGCGTCGTCAATGGCGTGGCCCGCGATCCGCGCTGCGAACATTGCATGGTGCATTGCGGCTACGATCCGAGCGGCGCTCTCGGCACGAATTATCAGTCCGGCGACAACTGGAAAAACATCAAATACAACTTCGGCGCCAAACCGAAGCCGTTCCCGTCCTCCCCGGAATTGATGAAGCGCGCGTTCAACGGCGTGACCATCGGCAAAGGCCATCTGGCCGAGGCGAAGGCGGCGATCAACTCTCCCGCCGCCGGCGCGCGTGGCGCCTTCTCCAACGAAGTTCATCACGAGGCACACGTCGCCAGCCATTGCGGCACCGGTGAAACAACCGAACGCGATGAATTGCTGGCGAAAATCAAGGACGCGAAGAAGTCTTGATCAAGGCGAGCCGGCGGTTTTCGCCGCCGGGCTCAGCGCTTAAGCGTCGTGCCCACGTCCCGATATTCTGAACGCACGTTGCTGTTGTTGCTGGCAGCGGTGCAGTTCACTCACATTCTGGACTTCATGGTCATCATGCCGTTGGGCGAGCAGCTCATGCGGCAGCTGGCCATCGGGCCGGGCCAATTCAGTCACTTGGTCGCGGCTTACACCATCAGCGCGGGCGTGGTCGGTCTGCTCACCGCGCCGTTCATGGACCGCTTCGACCGGCGGAAAGTCTTGCTCCTCGCCTATGCCGGCTTTTTCGTCGGCACGCTGGCCTGCGCTTTCTCAACCACTGCGGAAATGCTGCTGGTGGCGCGTTGCATTTGCGGCGCGTTCGGCGGCGTTTCCGGCGCCACCATCATGGCCATCGTCGGCGACATCGTGCCGCCGCAGCGCCGGGCTTCGGGCATGGGCGTCATCATGGCCGCATTTGCAGCTGCGGCGGCGTTGGGCGTGCCGTTCGGATTATATCTGGCGCAAAAATTCCGCTGGGAAATGCCGTTCTTTCTGATCGCGGGGGTGGGCGTGGTGGTGTGGCTGATGATTTATGCCACGCTGCCGCCGATCCGCGCGCATTTGAACGACACGCCGGTGCATCATTTCAAGGCGTTCTTTGAGTTGTTGCGCGATGCCAATGCCGGACGCGCCCTGCTGTTCATGTCCGCGCTCGTGATGGGGCATTTCGCCGTCATCCCGCTGCTCGCGCCTTACCTCGTTTCCAATGCCGGTCTGCCGGAAAATAAATTGTTCCTCATTTACATGGTTGGCGGGATTTGTTCGGCGCTGACCGCGCCCTTGTGCGGGCGGCTGGCCGACAAGTTTGGCCGGCTGCGCGTTTTCGCCATCTTGATTGTCGTGGCGAGCGTCGTGACGCTTTCGATCGCGACTTCCGGCCCAAGGCCCGTTTGGGGAGTGCTGATTTTAGCGGGATTATTTTTTACGTTCGCCAGCGGCAGATTCATCCCTGCGCAAGCCATCCTGTCACTGGCCGTGCCGTCGCAACGGCGCGGTTCGTTCATGAGCCTGACGAGCTGCACGCGCGATCTCACTTCCGGCATCACCTCCAGCATCGGCGGCTGGATCGTGACCCGGTCGCCCTCGGGTCAGTTGGTCCATTATGACAAGCTCGGCTGGCTCGCCGTCATCGCCAGTTTCATCAGCCTCTGGCTGGCGAGCCGCGTCCGGGTGCAGGAGGTTCACCCTCCGCATCAACCGGTTCCGCATGGGCAAAAAAACGATTGATGCAGTTGCTTTGGGCGGTTTATATTTTGGGTCGTTGATTTGATTAGTGATTAGTGATTTGTTTATGAGCAAAACATTATTTCTATCCCCTCCGAGTTTTGACGGCTACGACGGTGGCGCCGGCGCGCGCTACCAGACGAAGCGCGAAGTGACCAGCTACTGGTATCCGACCTGGCTGGCGCAGCCCGCCGCGCTCGTGCCCAACAGCCGTTTGCTCGACTGCCCGCCGCATGGCATCAAGAAGGATGAATGCCTCAAGATCGCCAGGGAATACGATCACGTCATCATCCATACCAGCACGCCGTCGTTGCGCAATGATTGCAAGGTGGCCGAGGCGATCAAGGCGCAGCAGCCCGACACGAAAATCGGCTTCGTCGGCGCGCATGCCGCCGTGCTGCCCACGGAAACGCTCAAGGCCTCGCCCGCGATTGACTGGGTCGGTCGCAAGGAATTCGATTACACCTGCCAGGAAGTTGCCGAAGGCCGCGACTTGTCGGGCATCAACGGACTTTCCTACAAGGACAAGGACGGCAAGATCAAGCACAACGCCGAGCGCGAATTGATCCATGACATGGATGTGCTGCCATGGGTGGCGGACGTTTACCGCCGCGACCTGGACATCCAGAAGTATTTCAACGGCTACCTGCAGCATCCTTACATGAGCCTGTATACCGGACGCGGCTGCCCGGCCCAATGCACGTTCTGCCTCTGGCCGCAGACCATCGGCGGCCACAAGTATCGTGTCCGTTCCGCGCAGAACGTCGCCGACGAAATGGCCCACGCGAAAAAAGTTTTCCCCGAAGTGAAGGAGTATTTTTTCGATGACGACACGTTCACCGCGAACCTGCCGCGCGCCCGCGAGATCGCCAAAAAGATTGCGCCGCTCGGCCTCACCTGGTCATGCAACAGCCGCGCGAACCTTGATTACGACACGATAAAGCAATTCAAGGACAACGGGCTCCGTTTGTTCCTGGTCGGCTACGAAAGCGGCAACGACGACATCCTGACGCGCATCAAAAAGGGCGTGACGATGGCGGAGATGCGGCAGTTCACCAAGGACTGCCACAAGGCCGGCGTTCTCATCCACGGCACGTTCATTCTTGGTCTGCCGGTGGAAACGCAGCAGACCATCCAGAACACGATGGATTTTGCGAAGGAACTCGACGTGTTCAGCATCCAGGTCTCGCTCGCCGCGCCGTATCCCGGCACGGAGCTGTATGAGATGGCCAAACAGAACGGCTGGTTCACCAACAAGGACAAGACTGACCTCGTGGAAACCGGCGGGATGCAGGCCAGCTCGCTGGAGTATCCCGGTTTGAGCAAAGACAAGATTGCGGAGGAAGTGGACCGGTTTTATCACGGTTTCTACATGCGTCCGAAACCCATCCTGCGCATCATCAAGACGATGTTGGAAGACAAGGACGTCCTCGTGCGCCGCAGCCGCGAAGGCTTTGAATTTTTCAAAAACTTGAGCCAGCGCAAGGCCGACCGCGCGGCCCGGGCCGTTCCGGCGTAGCGGCTCCTTGGCAGAGAGCCGCATCTGTAATTGAATGGGGAAATGCGGCGGTCTGCCGACACGCCGCTACGTTGACGTTGGTTTGCAGGGGTTCCGTCTTGTGAAAATTCAAGCGCGTCAGTGGGGAGGTCAAACCTCGACTGACGCATTTTTCTGTGCCGGGTCACCACCAGACTTCCATCTGCATGCCCCACGTCAGGCCATCGGTGTCGTTCATGAAATCATTGCCGCCCACGTAGCCTTTGTAGCTTTGGGTCCAGGTCGCGTAGGTGACGTAGGCGCGGATGACCGGCCGGCTGAAGAATTTGTCGCCCAAGGACACCTGCGGGGCCAGCGTGAATTTGTAAAGCGTGCCGCTCTGGTTGATGCCCGAATCGTCCACGTGATCCACGCCCGACTCAAAGGCGAGGCTGAAGAAATTGTTGAAATGATAGATCGGCCGCACGCCGGCGGAGATCCATTGACGGTCGCCCTGGGCGTTATTGTAATCGGTGTATTGATAGACGATGGCCGGGCTGATGGAGATGTTCGCCCACGGCTGTGCGACGAAACTCTCCGTCGCGCGAAACCGCCAGGAATGCGGCTCGTCGGGAATGATGAACGTGCCGTTGGTCAGGGTCGCGGTTTCAAAGCCGGAGGTGAACGTCTTGGCTGCGCCGTTGCCGATCTGCAGGGAGAATTTATTGAAGCCGTCATCGCTGAGAAATTTTTCGTGCGTGTGGATGAACGTCAGCGCGCCACCCTGCGAATCGGGGGCCTGCTGGCCGAGCGCATTTTTGCCGCTGTTTTCCGAAGCGAACACGAGTCCGAGCTCGCCCTTGCCCCACGGCAGTTCCACGTCGTAGAGGCTCAGCACAACGCTTTGCTTGCTGAACCCGGCCTCGTTGCTGGGATCGGGCTGGATGACAATGTCGGACGAATACACGCCGCTCTGCTGGCCGTTGCCGATCCACGCGAGCGCCATTTTGCCGATGGGCGTCTCATAATCTTCCACCCCGCCGCCGCCGCCGCTCATGTTGTAGAAAAAGAAATCGTCGATGCAGATGTCCTGCCGGCGGTAGAAACGATTGCCCGCCCAAAATTTCAACTCCGGCTGCGCGGCAAAAACATTGCCGATCTCCGCCCACGCTTCCGGGAGCGACGTCTGAAAGGTGCTGCCGGAACCGACGTTGGAATACGCGTCGTAGAACGCGATGCGCACCTGCGTGCGTGCAATCGGACCGGTGGGCGTGCCGTCGGGGCGGGGCGGGGCATCGGGCGCAAACAGATCCGGCACATACCAGTTCTTGCCGAAGATGAGTTCGCCGTAGGTTTCCGCTTCGTTGCCGAGCCGGTATTTGGCGAACGCGCCGGGCGCCTGGAACGCCGGCTGCGGGCCGCCCTGATCATCGCGGCCGTAGCCGGAACGGAAGTAACCGTTGAAGTCGATGAAGTCGTTGAGAATCTTTTGCACCCGGTCCTTGAAGACCTGGTTTGTCTGGGCCAGCGTCATTCCCCGCGACTCCGCGTCGCTTTTGAACTGGAGATTGGCGAAGGCCATGCCGCGTTCGGCCATCGTGGGCTCGGCGTTGGTGTCGATGACAATGACGGTGTTGGTCACCACATTTGTCGCCGCCGCGGTTTCAACTTTTTGCAACCGCTCTTCCAACGCGTGAATGCGCTGTTCGTAATCCGCCCGCATCTGCTGCATTTCCTTGCGGATCGCCTCCACATCAGGATTGGTCGCCGCCGGCGTTTGCGCCCGGGCTGACATGATTGAAAAAATTATTAGCAGCAGCGCAATTTGCAGCAGCCGTATTTTCGTGGCGGTTCGGGTCGGCATTAATGGCGTGGGTTGCTTCGGGGAACGCGCCAAGATTTCCACCCGCCAGCCATTCTGTCAACCACAGACGGGAACTAATTGTTTCCACCCGCCGCCACGCGCCAGGCTTTTATTGAGGCTCGTAAATGAGAGTGACACCGGGAGAGCGGGAGCGGCGCGCGGCATTTATGCCGCTTCAGCGCGAACCGGCAACGCGGGGTGGAGGTTTTACGCGTTTCGTGAATCAGAACATTGAAGCCTGCGCTGCGTTACCCACAGGCGCGAGTCTCAATAGTTTGGTTGACCGGCAGAATCCGGACAAAGTGTTGCCTTGAACCGGCGCGCTGCACGGCGTAAAAGGAACCAACTCCCATGAGGTTTCAGCTTGGACAACGGTTGTTTCCAAACTTGCCGCCGGATTTGCGGCGCCGGCGGATGCAGAGCATTTACCTGACCGTGCTGGTATTAATCGTGGTGTGCGGCGCCCTTTGTCTGGTCATGATCAAACTGAATACTCCGGGAAAGCATTGATCGGACTGGCGCTGGCGGGCGCGTGGGCCCGGCGTTTCCGGGCGCGGTTGCGGCCGGTTGAATCCATCTTCCCCAGCCGGCGCTATTGCTCAAACACGAACCTGCCGCGCCGGTGCACGAGCAGGGCGGGCGCGGCCGGCTGGAAATAATTTCTAAACCGCGCCGGCTTCCGGCAATCCCTTGCCCTTGCCGTGATTCAAGTTGATGAACTGCTTCGTTTCGGCGAAATAACCGACGATGTTGAACCGGCCCATCGGTTCTTTTTTCGCCGCGGCAAAGGCGTCGCCCGTGGCCCGGAAATCTTTGCCCTTGCCGACATTTTTGGTCCACTCGTTGTTGCTGGTGAGATATTCCAGCTTCTCCGCGTCTTCGATCAGGATGTTCATGGAACGGCAGCTTACCAGATTTGCACCGATCACACGCATGGAATCGGTGATTATCTTTTCTATGGACCGCAGGCCGCGTTGATGGAACAGCCGCGTGAGTGTCGTCAGGGATTTTGCTGCAATCGGATTTCCGCCAGGTCAATGTCCCGCTGGATCCGGCGCAGCACCTCATCGTTGATGATGTCCCGGTTGCGGAGTTGGATGATCGTGTTGCGTTCCGTCTGGAGCGCCTCGTGCGAGAGCCGTTCGTATTCGGAGGAAAAGCGGCGCAAGGGCGTGCCGGCACTTTTTAGTTCATCCCCTTCCAACTGGAGAATGTGATCTTCGTATTCAATCCGCAGGCGTTGCAAGACGTCGGCCTTGGTTGGGTCGCGTTCCCCGATTTCATTAAGCCGGACGAGCGCGGCACGATTGGCCTGGAGCCGGGCTTCGTGCTCCTCGCGTTGGGCGGCGCCATCGTCCTTGATGCCCAGCCAGCGGATCAGGGTGGGCAGGCTCAAGCCCTGCACCACCAGCGTGGCCAGGATCACCATGAAGGTGAGGAACAAAATCAAGTCACGGCCCGGAAGCGCGTCGTCCAACGCCAGCGCGGCGGCGAGCGACACGACCCCGCGCATCCCCGTCCAGGCGACAACGGTGACGTGCCGCCAGTCGGGATAGGGATCCCTGGCGCAGAGCTTTTTGAAGATCAGTCGCGGGAGATACGTTGCCGGGAAAACCCACAAGATGCGGATGAGGATCAAGGCCACGCTGATGACCAAGGCGTAACCGGCAAGGGCGCCAACCGTATATTCAGAATGCTCGTGGATCCGGCGCAGGATTTCCGGCAGCTGGAGGCCGATAAGGATGAACACAAATCCATTCAGCAGGAATTCCACAATGGCCCAAACCGGTCCGCCCTGCAGCCGCGTGCGGTAACTGATGAGTTCCGGCATGCGCCAGCCGAGCGACAAACCCGCCGTGACGACCGCGAGCACGCCGGAAACACCCAGCCGCTCGGCGGACAAATAGGCGACGAAGGGCGTCAGCAGCGAAACCGTGATTTCAATCGGCGCATCATCCACGCGCTTGTGAAACTGCGCAGCCAGCCAGCCGACGCCCAAGCCCACCAAAATGCCGCCGAGACCCACGATGAAGAACTGCACGCTGGCGACGGCCAATGAAAACGAGCCGGTCGCCACCGCCGCCACCGCGAAACGATACGCCACCAGGGCGGTGGCGTCGTTGACGAGGCTTTCGCCTTCCAGAATCGTGACGATGCGCCGTGGGACATTCAATCGTTCGGCGATGGCGGTGGCGGCGATGGCATCGGGCGGCGAAATGATGGCCCCCAGCACGAAGCCGGCGGCGAGCGGCAGCTTGAGAAAATAATGCGCGAGGAACGCGACGATCACCGTGGTGAACAGGACGAGGCCAATGGCGAGGAGGGAAATGGGGCGGAGGTTCGCGCGGAAATCGCGCCACGAGGTGAACAGCGCCGCCGGATACAGCAGTGGTGGCAGGAAAAACAGAAAAACCAGATCGGGACTGAGCCGGACCTGGGGAAGCTTGGGAATCCAACCGATCACCAGCCCACCCATCAAAAACAGAATGGGATACGGAATGTGAAGTTTGCGCGCCACCAGGGCGAAAATCGCCACGGCCAGCAGCAACCCGACAAAAATTTCCACCACTCCTGTCATGCGGGACTCAGCTTAGCTTCAACCGTGTGATGCGGCAATTCCCGTCCCGAATTATTTGCCGGTCGGACAGCCTTTGTCCGGTCTGCTGCCCTAGCCTATCCGCATGAAATCGAATGAACTGATCCAAGAATGGCACGCGGGCATCCGCATCAATGTCCTCGCGCACTACGAATGCTCCAAGCTCTTTGAAGCGTATCACCGGCTGCTCGGGTATCCGACCGTGATCCTGTCGGCGCTGGCGGGCACGGCGTTTATCTCGGGCCTCAACGAATCCAGCGTCTGGTGGGCGCGCAGTTTTGCCATCATCCTGAGCCTGGCGGTGACGGTGTTCGCGAGCCTGCAAACATTCCTGCGCTATTCGGAACGTTCCGGGAAGCATAAAAATGCCGCAACGGAATTCGGCAAGTTGCGGCGCGAGCTGGAACAGATCATCGCGGTCATTCCTGACGGTGCCACCGTGGCGGAAAGCGACATGAAATCCGTCCGCCTCAAGTGGGGGGAATTAAGCACGCACGCGCCGGCCATCCCGAACAAAGTCTATTCACGGATGTTTTTGAAAGTCTGGCACAAGCCCGGCCTCGCCGGCCAGCCGCACATTCCGCCGGTGCCGACGGCATTGTGAAGAATGGTCCCGATGTTTACAGCGTCAATCCGTCCCCACCGAACGGCGGGCGGATTTCTTGGCGGCATTTTTGGATTTGGCGTCGAGCATCCGGGCCTTGGCGCGGCGGGAGCGTTTGCGTTTCTGGCGGCGGATTTTTTCGATCTCAGCACGTTGCGCGGCGACGAAGCCTTTTTGTTTTTCCTCGATCTTGTCGAGCAGCAGGCGGCGCGCGATGTAGCGGTTGAGTCCCTGCTGGCGGGTTTCCTGGCATTTCACTTGCACGCCGGTCGGCCGGTGAATCAGCATCACGCAGGTGGCAACCTTGTTCACGTTCTGCCCGCCGTGACCGCCGGAGCGAACGAAGGATTCCTCGATGTCGGCCTCGCGCACGCCCAGCTCGGTCATGCGCGCGGCGAGCTGGTTCGCTTTTTCGAGGCTGACGGGAAATGTGCTCACGGAGTTCCGGCTGCCTTCATGGCGGCCACTTTCAAGTTGTCCCGGATCGCGTTCAGCAGATCCTGATACGGCCCGCTCTGCCAGCCATACAGCGGATAGGTTTGTTCGCTGACGAAATCGCCGGGGTTGGTCACGACGAAGGCTTTGCAGGAGAGCAGGTAGGCGTTGGCGCCCTGGGGCTGGATGCCCATGCGGACGCGCACGATGGTGCGCACGCCTTCATGCGCGCCGACAAATCCGGCATAGGCCATCTGTTCGCCCTTGGTGGCCTCCTTCTCATAAACCTGGGTGCCATCGGGGTTCTGGATGGACTGATAGCCGTTGTTCGCAAACACGCTGTCGGCCGCCTGACGGATTTTATCGGGGGTCTGATTGTAAATGACCACCGACGCGAAGCTGGCCGAGGCCGGCTCGTCGAGCGACTTGCAGCCGGTGGAACCCAGGGCGGCAAGAATGACAACCATTCCGGTCCAGCCGGCAAATCGGGTGAAGAAAGGGGCCAATGAATTCATAATGTTCCAAGGTTGAGTTGAATTGTTCTGTCTGCTTACGGCGACGATAGAGAACTGTTTTCCGGACTGCCAGCGCAATTATGATGGTGGACCGGATGCGCGGCTTGGGCGGAGCGCCGAGCACCGTCTCGGCCAGTGGGAGAGAGATCATCTTCGAGCCGGAACGGTGCCCGGCGTTCCAATCCGTGCCACTAACGCCGTAATCACGCCACGGTCAGCGGGCCGTCAAAGGTGGTGAGGCTGATGACCTCCGTGCGGGCGACGTGCGGGCCGTGCCGGGTGCCTTTGGGCGCGAAGAACAAGGCGCCGGTGGTGTAGGTCACGTCCGCTTCCTCCCATTCGCCGGAGAGGACGTAAGCCCATTCGTTCGCCTCCGGATGCGTGTGGGCGGGGATGATGTGGCCGGCCTTGAATTTGCGCAGCACCACGACGCCACCGGTGTCGGCATGCTTGTGCAACACCATCAGCTCGACGCCGGGGTAGGGGCCGGGCTGCCAGGTTTTATCTTTGGCCAGTGCGATGTAAGGAAACATGCATTCATCCAAGCGGATTGTGCGAGGTTTGCAAGCGCGGAGTCACAGCAGCCGGGGTTGCCGGTTGCCCGCCGCCGAGCCGATGTTCATTTTCCCGACGACCACGGCGCCCGTTTCCACCACCAGATGCGCGGCATCCAGATTGCCGAAGAAGCGTGCCGTGGATTTCAAGGTGACGGTGCCGGTCGCGTGCAGATTCGCCGCCAGTTCGCCGGCAATTTCCGCCGTGCCGATGTTCAGGAGGTCCGGCCAGCGGAAATGATTTTCCGCCGGGATGATCAGGTGCGCGGCGCTCAGGCTGCCCTTGATCTCGGCGGTGGAATAAATCGTCAGGGACCGTTCCGCGGCCAGTTTGCCGAGGAATTTCCCCTTGATGACGACCTCGCCGCCGACGGTTTCGCTGTTGAAAACATTGCCTTTGAGTTCAACCACGAACCGGCCCTTGGTCTTGAAGTTTTTGGCGACGGCGTTGGCGATGTGATAATCGTGCAGGTCCAGATAACGGCTGCACCGCTTGCACATGGTGGACTCGGCGCTGACCGGCACGTCGAGTTCCGACCCGCATTCAAAGCAGACGATGCGCCGCAAATCCAGCGGGCGTTCGCGCGCCCTGGCCGCCGGCTTGAGGGCTTCCTGAACGTGGAAATGCTCGCCGCACTTTTTGCAATTGGTCGAAAAGGCGGAGCGCGGTTCAGGCTGCTGGTGGCCGCAATGGGGGCAGGCCACCAGGACCTTGTCCTGTTTCGTTGCCGGCATTCAATTCGGGTTGCGCCGTGCGACGGTCAGCGCTTGAGCAGTTCCGGGGTTTTGGGCGGTTCGGCGGGCCGTGACGGCGGGGCGGTGGGCGCAACCTTGTTCGGGTTGACCTCCGTCTTGCCGACAAACGTCACGCCTTCCTCGATGGCGAGTTTCGTGGCGCGAATGTCGCCGAACACCTCGGCCTTGGCCTTGATCTCAATCTTCTCCTTCGCGTTGATGTTGCCGTTGACCTTGCCGCGCACGACGACGGACTGCGCGGTGATGTTGCCGTTGATGACGGCGCTGTCGCCAAGGTTCAGGTTGCCTTCCGTGTTGATTTCGCCGTCCAACTTGCCTTCGAAGGTCAGTTCGCCGGCGAATTTGAGGTTGCCTTTGATTTCAACGTCCGAGTTCAGGACGTTCTTGGTAGCGTTATTTATGTCCATATTTTTTAGAGTTAAACCAATTGCGGTTTGACACGCAGAAATCAAAATACGCTCGAAATTGCTTCGCGCGAATAAAAGTTTTCCAACCCCAAGGCCCGGATGTTCAAATGCTCAGCGCAAGGACGAACCATCCGCAGGCAAATTCAATGCGAATGTCTGAGGAAAGGGATCAAATTGTGATCTGACGTTGAGGCCCTGAATTTAACCTAAAATCCGCAGTAGGGATGAACCACGAAACACACGAAAACAAAGGATAAAATGCCGGTTTTGTCTCCATTCCCACATTCACCCTCCGGGTGAAATAGAGAGGTTCGGTTATGCCTTGTCGCTTTTGTGTGTTTCGTGGTTTCTACTGCTGTTTCCAAGTTTAATCAGGGCCGCTGACACGCGCCGCCGGGTTGGCCGTTTTTAGCCATGACCGCCAGGGGACGGGTGGTTCAATCGAACAAACTTAATTCGCGGTTGGCTTTCCGCAGACGATGGCAGAGGCTCAAATTGAGATTTTTGAGCAGTTTGATTTTGATCGCGGGGTGGGTGACGCCGAGCTGTTCAAAGTTTTCCAACGTCAAGACATCGCAGATCGCCTCGTTATCGGCGACAATCACAGCCGAGCGGGGAGCGCCGTCAACCAAGGCCATTTCGCCAAAAACCATCGCGGAAGAGAAGGTGGCGAGCCGCCGGCGGGAACCGCCAACCTGGGGCACGAACACACTCACGCTGCCACGGGCCAGGAAGAACATTTCCCGCGCTTCATCGCCGATGTTGATGATGGTTTCGCCCGACTTGCAGGAGCGGCGTTTGAGAAACGACGAGAAATGTTTCAGTTCGCTTGCCGTGAAATTCTTGCAGAGTTCGTATTCCACGACGCTGGCGCGATGTCCCTTGGGACGGGCGGGCAGAAGGTTTTCCAGCAGCCGGTTCTCGCACCATTCCAGGGCAAGGTCGTTGTCATCGAACATTTGAACCAGCTTCTCAAAGCGCTTGCCCAGCCTGACCCTCAGGTAGCGCCGCAACAATGAAAGGTGGCCCGCATGGGTGAAGAGCACGGGCTTGTCCTGCGCCGACAGCTTGAGCAGGATTTCGTAAAACAACCGGCAGGCGCTTTCATTGAGGGTCAGCACGCGCTTGAAATCGAAGATCAATTTTTCCGTGCCGGCAAAATTTTCCATGACGTCGTGGATGACGGCCTCGGCGGTGGTGAACGTGATATAGCCCTGAAGCTGGTAAACTTTGATGCCGCCACCCAGTTCGCGCAGCAACTGGCTTTCCTCCGCGGTCCGCACCCGGCTGGAATTCAATTCCGCCCCGGTGAATTTCAAGCGGATGGTGGACTTGCCGATGGTCGGACGGTTCAGCAGGTGCAGGTCAAAATTCCGCGAAATGGCGTCGCACACGCGGATGCCGCGCACGCTGTTGCCGCGCGCGTCCAGCGGCGGCGAGAAGACGCCGATGCCCAGTTGTCCAGGCAGCACGGCAATGATGCCGCCGGAAACACCGCTCTTGGCCGGCATCCCGATCTTGTAAATCCATTCGCCGGCATAATCATACATGCCGCAGGAACCCATCACGCTGAGGACGCTTTCGACGTATTCGCCGCGGATGGCCTGCTTGCCGGTGATGGGATTAATACCCCGGTTCGCCAGCGTCGCGGCCATGACGCCGAGATCACGCGCGGTCACGGACACGGAGCATTGCTGGAAATAGAGTTCCACCGAAGGGATCGGGTCACTCGTGAGAATGTCGAAGTTGCGCAGCATGTGGCCGATGGCGCGGTTGCGATGGCCGGTCTCGTTCTCGGAACGGTAAATCTCGCCATCCACCACCGCGTTGCGGCCGGTATAATTGGCGAACATGTCGAGCAGACGTTGCAGGCGGGTCGGCGCGGATTTCCCGGCGATGAGGGAGGTGGTCGCAATCGCGCCGGCGTTGATCATCGGATTGCGCGGCCGGCCGGTACCGGGTTCGAGACTGATGGAATTGAACGCGTCGCCGGTCGGCTCCATCCCGACTTTTTTCAAAACTTCCGTCCGGCCGTTGTCTTCCAACGCCAGTCCGTAAACGAACGGCTTGGAAATGGATTGGATGGTAAACGGGACGTCGGAATCCCCGACTTCATAGACGGTGCCGGTGGCGGTCACCAGGCAGATGCCAAACCAGTTCGGATTCGCCTTGGCGAGCCCCGGAATGTAAGTGGCCACGTCGCCATCTTTAATGGCGGCAAATTCGCGGCGAAGTTGTTCGAGATAATCCAGGACCGGGGAAGTCGGCGGCTTTGATTCAGGCTTCATTTCGGATTGATGGATGGAATGGGTGACCTCATCACTGCGCGGCAAATAATGAGGTGAAGACCGTGCCGCCGTCCACTGGAATCTATTGTGTTGCACCAAGGTAATCCCGGCAGCGTAGCGGCTCCTCGGTAGAGAGCCGCATTTTGGGGAAGATTTAAGACTGCGGCGCTCTGCCGGACGCCGCTACGCAATTATGCGCTTGTCGCCGCTCCTTGCCAACAGCCACCGCCATTCATCACCGACAGCGGGAAACCTCACCTCACCCCGGCCCTCTTCCAACTATTAAACCCTCACCCGGCCTGCGACCACCCTCTCCCATCGGATGGGCGAGGGAAATGGAGCGGAGAGGGGGAATCCCGCGCCGCTCTTGTGGAAATACCAGCAGTGGGATTGGCCGGACGGTCATCCGAGAAAATGTAAGTATGCGCTGGTTGTCCTCTCTCCCCGGGGGAGAGGGTCAGGGCGAGGGCGGACAACCAAACTATGCCGCTGCCGTTTTTACTTTGTCGGCGCGAGTGGCTGCATCGTCATCGGGTCGCGCAGGGGCCATTCGTGGAAGGAGCCGAACAGCCTCTTCAAATCCACCGGATGCGTCGGGTAGCCAAGCAGGATCTCCGCCTCGTTGCCGACCACGAGCACGGCGAACTGATCCGGCGTCAGGTATTTCTTCGCCACGCGCAACACGTCCTGCTCGGTCACGGCCTGGAGGTTGGCGCGGAAATTTTTCCAGAATTGCGGATCTTTCGCATGACGGCCCGTGAATTCGTCCTGCGCGAACTGCTCGGCGATTTTTTCCTTCGTGTTAAAGAAATTCGGGAACCCTTCGATGATGCCTTTCTTGGCGAGATTCAACTCCGCCTCGCTCACCGGCTCTGCAGACATGCGCTTGGTTTCCTCCAATGCGATGGCGCAGGCGTAGGCGACCGTGCGCGACTTGGACTGGAAACCGATGGTGAACGTGCTCGGATAATAAACACCGGCTTGAAAACTTGAATAAACCGAGTAGGCCAGCCCTTCGTCCGAGCGGATGCGGTTCATCAGGTGCGACGTGAATCCGCCGCCGCCAAGAATGTTGTTCATGATGACGACCGCGTAATAATCCGGGTTGCCGCGCTGGATGCCGGGCAGCATGAGCGAAACGCGGCCCTGATCCACATCCGGTTTATTCACGAGATAAAGGCCCGGAGCGGCAAAGACGATGTTGGTGGGAATCGGCGGCGGCGCTCCGCCGGCAACGAGATGGTCCATCGGGACATTTTCGGGGCCGCCAGCAAAGAGTTTTTCCAGTTTGGCGAGCATCGCGTCCCGCTCGAAATCGCCGGTGATGGCGACGACAAAGTTTGAAGGCCAGAACCAGGCGTAATGAAATTTCTCAATGTCCAAGGCCGTGATGGAATCAATGGAATTGCTGGTGGAATAACGGTTCGCCCAGAACTTTTCGCCGTGCGCCAGGTAGTCGGCTTCGCGGTCTTCAATGGCGGAGGAATCGTCATTGCGCTGCTTCATGCCTTGCAGCGTTTGTTGTTTGCGCAGGGCAATTTTGTCGTCCTGAAAACGCGGCGCGTAAAGCACATCGCGCAACAGTCCCAGCCCGGCATCGAGATCTTTGGAAAGCAGATTGAGGCCCACGCTGCCCTGGTTGTCGCCGATGGAGGATTCGAGTTGTGCGCCGAGAAACGCGACGCGTTCCTCAAGTTGCGCGGCGGAATTGGTTCCGGCGCCGCCGTGCGTGAGCAGCCAGCCCGTGAGTTCGGCCAGGCCTTCCTTGCCCGCCGGCTCAAGATACTTGCCGGTGCGAACATAGACCGAGATGTTCACCAGCGGGCGTTCGCGATCCGGCACGATGTAAACGACCGGACCGGATTTGAGCTGCACGCGATATTGATCCGGCACCGGCGCATCGTATTTGAGCGGCGGAAACGACAGCTTTTCCGGCCGGTCAACAATGTCGGCGCTGCGGACAATTTGAAACGGCGCAGCCAGAGCAACGGTTAAAATCAACAAGGCAATTTTTTTCATTTCGATTCAGCGGGGGCGGTTTCCGGTTTGCGGGTGAAAATGGCGACGGCGCGATTGTCTTTCTTGAAATATTCGTTGGCCACGCGCATCACGTCGGCGGCGGTGACGGCTTCCAGTTTCGGCTGGGCGGCGTTGATTTCGCGCCAGTCGCCCTCGCCATCGTTCCAGATCAGATTTTGCAGGATGTTCATGTTGGAGTTGAGCTGGCGGTATTGCTCGGCGGCAAAATTATTTTTCACCTTCTGCAATTCTTCCGGCGGCACCGGGTCGTGCTTCAATTTATCGAGTTCGGCGTAGATGCCTTTCTCCACTTCTTCCGGCGTGTGGCCGTCCGCCGCCTCGCCGCTGATGTCGAACCAGCCGGCCCATTTCTGGGAATTCTGGCTGGCGGAAATATCCGTCGCCACGCCGCTGCCGAGCACGAGCCCCTTGTAAAGCCGGCCGGTGTGCGTCGAGAGGAGTTGCGCGAGAATCTGCAGCGCGTAGGAATCCTTGTGGGCGAACGGCACGGTATGCCACATGATGTCCACCTGCGGGTTGGCGGCAACCTCGGCGTTCATGCGCTTCTCGACGGACTGGGTCATCTCCGTGGTCACGAGGTCGGGCGGATTGTTTTTGGCGCGCGGAATCCTGCCGAAATATTTTTCCGCCATCGCGGCGACTTTATCCGGATCGAAATCGCCGACGAGGATCAGCGTGATGTTTTGGGGGGAATAAAACATCGCGTGAAACGCGTCCGCCTGCGGTTTGGAGATGGACGAGATGTCCGAAGGCCAGCCAATCGTCGGCCAGCTGTAAGGCAGCGACTGCCAGAACATCGCGTTAAAAGCCTGTGAAGACGGGCCGAGCGGCGTGGAATCGTAGCGCATGCGGCGTTCCTCGAAGACGACATCGCGCTCGGCGTAAAATTCTCGGAACACCGGATGATAAATGCGCTCGGACTCCAGCCACATCCACAATTCGAGTTTGTTCGCCGGCACACCGACGAAGAAAGCGGTCATGTCGTCCATCGTGAATGCGTTCATGCCGTTGCCGCCATTGGCCTGATACAGCTTCCAGATTTCGTTTTTGACGATCAATTTGCGTTCCTCCAAAACCAGTTCCTGAAATTGTTTTTGCAACTCGCGATAATGCGGGGTCCAGTTCTCCGGTTTCTGCCAGTCTTCCACGCCACCGCGCCGCCAGGTTGAGCGCATTTTGGATTCTTCGGCGCGCATCGCGTCGCGGACTTTTTCCTGTTCGGCGAGGATTTCAAAGTCTTTTGCATAATCGGTCGTGCCGATGGTGGTGGTGCCCTTGAACATCATGTGTTCGAACAAGTGGGCGATGCCGGTGATGCCGGGACTTTCATTGGCGCTGCCGACATGCGCCACCCAGCCGCCGGCGACGGACGGATCGTCGTGGCGTTCGACCATCAGCAGCGTCAGGCCGTTGGTGAGCGTCTTTTCCACGACGCGAACTTCCTGGGCGGAAAGCGCGGCGGTGAAAGCGATTTGAAAAATGAAAACAGCAAAACAGGTAAGGGCGCTTTTAATTGAAGCCGTCATAAATTGTGTGATGAGACAAACGATAGACGTCCGCCGTTCAAGTGCGAGCGAAAAACGCGGAGCGGGACGAACATTGCATTGGTGGAAACAACGCATCAGAATCGCGACATGAATTCGGATTGGGAACAGTTGTGTGCGATTGCGCTGGCGGAAGTGGAGCTGACCATCGAGGCCTTGCCGGAGCCATTGCGCGAACGCGCAGAGCAGGTGCCGGTGATCTTTGAGCGGCATCCCAATGCGGAATTGCAAGCCGACGGGATAGCAGCGGACACGCTGGGTTTGTTTACGGGGGCGGAGTTTGTGGAAGAAAACGATGTGCCGCTGCCGCCGCAGATCATTTTGTATCTGGAAAACATCTGGAGCCTGGCAGAAACGAATGTGAAACAGTTTCGTGAAGAAGTGCGGACGACTTTTTTGCACGAGCTGGGTCATTATCTGGGTTTGGACGAGGATGAATTGACCGAGCGCGGATTGGAATAACCCTGATTTCATGGGCTTTTTAACGATTAAATCGCGGCATCAAAAAAATTTAAAAAAAACTCTTGCATGATGATTCGATACTGGTAGATTCATCTGCCGGTCGCGATACGGTGAAAGTGAGATGCGAATCGGCTGACTAAAAAAGTCTGTTGACAATCGGTGCGAAGTTGATAAAGTTCGCACCCCTGAAACTCGAATCTGAGAAGCCGAGTAGAAAGCGATAATCGGCGCTCGGGTTTTTTTATCCCCTGAATGGGAAATAAAGCGGTGAGAGTTTCGAGCAAAATTTTGGGTGTTTAGACACCTGCTGCTCTTTGAAAATTGAATTGTGCGATTAGTAAGAGCCCCTTCAAAGTAAGCCAGTTAGTTGGCTGACTTTGAGGAGTTTAACCAAAAATAAAGTAAGTAAATGCTGTCTGGTCTCACGATCAGACAGGAATCAACTAACGTTTTATACGGAGAGTTTGATTCTGGCTCAGAACGAACGCTGGCGGCGTGGATAAGACATGCAAGTCGAACGATTACTATCGGGTAGCAATATTCGGTAGTGAGAGTGGCGCAAGGGTGCGTAACGCGTGGGGAATCTGCCTTGAAGTCTGGAATAACTCCGAGAAATCGTAGCTAATACCGGATGTGATTATTGGAAGGCATCTTCTGATACTCAAAGTTGGGGACCGTAAGGCCTGACGCTTTAAGATGATCCCGCGACCTATCAGCTAGTTGGTGAGGTAACGGGATCATCTTAAAGCGTCAGGCCTTACGGTCCCCAACTTTGAGTATCAGAAGATGCCTT